>NZ_JBEPMW010000002.1:0-1037650 GCF_040545985.1 Brevundimonas sp. 1080 | reverse complement strand
CCCCGTGTCAACCGCTCTTTTCAGAGATCTTTCGGAGAGAAGAGCGAACCCTTCAGACCGCAAGAAACCACCGGAGGAAAGCGAGGCTTACCTCTAAAAACCCGTCGGCGATTCGATTGGAGCGCGGAACCTAGTGAAACCAACCGATGAAAGCAAGAAGTTTTTCGCTTCTTTCTTCCGTGGGACCCTGGAGATCTTCACCCCCGCGGCCCCGCCGGCCAGCCCGTTTCCGAGCGAGGCGGCTCTATACGGAGAGGCGGATTTGTCAGCAAGCGGATTCTGACCGTCCGGGGGAAGTTTCTCGCAGACTCATGATCGTCGATCAGGAATCGCAGTCCCTGAGCCTATTCGGGGCCGGCAAATAAAGGCGTTTCGCCTTCTCAGGCCCCGCCGAGACGCGACATCAGTTCTGGATCCTGCTCAGAGGCCGCGACCTCAGCATCGAAGGCGCGTTGGGCGTCCGCCTCTTCCAAGAAGGTCGCCGGCTCGGACAGCCGCAGGCTTGAGACCGAATAGACATCGCCCTTTTGCTCGAGCGTAACGCCGCTGCGGGCGTGGAGGATGCGGGCGTCCATCGTCATTGGGCTGGTCTCCTGTTCCGATGCAGAACGCACCAATCGGCCGGATGGCTCTTCTCAATCGCCAGAAAGACCATCGACGAGGCGCGAGCGCAGCTCTTCGTCATCCAGTCCATGCACGACGATCATTTTCGAGCGCGACTGTCCGCCGCGTCCCACGCTGATCGACGACTTCGGCACGCCAAGGCTTTTGGCCAGCAGCCGGATCAGGGCGTCGTTGGCCTCTCCCTCGATCGGACGGGCGCGGACGCGCACCTTGAGCACGGGTCGTCCCTCGGCGTCGGCCGCCCAGCCATCAATGCGATCGGCCGTAGCGCCGGGCTGCAGCCTTATGGGCAAGTTCGCCATGCCGTCCTCTACGGGCAAGAAAAAGGGCGCGGCTCCGATCGGCGCCGCGCCCTCTTCAGATCGATTCGACCTGGGCCTAGCCCAAGGCGGCCATCAATTCCGGCACCACCGTCTTATAGTCGCCGACCAGACCATAGTCCGCGACCTGGAAGATCGGGGCGTCCGCGTCCTTGTTGATGGCGACGATGGTCTTGGAGTCCTTCATCCCGGCCAGGTGCTGAATCGCGCCCGAGATGCCGATGGCGATGTAGAGCGCCGGGGCGACCACCTTGCCGGTCTGACCGACCTGATAGTCGTTGGGCGCATAGCCGGCGTCGACCGCTGCGCGCGAGGCGCCGATGGCGGCGCCCAGCTTGTCGGCGAGCGGCTCCATCACGGCATGGAACTCGTCCGCCGAGCCCAGTGCGCGACCGCCCGAGACGATGATCTTGGCGGCCCCCAGTTCGGGACGGTCCGACTTGACCATCTCCTCGGACACGAAGGCCGTCTTGGGCGCATCGGCGCCGGCGACGCTCTCGACCGCAGCCGAACCGCCCTCAGCTGCGGCGGCGAACGCGGTCGGGCGCACCGTGATCACCTTCTTGGCGTCGGCAGATTGGATCGTCTCCAGCGCATTGCCGGCATAGATGGGGCGCACGAAGGTATCGGCCGACACCACCTCGATGATGTCCGAGATCGGCGCGACATCCAGCTTGGCGGCCAAACGCGGGGCGAAGTTCTTCCCGTCCGTGGTCGCCGGCGTCAGGATGGCGTCGTAGCTCCCGGCCAGCGGCAGGACGGTCGCTTCGACCGCCTCAGCCAGCATCTTGCCCAGACCGGCGCCCTCGGCCAGCAGCACTTTGCGGACGCCCGCGATCTTGGAGGCGCTATCGGCGACGGCCTGCGCCCCCTGCCCCAGGACCAGGACGTCCACATCGGACAACAGGCCCAGCGCGGCTGTCACGGTCTTGTGGGTGGTGTCGCGAACAGTCGAACCGTCGTGATCGGCGATGACGAGGACAGCCATATTACAGCGCTCCCGCAGACTTGAGCTTGGAAACCAGTTCGGCCGCATCGGCCACCTTGACCCCGGCCGACCGTTTGGGCGGCTCGGTGACCTTGAGGACCTTCAGACGGTCGGCGACATCGACGCCGTAGTCGGCGACCACCTTCATGGCGATCTCCTTCTTCTTGGCCTTCATGATGTTCGGCAGGGAGGCGTAGCGCGGCGTGTTCAGCCGCAGGTCCACCGTCACCACCGCAGGCAGTTCGGCAGCGATGGTCTGCAAGCCGCCGTCGACCTCGCGCGTGACCGTGGCCTTGCCGCCGTCGATCACCAGCTTGCCGGCAAAGGTCGCCTGGGGCCAGTCCAGCAGGGCGGCCAGCATCTGGCCCACGGCATTGTTGTCGCCGTCGATCGACTGTTTGCCCATCAGAACCAGGTCGGGCTTTTCGTCCTCGACCACCGCCTTCAGCAGCTTGGCGACCGCCAGCGGCTCCAGGTCCGTATCCGACTGGATCAGCAGCCCCCGATCCGCGCCCATGGCCAGCGCCGTGCGGATGGTTTCCTGCGCCTGGGTGACGCCGATGGAGACCACGACGATTTCCGTCGCGGTGCCGGCGGCATGGTGTTCCTTGCCTTCCTTCAGACGAACCGCCTCTTCGACGGCGATCTCGTCGAAGGGGTTCATGCTCATCTTGACGTTGGCCAGATCGACGCCCGACTGGTCCGCCTTGACGCGGGCCTTGACGTTATAGTCGATCACCCGTTTGACGGGGACGAGTACCTTCATGGGTCTATCCGTGAAATCGCCTGAATGTGTGGGCAGGACATGGAGCGGTCGCGAAGGCCTGTCAACGTAACGTGGGGTCAAGCTGTGGCTTCGATCCCTATCCAACGGACCACGAGATGAAGCGTTTCCTGACCTTTCCCCGCCTGGCGATGATCTTCTTCGGCCTGTTCGGCATCACGGTCGTCGGGATTTTCGCCCTGCAGGACTACTGGGTCGCGCCGGGCAAACGGTGCGAGGCGGCGGGCAAATGGTACGATATGGAAAGCCGCATCTGCGCCCAGCCCATCTCCATCGCCCAGATCACCGGCCGCCCCAATGGCGTGTCGCGCGCCGAGGCGTCGGCCGAGAAGAACCGCGAGCTGGTTCGGATCGAACAGGATCTCGCCGCCCAGAGCCGCGCCCGCGCCGCAGAGGCCGAGCGTCAGAAAGCCGCACTGGCGGCGGCGCGTCCCGCCGCCTGACCGGTTTCGCCTAGCGGGTCGCGCCGGGCTTCCATTTGATGTCGCTGGCGCCGTTGGCGTTGGCGCGTCGCGCGGCGACGAACAGATGGTCGGACAGGCGGTTCAGATATTTGACCGCCTCGACATTCACGGCTTCGCCGTTTTCGATCAGACGCACCGCCTCGCGTTCGGCCCGTCGGCAGACGGTGCGCGCGACATGCAGATGGGCTGACAAGGGCGCGCCGCCCGGCAGGATGAAGCTATCGAGCGCCTTCAGGCTCTCGTTCATCCAGTCGATTTCCTGCTCCAGCCGCGCCACCTGGCTTTCGACGATACGCAGGGCTTCCCAGGCCGGCGGCGGGTCCAGAGGCGTGGCCAGATCAGCGCCCAGGTCGAACAGCTCGTTCTGGATCCGGCCCAGCATGGCGTCGATCCGGTCGTTCTGGCCGCTGTTCAGCCGGGCGACCCCGATCACCGCGTTCAGCTCATCGACCGCGCCATAGGCCTCGACCCGGGCGTCGCTCTTGGACACCGGCGCGCCAGACGCCAGCCGCGTGCGACCGTCATCGCCCGTGCGGGTGTAGATCTTGTTCAGCGTCACCATGATCAGGCTCCCTGCGTCGCCTTCCACATCATGCCGACGACCAGCAGGATGATGGCGACCGCCTGAAGCCCGACGCGCAGCCGCATCAGCTTGTTGGAATGGCTGCGCGCATACTCTCCGCCCCGGAACAGCGAATAGAGGCCGAAGCCCAGCGTGACCGTCACGGCCAGGATCGCGAGGATGATCAGAATGTCGAAAATCTGCATGCCGTCGTTCTAGACCCGGATCGCTGTCACGCGCCAGCGCGGCGCGTCAGAGCCTGGAAGCAGGTTTCAGGCGCCGACTGAGTCAAATTCGGCGACCAAGGATTTTTTTAACGGCGAAGCTAAGCCATTGGTGACAATTGTTGGCGTAGCGTCAGCGCCATGACTGATCGCGCCGT
The DNA here is from genome assembly GCF_040545985.1 of Brevundimonas sp. 1080. NCBI lineage: Bacteria > Pseudomonadati > Pseudomonadota > Alphaproteobacteria > Caulobacterales > Caulobacteraceae > Brevundimonas > Brevundimonas sp. 1080. Next base: position 1,033,526 of record NZ_JBEPMW010000002.1, on the reverse strand, counting down.
CCGCAACCTGGAGCACCTCAAGAGCTCGGCTTCCACCGCCCGCGTGCTGAATCTGCTGCGCGTGTGGGAGGAGAACGGCGACAGCGCGCCCGACGGCGCCGTGCGCAATCCCGACTGGGCGGCGCGCCCGATCTTCCGTACGGCGGCGCTGAACCGCGCCCTGATCATCAAACATCGTCTGCGGCGCAACGAGACCGATCTGTTCACCGGCCGACGCCAGGTCGCGACCAAGGTGGTCATCCCCATCGACGATGCGGACCTGAAGACCGGCGGCCGATACGTCTTCGTTAATCAGATCGGCTTCGAGCGAATGATGATGGAGGCGTTCGGCGTCGCGCCCAACCATCCGGACATCGAAACCCTGCGCCTGATCGACAAACTGCCGTCGCTGGATCCCTTCCTGCTGCGCGAACAGCTGCGTCGCGGCGGGCTGGACCCCTCGCCCTGCTACTTCTCGATCAGCGACAGCGATCTTCAGCGCATGCTGGCCTTCGTCCGCAGCGAGATCGAGCCGCTGGTGACGCTCAGCCTGGGTGCGGACACATTGGCGGTGAACTCGGATTCGGCCGGTCGAATGGCGTCGAAGATTCTGTCGAACACGCCCGGTGATCAGCTGGACGCTTTGAGACTGACGCTGCGTTTGGCGCCCGAACAGTATCAGGAGGGCGTCTTCTGCTGGAAAGGCTTCCTGTATTACAAATGGACGCTGGCCGCCCTGCTGGGCGAGGTCGCCGGCGTCGCCGAGGCCGTGCGCACCATCAAGCCCGTCGGCAAGGTCGATCGCGCCGCCAAGGAATATCTGGCGCGCAGTCGCGATGTTCTGCGCGGGCGCATCATCAAGACCTGCGACGAGGTCAGCAGAACCCTGCGTGTCTATGACGACGCCTACGCCAAACTGACGCAGGAAGGCCGCCCCATCGCCTTTCGCGACTTCCTGCTGGACGCCCCCTCCATGTTCGCCAAGCTGGGCGATCAGCTGGGCGCTGTCCAGCACATCGTCAGCTACTGGCGCTTCCGTTTCGGCTCCTCCGCCGCTCCGGTGAACGTCGAGGAGCTGATGGACATTTTCATGGACTTCGAAACCGGCCTGCTCGGCCGCGGCGAACTCCCCGACGACATCGGCATGATCGCCGCCTAGCCCGATCCTAGTGCGCCGCGTCCCAGTTGGACGCCGCGCGGGCATCCACCACCAGCGGAACTGTCAGGGCCACGGCCGGGTCTGCAGCGTTCTCCATCACGCGTTTGATGACGGCGATAGCGCGGTCGGCCTCGGCTTCCGGCGCCTCGAACACCAGTTCGTCGTGGACCTGAAGCAGCATGCGCGTGCTGAAGCCCGCTTCGGTCAGGGCGGCGGGCATGCGGATCATGGCGCGGCGGATGATGTCGGCGGCTGCGCCTTGGATCGGGGCGTTGATGGCGGCGCGCTCGCCGAACTGGCGCTCGGCGCCGGACTTGGAGTGAATGGCCGGGATGTGAATCCGGCGGCCGAACACAGTCGAGACGAAGCCGGTCTGGCGCACCTCGGCCTTGGTCTTGTCCATATAGGCGCGGATGCCGGGGAAGCGTTCGAAATAGGTCTTGATATAGGCCCCCGCCTCGCCCTGATCGATGCCGAGTTGGTTGGCCAGACCGAAGGCCGAAATGCCGTAGACGATGCCGAAGTTAATCGCCTTGGCGCGCCGGCGGGTCTCGGACGGCATGCCCTCGACCGGGACGCCGAACATCTCCGAGGCTGTCGCGGCGTGAATATCCAGTCCCGCCTTGAAGGCGCGCTTCAGCTCGGGGATGTCGCCGATATGGGCCAAAAGGCGCAGCTCGATCTGGCTGTAGTCGGCGCTGATCAGGACATTGCCGGGCGCGGCGATGAAGGCCTGACGGATCTCGCGACCCGTCTCGGTGCGGATCGGGATGTTCTGCAGGTTGGGATCGCTGGACGCCAGACGGCCCGTGGTGGCGGCGGCCAGCTGATAGCTGGTGTGCACCCGGTCGGTCTTGGGATCGGCGGCCGCGGTCAGGGCGTCGGTATAGGTGCCCTTCAGCTTGGAGAGCTGGCGCCAGTCCAGGATCGCACGCGGCAGATCGTGGCTGAGCGCCAGTTCCTCCAACACGCTGGCGTCGGTGCCCCACTGGCCCGAGGCGGTCTTCTTGCCGCCCGGCAGGTTCAGTTCGCCGAACAGAATCTCGCCGATCTGGCGCGGCGAGCCGATGTTGAAGGGCCGCCCGGCGATCTCGTGGGCCTGAGCCTCCAGCTCGGCCATGTGCAAACCGAACTCGCTGGATAGCCGCTTCAGCCGGTCGGGATCGATGCGGACGCCGTTCAGCTCCATGTCCGCCAGCACCGTCGGCATGCCGCGCTCCAGCGTCTCATAGACGGTGGACAGGCCCTCCCGCGCCAGACGGGGTTTCAGAATACGCCACAACCGCAGGGTCACGTCCGCATCCTCGGCCGCATATTCCGAGGCGGGCTTTAGCGCGACGTGCTTGAAGGATTTCTGGCTCTTGCCGGTCCCCGCCACGCTCTTGAACGGAATCGGCTCGTGACCCAGGTGCAGGCGCGCCAGCTCGTCCATGCCGTGCCCGTGCAGCCCGCCCTCCAGCACATAGGAAATCAGCATCGTGTCGTCATAGGGCGCGACGCGGATGCCCCGACGCGCCATGACGGCGATGTCGTATTTGGCGTTCTGAAGCACCTTCAGGACCGACGGGTCTTCCAGCAACGTCTTCAGCTTGGCCAGGGTCGTGGGCTTGTCCAGCTGATGGATCGGCTCGGGCGTCTCTCCCGCTTCGCCAAAGAGACCACCCTCGCCGGCCTGCGGCTCATGCTCGTGCGTCAGGGGGATGTAGCAGGCCTCGTTCGGCCCCACCGCCAGCGACACGCCGCACAGGCCCGCATGGGTCGCCGACAGCGTATCGGTCTCGGTGTCGAAGCCGACAACGCCGACCTCGGTCGCGCGCGCGATCCAGCGATCCAGCGCCTCTTCGGTCTGGACGCATTCGTAGGCCGAGTGATCGAAGGTCTGAACCTCGGCCGGGCCTTCGACGACCTGGCCGTAGCGAGGAGTCGCGACCGGCGCGCTCAGGTTCGGCGCACGCTTGGGCGCAAAGGCCGAGACGTCGCTGGGCCCGGCCTTGCCGTCGCCGACGCGGCGCTGCAGCGAGCGGAACTCCATCGTCTCCAAGAAGGCCGACAGGATCGCGGGATCGGGATCGCGCACGGCGAAATCCTCGATCGCCTCGGGCGCCGGCGCATCACAGGTCAGGCGCACCAGTTCGCGCGACAGACGGATCTGGTCGGCGAAGTCGATGAGAGTCTGGCGGCGCTTGGGCTGTTTGATCTCGCCGGCGTTGGCCAGAAGGGTGTCCAGATCGCCGTATTCGTCCAGCAGCTGCGCCGCCGTCTTCGGTCCGATGCCTGGCGCGCCGGGGACGTTGTCCACGCTGTCGCCGATCAGGGCCTGCAGATCGACCATCTTCTCGGGGCCGACCCCAAACTTTTCGAAGACCTCAGGCTCGGCCAGACGCCGGTCCTTCATTGGATCCCACATCACGACGCCGCCGCCGATCAGTTGCATCAAATCCTTGTCGGACGAGACGATCACCGCCTCCCCGCCCGCATCGCGCGCCTTGCAGGCGTAGGTCGCGATCAGGTCGTCGGCCTCGTAGCCGGGCAGTTCGACGCAATGGACGCCGAACGCCGCCGTCGCTTCGCGCACCAGCGGAAACTGCGGGACCAGATCCTCGGGCGGCGGCGGACGATGGGCCTTGTACTGATCGTACAGGGTGTTTCGGAACGTCTTCTCCGAATGGTCGAAGATGGCCACCAGATGGGTGGGGCCATCGGCGCCCTTCATGTCCTTCAGCAGCTTCCACAACATGTTGCAGTAGCCCTGGACCGCGCCGACCGGCAGGCCGTCGGACTTGCGCGTCAGAGGCGGCAGCGCATGATAGGCGCGAAAGATGTAGGCCGAGGCGTCGATCATCCACAGACGCAGCGCAGGGCCGTCCTGCGTCATCTGGCGTTCAGTTTCTGGATTTTCGGGCGCAGTCGTCTCGGTCATGGCGGGAACATAGGGCTCCGACGCCCCCGCGTCAGCGTCAGAATTCGGTCCAGCTCGATCCGGGATCGCGTTGACCTGGCTGGGCCTGCTGTTGGCCCCAGGACACGACCATGAAGGCCTTGTGGCTGCGGATGCGATAGGTGCCGATCATCGGCATGACGGCGCCCAGCGGCGCACCGGTCTTGGCTTCGTAGAGGAAGCCGGAAAACTCGGCGACCCCGACCCGGTCGCGGTGGCTGTAGACCGACAGTTCCGGCAGGGAGACGACGTTGAAGGTCTCGTTGATCGGGATCCGCATCTCGGGAATGCCGAAGACGCGCCGCATCTGCTCCAGCGAAAGGGCGCCGGCGCGGATCTCGAACACGGCGTTCGCCTCGTCCTTGTTGCGGGCCAGGCTGAAACCGGCGTCCGAGATCGCGCCGCGTATCGCGCTGACGGCATAGCGGGTGCCCTCGCCCTGGAAATAGGCGTCGTCGATGAAGACCGAAGCGCCCGTCGGCAGCGGCAGGACCAGCCCCTCCACCGCCCGGTCCGAGGCGCGCGCCAAGAGCAGCTGCTCCGTCGCCGTACGTCCGGTGTTGCTCTCGGTGGTCGAGGCGCAGGCCGACAGCACGACCGCCGCAACCGTCAGCAGAGCCGCCGTCCGCGCCGCCATCACCAGGCGCCGACGTTCGGCATTGAGGCCCAGGGCTCGGCCGGCGCCAGCGGCGCGCCTTCCTGAAGCAGCTCGATGGAGATGCCGTCGGGCGAGCGGACGAAGGCCATGTTGCCGTCGCGCGGCGGACGGTTGATCGTCACCCCGCCGTCCATCAGCTTCTGGCAGGCGGCGTAGATGTCATCGACCTTATAGGCCAGGTGACCGAAGTTGCGGCCGCCCTGATACTCTTCTGGATCCCTGTTGAAGGTCAGCTCGACCTCGGGGCAGCGTTCCGCCGCTGACTGTTCCAGATTCTTGGGCGCGGCGAGGAAGACTAGGGTGAACCGACCCGCCTCGTTCTCGACGCGGCGCACCTCCCGCAGACCCAGAAGGTCGCAATAGAAGTGCAGCGAGGCGTCGATGTCCTTTACCCGGACCATGGTGTGCAGATAGCGCAAGGCTCGTCTCCGTCCCAACAGCGTGTCAGCCGTCTATAGACCCAACCGCCGCAACACCGCGACTGAACTGAGGTTACGGTCTCAGTGGGCCTCGGGCGCGCGAGCGGCGGGGCTCAGATATTCGTTCTCGTCGTGGGCCTGGGCCGACAGGACGAAACGCCGGTCGCAATAGCCGCACTCGATGAAGTCGTCCTCGCCCATGTCCATATAAACCAGCGGATGACCCAAGGCTCCGCCGCCGCCGTCGCAGGCCACGCGTTTGGTCGAGACGACGATCTCTTCGGGCGGCGGGATGATGGCGTCGGAATGGCGGGGAGGCATGGTCCGGTCCGGGTCTGAAAGGCTTGCGGGCTTCCTAGGCGGACCGGCCCCGAAGGTCAAACCTCGCTGGGTGCCGCCGGGCGACGGCCCAGAAGACGGTTCAGCATCGCCTTGCGCTTCTTGAACAAGGTCAGGCCCAGACAGGCCGCGCCGACCCACAGACCGATCTCGCCGATCAGCAGCAGGGCGGCGCCGGCGATGGCGGCATGCGTCATCTCGATCTGATCGGTTTTGCCCGCCAGCAGCGCCAGTCCTCCACCGATGTAGCCTATGGCGCAGACCGCCATGGCGACGAAGCCGATCAGGCGGGTGCGGGTCAGAGGCGGCTTGGCTTTTTGAACGGCGGTCACGGCGATCTCCATCAAGTGCGGTTGTCTTTATGACAAGGACGCTAGACACGTCAGTCGTGCAAGTCAAGCACCATTGACACATGGATAAGCCTGCTTGTCTGATGCTTTCGGCAAGACAGGTTGGCGATTGCGATCCCTCGTCCTACCTATGCCGCTCGCCGTCCCGCCTGAGTGAATAGTCGACCATGTCAGTGACCCCCGCCCTGCCCGACAACGCCATTGAGGTGCGGGGACTGAAAAAGACCTATGCCGGGTCCAAGAAGGCCGCCCCCAAGACGGCCTTGCGCGGCGTCGATCTCGTCATTCCGCGTGGTTCCGTCTTCGGCCTGCTGGGCCCCAACGGGGCGGGCAAGTCGACCCTAATCAACATCCTGGCCGGGGTGGTGAAGAAGTCCGAGGGCTCGGTGACGATCTGGGGCCGCGACATCGACAAGGAGCCGCGCGACGCCGCCGCCGCCCTGGGCGTCGTGCCGCAGGAGATCGTCGCCGACGTCTTCTTCACCCCGCGCGAGTCGCTGGAGGTGCAGGCGGGCTTCTACGGCGTGCCCAAGGACGAGCGCCGGTCTGACGAACTGCTGGCCGCGCTGGGCCTGTCGGATAAGGCCAACGCCTATGTCCGCGCCCTGTCCGGCGGCATGAAGCGCCGCCTGATGGTGGCCAAGGCCCTGGTCCACAATCCGCCCATCCTGATCCTGGACGAACCGACGGCCGGCGTGGACGTCGAACTGCGTCGCCAGCTGTGGGCCTACGTCCGCCGCATCAACGAAGAGGGGGTGACCATCGTCCTGACCACCCACTATCTCGAAGAGGCCCAGGAGCTTTGCGACACCATCGCCATCGTCAATCGGGGCGAGGTGGTGGCCTGCGAGCCGACGCCGCAGCTTCTACGCCGTCTGGACAGCCGCAATGTCGTCGTAACCCCGGAAACGCCCCAGGCGACGCCGCCGGTGCTGGCCGGCTTCGAGGTGACGCCCCGTCCGGGCGGCGCCTTCGCGGTCGCCTATAAAAAGGGGCAGTCGTCGGTCGAACAGGTCATCAACGCCGTGCGCGCCGCCGGCGTCACCATCGCCGACATCACCACCGAAGATCCAGACTTGGAGGACGTCTTCCTGGCCCTGACCTACGGCGACACGTCACGCGTCGATCCGACCCGGGACTAATCGACCTCGGCCAGAAATTCGAAGATCGCGGCCTTGGCCTCGGCCTCGTCCAGCATGGGCGCGTGGCCGATACCGGGAACCTCGACATAGGCCATGGTCGGGGCCGCCTTCTTCATCCGCGCGGCGATGTCGGCGCTCAGCAGATCCGAGGCAGCGCCCCGCACCAGCAGCGTCGGCTTCTTATTCGCCAACCGCCGGAACATGGGCCACAGGTTCGGGACCAGCGCCTTGGCCCCCGCCGCGCGGATCGGCACGGCGATGTCCGGATCATAGTCCAGCGCGATCTCTCCATCGGGCTGCTGGCGGAAAATGCGCCGGGCGAAGGCGTCCCAGTCCGCATCCGTATAGTGCGGGAAGGCCACCGCATTGATCCGCTTCGCATAGGCTGCCGCATCGGCCCAGGAGCCGATCTCGACCGGCTGACCGCTGTAGGCGGCGATGCGCGCCAGACCTTCCGGCGCCACCTCCGGCCCGATGTCGTTCAGGATCGCCGCGACCACCGCCTTGGGACGCATCGCCGTCAGCGCCATGGTGATCAGCCCGCCCATGGAGGTGCCGATGAAGACCGCTCTATCGATCCCGGCCTGTTCCATCAGGGCCAGCATGTCGCGCGCGTAGACGTCGGGCATATAGGTCATGGGGTCGGGCGCACGATCCGACAGCCCGCGTCCACGCACATCCACCGCCAGCACCCGACGCCCGCTCTGGGCTAGCAGCGGTGCGATGGCTTCGAAATCGGCGCTGTTGCGGGTCAGACCATGGATGGCGATCACCGGCGGGCGCGCGACGCCGGGACCGGGCGCATAATCCCGCGCAAAGAGCGTGAGCCCATCCGACGAGGTCCAGCGGCGTTCAACGAATGGATAGGGCGCGCTCATTGGCGATTTCCTCCGATTTTGGATCAGAGTAATTCACCAGGCGAGGAAATGCGACGCCCGGTCTTAGAGACCGACCACATCGCGCACGAAAGCGTCCAGGTCCCCGCCTTCGAAGAGGTAGCCCGCCACCCCGGCCTGCTCTCCGGCCTGCAGATCCCGCTTCTGATCGCCGATGATGAAGGACTGCGTCGGATCCAGATCGTGCTCGGCGATGGCGCGCAGCAACATGCCCGGATTGGGCTTGCGATCGGGATGATCGGGATGGCGATAACGCGCCTCGATCGCCTCGGGATGGAAGGGCGCGGAATAGACGGCGTCGATAATCGCCCCCTCTTCGGCCAGTCGCGCGACCAGCAGAGCGTTGAAGGCGTTCATCGTCTCTTCGCTGAACAGGCCCCGCGCCACGCCCGACTGGTTCGTCACGATCACGGTGCGATAACCGGCCTGGTTCATCCGCCGCACCGCCGCCGCTGCGCCGGGGATCAGCATCAGATGCTCCGGACGATGCGGATAACCGCTGTCCTCGATCAGCACCCCGTCCCGATCCAGAAAGGCGGCGGGCCGGCCGGTCATGCGTTGCTCCGAAGCAGTTCAGAAAAGGCGGTCATCAGATGATAGAGGCTGGACGCGGGCGCCGCCGCATCGTGTGACCGGCCTTGGGCGTCGTAGCTGTCCACCCATAGGCCCGGCACGGCGGTGGCCAGATGCGTGTCGAACACGGCGGCGATCAGTGCCGAAACGCCTGCGTCGCCAAAACTCAACCCTGTGCGGATGGCCTCGGTTTGGGCCCACAGACGGCGTCCGTCATCCAGCACCTCTCCCGCCGGGCCGATCTCGCGGATGGCGAATCCGTCGCGATAACCCTGCGCCGCCGCACGACGGTGCAGCGCCGTGGCGAGATCTGAGTCGTCCCCGGCCTGCTTCAGCAGCCAGGCCCATTCTTCGAGGTGGCCCGGCTCGATCACATGACCCGCTGCAGGATCGGGCGACCAGTCCTCGGTGAAATATTCGCGGATCGCGCCGTCGATCAGGAAGCGCTGTTTGCACAGGTCCAGCGACATCCGCGCCGCCGCCTCGAACGCGGGATCGGGCGCGATCGCCTGCCAGGCCAGCATGGCCTCCAGCATATGCATGTGGGGATTTTGACGCCGCGGCAGGCGTGGCGGCAGGGCCTCCTCCCATCCGCCATGCGAAGACGCCATCAACCGATCGATCGCAGCCAGCGTCTCAAGCGCCAGAGGCCGCGACCGCGCATCGTCCAGGACACGGTGCGCCGCCGCGAGCGCGAACAGGACGAAGGCCAGGTCGTAGAGATCGGGCGTCTCGTCGACCACCAAGCCGTCGTCATCGGTCGCCGAGACCCAAAGGCCGTCGTCAAGTCGGCGACTGAATATCAGTTGATCCAGCCCGGCCTTGGCCACCGCACGGCCCTGCCCCCATCCCAAGGCGGCCGCTTCGCAGAACACATAGACCTGGCGCGCCTGAACCCGCGTCCGACGACGAAGTCCGATCACCGGCCGGCCATCGAAATCCAGCTGCTCGAAGAACCGCCCCTGCGCATCCACGCCCCGCTCGGCCCACAGCGGCAGGGCATGGTCGAACAGCCAGTTCGAGACCCTGGTCCGGGCGGCGGAAAGTGTCGTCATGGCGCTGGCTTAGGACGCAAGCCGACGGGCGCCAAGGCCTGTGTGCGGTAGCAAAGGGCAACGCGATGTGACGCCGCGCGATTTGGCCCGCGCGCCCGATCTTGCTAGGACGACCCGACATTCGCGGCCCGCCTGTCCGGCCGCCGCCCCCGATCCCCCGTGGAGAGCGTCCCCCATGATCCCCTTCATCGACCTTCAGGCCCAGCGCCAACGCCTCGGCGGCAAGATCGAGGCCGCCGTTCAGGAGGCCGTCGTCGGCGGCGCCTGGGTCATGGGTCCGCAGGTCCGCCAGTTCGAGGCCGACCTCGCCGCCTTCGGTCAGGCCAAACACGCCTTGGGCTGCGGCAACGGCACCGACGCCCTGATCCTGCCGTTGATCGCCTGGGGCGTTCGCACCGGCGACGCCGTCTTCTGCCCCAGCTTCACCTTCACGGCCACGGCCGAGGTCGTGCCGTGGCTGGGCGCCTCGCCCGTGTTCGTGGACGTCGACGCCCACACCTACAATATGGACCCGGCCAAGCTTGAGGCGGCCATCGAAGCGGTCAAGGCCGAGGGCCGCCTGACGCCCAAGGTCGTCATCGCCGTCGATCTGTTCGGTCAGCCCGCCGAATATCCCGCCATCCGCGCCATCTGCGACCGCCATGGGCTGAAGCTGATCTCGGATTCGGCGCAGGGCTTCGGCTGCACCCTGAACGGCGACCACCCGCTGAAGTGGGCCGACGTCACCACGACCAGCTTCTTCCCGGCCAAGCCCCTGGGCTGCTACGGCGACGGCGGTGCGGTGCTGACCGACGACGACGATCTGGCGCAGGAAATGGATTCCCTTCGCGTGCACGGCAAGGTCGTCGCCAAGGACCTGGAGGCCGGCGCCGCCGCCTTCGCCCACGACCCCAAATATCTGGCCATGCGCATCGGCATGAACAGCCGGCTGGACACCATCCAGGCCGCCATCCTGATCGAGAAGCTGAAGGTCTTCGGTCAGGAGATCGAATGGCGCAACCGGATCGCCGCCCGCTACAACGAACGCCTCGCGCCCCACGTCTCGGCCGTGCCCCATGTCATCGACGGCGGCGTCTCGATCTGGGCGCAGTACACGATCGAGCATGAGGATCGCGACGGCCTGGCCGCGCACCTGAAGGATCAGGGCGTGCCCACCGCCGTCTATTATCCTGTGCCCATGCATATGCAGCCGGCCTATCGGCGCTTCCCGCAAGGGTCCGGCGGCCTGCCCGTCACCGAACGGCTGAAAGACCGAGTCCTCAGCCTGCCGATGCACGCCGATCTGGACGAGGCGACACAGGACAAGGTCGTCGCCGCCGTCGCCAGCTACAAGGGCTAAGCCGATGCCGAACACCCCCGCCCTCAAGATCGGCGTCGCCGGCGTCGGCGTCATGGGCCGCAACCATGCGCGCGTCGCCTCCGAGATGCGCGAGTTCGACCTGACCACCGTCTTCGATCCCGATGCGGTGACAGCCGAAGGCGTCGCCGCCGCCTATGGCGCATCGCCTGTCACGACAGCTGAAGCCTTCGTCGACGCCGGTCTGGACGCCGCCATCGTCGCCACGCCGAACCGATTCCATGCCGAAATCGGCGTGGCCCTGCTGGAAAAGGGCGTCCACGTCCTCGTCGAAAAACCGATCGCCGCCAGCGTCGCCGACGCCCAGCGCATGATCGATGCGGCCAAGGCCAATGACCGCGTCCTGATGGTCGGTCAGGTCGAGCGCTTCAATCCTGCGGTCGAAACAGTCAAGCGCGCCGTCGCCGACGACGACATCATCTCGATCCAGATCACTCGCGTCGGTCCCTTCCCGCCCCGCATGGGCGAGGTCGGCGTGGTCATCGACCTGGCGGTGCACGACATCGACATCATCCGCCACCTGACAGGCTCGGAGATTGTCGAGGTCCAGCCGCAACTGGCCCGCACCCGCGCCGATCGGGAGGACACGGCCTTGCTTCAGTTCCGCCTGGACAGCGGGGTGATCGCCCACATCACCACCAACTGGGTCACCCCCTACAAGACCCGCACGCTGCAAGTCGCGACCAAGACGAAGTTCATCGTCGCCGATCTGATCACGCGCCAGGTCACCGAATACTTCGGCCAGCAGCCGGACGGCTCCTATTCGACCCGCATGCTGAACAGCTGGCCGGCCGAGCCCCTGAAAAAGGAGCTGGAGGCCTTCGCTCGCGCCATCACGACCGGCGAAACGCCGGCGGTCACCGGCGAAGACGGCCTGCGCAATCTCGAGGTCGCGCTGCGCTGCCTCGGCGAGCACTGACCGGATCAGGCCCCGTTCTCGCCGCAAAACCTGAGGAAGAGAAACGTATGCGCCGTATCACCGCCACCGCTCTCGCCCTGATCGTCGTCGGTTCGGCGGCGGCGCCCGCCCATGCGGACACCCGCTACCTGTCCTATAATGCGTCGGACCGGATCACCCAGGCGCTGACTAAGGGCGTCACCTTGCAGGTGCGGCGCGGTCTGTTCGGCGCGGTGCAGGTGGAGCGTCTGTTCTCCACCACCGCACGCGGTACGGCGGGCTTCACACGCGGCGGACCGGACGCCGCGCGACGCGTCCTGCCGCAGGGCGCCGAGGAGAACGATATCTATGCGATCGATCAGGACGGCGACGGCCGTGGCCTGTCGCGCGCCTTGTGTCCTGGCGCCGACGAGGTCTGGCTGATCATAGGTCGCGTGCGTGCGCCGCGTCCCCTGACCATGCAGGCCGTGGGCCGGTGGTCGGACGGCGCCTATCGGCACTGCGTGACGCTCAGTTACGACTGGCGCGGTGAGTGGGCGACGGCGCCGCAGGCGCAAACACCGCGAGACTGATCCGCGTCCTGACTGTTTCATAATCAGCACGCGCAAGCGGACAATTGTGACGATTTGACTTTTATAATCGTCAGTGACACTTTGGGCACACGAGCGGCGGCGGCCGTTCTACCGCCTCGGAATATCCCCCTCCCCGGCGGCGAGAGAGACGAACCTCCCAGACCCCGGCCCGTCGCGGCCGGGCTTTTTTTACGCCGTGCGCCTGCTAGACGGGGGCCATGACCCTTCGCCTCGCCACTTGGAACATCAACTCCGTCCGCCTGCGCATCGACCAGGTCGCCCGTTTCGTCGCCGAACGCGCGCCCGATGTCCTGATGCTGCAGGAGATCAAATGTACCACGGACCAGTTCCCACGCGGCGCCTTCGAGGACATGGGCATGCCCCACCTTCGCGTGGCGGGCCAGAAGGGCTGGCACGGCGTCGCCGTCGCCAGCCGTCTGCCGCTTGAGGACAGCGACACCTTCCAGGTGTGCAAACTGGGTCATGCGCGCTGCGTCTCGGCCCGCGTGTCCGGCATCGACGTGCAGAACTTCTACATCCCGGCCGGCGGCGACGTTCCCGACCGGGCGCTGAACCCCAAGTTCGATCACAAGATGGACTTCTACGAGCAGCTGACCGCGATCGTGGCCAAGCAGGACAAGTCTCGCCCCCTGGTCATGGCCGGCGACTTCAACATTGCGCCGGGAGAGGGCGATGTTTGGAACCACCGCTACATGTCCAAGATCGTCAGCCACACGCCGATCGAGGTCGAGACCCTGAACCGGCTTCAGGAGACTGGCGGTTTCGCCGATGTGCTGCGCGACCGTTTTCCCGAGCCTCAGAAACTGGCCAGCTGGTGGAGCTATCGCGCCGCCGACTTCCGCAAATCGAATCGCGGTCTGCGCCTGGACCACATCTGGACGTCGCCCGGCCTGACCCCCGCCGTGGTCAAGGACACCGCCCGCATCCACGACGACGTCCGCGAATGGGATCGTCCCAGCGACCACGCGCCGGTCACGGTTGATCTGGACGTCTGATCCTCAATAGACGGCGACCGGCTTGACCGGCGCCGGCGCCTTTCGACCCCGGCCGACTTTTCTGGCAGCGCGCCCGAGCCGAACCACCGCCTCGTCCAGCTGGTCTTCCGGCAGGGTGTAGGGCAGGCGCAGGCGGCGTTCGAAGGCGCCATCGACGCCGAATCGCGGACCGGTGGCGAGGCGCAGGCCTTCGGTTTCGGCCGCGATCGTGAGGGCGGAACTGATCGGCCCGGGCAGCCGCGCCCACAGGGACAATCCCCCAGCCGGACGGGGACAGACCCACTCGGGCAGTTTTTCAGCGAGCCGCGCCCGCAGATGATCCCGCCGGGCGCGCAAGAGGGGCCGGCGCGCCGCCAGGGCTTTGCCGCCGTCGTTCAACAGTTCGACCGCCGCCAGCTGCTCCAGGATCGGAACCCCCAGATCGAAGCTGGCGCGACTTTGGGCCAGACGCTGGATCACCGCCCGGTCCGCGCGGATCCAACCGATCCGCAAACCGCCCCAGACGCTTTTGGACATCGAACCCAGCCTGACCATCCGCGGCGCATCGACGGCCGAGGCGCTGAGCGCCGGCGGTCCGCTCAACGTCAGTTCGACCAGGGTCTCGTCCAGCACCAGCAGGGTCTCCGCCCCCTTCAGCCCCGCCAGCAAGCGCGTCCGGTCCGCCGCCCGCATCATTCGGCCGGTCGGATTGTTATGGTCCAGCACCAGATAGGCCATGGCCGCGTTGCTGCTGCGGCAGGCCGTGATCAGACCCTCGACGTCCCAACCCTCCTCGCCCTCGCCGTCCGGCAAGGCGACGGGTACGGCGCGACCGCCCGCTGCCAGGATGGCGTCGATCGCCTGCGGATAGGTGGGATGGTCGAACACCACCGGGGCGCCGGGCCGCGTCGTCAGGCGCAGCAGATGGACCAGTCCGTTGTGCGCGCCGTGTGTGATCAGGATCTGCCCCGAAGAGGTCGCCAGGCCGCGCCGCCGGTATCCCGCAGCCACCGCTTCGCGCAGTTCCTCCAGCCCCGCCGTCTCATAACCGTGTCCGGGCAGGTTCGCCGGCAATCGCTCCAGCGCCCGCACATAGGCTGCATGCACATTGGCATCAGCCGGCAGGACGGCGGCGGTCATGTCGATCAGGCCGAACCTGTCCGTTTGCGTCGCCTCGTGACGCGGCGCCGGTCCAGCCGGCAGGCTTGTACGTGCGGCGGCGCCCTGCCCGCCGGTCAGGAACCCGTCATCCCGCAACCGGCCGTAGGCGGCCGAGACGGTCGTTCGGCTCAGGCCCAGCGCCTGGGCCAGTTCCCGTTCGCCGGGCAACCGCGCCGCCAAGGGCAATCGGCCATCCAGAATCAGCAGTCGTACCGCACCGGCGAGCTGCCGATAGGCCGCGCCTGCACCCGGCGACCGCCAGGCGCCGAGATGGCGCGTCAGGGAAACAAGACCGATCGATCGGGACGACATCAGGCCAGAATGGCATAACTGGCTCTGTTTTCGATAGCCAGTGTGGTGCATCTCGTCGATTTATGACCCGTCGCCTGATCCAGCTTTTCGCCGGCCTAGTTCTCTACGGCCTGTCCATCGCCCTGATCGTTCGCGCCGATCTCGGTCTGGATCCATGGGACGTGCTGAACCAAGGTGTGTTCGAGTGGTTCGCGAAACCCGCCGGCATCAGCTTCGGTCTTGTGGTCAATCTGATCGGTATGGCCGTGTTGCTGCTATGGATTCCCCTGCGCCAGAAGCCAGGGATCGGGACCGTCGCCAATGTGCTGGTCATCGGCACGGTCGCCAACTTCGGTCTGGACTGGATCCCGTCCGACCTGGACCTACCGCTCCGGGCCGGCCTGCTGATCGCCGGCATCGTCCTGAATGGCGTGGCCAGCGGGGCCTATATCGGCGCAGGCCTCGGTCCCGGTCCCCGCGACGGCCTGATGACCGGCATCGTCACGCGCACCGGCTGGCCCGTGAAATGGGTGCGGACGGCCATCGAACTGACCGTCATCGCCGTCGGCTGGCTGTTGGGCGGTTCGGTCGGGGTGGGCACGGTGCTTTACGCCCTGACCATCGGCCCGCTGGTCCACATCTTCCTGCCGCTGTTCACGATCCGCCCGAAGACGGCCGACTGAGCCGTTAGGGCTGCAGCCGGTATCCGCCCGCGTCGGTCAGCAGCAGACGCGCATGGCCCGGTTCCGGTTCGATCTTCTGGCGCAGGCGATAGATATGGGTTTCCAGCGTATGCGTCGTGACCCCGGCGTTGTAGCCCCAGACCTCGGTCAGCAACTCTTCGCGCGACACCGGCTTGGCCCCAGCGCGATAGAGGTATTTGAGGATATTGGTTTCCTTCTCGGTCAACCGCACCTTCTTGCCCTTTGAGTCCATCAGCACCTTGGCGGCGGGCCGGAACTCGTAGGGGCCGATGGTGAAGACGGCGTCCTCGGACTGTTCATGGCTGCGCAGATGGGCGCGGATGCGCGCCAGCAGCACGGCGAACCGGAAGGGCTTGGTGACATAGTCGTTGGCTCCGGCATCCAGGCCCAGGATGGCGTCGGCGTCCGCCGATTGCGCCGTCAGCATAATCACCGGCGTCGAAACCCCGTCCTTGCGCAACAGGCGACAGGCCTCGCGGCCATCCATGTCGGGCAGATCGACGTCCAGCAGGATCAGATCGGCGCGGATCTCGCGCCCCATCCGGACGCCATCGGTCGCGGTCGCGGCCTGCTGGGTCTTGAACTCCTCATGCAGGTTCAGCTGCTCGGCCAGGGCCTCGCGCAGGTCGTCGTCGTCGTCGATGATCAGAATGGTCTTGGGCGTAGGCATGGGACAGACAATGGCGAGGCTTGGCCCCCGCGCCAAGGCTTGGGGGTGCGAATATTCACATCGGGTTACGAGCTAGAGGGCGTTTCGGGTCGATTTCGTTCCCCGAACAAGGCCGTTCCGACCCTGACGTGCGTCGCGCCGCACCGGATGGCGGTCTCGTAGTCGCCGCTCATGCCCATCGACAGGACCGACAAACCGTTTCGTTCGGCCATGTCCCGCAACGTCTGAAAATGCGGCTCTGCGTCCTGATCCGCCGGGGGAATGCACATCAGACCCTCGACCGTCAGCCGATACGTGTCGCGCGCCGCCGCAATCAGGGCGTCGGCGGCGTCGGGCAGGACCCCGGCCTTCTGGGGCTCCGCGCCCGTGTTGACCTGGACCAGGACGCGCGGCGATCGGCCGCGCTTTTCGCCCGACTGCGCCAAGGCGCGCGCCAGTTTCTCACGGTCCAGGGTTTCGATCACATCGAACAGGGCGACCGCATCCTCAGCCTTGTTGGTCTGCAAGGGGCCGATCAGGCGCAGTTCCAGACCCGGCAAGGCGCCACGACGGTCGGCCCACCGGCCTTGCGCCTCCTGCACCCGGTTTTCGCCGAAGATCCGCTGACCCGTCGCCAGGATGGCGTCGATAGCCTCTGGGGCTTGCGTCTTGGAAACGGCGGTCAGGGTCACGCCCGCCGGATCCCGACCGGCCGCATGGCAGGCGGCGTCGATGCGCGCCCGCACCTCGTCGACCCTTTCGGCGATGGACGGGGCGGAAAAAGCGGAGGAAGAAGAGGTCATGATCCTGCCGGCCGGTTACAGCGACGATGCGCGCGCGCTCTGGAACGCCGCGACCGCTCTAAACCGCGCCGCCGCCGCTGTCAGCCCGGCCGCCGCAGCCTTGCCGGCGATGCTGTTCATCACCGACCCCGATCGCACGCCCCGACCGTGGGAGACGGCGGCGCGCCTGCCCGCCGGCTCGGCGGTGATCTATCGCGCCTTTGGCGCCTCCGACGCCGTAGAAACGGGGCATCGGCTTCGGGAAGCGACGGCCGATCGGGGCGTGAAACTGTTGGTCGGGCTGGACCCTGATCTGGCCGAGGCGATCGACGCCGACGGGCTACACCTGCCCGAACGTGCGGTTGAGCAGGCCGCGCGCGTTCGCTCGGACCGACCTGGCTGGATCCTGGCGGCGGCTTGGCATGGCTCTTCGTCCGCGCCCGAAGGCGTGAACGCCCTGATCCTGTCGCCGGTGTTTCCGGCGGGCGGTGCGTCCGCCGGCAAACCCGCATTGGGCGTCCCTGCATTCGAACAGCATGTGAAAGCCGCCCGCCTGCCGGTCTATGCGCTGGGCGGTGTCACGCCAGAGAACGCCGCAACGCTCGCACACACAGGCGCCTGCGGCCTGGCGGCGGTAAGTGCGATCCAGTCAGCGTTTCGCTGACCGATCGAAATCAGAACTTGAAGATGGTTTCCAGACGGACGCGGGGCTGAGCCCGGCCGTTGGTTTCGGGCGCACGGGCCGGATCGGCTTCCGGCGTGCTGACGGCCGCAGCGGCGCCGACACGCAGACGGTCGTTCAGACGGTAATAGGCGCCGGCCTCGACGTCACCCCAGTCGGTCTCGCGACCCACGGGCTGGTTCAGGTTGAAATCCAGACCCCACCGGCCACGATCGTTGAGGCGCAGACCGCGACGCTGCGGCGCCGGCGCGTTACGCTGCGCCGCCTGGGCCTCCGAAAGGGAAACGGTGGACGTGCTTTGGGCGAGCGCCGACGTCGACGCGGCTATCGCCGTCGTCGCCATCATCACAGCCAGGAAACCACCGAACCGCATACCAAATCCTTCGAACCCCGCCATGAGGCGGCGTTTCAACCCTGAACCGACCTTATATGGTCGTGAGCCCCGCGATTAGACACCGGGTGTCTGCGCGGTCAACGCAATGAGCCGGCGATAACAAGGTTCCCGCGCATTGTTGTCGGCGTATGTGTCTCAAGCGTCACGGGATTCGGGCGGATTCCGGCGAAATCTCACATGCCCTTCACAAAACACCGCGACGCGTGATGCGACGGGAACCGACTTCGCCTTGTCATCGCCCCTTTTCGCCGTGTTATAGAGCCTGGCAGTCGGCATTCCCCATGCCGTGCGCGCGTGCGGGCGAGGGCTCTCACGTCCCTGAGTTTACGGAGACTTCTCTTGATGAGCCTCAACAAGGCCCTGGTTCGGAACGTCGCGGTTGTGCTGGTCTCGGGCGTGGCCCTGGGCGCGTCCCTGTCGGCCTGCTCGAGCATTCCCTTCGTCGGCGGCAAGAAGTCTGCGCCCAAGACGAACGTGCAACAGGGCATCGGCGTCAACGCCTTCCTGTGGCGCGCCTCGCTGGACACCCTCAGCTTCATGCCGCTGCTGACCGCCGATCCGTGGGGCGGCGTCATCAACTATGACTGGTACATCAATCCCCAGACGCCGAACGAGCGCTTCAAGGCGACCGTTTTCATCCTGGACACCCGTCTGCGCGCTGACGCGCTGAACGTCACGGTGACCAAGGAAGTGAAGGGCGCCGATGGTCAGTGGACCGCCGCCCCGGTCGCCGCCCAGACCGAGGCCGATCTGGAAAACGCCATCCTGACCAAGGCGCGCCAGCTGAACCTGTCGAACGCCGGTTAAAGCCGGCGCTCGCTTTATTTCTAGGCGCTACCGCCCTTCGGGCTGCTTGAGCGCGACGCGTCCAAGAGTTTTTAGGACGCATTACTTCTTGGGCGCTGTCGTCCTTCGGGCTAGTTGAGCCGGGAGGGCGTCAGCGCCCTTTCGACTTTCAGGACGACCGTGGCCCGTTACGAACCCAAGACCGCCGAACCCCGCCAGCAGGCCCGATGGGCCGAGGCTTCCGCCTTCGTCACGAAGGACACCGGCCGGCCGAAATATTATGTGCTTGAGATGTTCCCCTATCCGTCGGGCAACATCCACATGGGTCACGCCCGCAACTATGTGATGGGCGACGTGGTGGCGCGGTCCAAACGCGCGCAAGGGTACGACGTTCTCCACCCGATGGGCTGGGACGCCTTCGGCATGCCGGCCGAGAACGCGGCCATGGAGCGCGGTATCCACCCGAAAGGCTGGACCTATTCCAACATCGCCAATATGCGCGAACAGCTGAAGCTGCTGGGCCTGTCGCTGGACTGGTCGCGCGAGTTCGCCACCTGCGACCCGGAATACTATGGCAAGCAGCAGGCTTGGTTCCTGGAGCTGTATCGGCGCGGTCTGGTCTATCGCAAGGATGCGGTGGTCAACTGGGATCCGGTCGACAACACGGTCCTGGCCAACGAACAGGTGATCGACGGACGCGGCTGGCGCTCGGGCGCCCTGGTGGAGAAGCGCAAGCTGAACCAGTGGTTCCTGCGCATCACCGACTATGCCGACGACCTGATCGACGGCCTGAAGACCTTGGACCGCTGGCCCGAAAAGGTCCGGCTGATGCAAGAGAACTGGATCGGCAAGTCCAAGGGCGCGACCCTGTGGTGGGACATCGTCGAGGCGCCGGCCTTCCTGCCCGCCTCCCCCGAGGGCGAACCCAATCACGCCCGCGATCCGATCGAGGTCTACACCACCCGCCCCGATACCCTGTTCGGCGCCAGCTTCCTGGCCTTGGCGCCCGACCATCCCCTGGCTAAGGCCATCGCCGAACATCGGCCGGACGTGGCGGACTTCATCAAGGCCTGTGCTCAGACCGGCACCAGCGAAGCCGAGATCGAAAAGGCCGAGAAGCTGGGCGTGGATCTGGGCGTTCGCGTCCGCCATCCCTTCGATCCGGACAAGACCCTGCCCGTCTGGGCCGCCAACTTCGTGCTGTCGACCTATGGCTCGGGCGCGATCTTCGGCTGCCCGGCCCACGACCAGCGCGACCTCGACTTCGCCCGCAAATACGATCTGCCGGTGACGCCGGTGGTCAAACCCGACGACGCCGAGACGGTCGAGATCGGAACCGAGGCCTATGTCGGTCCCGGACGAATCTTCAACTCCGACTTCCTGAACGGCATGGACGTCGAGGCCGCCAAGGCCGCCGCGATCGCCAAGGTCGAGGCCGCCGGCCAGGGCCGCGCCGAGACCATCTATCGCCTTCGTGACTGGGGTGTTTCGCGCCAGCGGTATTGGGGTTGCCCGATCCCGATCATCCACTGTCCGTCTTGCGGCGTCGTCGAGGTTCCCGCCGATCAATTGCCGGTCATCCTGCCTGATGATGTCACCTTCGACGTGCCCGGCAACCCGTTGGCGCGTCACGCAACCTGGAAGCACGTCAAATGCCCCTCGTGCGGCGCCGACGCGACGCGCGAAACGGACACGCTCGACACCTTCGTCGATTCCAGCTGGTATTTCGCCCGCTTCACGGACCCGACGGCCGAGGCGCCGATCGACAAGGCCGCCGCCGACCGCTGGCTGGCTGTCGATCAATATATCGGCGGGGTCGAGCACGCGGTCCTGCACCTGCTGTACGCTCGCTTCATCACCCGCGCCCTCTCTGACGCCGGCATGCTGTCGGTGAAGGAGCCGTTCGCCGGCCTGTTCACCCAAGGCATGGTCGTCCACGAAACCTACCGCCGCGCCGACGGCGCCTGGGTCGAGCCGACTGACGTCGAGCTCAAGAACGACAATGGCGTCCGCTCGGCCCGCCAGCTGTCGACCGGCGAGACCCTGGTCATCGGCGACATCGAAAAGATGTCCAAGTCCAAGAAGAACGTCGTCGCGCCGGCCGAGATCCTAGAAAGCCACGGCGTGGACGCCGGTCGCCTGTTCGTCCTGTCCGACAGCCCGCCCGAGCGGGACGTGCAGTGGACCCCTGGCGGCGTGGAGGGCGCCAGCCGCTTCGTCCAGCGCGCCTGGACCTTATTTGACACCTACGATGCCGGTTTCGTGGGCGAGGACAAGGCCAACGCCGAGCTGCTGCGCGAGACGCATAAGGCCATCAAGGCAGTGTCCGAAGGGGTCGAAGGCTTCCGCTTCAACTCGGCCATCGCCAAGCTCTACGCCTTCGTCGCCACCATCCGCGACAATGCCCAGGCCGGCGGCGACGCCAAGCGTCAGGCCCTGTCGGCGCTGGCCCGCCTGATCGCCCCCTTCACCCCGCACCTGGCCGAAGAAGCCTGGACGCGGCTGGGTGAGGACGGGATGGTTCTGGACGCGCCGTGGCCCGTGTGGGACGCTGCGCTCGCGGCCGACGACGAGGTGGTCCTGCCCATCCAGATCAACGGCAAGCGTCGCGCGGAAATCCGCGTGCCGCGCGGCATGGAGCCGTCGGAGGTCGAAGGCCTGGTTCTGGCCGACGAAACGGTCAAGGCGCGGCTGGAGGGTCTGAGCGTGAAGAAGATCGTCGTGGTCAAGGACCGCATCGTCAATCTGGTGGCCGGCTGATGCGTATTGCGGCGGCTCTCGCGTTACTCGCGTCTCTGGCGGTTTCCGCCTGCGGCTTCACGCCCATGTACGCCGAGCCGGCCGTGGGGTCGTCCCTGCGCCGGATCGCCGTCACGACCCAGGACGACCGCCTGGGCTATCGCTTGCGCGAGCAGCTGGAAGACGTCCTGGCCTGGGATCGCGGCGCGACGCCGCTGTATCGCCTGACGACAGAGGTCCAGCAGAACCGCCGCTCGCTGGGTCGCCGCATCGACGACACCGCCACCCGCTATGAACTCACGGTCAAGGCGACATGGACCCTGACCCCGGCTGCCGGCGGAATGCCTGTCAGCGGCACGGAAACCGTAACCACGACCTACGCCACGGCAGACCAGCCCTATGCCGCCATCGCCGCCCAGCAGGACGGCGAGGAGCGCGCCGCAGCCGAACTGGCTCGCCTGATCCGACTGGATCTGATGCAGGCGCTGTCGAACCCGTGATCCTGGCCAAACGCCCCGAGATCGATCGCTTCCTGAAGGCGCCCGATCCGGCGATCCGGGCGGCGGTGATCCACGGCAAGGACCGGTCCGGCGTCGCCGAGCGGGCTGAGGTGTTGTGCAAGACGGTCACGCCCGACCTGAACGACCCCTTCAACGTCACCGTCCTGACCGACAGCGACATCGATGGCGACGAAACGAAGCTGGAAGAAGCGCTGACGGCCATGTCGCTAATGGGCGGCCGCCGTCTGGTGCGCATCCGTCTGTCGGCGGTGAAGCCTGGCGTGGATAAGGCCGTCGCCGCCGCGCTGAAAATCCACGCCGACGGCGGCTACAATCCCGACGCCATGATGGTGGTCGAGGCCGACCAGCTGGGCCGCGAGTCCGCGCTCAGAAAGGCGGCCGAGAAGGAGAACGGCGCGGTCGGCATTGTCTGCTACGAGGACGAGACTGGCGATGTCGCCCGCATGGTCCGAGAGGCCCTGGCCGCCGACAAGGTGGGCCTGACGTCCGACGCCCTGGACCGTTTCGTCGCGCGCTTGCCGCGCGAGCGGGGCTTGATGCGGCAAGAGATCGAGCGGCTGGCCCTGTTCATCGGCCCCGGCTCCGGCAAGACGCTGGATATGGACGCGCTGGAGCATCATCTCGGCGTGGAGCCGGACGCCTCCCTGTCGGATGCGGCGCTTCAGGCCTTCGGCGCGCGTCCCGGCCCGGCGCAGGCGGGGCTCAGGCGCGCCTTCGCCGAGGGCGAATCGTCGGTGCTCGCCGTTCGCTCTGCGGCGATCCATCTCGGAAAGCTACGCCGGATCAATATCTTGCAGGCCAACGGCGCAAACTCGAAGGAGGCCGCCAAGGCCGCCGGCGTCTTCTGGAAACAGGAGGCGGAAATGCTGCGTCAGGCGCGGTCCTGGCGGCTCGAAGCCCTGGACGAGGTCCTGGACAGTATCAACACGGCCGATGTCGCCACCAAGACGACCGGAATGCCGGACCAACTGATCGCAGAACGCCTGCTGCTGGAAATCGCAGGTCGCGCCAGACGCCTGGGGCTTTAGCCCTAGCCGCGCTTGGACGCCTTGCGGAAGGCGGGCTGGGCCATGGCGACGTTGCGCGCCGACACAGCCTTCTCTTCGGCCTTGGCGCCCGGTTGGGCGTTGAATCCATGACCCGCCTTGGCCTTCTTGGCGGCGAGCGCCTGTTTCAGCTTGTCGGCGGCAGTGGGTGTCGTGTCTTCAGTCATATCGGCACCCTAGCACAGTCCGCCGCTCAACCGCGCATCAAACGGCGGCACAGATCGTCGAGCTGCTCCAGCGAGCCGTAGCCGATCGTCAGTTCGCCCTTCCCGCCCTTGTCCGACAGCTGGACCTTCAGGCCCAGCGCATCGGCCAGATCCTGCTGCAAGGCGGCGACATCGGCCGCTCCTTCCCCGCCGACGGCCGCCGACGCCGACTTGGTCTTCGTCGGCTTCGGCCCCTCGACCGCACGGCGCGCCAGGGCCTCTGTCTCACGAACGCTGAGACCGTCCACGAAGGCGATGTCCGCCAACTGGCCTGGATCGGGCGTATTGATCAGCGCGCGGGCGTGACCCGCGGACAGCTTGCCTTCGCGCACATAGAACAGCACCCGCTCGGGCAGTTGCAGCAGGCGCATGGTGTTGGCCACATGGCTGCGGCTCTTGCCGACCACGCCCGCCACCGCATCCTGCGTCCGTCCGAAGCGATCCATCAGGACGCGGTACGCCTCGGCCTCTTCCAGAGGATTCAGGTCTGCGCGCTGGACGTTCTCGACGATCGCGACTTCGAACACCTCGACGTCGTCCATCTCGTGGACCACGATCGGCACTTCGGTCAGGCGCGCCGCCTGTGACGCGCGCCAGCGGCGTTCGCCGGCGATGATTTGCCAGACGCCGTCCTCGCCCGGTTGGGTCCGCACCAGGATCGGCTGCAACACCCCCTTATCGCGGATCGAGGCGGTCAGCTCCTCCAGATCCTCCTGGCGGAAGGTCTTGCGCGGCTGGTCCGGATTGGGCTTCAGGCTTTCGATCGGCACGCGTTGCACGCCGGCGGGCGCGGGGGCGTCAGATGCGACCGGCGCCTCGGCGTCCTGCCCCATCAGCGCCGACAGGCCGCGGCCCAGACCTCTTTGTCGTTCAGCCAAGATACTGTTCCGTTCTATTAAAACTCAGGCGGCCAGCTTCAGCCGCTGTCGTTCGCGCTTCACCACTTCCTTGGCCAGCCGCAGATAGGCCTGGCTGCCGGCGCACTTCAGATCATAGATCAGCGCGGGCTTGCCGAAAGACGGCGCCTCGGCGACCCGGACGTTACGCGGGATCACGCTCTCATAGACCTTGTCGCCGAAGTGGGCGCGCACGTCGTTCGCCACCTGTCCCGACAGGGCGCTACGACGATCGAACATGGTCAGGACTAGGCCCTGGATTTCCAACGACGGGTTGAGGCTGTGCTTGACCATATCGATGGTGCGCATCAGCTGGCTCAGGCCTTCCAGAGCGAAGAACTCGCATTGCAGCGGCACCAGCACCGCGTCCGCCGCCGCCATTGCATTCAGCGTCAGCAGGTTTAGCGACGGCGGGCAGTCGATCAGCACATAGTCATACGCAGTAGGGCCATCGTCGTGGGCACGCAGTGCGTCGCGCAGCCGATAGGATCGGCGATCCGCCTGGCTGAGTTCGATTTCCACACCCGACATATCGGCGTCAGCCGGCACGATCCAAAGACCCGGCACCGTCGTCTGGACCGATGCATCGGCGATCGAGCGCTGATCTACCACGACATCATAAATGGTGACGCGCCGTGTTTCACGTGGAACACCCAGGCCCGTCGAGGCATTGCCCTGTGGATCCATATCCACGATCAGCACGCGTTCGCCAATGGCGGCCAGGGCGGTGCCGAGGTTGATGGCTGTCGTCGTCTTGCCGACCCCGCCCTTCTGGTTGGACACGGCGAGGACGCGGGCGGGCTTTCTAGCGCGTTGAGCGGGCACGGCGGAGGCTCCGGATTGTCACGATGCGGCCGCGCACGTCGCTTTGCGACGGGGCCAGTTCAGCCTCGAAATGCCAGGATTTGCGCGCTTCGATCAACTCGGATTCGGCACGTTCCCCCTTCAGGAACAGACCTTGTGCACCTCTTTGGAAGTAGGGCTGTGCATAACCCAGCAGTTTCTCCATCGGCGCGACGGCGCGGGCGGTGACGATGTCACACGTCACAGACTGCGCCTCAGCCCGACCGACGATGACCGTCGCCGGCAAGGACAGCGCATCCACCACCTCTTGAAGAAACCGGCAGCGCTTGGCCAGGCTGTCGATCAACCAGACATGCGCCCCGCCCCGCCCCTTCAGCATGATGGAAAGGACCAGTCCGGGAAAGCCAGCTCCTGCCCCCAGGTCCGCCCAGGTCTTCGCGTCCGGCGCCAGGTCAAGCAGTTGCGCGCTGTCCCAGACGTGGCGGTTCCAGAAGTCCGGCAGACTGTCCGGACCGACCAGATTCATCACCGCATTGGCCTCGACCAACCGCAACCGAAAGGCCTCGAGGTCGGCGATCTGTTCCGCAGATGCATTGGCGCGTGCGCGGAACGCCTCTTGCTCTGCCTCCAACATCAAGCTGCGACCGACGCCTTGGGCGCGCGCTTCACATAGGCCAAGAGCGCCGTCAAAGCGCCAGGTGTCATGCCCTCGATCCGGCCAGCCTGGCCCAAGGTGCGCGGTTGGACGCGCGCCAGCTTTTCCCTCACCTCGTTCGACAAGCCGCCAACGGCGCCGTAGTCGAGATCGGTCGGGAGCATCAGCCCCTCCTCCGCCTTCAGCGCATCCGCATCCTGCGACTGACGATCCAGATAGTTGGCGTAGGCAGCGTCGATTTGAATCTGCTCGCGAACATCATCGGTCCAGTCGCCGATAACGGGCACGGCCGAAACGAATTGATCCAAAGTCACATCGGGGAAGGCGAGCAGTTCGCGCATCGACCGTCGCCGACCGTCAGCATTGACCGAAATGCCGAGCGCGCCAGCCTCGTTGGGCGTGAACAGTGTTTCACGTGAAACAGCACTCGCTGCCGCAAGCGCCGAGGCTTTGGCTTCAAACCGAATACGCCGCTCATCGCCGACGATGCCCAGTTTGATCGCAAGGTGTGTGAGCCGAAGGTCGGCATTGTCGGCCCGCAACGTCAGCCGATATTCCGCCCGGCTGGTGAACATCCGGTATGGTTCGGTGACGCCCCGCGTCACCAGGTCGTCGATCATGACGCCGATATAGGCCTGATCACGCCCCAGGATCACCGGCTCCTGCCGGGCTGCTGACCGCGCGGCGTTCAGCCCCGCCATCAGCCCCTGAGCCGCAGCCTCCTCATAACCGGTCGTGCCGTTGATCTGTCCGGCCAAATACAGTCCGGGACGCTTCTTGGCCTCTAGCGCCGCCGTCAGCTCGCGCGGATCGACGTAGTCGTATTCGATGGCGTAGCCGTACCGGAAAACCTCAACCGCTTCCAAGCCGGGAATGGTACGCAGGAAGGCGAGTTGCGTCGGCTCCGATACCGAGGTCGAAATCCCATTCGGATAAACCGTTGGATCGTCCAAACCTTCCGGTTCCAAGAAGATCTGATGGCTGGTCTTGTCGGCAAACCGAACGACCTTGTCTTCAATCGACGGACAGTACCGCGGCCCCCTTCCCAAAAGCTTGCCGCCATAGACGGCGCTCTCACCGAGATTCTCTGCGATGATCCGATGGGTCTCTTCAGTCGTGTGGGTCACGCCGCAGGCGATCTGGGGCACGTCGATCCGGTCGGTCAGGAAGGAAAAGGCGGACGGCACCTCGTCCGCCTGCTGCATTTCCAGACGGTCCCAGGTGATCGTCCGGCCGTCCAAGCGTGCGGGCGTACCTGTCTTCAGACGTCCCATCATAAGGTCGGCGGCATGAAGATCGGCGGCCAGACCCGTCGAGGGCTCCTCGCCATGCCGACCCGCCGGAATGCGTTCGTCGCCGCGATGAATGACACCATTGAGGAAGGTGCCGGTCGTCAGGACGACCGCCCCGGCGCGAACCGTCTCTCCCGCGCCGGTCACGACACCGACTACACGGCTGCCCTCGAGAATAAGCCGCTCGGCCGTCCCCGCCATCAGGGTCAGATTGGGCGTCGCCTGGAGTTCGGCCTGCATGGCCTCGCGATAGAGGCGGCGGTCGATCTGGCTGCGTGGGCCCCGAACGGCGGCGCCCTTGGATCGGTTCAGAAGGCGGAATTGGATGCCGGACACATCGGCCAGCCGTCCCATGACGCCGTCCATGGCGTCGATCTCGCGGACCAGATGGCCCTTCCCCAGCCCCCCGATGGCCGGGTTGCACGACATCTCGCCGATCGTCTCCAGGTTCTGGGTCAGAAGAACCGTGCGGGCGCCCGCCCGCGCGGACGCCGCCGCCGCTTCACAGCCGGCGTGGCCGCCGCCGATGACGACGACGTCGAATAGGAGTTCGGGGGTAGAAATCATCGCCGCCACATAGGGCAAAATGGGGGTGATCACCAGAGGCACGCCTAGCGCATCACACTGTGACGCGCATCTGTTTCACGTGAAACGCTGGTATGGCTAGACCTACTTTCCGATGCAGAAGGTCGAAAAGACTTCGCCCAGAATGTCCTCAACACCGATCGCACCTGTCACGCGCGCCAGAGCGTCGGCAGCCCGTCTCAGATCGTCTCCAGCCATTTCCGGCGCCACATCTAGCGCGACGCGCGCCGCTTCGACGCTTTCCAGCGCCTCAAGCAAACGCAGCCGATGCCGCTCTTGCGTCACGGCAGGGAAGTCGGCGCCGGAAAGATCTCTCGCAAGACGGGCGGCAATCCAGTCCCGAAGCTCGATCAGGCCCTCTCCGGTCGCGGTGCTGACCGCTAAAGTCTCAAGACCATCTTCCCCCCCAGACCGGGCGCCAAGGTCGGACTTGGTCGCCACGATCAGATCGCTATCCTCGACGTAGACCGCAGCCACCCCGTCCGGGTCGCCAGGCGCGCGGACCCAAAGGCGCAAGTCGGCTTGCTGGGCGCGCAACCGAGCCCGCCGTACGCCCTCGGCCTCGACCAAGTCATCGCTGTCTCTTAAGCCGGCCGTATCCGACAAGGTCACGGCATAGCCGCCGATCACCAGATCGGCGTCCAGCACATCCCGCGTGGTGCCCGCGATCGGCGTCACGATGGCCGCTTCACGCGCAACCAGCGCATTGAACAGCGACGACTTGCCGGCGTTCGTCTCTCCTATCAGGACGATGCGATAGCCGTCCCTCACCCGTTCGCCACGCCGCCCCGTATCGACGGCGCGTCGCAGGTCAGCGCCGAGTCGGTCCAGCACTGGCCCCGCTGTACGGGCCAGATTGTCCGGCACCTCTTCATCGGGAAAATCGATCTCGGCCTCGACCAGGGCCAAGGCGTGGAGAAGGTCACGACGAAAACCAGCATAGGTCTCGCTGAGCTTGCCGTCCAACTGCCCCAAGGCCTGTTTGGCCTGGGCGCTGGTTTCCGCATCGATCAGATCGGCGACCGCCTCGGCCTGCGCCAGATCCATGCGGCCGTTCTGAAATGCGCGGCGCGTGAACTCGCCGGGGTCTGCCGGGCGCAAGCCCAACGCGATCAAGGCGCGGCTGGCGGCGTCAACGACCGCACGACCGCCATGCAGATGCAGTTCGGCGGCGTCCTCGCCCGTGTAGCTGTTGGGCGCCACGAAACGCAGGATCAAAGCTTGATCGATGTGACCGCCGGCATGGCTGAGATTGCGCACCGACGCTATGCGCGGTTTCACACGGGTTGCGCCAAGCGCCGTCAAGGCGGCCTCGACGCCGGGTCCCGACAAACGGAGAACCGCAATGGCGCCTCGGCCGGGCGGCGTCGCCAAGGCGAAAATGGTGTCGATCATCAACTCAGACCGAGGGGCTCCGAAGCGAAAGCGTGCTCACTTGACCGCCGCTTCCATCACGCGACGGAATTGGTCCTGAGCCTGAAGGCCGAAGCTGGTCCAGGTCTTCATGAGTTCCTCAGGCTGCATGGCGGCGACATTTGCCTCCATCCGCTTCTGCATCTCCGCGACCATGGCGTCGTTCAGCGGTGTCACGTCCGGCAGGCCGAGAAAGGCGCGCGCCTCGGCCGGTGTGCACTCGACTTCCACATTGACCTTCATCGCGCGGTCTCCTGTTTCACGTGAAACGCCATTTATACCCTAACGCCACGCGCGCGGCGCGTGGTTGCTTGAGGATGACGGATCAGGTGTTCATCGACTGGAAGAAGTCAGAGTTGTTCTTCGACTGGCGCAGTTTGTCGAGCAGGAACTCGATCGCGTCCTGCGGACCCATCGGGTTCAGGATGCGGCGCAGGACATAGGTCTTGGCCAGCTGATCCTTCGGCGTGATCAGGTCTTCCTTGCGGGTGCCCGACTTCAGCACGTCGATGGCGGGGAAGATGCGCTTGTCCGCGACCTTACGGTCCAGCACGATTTCCGAGTTGCCGGTGCCTTTGAACTCTTCGAAGATCACCTCGTCCATACGGCTGCCGGTGTCGATCAGGGCCGTGGCGATGATGGTCAACGAACCGCCCTGCTCCACGTTACGCGCGGCGCCGAAGAAGCGCTTGGGCCGCTGCAGGGCGTTGGCGTCGACGCCGCCGGTCAGCACCTTGCCCGACGAGGGGACGGTGGCGTTGTAAGCGCGGCCCAGACGCGTGATGGAGTCCAGCAGGATCACCACGTCCTTCTTGTGCTCGACCAGACGCTTGGCCTTTTCGATCACCATTTCGGCGACCGCGACGTGGCGGGTGGCCGGCTCGTCGAAGGTGGAGGCGACGACCTCGCCCTTCACCGTGCGCTGCATGTCCGTCACTTCTTCAGGGCGTTCGTCGATCAGCAGGACGATCAGGAAGACTTCCGGGTGGTTCCGCTCGATCGACTTGGCGATGTTCTGCAACATCACCGTCTTACCCACGCGCGGCGGCGCCACGATCAGGCAGCGTTGGCCCTTGCCCAGCGGCGCGACGATATCGATGACCCTGCCCGAGCGATCCTTCAGCGTCGGATCCTGGATCTCCATGTGCAGTCGCTCTTCGGGATAGAGCGGCGTCAGGTTGTCGAACAGGACCTTGGTCTTGACCGCTTCGGGGTCTTCCAGATTGATCGTGTCGACCTTGAGCAGGGCGAAGTAGCGTTCGCCTTCGCGCGGCGCCCGCACGGCCCCATGGACGGTATCGCCCGAGCGCAGGCCGAAGCGGCGGATCTGCGACGGCGAGACATAGACGTCGTCCGGCCCCGGCAGATAGTTGGCGTCTGAGCTGCGCAGGAAGCCGAACCCGTCCGGCAGGATTTCCAGCACGCCGTCGGCGATGATCTCGACTTCTTCGTCGGCCAGGGCCTTCAGGATGGCGAACAGCAGATCCTGTTTGCGCAGGTTCGAGGCGTTCTCGACCTCCAGCTGTTCGGCGAAGGCGACTAGGTCGGCCGGGGTCTTCTCGTTCAGTTCGGCCAGCGTGATGCGGCCGTTGGCGACGACGGGCTCGCCGTCCTCTTCATCGTCCGCTGTCGTGTCCACGCCGGAATCGGCGCCCGCCGCCTCGCCGGCTTCGTGCGCTGCGCCGTGATGGGTGGGGGCTTCGACCTCCACGCCTTCGTTCTCGGGGGTGTCGGGATGGGTGTCGCGGACGTCGGTCATGATGCAGGCTCGCGGGCGCACGCGGCCAGAAGGCTGCGGCGCGGGTCTCTGAAAATGTCTGGCCGGAAGGCCGAAGGGAGGTGCGACGGGCTCCCGCTGGCTCCAAGGCCTGCAGGCGTCACGAAAGAGAGGGACCGCCGGCGCAGGACGCCAAACGGTTCGCCGCCAGCGGAACCACACGCGGCGGGTCAGGTCAAGCGGAGCCGCTTAACGGAACGTCCACTCCGTCGTCACCGACAGCACCATGACGATGGCCAGAACAAAGGGAATTTCGTTCGTCATCCGCCAGAACTTGCCCGAATATTTGGACGTGCCGGCCGCGATCTTCTTCCTTTGGGCCGCCAGGAAGCCGTGCCAGCCGCTGAGCAGTAAAACACCCGCCAGCTTGGCGATCATCCAAGGCTCGCCCAGAAACGCCGCGCCGCGCGCCGAGACGTCGATGTGGATCAGCCACAGACCGAAGACCCAGGCCAGGATCATCGCCGGGTTCAGGATGATGCGCAGCAGCCGCGTCTGCCACAGGCGCAGCAGGCCCTGCATCTCGCTTTTCAGCGGTTCGGGCTTGGCGTTCTGCTCAGCGTCATAGGCGTAGAGCCGGGGCAGGAACAGCAGCCCTGCCATCCAGGCGATCACCGCCAGAATGTGCAGTCCACGTGCGAGATCGTAGGTGTTCATGCCGCCTGCCTTGCCTTGCGATGCGGACAGGCCTTCCAGTCCGCCTTGCACCCCTGGCCGAACGGCGCGACGCCCGCCTGGGATAGCGCGCCCACGGCCGCATCGGCCAAGGCGTCTATGAACAGCGGCTCGATCCCGACCGCCGGCGCCCGCAAATAGGGACTGGCCCCTTTTTCGTGGGCCAGTTCGCCATATTCGATATCCAGCTCGACCAGGGTCTCGATATGCTCCGAGACAAAGGCGATGGGCGTGACGACAACCCCAACGCCGTCCTTGGCCGCAGCTTCAATGGCTTCCGGCGTCGACGGCCCCAGCCATTTCATCGGCCCGACCCGGCTCTGGTAGCAGATGGCGTGGTCGATCGGCCCGCGCCGGGCCTCGATGGCGACGACCACGGCGGCGACTGTCGTCTCGATCTGCTCCTGATAGGGATCGCCCTTGCCGGTCACCAGCTTCTCGGGGATGCCGTGGGCGGAGAACAGCACCCGCACCGGCTGGCCCACCGCCTCGTCCAGCTTCTCGCCGATCGCCTGGACCTGGGCCTCAACCCAGCCGGTGGCGGCCGGATAGCAGCAGACGGCGCGACTGACGCCGGGCCCGGCATAGGCGGCGTTCCAGGCCTTCAGCGAGGATTCCGTCGTCGTGGTCGAAAACTGCGGATAGAGCGGCAGCAGGACGACCTCGTCGGGTCCGAAGGCGGCGACCTCGGCCGCAGTCTCCTCGGTCAACGGATGCCAGTAGCGCATGGCGATGAAGACCTTGACCTCATCGCCGCCCAGCCGCGCGCCCAGCACCGCCTGCAAGGCCTCGGCCTGACGACGGGTTTCGGGCAGCAGCGGCGATCCCCCGCCCATCAGGGCGTAGTTGGCTTGGGCGCTGGTTTCGCGCCGGTTTGAGATCAGCTTGGCCAGAGGCGTGCGGAAGATCCCCGGAAGGCCGATGATGGCCGGATCGTTGAACAGGTTGAACAGGAACGGCTTGACCGACGCCTGATCGTCCGGCCCGCCCAGATTGAACAGCACCACCGCAATGCGGCGGCCGGGGGTCGCTTCGCTCATTGGGCGCCGATCCGTCTCAGAACCTGTTCGACATG
The DNA here is from genome assembly GCF_040545985.1 of Brevundimonas sp. 1080. NCBI lineage: Bacteria > Pseudomonadati > Pseudomonadota > Alphaproteobacteria > Caulobacterales > Caulobacteraceae > Brevundimonas > Brevundimonas sp. 1080. Next base: position 1,001,063 of record NZ_JBEPMW010000002.1, on the reverse strand, counting down.
GTCGATCGGCACGTCCGGCAGGATGCCGTGGCCCAGGTTGAACAGCCAGGGCCCCTGCCCCCAGGCCTCCATCAGTTGGTCGACGCGTCGGTCCAGCAGATCGCCGCCGGCACGCAGCAAAAGCGGGTCGAGCGCCCCCTGGATCGGCTTGATCTGCTGCACCCGTTTGCCGACCTCGAGCGGACAGGCGGTGTCGAGGGCGACGGCGTCGACCTCGACCTCTTCAGCATACCGCTCTGCAAGCGCCGCAGAGCCCCGTGGGAAGCCGATGAGGGGCACGGTGACCCCAAGCTCCCGCGTGCGCTTCACCAGCGCCTGGTGGGGCTTCAGGACCAGTCTTTCGAACAGGTCGTCCGGCAAGCCCTCGGCCCAGCTCTCGAAGATCTTCAGAACCTGGGCGCCGGCGTCGGCCTGCATCTTCAGATATCGAGCCGTGGCCTCGACCAGAACCTCCAGCGTCTCATCGACGCGCTCGGGATCGGCATAGGCGTAGGTGCGGGCTTGGGCGCGCTCGCCCTTGCCTATGGTGCGCGCCTGGCCGTCCAGCATATAGGTCGCCACGGTCCAGGGCGCGCCGGCGAAGCCGATCAGGGCGCGTTCCGGCTCCAAGGCCGCGCGCACGATCGACAGGGTCTCGCCCACCGCCGACAGATGCTCGCCCGCCGCCGGGGCCAGTTCGGCCATCCGACCCGGGATCGGCATTTCGCCCAGACGCGGCCCCTCCCCCGTTTCGAACCAGACGTCCTGGCCCAAGGCGCGCGGGATCAGCAGGATATCGGCGAAGACGATCGCCGCATCGAAGCCGAACCGGCGCATGGGCTGAAGCGTCGCCTCGGCGGCCATTTCGGCGTTCAGACAGAAGGCGATGAAGTCGGGCGCCTCGGCCCTCAGCTTGCGATACTCCGGCAGATACCGACCAGCCTGGCGCATGAACCACACCGGCGGACGCGCCAACGTCTCCCCGCGGAGAGCCCGGAGCACCAGGGGTGTCGGATCGGCAGTCTGGGTCTGATCGGTCATGCCGGAGGATTAAGGTCACAGCCCCCCGCTCTCAATCCCTAATCAGATTAAGAATTAAAAGATTCGAAGTGGCAGGTAGGGCGGTGGAATGGCGGGGATGACTCGATCTGCGGCGGCGGAACAAAAGCGGATATCCACGCCTGGCGTATCCTTAACGGGGATGTCGAAACGACTGATCCCGCCGGTGGACAATCCCTAATGAAACCTTAACGGGCAAGGGTTTGCGGGGGCTTGCGGCTGTGAACGCGGTTAAGCACCGTTAACCTTTCATTAGGATTTTCCACAGCGGTTGGAAATTCGGTTTTCCGCCTTGGGATGATCCGGCGGCGGACGCCCAATGCGATCCACCATCATCCCCGCTCGCGGGCGGATCGATCAGCGGCTAAGAAAAACGGCGCCCCGACGGTCCAACGCCGTCCCCCAACTTTCAACAGGGAGACAGACAGTCTCATGAGCCCTGCGAGACCCTCGGGACCGGCCCGTCTGGCCACCTATTTCCACGTTCACCTGGTGTCGGACTCTACCGGCGAGACCTTGAACGCCATGGCCAAGGCGGTGACCGCGCGTTTCGACGGCGTTATTCCGATTGAGCACATCTATTCCCTGGTGCGATCGCCAAAGCAGATGGAGCGGGTGCTGCAGGAAGTAGAATCCGCGCCGGGCGTCGTTCTCCACACCCTGGTCGACCGCGATCTGCGCGAGCAGCTGGAAGAGGGCTGTCGTCGCCTGGACATGCCCCAGATCGGCGCGCTGGATCCCTTGGTCGGCGCCATGTCGCGCTATCTCGGCGCGGCCCTGTCCACCCGCGTCGGCGCCCAGCACGCGCTGGACCACGACTATTTCAACCGGATCGCGGCGCTGGACTTCGCCATGGCCTATGATGACGGCCAGGGTTCGCTGGATCAGCTGGAGGGCGCCGACGTCGTTCTGTGCGGGGTCAGCCGGACATCCAAGACCCCCACCTGCATCTATCTGGCCCACCGCGGCATCCGGGCGGCCAACGTGCCCCTGGTGCCGGGCCAGGAGGACGGCGAGCGGCTGACCAAGCTAAAGAACCCCCTGGTGATCGGCCTGACCGTGTCGCCCGATCGGCTGGTTCAGATCCGGCGCAACCGCATCGACAATTTGAACGCCAGCCAGTCGTCGAACTATACGGACCAAGACGCCGTGCGTGACGAGACGATCAAGGCCCGGCGGGCCTTTGAACGGCGTGGCTGGCCGACCATCGACGTGACGCGCCGCTCGGTGGAAGAAACGGCGGCGGCGATCACCAATCTTCTGAGCGAGCACCGCAACCACAAGATCGGGACGACCTGGTGATGAGCGCCGCTGTTTCGGTATCGCCCTCCGCGCTGCTTGAGCGCGGCACTCTCATCCTGGCGTCCAAGAGCGCGGCCCGCCGCGCCATGCTGGAAAACGCCGGCGTCGCCTTTGAGGTGCGCGTCGCCGATGTGGACGAGGACGCGATCAAGGCCGTCTCGACCGATCTGGACGCCGCGGCCCTCGCCGTTCGTCTCGCGGAAGCCAAGGCCCTGGCCGTTTCACGCGCCGATGAGACCGCCTGGGTGCTGGGCTCGGATCAGACCCTGGCCTTTGACGGCGGCCTGGTCTCCAAGGCCAAGTCGCTTGACGCGGCGCGCGAGCGGCTGAAAGCGATGCGCGGCAAGTCGCACCAACTGCACTCCGGCGCAGCGCTGGCGACCAAGGGCCAGATCGTCTGGTCCGGCGTCGATACGGTTCAGATGCGGATGCGCAATTTCTCGGACGCCTTCCTCGACGCTTATCTGGCGGCCGAGGGCGAGGCCCTGCTGTCCTGCGTCGGTTCCTACCGGCTTGAGGGGCTAGGCTCGCAGCTGTTCGAAGCGGTGGACGGCGACTATTTCACGGTGCTGGGTCTGCCGCTCTGGCCGGTGTTGAAAGAGTTGCGTCGGGCGGGGGTGATCGCGGCATGAGCACCCACCGCATCACCGGGGCCGCCATGGTCGCCGGGATCGCCGGAAATCCGGTCGCCCATTCGCTCAGTCCGGTCATCCACAACGCCTGGCTGGCGGCAAGCGGGATCGACGGCGTCTATGTCCCCTTCGCCCCTGTCGATGCGGCCGGATTTGAGGCCCTGGTCGCAGCGGGACGCGCGGGCCTGATCATGGGGCTGAACGTCACCGCCCCATTCAAGGAACAGTCCTTCGCCCTGGCGGATCAGGCGACGGCGGCCGCACGGCTGACGTCCTCGGCCAATATCCTGCAGTTCGAAAACGGGCGGGTGCTGGCCGACAGTTCCGACGGGATCGGGCTGATGCGTGGCCTGAAGGAACAGGCGCCGGACCTGGACGTGGCGGGGCGGCCTGTAGTGGTGCTGGGCGCCGGCGGCGCGGCGCGCGCCGGGTCCGGCGCCCTGGTCGAGGCGGGCGCCGAGGTTCGCATCGTCAACCGTTCGCCCGAACGCGCCCAGGCCCTGGCCGTTGATCTCGGGCCGTCGGTTCGGGTCATGGCAGCCGACGACGCTTTTGACGGCGCAGCCTTGGTTATCAACGCGCTGAGCGTTGCGCCCAGCATCGACTTCGACCGGATCGCGCCCGGCACGGTGGTGATGGATATGACCTACAAGCCGTTGGCCACGCCCTTCCTGACGGCGGCGCGCGAACGCGGCCTGCCGACGGTGGATGGATTGGCCATGCTGATCGGCCAGGCGGCGCCGTCGTTCGAAGCCCTGTTCCGCCGTCCGCCGCCGCCTCTCGATCTTCGCGCCCTGTTGATGACCCATCTGGGCGAGGCGGCATGATCCTGCTCGGTCTCACCGGCTCCATCGGCATGGGCAAGTCGACGACGACGGCCATGTTCGCCGATTTGGGGGCGGTCGTCTGGAACGCCGACGATGCGGTTCACCGCCTCTATGCGCCTGGCGGTGCGGCGGTTGGTCCGGTGGGCGAAGCCTTTCCCGGCGTCGTGGTGGACGGCGCGGTCGATCGCACGCGTCTGGCGGAGGTGCTTGGGAAAGACGACACCGCCTTTCGACATCTGGAAGCCATCGTGCACCCCCTGGTCGCCCAGGGTCGCGCGGCGGATCTTGAGGCGGCGCGCACGGCGGGTGTGAAACTGGCGGTTCTGGACATCCCCCTGCTGTTCGAGACGGGTGGAGACAAGGCCGTCGACGCCGTTGTCGTGGTCACCGCCGATCCGGCGATCCAGGCGGAGCGCGTCCTGGCCCGTCCCGGCATGACCCGCGAACGGTTCGACGCCATCCTGGCGCGCCAGATGCCGGACGCCGAAAAGCGCGCCCGCGCCGATTTCGTCATCGACACCGGCCGGGGTTTGGAGGCCGCGCGGGCCGAGGTCGAGGCGATCGTCGCCGCCGTTCTGGACCCGTCGTGGATATCTCCCCGGCGCGGCGCGGCGAGCCTTTCGCGCTGAGGCGAATGCCGCCATTAAGGGCGAATGGCGCGCGAGATCGTTCTGGATACGGAAACCACCGGCTTCGACCCCAAGACGGGCGACCGGCTGATCGAGGTCGGCTGTATCGAGATCCAGGACCTGCTGCCGACGGGGCGCACCTTCCATCGGTTCGTCAATCCAGAGCGGCTGATCCCGCCCGACGCCATCCGGGTTCACGGCATCACCGACGAAAAGGTCAAAGATGCGCCCAAGTTCGCCGAGATCGCCGACGACCTGATCGAATTCATCGGCGATGCGCAGATGATCGCCCATAACGCCGCCTTCGACCGAAACTTCATCGACTTCGAATATGCGCGGTGCGGCCGGCCGATCACTGGCGAGGCGCGCTGGATCGATACGCTGAAACTGGCCCAGACGCGGTTTCCGGGCATGCCTAACTCGCTGGACGCCCTGTGCAAACGCTACAAGGTCTCGCTTGTCGAGCGGACGCTGCACGGCGCCCTGATCGACGCCCGTCTGCTGGCCGAGGTCTATCTTGAGCTTCGCGGCGGCAAGGAGCGGGTGCTGGACCTGTCGTCCGCGCCGGTCGGCCGTGGTCCCGGCGGCGTCATCGAAACCGCCGCCTACGGCCAGCGCCCCCGCCCTCTGGCGCCGCGCTCCACGCCTGAGGAACAGGCCGCCCACGTCGCCTTCCTCGCCAAGGCGCTTAAGGACCGATCACTGTGGGACGCCTACGGTCTGCCGGCGCAGGAAGACGCGGCTTAGTCTCTTTTTTTAGCGCCCAAGTCGTGAGCGACCGCGTCGCGAACATAGCGCGGCGCGCAGCGCCCCAGGCTTAAGCCTGCCGGAAGCCCAGCACGTCTTGCATGTCATAGAGACCGGGCCCTCGCGTCCGCACCCAGGCAGCGGCGGCGACAGCGCCCTTTGCGAACAGCGACCGATCGATCGCCGAATGACTGAGGGTCAGTACCTCGTCTTCCGATGCGAACAGCACCGTGTGCTCGCCGATGATGCCGCCGGCGCGGATCGAGGAAAAACCGATCTTGCCGCTCTCGCGCTCGCCCTGGACCCCGTCATAGGGTTTGGAGCGCAGGTCATCCAGATCCGCGAACCGCCCCTCGGCTGCGGCTTCGCCCAGCATCAGAGCGGTGCCCGACGGTGAATCCACTTTCCGGCGGTGGTGGGCCTCGGTGATCTCAATGTCCCAATCCTGGGCGTCCAGACGTTGGGCCGCGTGCTGGACAAGGCCGATCAGGATGTTCACGCCCAGGGAAAAGTTGCCGCTCTTGACGATGGCGACCTTCTCGGCGGCCTTCATCAGGTCGGCCTCCTGCTCACCCGTGAAGCCGGTCGAACCGATCACCAAGGCCGGGCCGCCGCGCTCGGCCGCGCTCTGGGCCAGGGCCACCGAGGCGGCCGGAGTCGAGAAGTCGATGATCACGTCGCACAGCGACAGGTCGGCGGTTTCGCCCCAATCGAAGCGGGCGGCGACCACCACGTCCTCGCGGGCGTCCAGAACCTGAGAGACCGCACGCCCCATCCGGCCGCGATAGCCGGAAATGCCGGCGTGGAAGATTGCGCTCAAACCGCGTTCTCTTTCGACCCGTCCGCGTCCTGATTGCCCAGGATGTCGGCCCAGAAACGCTTCGCCTTTCCGGCAAAGCTGGAATTCCTGGGGTTCTGCCCCTCCCCGAACGACAGGGCAAGCTCTTCCAGCAACTCACGCTGGCGCGCGGTCAGATCGGTGGGCGTCTCGACGAACAGTTCGACCACCAGATCGCCCCGGTTGCGGCCGTTCAGATGGGGCATGCCCTTGCCCTTGATGCGTACGGTCTTGCCGGTCTGGGCGCCGGCCGGCACGGCGACCGAGGCCTTGCACTTGCCGTCGCAGGCCGTTGAGACCAGGCAAGGGGCGTCGATCTCGCCGCCCAGGGCCGCCACCGTCATCGGCACGGGCACAGTGACCAGCAGGTCCAGGTTGTCGCGCTCGAACAGGTCGTGCGGCGTGACCGAGATGAAGACATACAGATCGCCGCGCGGTCCGCCGCGCTGGCCCGCATCGCCCTCGCCCGACAGACGGATGCGCGAACCGTCGTCCACGCCGGCCGGGATTTTCAGGTTCAGGGTGCGAGTTTTGCGAACCTGGCCGTGCCCGTGGCAGGTGGTGCAGGGATCGGCAATCATCTGACCCTGGCCGTGGCAACGGGGGCAGGTGCGCTCGACCTGGAAGAAGCCGTTGGCTTGCCTCACGCGACCGGCGCCCTGGCAGGTGGTGCAGGTGACGGGCTTGGTGCCCGGCTTGGCGCCTGACCCCTCGCAAGTGTCGCAGGTCATGGTCGAGGGGATGTCGATCTCGACATCTTCGCCCTTGTAGGCCTGCTCCAGAGTGATCTCCAGATCGTAGCGCAGGTCCGAGCCCCGGCGCGGTCCGCTCTGCTGGCCCCGGCCCTGGCGTCCGCCGAACGCGTCGCCGAACGCGTCGCCGAAGACCTGGGAGAAGATGTCGTTGATGTCCGAGAAACCCTGGCCGCCCTGGCCGAAGGGATTGCCGCCCCCGCCGCCGTTCACGCCCGCATGGCCGTAACGATCATAGGCCGCGCGCTTATTGTCGTCCGACAGCACCGTATAGGCCTCGGATAGCTCCTTGAACTTGGCCATCGCCTCTTCCGAGCCGCCGTTGCGGTCGGGGTGGTGAACCATGGCCAGCTTGCGGTAGGCGGCTTTCAGGCCGGGGGCGTCGATCGTGCGTTCGACACCCAGAACTTCGTAATAATCACGCGCCATCGGGCGTTCGTCCTCATACTTCCCCGTTCGCTTTCGCCTCGCCTCTTATCGAGCGTTGGTCGAAATCGATGTCCCGGCTGACATGGGGTCCGGGACCAATGATGCAAGTTTCATGAAAAGGCCCCGCCTATCGCAAGACAAGCGGGGCCGTATCATTTCAGCGACCTATGACGGATCAGGCGCTCTTCTTGTCGTCGCCGTCCGTGTCCGACACTTCCTCGAACTCGGCGTCGACCACGCCGTCGTCGGCCGGCTGGCCTTCGGCGGCGGCGTCGCCCTGCTGCTGGGCGTACATGGCTTCACCCAGCTTCATCGAGGCCTGGACCAGGGTGTTGGTCTTGGCGCGGATGTCTTCTGGATCCGTGCCTTCGCGCGCAGTCTTCAGCTCGGCCAGTCCGGTCTCAATGGCCGTCTTCTCGTCGGCGCCCACCTTGTCGCCGTGCTCGGCCAGGGCCTTTTCGGTCGAGTGGATCAGGCTGTCGGCGGCGTTCTGCGCCTCGACCAGATCCTTCTTGGCCTTGTCGGTGGCGGCGTTGGCCTCGGCTTCCTTGACCATCTTGTCGATGTCGGCGTCCGACAGGCCGCCGTTCGCCTGGATGCGGATCGACTGCTCCTTGTTGGTCGCCTTGTCCTTGGCCGAGACGTTGACGATGCCGTTGGCGTCGATGTCGAAGGCGACCTCGATCTGCGGCATGCCGCGCGGTGCGGGCGGAATGCCCATCAGGTCGAACTGACCCAGCATCTTGTTGTCCGACGCCATCGGACGCTCGCCCTGGAAGACCCGGATCGTCACGGCCGACTGGTTGTCGTCGGCGGTCGAGAAGGTCTGGCTCTTCTTGGTCGGGATCGTCGTGTTGCGCTCGATCAGAGGCGTGAACACGCCGCCCAGGGTTTCGATGCCCAGGGTCAGCGGCGTCACGTCCAGCAGCAGCACGTCCTTGACGTCGCCTTGCAGAACGCCGGCCTGAACGGCGGCGCCCAGGGCCACGACTTCGTCAGGGTTCACGCCCTTGTGCGGCTCCTTGCCGAAGAAGGCCTTCACGGCTTCCACGACCTTGGGCATGCGGGTCATGCCGCCGACCAGAACCACTTCGTCGATGTCCGAGGCCTTCAGGCCAGCGTCGGCCAGGGCCTTCTTGCACGGCTCGATCGTGCGCTGGACCAGGTCCTCGACCAGGCTTTCCAGCTTGGCGCGCGTCAGCTTGATGTTCAGGTGCAGCGGACCCGAGGCGTTCATGGTGATGAACGGCAGGTTGACCTCGTACTGGGTCGTGGTCGACAGCTCCTTCTTGGCCTTTTCGGCCTCTTCCTTCAGGCGCTGCAGGGCCAGCTTGTCCTGGCGCAGGTCGACCGACTGCTCCTTCTTGAACTCGTCGGCCAGGTAGTCGACCAGACGCAGGTCGAAGTCCTCGCCGCCCAGGAAGGTGTCGCCGTTGGTCGACTTCACCTCGAACACGCCGTCGCCGATCTCCAAAATCGAGACGTCGAAGGTGCCGCCGCCCAGGTCATAGACGGCGATCTTCTGGCCGTCGTTCTTTTCCAGGCCATAGGCCAGGGCCGCCGCGGTCGGCTCGTTGATGATGCGCAGCACTTCCAGGCCGGCGATCTTGCCGGCGTCCTTGGTCGCCTGACGCTGGCTGTCGTTGAAATAGGCCGGCACGGTGATCACGGCCTGGGTGACCTTTTCGCCCAGATAGGCCTCGGCCGCTTCCTTCATCTTGGTCAGGGTGAAGGCCGAAATCTGCTGCGGGGAATAGTCCTTGCCGAAGGCGCGCACCCAGGCGTCGCCGTTCGGGCCCTTGACGATCTCATAGGGCACCATGCCCTTGTCCTTGGCGACGACGGGATCATCGAAGTTGCGGCCGATCAGGCGCTTGATCGCGAAGAAGGTGTTGGACGGGTTGGTGACGGCCTGGCGCTTGGCGGGTTGGCCCACCAGCACTTCCGCGCCGTCCTGGATCGCCACGACCGACGGGGTCGTGCGGTTGCCCTCGGCGTTTTCGATCACCTTCGGCGTCTTGCCGTCCATGACGGCGACGCACGAGTTGGTGGTGCCCAGGTCGATGCCGATAATCTTGGCCATGTGTTCTTCAGTCTCTCTGGTTCGGCGGGCGATGCGGCGGCCTTCGACGAAGCGCCGCGCGTGACCGCCCCCGGTTGGGTTGGCGTGGATCAGGCTGGATAGCCCCAAGTTTCGCGGGGTTTCTCCGAAGCTGGCCCCGATATGGGAAAATCCCCCCGGCCCGCAAGGGCGTTATGCGATTCAACGCTTTCGAAGAACGGTGAAATTCGAATATGCAGGCGCGGCGATTACGGCGCATAAGATTTTGCATCGCGCTCTGGGGATCGCGATCGAGGAAGGGAGAGGAAACAATGATCAAGATCATGCTCAAGGCCGCCGTCGCCGCCGCCGTTCTGATCGGCTCTGCGGCCGCCGCCGCGCCGCCTGCTGGGGCGCCGGCCATCCAGTCGCGTGACGGCTATGATCGACACGTCACAATCAAGAACCGCACCGGCTGGACCATGTTGCGCTTCTACGCGTCGGATTCGCGCAGCGACGACTGGGAAGAGGACATCCTGGGCTCGGACGTTCTGGAAAGCGGGCAGGATGTGCGCATCAACATTGATGACGGCTCGGGCGCCTGCATCTATGACTTCAAGGCCGAGTTCACCAACGGTCAGGAGCTGACGCGGTCGCGCATCAATGTCTGTGAGGTCAGCGAATACACCTATACCCGTTGAGGTGAAGAGCGCCGTCGAGGGCTTCCGGCTCTGGCCGGGGGCGCTCAATGCAGCGGCGCAGGCTGATCTGGTCGCCGAGGTGTTCGCCCGACTGGATGACGCGCCGCTTTATCGGCCGACCACACCGGGCGGTCGGCCTTTTTCGGTTCAGATGAGCAACTTCGGTCCGCTGGGCTGGGTCTCCGACCGGGGCGGCTATCGCTACCAGTCGATCCATCCCGAGACCGGGCGACCCTGGCCGGCGATCCCGACTGTGCTGCTCGATCTGTGGCACGCCACGGTCGGCTGGCCCACACCGCCGGACGCCTGTCTGGTCAATCTGTATCGCGATGCGGCGAAGATGGGCCTGCATCAGGACAAGGACGAGGCCGATCTCGGCGCGCCTGTCCTGTCGGTGTCGTTGGGAGACGCGGCGACGTTCCGCATCGGCGCGGCGGAGGGCGGACGCACCACGACGCTGAGGCTGGACAGCGGCGATGTCTGCGCCCTGACCGGACCCGCGCGCCTGGCCCGCCACGGCGTCGACCACGTGCTGGCCGGATCGTCGCGCCTGATCCCCGGCGGCGGCCGGCTGAACCTGACGCTGCGCTGCGCCGGTTGAGCGCCGGATTTTTGGACTGGCTTTCGCCGTCCGGCTGCGGCGTATGTCGGAGATGGATGATCTGAAGCGTCGTTGGGCCCGGCTGGAGCCCGCCATCACCGTCGTGGGCCCGGACGACGACCGGCCCCGTCCTGCAGTGCTGATGTTCCATGGCTGCGGGGGTCTGCGCGATCACCTGCCCCGCTATGCCGAGGTCGCCAAGGCGGCGGGCTGGCGCGCCTTCATCATCGATTCCTACGGCCCGCGCGGCTGGGGCCGGGCCTTCACCCTGGCGGCGGTCTGCACAGGCTTGTCGTTCCGGGGCTATGAGCGGGTGGGCGACGTGCTGGCGGCGATCCGGGGCGTTTCGGCACGCCCCGATGTCGACGCGACGAAGCTGGCCCTGGCCGGCTGGAGCCACGGCGGCTGGTCGATCATGGAGATGATGAGCGGCGCGCCGACGCCCGGCGCCTTTGGCGTGACCGATCCCGCCGAGGCCAGCCTGTCCGGGGTCAAGGCGGTGTGGCTGGCCTATCCCTACATCGGCCCGTTCGCCTTCAACCGGTTGAAGCCCTGGCGGCATTGCCCGCATGTCCTGGCCGTCACCTGCAAGCGCGACCACCTGACCACCGTGCGCAACGCCGAACAGGTCAACGCCATGATCCGCAACTGCGGCTCCGAGGTCGAAAGCTGGATCGCCGGGGGCACTCACGCCTTCGACGAACCGACCAACAACGGCCCCATGCGCCACGATCCGGAACTGACGACCGAGGCCCTGCGCCGCTTCGGCGCCTTCCTGACCGACGCCGTGCCACACAGCTGAAAAGAAAACTGACCCGCGCTCTTGACGGGCGATCCATCACGTAACAATTGCAGTTACATGAAAAGGGATTCTCGTCTGTCCAACATTCTCCACGCTCTGCTGCACATGGCCGAGCATGAGACACGCACCGGCTCGCCGATGACCTCGGACCAGTTGGCGGTCTGCCTTTCGACCAATCCCGTGGTGGTGCGCCGAACCATGGCCGGCCTGCGCGAGCAGGAATTGGTGGCGTCGGAAAAGGGACATGGCGGCGGCTGGCGTCTGTCGCGACCGCTGGATCAGGTCACCCTGGGCCAGGTGAACGCGGCCCTCGGCGGCGCGGATCTGTTTCCGGCCGCTCCGCCTATCGAGGCCGACGGCTGCCTGGTCGAGGCGGCGGTCAACGACGCCTTGGCCGAGACCTACGCCGCCGCCCGCGCCCTTCTGATCGCGCGCCTGAACGACATAACCCTGGCCGATCTGGCGGCGGATTTCTCGCGCCGCATGGCCGAACATCCCAAGAGAGACCTCCTGCATGCCCACGCTCGAAAGTCCTGACGTCATGCCGCACGACGCCCTGATCATCGGCGGCTCCTATGCCGGCCTATCCGCAGCCATGCAGCTGGTCCGCGCGCGCCGCCGCGTTCTGGTCATCGACGACGGCCGGCCGCGCAATCGGTTCGCGGCTCGCGCCCATGGCGTCCTGACGAATGACGGGAAGCCCGGCGCTGAGATCACGGCGTCGGCTCGAGCCCAGGTCGCGGCCTATCCGACCGCTGCCTTCCGCATGGCGGAGGCGGTCGAAGTCGAACGGATCGATGGCGGTTTCTCGGTCGCCTTCGCTGACGGCACACGGACAAGCGGTCGCCGGCTGCTGCTGTCGCATGGGGTCGAGGACGTGCTGGTCGACATCCCGGGGGTGAAGGAACGCTGGGGCCGCACCGCCCTGCACTGTCCCTGGTGCCACGGCTATGAGATCGGCGGCGGCCCCATCGGCGTGCTGGGGCGCGGCGATCACGCGGTCCCGTATGCGGCGACGGTCGCCGAATGGGGCCAGGTCACCCTGTTCATGGATCTCGACGTGGGCCTGTCGCCCGAGGACGCCCATCTGCTGGATCGACGCGGGGTCACCATCGAGGCCACGCCCATCGCGCGGCTGGAGGGCGAGGCGCCTGACCTGAGCGGCGCGCGGCTGACCGACGGACGGTTCGTCGGCCTGAAGGCCATCTTCGTCGGCGCCAATGTGCGCGTCGCCAGCCCCTTCGCCGAGCGGCTGGGCTGCGAGATGACCGACACCCCGATTGGGCGAGTGATCAAGGTGGACGCCATGCAGCAGACGACCCAGCCGGGCGTCTTCGCCGCCGGCGACTTGGCGCGCGCCGCCTCCAACATCACCCTGGCGACCTCGGATGGCATGATCGCCGCCCACGCCCTGTTCAGGTCCCTGGTCGAGGAAGAGACGGCGGTCGCCGCCTAGCCGATCGTCGCCTCGACCGTGATGGTCGCGCGGACCGAATGGGCCATTTCGCAATGGTCGTGGGCCTGGTGGTGCAGGGCGTCGATCTCGGCCTGATCGGGTTCGCGGCCGGTGAAGCTGGTAAAGGGGCGCAGCGTCACCTCGGCGAGGTAGCGCTTGCCGTTCTCGTCCTTGCCCATCTTGCCCGACGCTTCGTCAACATAGGTGTCGACCACCAGGCCGGCGTTGGCGGCGAAGGCCAGGAACCACAGCATGTGACAGCTGGACAGGGAGGCGATCATCGCCTCTTCTGGATCGACGCCGCCCGGATCGGACATCGGCACGGGCACGCTGGAGGGCGCCGACGACCCCGGCACCACCGCCCCGCCGTCGAAGCTCCAGGAATGGGCCCGGCTGTAGCCCTTGTCCAGAAAGGGCTGGTCGCCGCGGTTCCAGACGACCTTGGCTTCATAGACCCCCATTACGCCCTCCAGAAGCCGACGATCTTCTTGACCTCGTCCACCACGGGATCGGCGACCTCGGCGGCGCGTTCGGCGCCGGCCTTCAGCACACGGTCGATCTCGGCCGGATCGTCCATCAGACGGCGCATCTCGGCCGTCACGGGCGCCAGCGACGACACCGCCAGATCCGCCAACGCCGGCTTGAAGGCGCCGAAGCCCTGGCCGCCGAACTGTGCGATCACCTGTTCGCGGGTCAGGCCCGCCAACGCCGCATAGATGGCGACCAGATTCTTGGCCTCGGGCCGTTCGTTCAGGCCCTCCAGGGTTTCCGGCAACGGCTCGGGATCGGTCTTGGCCTTCTTGATCTTGGAGGCGATCGTGTCGGCGTCGTCGGTCAGGTTGATGCGGCTGTTGTCGGACGGATCCGACTTGGACATCTTGGCCGCCCCGTCGCGCAGGGACATGACGCGGGTCGCCGGTCCCTGGATGATCGGCTCGGGTACGGGGAAGAAGCCGGGAACGCCGAAGTCGTTGTTGAACTTGGCGGCGATGTCGCGGGTCAGCTCCAGATGCTGCTTCTGGTCCTCGCCGACCGGCACTTCGGTGGCCTTGTACAGCAGGATGTCGGCCGCCTGGAGCACGGGATAGGTGTAGAGGCCGACCGACGAGCGTTCCTTGTGCTTGCCCGACTTCTCCTTGAACTGGGTCATCCGGTCGAGCCAGCCGAGGCGGGCGACGCAGTTGAAGATCCAGGCCAGTTCCGCATGGGCGCGTACGGCCGACTGCGGGAAGATGGTCGCCTTTTCCGGATCCAGGCCCGAGGCCAGATAGGCGGCGGCGATCTCGCGCGTCTGGGCGGTCAGTTTGGCGGGATCCTGCCACACGGTGATGGCGTGCATGTCGGCGACGAAGACATAGACCGGCGCGCCCTGGTCCTGCAGTTCCACGAACCGCTTCAGGGCGCCGAGGTAGTTGCCCAGGTGCAATGCGCCTGAGGCCTGGATGCCGGACAGGATGCGGCGCGGGCCGTCATAGGTCGCAACGGCGGGGGTTTGGTCGGTCATGGGATCGGGTCTCGGAAGGTCGAAAGGCAGGCGTGGCGAGGCAGGCGGCGGTTCAGCCGCGCCATCGCAGGTCATGGATCAGGCCCGAGGTCGTCATGGCCTCGCGCTTATCGGTTCGCCGCCTGTCAGTCCAGACCGGAGACCGCGCCGCCACCGGGCTCGCGCTTCAGCGTGGCCTTCAGTTCCGAGATCGTGACGGCCCGGAACGCCAGCAGGCAGAAGCCGTAAAGCCCGGCCCCGGCGCCGCAGACCACCAGGACGGCGATTTCCTTGGCCAGGAACAGGCGGCTAAGCTGCGGATAGAAGACGTCGGCGGCGAACAGCAGGGCGGCCATCATGGCGCTGGCGGCGATCACGCGGGCGATGCGCGACAAAAAGGCCGGCGACGGCCGCCAGCTGTTCTCGCGGATCAGGACCCCGCCCAAAAGGGCGACATTCACCCAGGCCGAGGTGCTGGTGGCGATGGCCAGGCCCAGCACCCCGTCCCAACCTTGACGGCGTAACCAGAAGAACAGGGCCGAGCCCAGGATGACGGTGATGACCACGCTGGCCACGGCGAAGATCATCGGACGGCGCGTGTCTTGGCGCGCGAAGAAGGGCGGGGTCAGAACCTTGGCCAGGACGAAGGCCGGCACGCCCCAGGCGAACTGACGCAAAACGTCGGCTGTGCGGGCGGCGTCGGCCGAGGTGAAGGCGCCGCGCGTTACGGTCGCGTCGATGATGAAGAAGGGAATGACGAACAGGGCCACGGCCGCCGGCAGGGTGAAGGCCATGGCCAGGTTGATGCCGTCGTCCAGCGTCTTCTGCCCGCCCTCGTGATCGCCGTCGACGAACGCCTTGGTCAGGCGCGGCACCAGGGCCAGGCCGATAGCGACCCCCACCAGGCCCAGCGGCAGTTGATAAAGGCGGTCGGCGTTATACAGCACCGAGCGCGCGCCTTCGTCCGAGCCGGTCAGAAACTGCGACACCAGAGAGTTGATCTGCAGCGCCCCCCCCGCCAGGGCGCCGGGCACGGCCAGCGCCAGGGTATGACGCACATTCGGCGTGATGCGCGGCAGGCCGATCTTCAGCCGAACGCCGAGACGCCGCACGCCCCACCACAAGAGACCGGCCTGGATCAGGCCCGACACCGTCACCGCCGCCGTCACCATCAGCAGCACCGTCTCCTGCGGGATCGGCAGGATCAGTGGCGGCATCAGGGCGGCCAGGGTGCACAGGTTCAGGAACACCGGCACGGCCGCCGACAGGGCGAACCGACCGCCCGTGTTCAGCACGCCCGACAGCAGCGAGGCCACGGTCATGCAGGCCAGATAAGGCATGGCGAGTTGGGTTGCGATCACGGCGGCGCGCAGCACCATCGGCTGGTCGCGATAGGCCGACAGCAGCCACGGCATGATCCAGGGCATCACGACCTGCAGCAGGATGCAGAAGCCCGCGACCACGGCCAGCATGAAGCTGAGCGCCTCGGACGCCGTGACGGCGGCCGCTTCCTCACCCTCGCGCGCCCGAACCCCGCCATAGACCGGCACGAAGGCCTGGGCGAAGGCGCCCTCGGCGAACAGGCGGCGGAACATGTTGGGCAGCATCAACGCCGTGGTGAAGGCGTCCATCATCGGCCCCTGGCCGAAGCGCGCCGCCAGCGCCATGTCGCGCACGAAGCCGAGAATTCGACTGCCCAGCGTCAGGGTCGACTGCACCAGGGTGTTTCGGGCGAGGCTCATGCGGACATTCGACAGGGCGCGGAGGAAGGTTGTCGCTTAGCGCGCTTGTTCGCCGGGCGATACGGGCTTTGCGCGCGGGCTGCGGCGGCCCAGGTCGGAGACGTCGCGCGCGCTGGCGCGGGCCGAGGCGACCTTGCGTCCGGCGGGCGCGGGCGCGCGGCTGTCCAGCACGGCTTCAAGCGCGGTGCGCAGTTCGGCGATCCGCTGTTCCGAGGTGATCTTCCGCCCTTTGCGATCCACGACGTAAAAACTGTCTACCGCCCGCTCGCCATAGCTGGCGACGTGGGCGGAGCGGATGCTCAGGCCTTCGTCGTTGAACACTCGCGACAGGTCCGCAAGAAGGCCCGGCCGGTCGGCGCAGGACACCTCGACCACGGTGGCGACCTCGCTGGCGTGGTGATCGACCATGACCACGGGCCGGACCTCGAAGGCCGCCTTGCGCGCATTGCCGGCCGGATCAGGCGCTCGGCCGATGTGGCCCTCGCCCCGCGCAGCCTTTTCGAGCGCCTCGACAAGCGCCTTCAGCCGGCGCGGTTCGGCCTGGCCATAGGGCAGGCCCGCCCCGTCCTGAACACGAAACACGTCCAGAACGACGCCGTCCTCGGTCGCCACGCGGGCGTCGGTCACGTCGGCCCCTAGCGCGGCCATGGTCTGGGCCAGGTCGGCGAACAGGCCCGGCCGGTCGGCCGCGGCGATGGAGATTTCGGTGGTCTGGACCGTCAGCCCCTGCACCGGCGCGGTTGGCGCGCTCTCGGCCGCCGCGCCCGTCTCGCGCGCCCGCTGGACCAGGGCCGGATGCGCCGCCAGCGGATCCTCGCGCGTCACGTCCTCGCCCCGGAACAGGGCGGCGACCTGGTTGTAAAGGGTGCGCATCAGCTGACCCTTCCAGCCGTTCCACACGCCCGGCCCCACGGCCCGAATATCGGCGACGGTCAGGACCAGCAGCATCCGCAGCCGCTCGGGATCACCGACCAGTTCGGCGAAGGCGCGGATCGTCGCCGGGTCCGACAGATCGCGCTTCTGGGCGTAGTCCGACAGCGCCAGATGGCTGCGCACCAGCCAGACCACCAGTTCGATCCGGCGCGGATCGACGCCCAGCCGCTCACAGGCCCGACGCGCGGCGATGGCCCCGTCCTCCAGCTGCCCCCGCTCGCCACCCTTGCCCACGTCGTGCAACAGCATGCCCAGCATCAGGGCTTCCATGTCCGAGATCAGATGCACGATCTCGCTGGCCATCGGGTGGTCGGTCTTCAGCTTGCCGCGCGCGATGTCGTTGATGATGCCGATGGCCTGAAGCGTGTGCTCGTCGACCGTATAGGCGTGGTACATGTTGAACTGGGTCTGGCCGACGATGCGCCCCCATTCGGGCAGGAACCGGCCCAGCAGGCCCGTCTCGTTCATGATGGTCAGGACGCGATAGGGCCTCTGCCCATGCGCCAGAATGTCCAGAAAGGCCCGCGTCGCCGCCGGATCGCGCCTTAGCCGGGGCGTCACCAGCGACAGCGACCGCGTCACCGCCGAAAAGGCGTCCGGATGCAGATCCAGGTCGTGCTTGTCGGCGCAGACGAACAGGGTCAGCAGCTTGACCGGATCGGCGGCGAACACCTCCGGCCCTCCGACCGACAGACGGCCCTGGTCGATCCAGAACCCCTCGACCTCCAGCTTGCGCCGGGGGGCGGGCCGAAACGGCGCCATCAGACGCGACAGGCCGTGCGCTGTCTTCTGGTGGCGCGCCTCCAGCTTGGCCGACATGGCGCGGGTCAGGGCGCCGACGTCGCGGGCCACCAGAAAGTATCGCCGCATGAACCGCTCGACCGCCGGTTCGTCGCCACGCCCGCGCCAGCCCATGCGCCGGGCGACCTCGGGCTGCATGTCGAACGTCAACTTTTCTTCGGCGCGGCCCGCGATCAGATGCAGATGGATGCGGACCCGCCACAGGAAGTCGAACGCCTCGTCCGACGTGCGGCGCTCGCGCGGGGTGAACAGTTCGTCCATCACCGTTGCGCCCAGCCGGCTTTCGGGCGCCAGGGACCGGGCGATCCAGTACAGGGTGTTCAGGTCGCGCAAGCCCCCCTTGCCGTCCTTGACGTTGGGTTCGACCTTGTAGCGGGTCGAGCCGGCCTTTTCGTGCCGGGCGGCACGCTCCTCCAGCTTGGCGGCGATGAAGGGGCGCGGATCGGATTTCGACACCATGTCGCGGAACCGGCCGATCATCAGCTGGGCCAGCGCCTCGTCCCCCGCCAGCGGACGGGCCTCCAGCAGGGTCGTCCGCACCGTCATGTCAGTGCGCGACAGGCTGAGACACTCCTCGACCGAGCGCACCGCCGACCCGACCTTGGCCCCCAGGTCCCACAGCACATAGAGAACGAACTGGATCACCTGCTCGCCGCGCGGTGTCGCCTTGGACGATCTCAAAAACAGCAGGTCCAGATCGGAATGCGGCGCCAGAACGCCTCGGCCGTAGCCCCCGACCGCGACCAGGGCCAGCCGTTCGGCCTCGACAGGCGAGGTCGGCCACAGGGTCTGGGTCGCCACCCGCCACAGGCCGGCCAGCATCTCGTCGGCGGCGGCGGCATAGAGACGGGCCACGTCACGCCCCTTCATGCCCCCGTCCAGCTTGCGCTCGGCCCGCGCGCGGGCGGCGTCATAGGTCTCGCGCAAAACGACAGAGACCGCCGCGCGCGGGTCTTCCGCGCGGGCGGCCTCGTCAAGGCGGTCATCCAGACTGGGCGAGGCGTTCATGTCAGCCGTCTATAGGCCCCATCCCACCGCACGTCAGTCAGGGATTGCGGACTACTCCGGGCGAACGCGCTTCTTGCGGAATGACGGGTTCAGCACTTGCTTGCGCAGACGGATGGACTTGGGCGTCACCTCGACCAGCTCGTCGTCGTCGATATAGGCGATGGCCTGTTCCAGCGACATCTGACGCGGCGGGGTCAGGCGAACGGCCTCGTCCTTGCCGGCGGCGCGGACGTTGGTCAGCTGCTTGCCCTTGATCGGGTTGACGTCCAGGTCGTCCCAGCGCGCGTTCTCGCCGATGATCATGCCCTGATAGGTCTTCTCGCCCGCGCCGACGAACATGACGCCGCGGTCTTCCAGGTTCCAAAGGGCGAAGGCGGCGGTTTCACCGTCCGAGTTCGAGATCAGAACGCCCTTCAGACGGCCAGCGATGGCGCCCTTGTGCGGCTCATAGTGGCTGAACACGCGGTTCAGCACGCCCGAACCGCGCGTGTCGGTCAGGAACTCGCCCTGATAGCCGATCAGGGCGCGCGACGGCGCCTTCAGGCTGATGCGGGTCTTACCGGCGCCCGACGGGCCCATGTCGGCCAGCTCGGCCTTGCGGGCCGACAGCTTTTCGATGACCACGCCGGTGAACTCGTCGTCCACGTCGATCATGACGTCTTCGATCGGCTCCAGCTTCTCGCCGTTCTCGCCTTCCTTGAACACGACGCGCGGACGCGAAATCGAAACCTCGAAGCCTTCGCGGCGCATGTTCTCGATCAGAACGCCCAGCTGCAGTTCGCCGCGGCCCGCGACTTCATAGGCGTCGCCGCCTTCGGTCGTGGTCACGCGGATGGCGACGTTGGCCTCGGCTTCCTTCAGCAGGCGGTCGCGGATGACGCGCGACTGGACCTTGTCGCCTTCACGGCCGGCCAGGGGGCTGTCGTTGACCGACACGGTCATGGAGATGGTCGGCGGATCGATCGGCTGGGCGTCCAGCGGCTCGGTCACTTCCATGGCGCACAGGGTGTCGGCCACGGTCGCCTTGGACATGCCGGCGATGGCGACGATGTCGCCCGCTTCCGAACCCTCATCCAGCGGCTGGCGCTTCAGGCCGCGGAAGGCCAGCACCTTGGTGATGCGGCCGCGTTCGATTTCCTTGCCTTCACGGTCCAGGGCGTGGATCGCCATGCCGGGAACGGCCTTGCCGCTTTCGATGCGGCCGGTCAGCAGGCGGCCCAGGAACGGATCGCTTTCGATCAGCACGTCCAGCATGCGGAACGGCTTGTCCTTGTTGGCCTGGACGGCGGGCGGCGGGACGTGGTCGACAATCAGGTCGAACAGCGGGGCCAGATTGTCGTTGGGCTGGTTCAGGTCCAGCGTCGCCCAGCCGTTGCGGCCCGAGGCGTAGATGTGCGGGAAGTCCAGCTGCTCGTCCGTCGCGCCGATGGCGGCGAACAGGTCGAAGGTCTCGTTGTGGACGCGGTCCGGATCGGCGTGGGCGCGGTCGACCTTGTTGATGCACAGGATCGGGCGCAGGCCCATCTTCAGCGCCTTGGTCAGCACGAACTTGGTCTGGGGCATGACGCCCTCTTCGGCGTCGACCAGGATGACGCAGCCGTCCACCATGCCCAGGATGCGCTCGACCTCGCCGCCGAAGTCGGCGTGCCCGGGGGTGTCGATGATGTTGATGCGGGTTTCGCCCGCCTTGCCGTTCCAGAGCACCGAGGTGCACTTGGCCAGGATGGTGATGCCGCGCTCTTTTTCCTGGTCGTTGGAGTCCATGGCGCGCTCGGTCGTCGCCTCATTGGCTCGGAACACGCCGGATTGGGCGAGCAGTTGGTCAACCAGGGTCGTTTTGCCGTGGTCAACGTGGGCGATGATGGCGACGTTGCGCAGGTTCATTTGAGTATCGCGAAAAGGCGCGGCCGGCATACGGGCGGCCGCTGGTCATGAAAAGGCATGCGGGAGGCGCGCGCCTCTTACAGGCATGTGGACAGAAAGACCAGAGCGGGCGTTCGTCGCGCCGATCGCCGCCTTACCGATATTTCATCCCAGACGCCGCATCCGACGCCGCCGACGGACGCCTCTTTCCCACGACGGGCCTGGCGCAGGTCCATTCCGAAGGGGAGATGATTATGGGTTTGATGATCGCAGCCGCGCTTGCCGCCGCCCTGGCCGTGGGCGAGGCGCCGGACATGCATGTGAACGCCGAGGGGCTGAACATGGCCCGACCCGGCGAGGCGATGATCTTGGCCAGCCGCATCCGCGCTGCCAGCCATGACTGGTGCGCCGTTCATCGCGCGGTTCTGACGCCTGACAGTCTTGGCGACGCCAGCGTCTGCGAGCGTGAAATGAGACGCCGGGCCTATATCGCCCTGCCCCGTCCCCAACGCATGCATTTCGTGCGTGCGGGCGGACAGACCGCCCTCAATCGGCGCTAGAGCGGCCGCAGCATATAGCGGGCGTCGGCGCCGTAGCTGGCCAGTTTGGCCGCCATGGCCTCGGCGGGTTGTTCGACGAAACCGTGGTGCGACCAGAAGCCGACGGCGTCATTGACCGCGATCAGGGCGATGGCGGGCCAACCGTCCTCCGTCGCCTGTTCGGCCAGCCGCTCGACGATGGGGCCGGTCACGCCCCCGCCTCGCGCCTCGGGGTGCAGGGCCAGATCGTGCAGATAGATCAGGTCCGGCTGGGCCGGCAGGCCCTCGATCACCGTATTCAGCGGCGGCGCGCTCTCGGTCTTCCACGGATAGGCGATCAGATAGCCCCGCGCGGCGCCCTCGCCCTCCACCAGCACAAAACAGCCGCGCGGATAGAGCGCCAGCCGGTTCTGGAAACAGGCCCGATCCTCGAAATGGTCGGGAAACGACAGCCGCGCCACCTCCACCACCGCATCAATGTCCGTCGGCCGCATGGGTCGCCATTGCCGGATCATCAGTTCACCTTTGCCGGATCGACGGGCGCAGCCGGCAGGGCCGAGACCGGCACCCCGTCGTCCTTCAGCTTTCGGACCTCGGCGGGCGTGGCCTCGCCATAGATTTCGCGCTTCTCGGACCGGCCCTCGTGAATGTCGCGCGCCTCGCGGGCGAACGCATCGCCGACATAGTCGAAGTTGGCCTCGACATGGGCGCGGACCTCGCGAGCGGCGGCCATCATCATCGTCTGCATCTTGGCGGCGACGTCAGAGGCGGGATCGGCCTTGCGGGCGCCGCTGACCGCCGGAGCCATGATCGCCTTTTCGACCGCGTGCGAACCGCAGAACGGGCATTCCACCAGCCCCCGCGCCGCCTGATCGTCATAGTCGGTCGAGGAGCCGAACCAGGCTTCGAAGGCGTGGGCCTGGTCGCATTTCAGGGCGTAGCGGATCATGGGGGGTCAGGTGGCGGGCAGGAAATCGCGATCGTGGGTCAGGCTGGGCACGGCGGCGCGCGCCCTGGCCACGGCCTCCATGTCCAGTTTCGCACGCACGATGCAAGGCTCGTCGTGATCCGCCTTGGCGATGATCTCACCCCACGGGCCGACGACGGTGGATCGCCCCCAGGTGCGGCGACCGTCCTCGTGCAGTCCGCCCTGCGCTGGGGCCAGGACGAAGGCCCCCGTCTCGATGGCGCGGGCGCGTAGCAGGGTTTCCCAATGCGCCTCGCCTGTCGGGGCGGTGAAGGCGGCCGGGACAGCGATCATCGACGCCCCGGCCTTGGCCAGCTGGCGATGCAGGTGGGGAAAGCGGATGTCGTAGCAGATGGTCAGGCCCAGCCGGCCCCAGGGCGTGTCCGCTACCGACGCCCCGTCGCCGGGCCTCACCGTCGCGCTTTCGCGATAGGTCTCGCCATTGGGCAGGTTCACATCGAAGACATGCAGCTTGTCGTATCGGGCCACGATCCCGCCCGACGCATCGATCAGCAGCGACCGATTGGCGGCGCGGCCATCTCCCGCCTGGCCAGACCGGACGATTGCCGAACCGATCAGAAGCCAGACGCCCAGTTCCGCCGCCAGACGACGCAGACCCAGAACGGCGACGTCCTCGTCCTCGGTCGTAATCGCCACATCGCGCCGGGCCCGGCGCTGCTCCAGGACATTGGTCCCCTCGGGCGTCAAGATGAACTTCGCTCCGCCCGACGCCGCCTCGCGGATCAGGGGCTCGATATGGGCCAGCGCCTCTCGCGCCGTCGCCGGCGTGCGCGTCTGGATCAGGGCGATGTCGAGCCCGCTGCTCATGGATCAGGCGTCCAGAAGTCCGTCCAGCTTGCCGTCGCGATCCAGCGCGTGGATGTCGTCGGAGCCGCCGACGTGCTGGCCGCCGATGAAGATCTGCGGGAAGGTCATGCGGCCGCCCGACTTCTCGACCATCTCGGCCTTCTTGTCGGGATCGTTGGAGGCGACGATCTCGGTATAGTCCACGCCCTTCTTCTTCAGCAGCGACATGGCGCTGAAGCAGTAGGGGCAGCCAGGCTTGGTGTAGATGACGACGTCGGCCAAAATCAGATCTCCAGAAGTGAGGGCGCCCTAAAGCAGCGAGCCGCCGCGCGACGAGCGATAGGGCCTACATAATAAGTTCACGGGCGTTTCGCACCCGCGCGATGACGGCGAGATCCACGGCGCGCGCTCCGGCGTCGATCAGGGCGCGCGCGCAGGCCTCTCCGGTCGCGCCCGTGGTCAACACATCGTCGATCAGAAGGATGCGTCGTCCCCGGATCCGACGCCGGCCCGCCTCGGTCACGGCAAAGGCCTTCTTGACGTTCAGCCGCCGCCCGCGCTGGCTCTTGCCGCCCTGGCTGGTCGTGTGGGTCGTGCGGACTAGGGCGTCGGGCAAATAGTCGCGGCCGGCGTGCCGGGCCAGCGGCCGGGCGATTTCGGCCGCCTGATTGAACCGTCGCGACAACAAGCGAAAACGATGCAGCGGCACGGGCAGGATCACGTCCGCGTCTTCGACCAGATCGGCGGCGGCGCGTTCGATCCAGCGCGCGAACAGCGGAGCGAACTGCTGCTGGTCCCCGTGCTTGAACCTCAGGATCAGACCGCGCGACGCCTCATCATACAGGCAGGCCGCCCGCGCCCGCTCAAACGCATAGGGCTTGGCGATACAGGCGGCGCAGCGATCCTGGGCGAAGGCGCCGCCGTCAAAGTCGAAGGCCGCTCCGCAGCCGTCGCAGACCGGCGCCTCCAGAAATTTGATCCGGCTCCAGGCGTCGGGCGTCAGGCCGGCCGCAGCCGTCGCCTCACGGCTGTCGTGCGCCATCGGCGGCAGGATCAGATCGGCCAGTCCCCGCCCCGCTCCTCGCAAGTGACGGCCCGCCCCTTCCCAGGCGCGTCGCCAGCCCCCATCCTGTGCGTCCATGACCGCCCCCCAATCCCCCTCCGACGGCCCCCCGCGCATCTTCGACGCCATTCGACGCCAAGCGCGGCTTGTGCGGTCCGCCGCCCGGTTCCCCCAAGCCGACTTCCTGCACGCCCGCGCCGCCGCCAACGCCGCCGAGAGCCTGGAAGCCATACTGCGCGATTTTCCCGTTGTGGTCGATCTGTCCGCCCATCCAGGCGTGTTCGATGCGGCGGTCCGGTCCAGCGACGCCGCTGAACGCGTCGGTCCCATCCAGACGCCCGTCTCCCTGGCCCAGCGCGCAGCGCCGGGTGCGGAGGCGCTGCCGCTGGCCGACGCCTCGACCGATCTGATCGTTTCCCTTTTGACCCTTCACTGGGCCAACGACCTGCCCGGCGCCCTGGCCCAGATCCGGCGCGCGTTGAAACCGGACGGCCTGTTCATCGGCACGCTGTTCGGCGCGGGCACGCTGAAAGAGCTTCGCGCCGTCCTGACCGAGGTCGAACTGGAAGAGCGCGGCGGCGCCCAGGCGCGGGTTTCGCCCTTCGCTGACGGCTATGACGGGGCGGCCCTCTTGCAGCGCGCCGGGTTCGCCCTGCCGGTATCGGACGTGGACCGCTTCACTGTCCGCTACGCCGACCTGTTCGCCCTGATCCGCGACCTGCGCGCCATGGGCGAGACCAATGTGCTGTACGGGCCCGTTCGACCCTTAAGCCGCCGCTTCGTGGCGCGCGCCGCCGCCCTCTATGCCGAGCGCTACGGTCTCGACGACGGCCGCATCCCGGCGACGTTCGAGATCATCCATCTGGCCGGCTGGAAACCCCACGACAGCCAGCAAAAGCCCCTGCCGCGCGGCTCGGCCAAGACGCGGCTGGCCGATGCGCTGGGCGTCAAGGAAATGACGGGCGAAGAGCCGGACTAGCTGATCGCGGCCTGTATGGCGGCGCTCAGCTTGTTCACCGTGGCGGCCAGGCCGCCATTCTGGCTGTTCGCCAAGGCGCTGATCGAGGTCACGATCGCCAGGAAGATCAGGGCGCAGAGCAGCCCGTATTCAATGGCTGTGGCCCCGCTCTCATTGCGCAGGAACCGGCCGATAAGACGTCGCATGGCCGGCCTCCCTGGTCGGCGGTGGTCAGAGCAGGTCGCGCAACCAGGCGACCAGAGGTTCGTCCGCCGGCGGCATGGGATAGTCCGAAAGCTTGCTCGGCTTCACCCAGGCCAGGCCGTCGTGTTCACGCGCCGTGACCACGCCGTCCCACCGTCGGCACAGATACAATGGCATCAACAGGTGAAACGAATCGTAAGCGTGACTGGCGAAAACGAATGGCGACAGACAGTTTTCACTGACGTCGATGCCCAGCTCTTCCTTCAGCTCGCGGATCAGGGCCTGTTCAGGCCGCTCTCCAGGCTCGACCTTGCCGCCCGGAAACTCCCACAGCCCCGCCAGTTTCTTGCCCTCGGGACGCTTGGCGATCAGCACCCGCCCGTCCACGTCGATCAGGGCGACGGCGACGACCAGGACAGTGGGAAGCGACGCAGCGGTCACGAGCGATAGTCGCCGTTGATCTCGATGTAGCCCTTCGTCAGATCGCAGGTCCACACGGTCGCCGACGCCCGGCCCGAACCTACATCCACGGTGATGTCGATCTCGGGGTTCTTCATATAGGCGGTCATCTTGGCCTCGTCGTAGGTCGGGGACGGGGCGCCATCGACGGCGGCCTGATGAGGGCCGAACTTGATGGCCAAGCGGTCGCGATCGACCGGTTCCTCGGTCTTGCCCACCGCCATGACGACCCGGCCCCAGTTGGCGTCCTGACCGGCGATGGCGGTCTTGACCAGCGGACTGTCGGCGATGGACTTGGCCAGCTTGCGGGCCGAGGCGGGCGAGGCGGCGCCGTCCACCGTCACCTTGACGAACTTGGTCGCGCCTTCGCCGTCGCGCACCAACTGGTGCGCTAGGTCCAGCATGACCTTGTCCAGGGCGGCCGAGAAGCTCTTCAGGCGGCGATCGCCGACCCGCCCGATGCGCGGCGCGCCCGAGGTTCCGGTGGCGAACAGCAGGGCCGTGTCGTTGGTCGAGGTATCGCCGTCCACCGTCACGCTGTTGAAGGTGGTGCGCACATGCAGACCCAGCAGCGCCTGCAGCACGTTCGGATGGATGTCCGCATCGGTGACGATGAAGGCCAGCATGGTCGCCATGTCCGGCGCGATCATGCCCGATCCCTTGGCGATGCCGGCGATCCGGACCTTGTAGCCCTCGATCTCGGCCTCGGCGTAGGAGCCCTTGGGGAAGGTGTCGGTGGTCATGATGCCGCGACCGGCCCGGGCCCAGGCGTCCGCCTCCAGTCCGGTCTCGATCTCGGGCAGTTTGGCGACGATCTTCTTGTCGTCCAGCACCACGCCGATCACGCCGGTCGAGGCCAGCATGACGTCGCGTTGGCGACAGCCGAACCGTTTGGCGACCTCCGAGGCCGTGCGCCGCGCCGCGTCCGCGCCGGCCTTGCCGGTGAAGGCGTTGGCGCATCCGGCGTTGATCACCAGGGCGCGCACATCCTTGCCGCCCTCGGCCCCGGCCAGATGCTTCTTGCACCAGTCCACGGGCGCCGAGCCGATCTTGTGGCGGGTGAAGACCCCGGCGCAGCTGGTCCCGCGCGCGAACCGGAACACCACCAGGTCGTCGCGCTCGTGCTTGTAGAAGCCGGCGCGGGCGGTCGCGATCTCGACCCCGCCGATCGGCGGAATGGTCGGGAACGGCACGGCTAAGGGCGAGATGGCCAGACCCGGCTTGCCGGCGGCGGCCGGCGCAGGCGCGGCGGCCGGGGCCGCATCCGATCCCGGCGTGCGGGTGGCGCGCTTCAGCGCCGTGGCGAACGGGTCCAGCGCTTTTTCGAACGCATGCTCGATCTTCTGGCCGGTCGTGGAGGGAGGCTTGGTCATGTCAGGCGCCCGGAGGAGCGGAAGGAGCAGGCGATGCGGGCGGCGTCTGCGCGGGCAGGCGGACATCGACCTTGGCCTTGCCACGCAATTGTTCCAGCAACTGTCGCACGCCCTCATAGGTCAGATAGCGCACGATCTGCGGTCGGGCCTGTTCCAGCGTCGGCGGGTTTTCCTTGCGCCGGTCCTCAACCCTCAGAACGGCCCAGCCGCCCTCGGTCTGGAAGGGCCCGACGGTCGCACCGGCCGGCTTGTCGCGCAGGGCGTCGGCATAGGCTTGGGGCATCACGTCCAGCGTCGAGTAGCCCAGATCACCGCCGGAAAACCGCGTCGCCTCGTCGATCGACCGCTCCGCCGCCACCGCCTCGAAGCCGGCGCCCTGGCCCAGAATGCCGATCACGGCGTCCGCCTCGGGCTTGGTGCGCGACAGGATCAACCGTACGCGGATCTCTTCCGAGGTCTTCGCCAGCCGCAACTGCTCATTATAAAGGGTCTGCACCGCCTGGTCCGAGACGGCCTTGTTGACCACGCTCTCGACCAGCATGTCGCCCAGGATGCGTTCGCGCGTCGCTTCCAGACGCCGCTGCGCCAGAGGTGAAGAGTCCAGCCGCCGCCGCTGCGCCTCTCCGGCTAGCAGCTTTTGGTCGATGACCTCGTCCAGCACCCGGCGGAAGAGATCCGACGTCGTATCCAGCGCCTCGTCCTCGCCGATCAAACCTTGGGCCACCGCCTCGCGCTTCACGTCCGAGGCCCAGATGGTTTCGTCCTGCACCGTCGCCACGGCCTTGTCGCCCTGTTCGGGTGGACGGTTGTCGCCGCCACGCGAACAGGCGGCGATCGAAAGCGCCGCCGTCAGCAAGGCCGCCGTCAGGATACGTGAAGATCGCCGGAATGGGGTCAAGGGGGCGCTCCGTCGAAGGCGGCCGAAAGCCCCTCGCGTTGACAGGGGTTAGGCCGGTGCTTAAGTCCCGCCTGCGCCCAAGTCGAGGGGTTTTGATCGTCTGCGCGGCCCTTCGCGCGCGCCTGATGCGGCGCTCCGGGGCTGCGGTCGGTCAGGGCCTCTCTCACGGCGTCCGTATCGCCGCCCCTCACGGGATTTCAGAGCCGCTCAGCTCGCAGACGCTCGACCGCTTACCGGATCCAATATGCTCGGCTTCGCCAAGAAACTTTTCGGCTCTTCCAACGACCGCAAGGTCAAGGCCTTCCAGGACCACGCCCAGCGCATCAATGCGCTGGAGCCCAAGTTCGCCGCCCTGTCCGATGACGAACTGCGGATGATGACCGACGCCTTCCGCGATCGGCTGGCGAACGGCGAGACCCTGGACAAGATCCTGCCCGAAGCCTTCGCGGTCGTGCGCGAAGCCTCCAAGCGCGTGCTGGGCCAGCGTCAGTACGACGTTCAGCTGGCCGGCGGCATGATCCTGCATGAAGGCGGCATCGCCGAAATGCGGACCGGTGAAGGCAAGACCCTGGTCGCCGTGGCGCCGGTCTATCTGAACGCCCTGCCCGGCAAGGGCGTGCACGTCATCACCGTCAACGACTACCTGGCCCGCCGCGACGCCGAGACGATGGGCAAGGTCTATCGCTTCCTGGGTCTTGAGGTCGGCGTCATCGTCAACGGCCTCAGCCAGGGCCAGCGCCAGCAGGCCTATAACGCCGACGTCACCTACGGCACCAACAACGAGTTCGGCTTCGACTATCTGCGCGACAACCTGGTCTATGACCGGCGCGAGATGGTGCAGCGTCCGCACAACTTCGCCATCGTCGATGAGGTCGATTCCATCCTGATCGACGAGGCGCGCACGCCTCTGATCATCTCGGGCCCGACCGAGGACCGTTCGGATCTCTACAAGATCCTCGACGGCCTGATCAAAGACCTGATCAAGGACAAGGACACCTTCGAGCTCGACGAGAAGCAGAAGCAGGTCCTGCTGACCGAGCTGGGCTCCGAGCGGATGGAAGAAGCCCTGGAGGCCGGCGGTCACTTCGCCGCCGACACCACCGGCCTGTACGACGCCGCCAACATCAGCCTGGTTCACCACGCCAACCAGGCCCTGCGCGCCAACACCCTGTATCAGCGCGACAAGGACTATATCATCAAGGGCGGCGAGATCGTACTGATCGACGAGTTCACCGGCCGTATGATGACCGGCCGTCGCCTGTCCGAAGGTCTGCACCAGGCCATCGAGGCCAAGGAAGACGTCAAGATCCAGCCCGAGAACCAGACCCTGGCCTCGGTGACGATCCAGAACTACTTCCGCCTGTATGAAAAGCTGTCGGGCATGACCGGCACGGCCGCGACCGAGGCGCAGGAATTCGGCGACATCTACAAGATGGACGTGCTGGAGGTGCCGACCAACCGGCCGATCCAGCGCAAGGACTATGACGACGAGGTCTATCGGACCCACGCCGAGAAAAATCAGGCCATCGCGCGCCAGATCGCCGAATGCCACCTCGCCGGTCAGCCGATCCTGGTCGGCACCGTGTCGATCGAGCGTTCGGAACAGCTGTCGGACCTGCTGAACCGCTTCGAGTACAAGGTCGAGACCTCGCGCACGCTGAAGCCGGAATATGCGGGCAAGGCCAAGGAAGCCGAGAAGATCGGCGACGCCGCCTATAACATCACCTACGAGACCAAGCTGCGCGGCATTCCGCACAGTGTCCTGAACGCGCGCCAGCACGAGCAGGAAGCCTATATCGTCGCCGACGCCGGCCTGCCGGGCGCGGTGACCATCGCCACCAACATGGCTGGCCGCGGCACCGACATTCAACTCGGGGGCAACCTCGAGATGAAGATGCAGAAGTGGCTGCTGGAACAGCGCAATCTGGCCGTCGAGGTCACGCCGGAAATGGAAGCGGGCAAGGAAGCCGAGTTCAAGGCCGAGATCGCCGTCCAGAAGGAAAAGGCTCTGGCCGCCGGCGGCCTGTTCGTTCTGGGCACCGAGCGCCACGAGAGCCGCCGCATCGACAACCAGCTGCGCGGCCGCACCGGCCGTCAGGGCGACCCCGGCACGTCGAAGTTCTACCTGTCCTGCGAGGACGACCTGCTGCGCATCTTCGCCGGCGACCGCCTCGACTCGATCATGAAGACCTTTGGCGTGGCGGAGGGCGAGGCGATCACCCACCCCTGGCTGAACCGCGCCATCGAGACCGCCCAGAAGCGCGTCGAGACCCGCAACTACGACATCCGCAAGAATCTGCTGAAATACGACGACGTCGTGAACGATCAGCGCAAGGCCGTGTTCGAGCAGCGCCAGGAGTTCATGGACTCCGAGGATCTGTCCGAACTGGTCGGCGACTTCCGTCGCGACGTCGTGTCCGACCTGGTCGAACGCTACATGCCGCCCAAGGCCTATGCCGAGCAGTGGGACATCGACGGCCTGGACGAAAAGGTCCGCTCGACCCTGGGCCTTGAGCTGCCGCTGCACGACTGGGCCGCCGAGGAAGGCGTGTCGAACGAGGAGATCGAGGAGCGGCTGCTGGCCGCCGCCGATGCGCGCGCCGCCGAACGTCTGGAGATGATCGGGGCCGAACAGACGCGCGGTCTGGAAAAGCAGTTCATGCTGCAGATGATCGACATGCAGTGGCGCGAGCACCTGGTCCACCTGGACCACCTGCGCGGCGTCATCGGCCTTCGCGGCTATGGCCAGCGCGACCCGCTGAACGAATACAAGACCGAAGCCTTCTCGCTGTTCGAGAACCTGCTCTACGACCTGCGCCACAACGTGACCCGCTGGCTGATGACGGTCGAGTTCCGCTTCCAGGCGCCACCCGAACTGCCCGAGTTCCAGGAAATCCACCTGAACCCCGGCACCGGCGAGAACGAGATGGCCAATCCGTCGGCTCAGAACCCTGAAGGCACGCTGATCGGCGACGACCGCTCCAAACTGCCTGTCGAGGCTCTGCCGCCCGGCTGGGAAATGACCGGCCGCAACTCCCCCTGCCCCTGCGGCTCGGGCCGCAAGTTTAAACACTGCCACGGGGCTCTCGTTTAAGAGGCGAGCCACCGCGCGGCGCTCTCGCTCGCCGCGCTTCGGCTCGCTGCTTGAGCGCTGAGTGAGATGTCCTAAAGAAGAGGGATGACCTACAAGTCCCTCTTCTCCCGCGCCCTGTCGGCGGCGCCCGGTCGGCTGCATTTCGCCGCGCATAGCCATCACCTGTGGCCCGACGCCAGTTTCGAGGCGCAGCAACAGACCTGGCTCGACGCCAATCTTCATGCCGATCACAAGTGGGACCTCGTCTTCCGCCAGGTGATTCCCGAGGCCCAGGCCCATGTCGCGGCCGAGCTGGGACTGCCCTCGCCCGACAGCATCGTCTTTTCGTCCAACACCCACGACTTCCTGCTGCGCCTGTTTTCGGGCGTGGAAACCAGGCCGGTCCGCGTTCTGGCGACCGACGGCGAATTCCACTCCTTCCGTCGTCAGGCCGAACGGTGGGAAGAGGTCGGGGCGGCGGTGGTCACGCGCATTCCGCTGGCGCCCTTCGACACCTTCGCCGACCGCTTCATCGCCGAGGCGTCAAGGGGCGGTTACGACTGGATCGTGGTCAGCCAGGTCTTCTTCCGCACCGGGGGCCTGTTCGACCGGATCGAGGAGCTTGCCCCCCTGGCGAGACCCGAAGGGCCTTGGGTGCTGATCGACGGCTATCACGGCTTCATGGCGACCCCGACCGACCTGTCGGCGGTGGCCGACCGGGTCTTCTATGTCTCCGGCGGCTACAAATACGCCATGTCAGGCGAGGGCGTCTGCTTCCTGCACGCCCCGCCCGGCTTCTGCCCGCGTCCTGTCGTCACCGGCTGGTTCGCGGAGTTC
Source organism: Brevundimonas sp. 1080 (assembly GCF_040545985.1). Classification (NCBI taxonomy): domain Bacteria; kingdom Pseudomonadati; phylum Pseudomonadota; class Alphaproteobacteria; order Caulobacterales; family Caulobacteraceae; genus Brevundimonas; species Brevundimonas sp. 1080. The sequence goes on along the minus strand of NZ_JBEPMW010000002.1, from coordinate 969,260 downwards.
GGCGACCTGTCGGGTCCGCCCGGCGGCGTTCAGTATCGCAGCGACGGCGGTCGTTTCTGGGGCGCCACCTTCGACTGCACGCCGCTGTATCGCTTCAACGCCGTGCGCCGAATGCTGGATCAGCAGGGGATCGACACCGCCGCCGTCGCCGCCCATGCGCGCGATCTGGCGACCACGTTCCAGCAGGCCGTTCAGGCTGGACAGGCGGGGCTGTTGTCTCAGGCCGAAATCCTCAATCCGGTCGAGGGCGATGCGCCGCGCGCCCGTTTCCTCGCCTTGCGTCATCCCGACGCCCAGGCCTGGTGCGCGGGTCTGCGGGCGGCGAACATCGTCACCGACGTGCGCGAGGACGTCATCCGCTTCGGCTTCGGTCTGTATCAGGACGCCGAGGACGTCGATCGCCTGATCGCGGCCTGCCGATCCCTCTGATCAGTAGAAGGTCGTGTCGTCCTGCTTGCTGGGCGCCGGGGCCGTGCGCGGCGGCGGCGTCGGACGGTTCGATGCGGGCGGGGTCGCCGGGCGGGCTTGAGGCGAGGGCGGCGTCGGCGTGGTCCCGCCCGCCGGCGCATCCACCGGAGGGATCGCCGGCAAATCTGGATAGGGCATGGCCGAAGGGCGGGCGTCCTGCGCCGGCGCCGCTTCATCGGGCGCGATCGGTCCCGCATCGGACTGGCCCAACCGGTCGGGCGCGCCGACATCGTCGCGGATGAAGGCCCAGGCCTGCCGGTCCGAGCAGCCGCAGGCCTTCAGGAAGCCCTGCTTGTCACGCCACAGGATCAGCGGATAGCTGATGTCGACGCCGGACTCCTTGAGCAGCTGGCTCAGCCGCTCGTTGAAGCGACGTCCGGCCTCGACCACGGCGGTGCGCGCCAGATTGCCGTCCGCCTGCGGCACGCCGGCGGCGGTCCAGCTGTTCGCCGGCGTCGCCATCCAGCGTTGATACAGCGGCCAATCCCGCGTCAGCCACAGCTCCGCGACCGTCGCCCGCTCCGCCGCCGTCGATTGCGCCGCGCCTTCCAGATCGGGGCGGGCGAACAGGATGTAGCGCGTCTCGATCCCCGCCGCCTTCAGCTTGGGCGCTTCGTCGCGCGCGTAACGCAGGGCTGAAGCGCTGTCGCGATAGGTGACGATATACAGGGCCTGTCCCCCGCTGCCGTCCGACACCCAGGATGCCTCGTCCAGCAGTTGTTGCACCTCGGCCTGATTGCGGCTGATCGTGACCGGCTGGAACCGCGAATAGAAGTTCCAATAGGCCCAGTATCCGGCGCCGGCGAGCAGCAGGCCGACCACGGCCGCCACGATTGAACCCATCAAAAAGCGACGCATGTAATCGGGTGCTCCAGCTTCACCGTTGACCCATCCTAACGCATAGCATCGGAATCCGTTGTCGCCCGCATTCGCCGACGTCGTCATCGCCGCTCAGAGGCGCCAAAATGTCGCGAAAGATTCCGGCCGATCCACTCTTGAACGGCGCAGGGGGCTTCCCATTTCCGATTTCGACGCTGCGGGACACTCCCCCTCCGAACCGCAGCGAAGCGAAGCCGGCGCCCTCCCCTCCCCTCCAGGCGCCGCTCGCGCAGGCCGCCGGACTCCCCCAGTCCGGCGGCTTTCTGCTTTGTGGCGCTGCACAATAATTCCAACCTGATCACTGATCATTACAATGAACGGTCGCCAGGGGCTTCCCGAGCGACCGGACCTGGCCTAGTCAGCGGGGGTGGCGCCTCGTCGCGCCGCATCCCTTGCGGCCCTGCCGCGTCGTTCGAGACTGCTCGTCCATGACCGCCCACGATCTGCGCCAACCCGTTCAGCCGATCACCAAGGCCGCGCTGGAGGCGGCCTTCGCCAAGATCGTGGGGACCGGGCCCGGCGCAGTCGAACAGACCTATCTGACCCAGGCGCACGAAGACTATTCCGCCGATGAGACGCCTGAGCTGAGCGGCGAGGATCTGGCCGCCCTGCTTGCCGCCTCCTGGGCCGCCGCTAAGGCCTATCCGACCGACGCGGCCGCCCCCACCATCACCGTCGGCCCGCTGCACGGCGCGTCGGACAAGGTGCTGGACTACGATCTGGTGCGCATCGTCCAGTACGACGCCCCGTTCCTGGTCGACAGCGTCATGGGCGCCCTGGCCGAGGCCGGCGTGTCCGTGCGCGCCCTGTTCCACCCGGTGGTCGAGCTGGACGGCCGGCGCCTGTCGATCATTATGCTGGTCATCGACAGCGTGCCGCAGGAGCGCCGCGACGCCCTGGGCGAAGGCCTGGCCCAGAGCCTGTCGGACGTCCACGCCGCCGTCGCCGATCACGACGCCATGACGTCTCTGATGCGCCAGGCCGTGCAGCGTCTGGAAGAGACCCCGCCCCCGGTCGATCCCGCCGTGCTGGCCGAGAACATCGCCTTCCTGAAATGGCTGAAGAGCGACCATTTCGTCTTCCTGGGCGCGCGCGACTACGACTATCCGCTGAACGCCGACGGCGACTATGAGGCCGAGGCGCCGCTGGGCCTGTCCACCGACGGCCTGGGGATCCTGGCCGATCCCGAGCGCACCGTGCTGCGTCGCGCGTCGGAACCCGCCGTCCTGACGCGCCAGATGCGCCGCCAGCTGGATCTCAGCGAACCGGTGACGGTGGCCAAGGCCAACGCCCGCTCGCGCGTCCACCGTCGCGCCTACATGGATTATGTCGGGGTCAAGCGTTACAGCCCGGACGGCAAGGCGACCGGCGAGACCCGTTTTGTCGGCCTGTTCACGTCGGAAGCCTACGATCATCTGGCGACCGAGGTGCCGCTGCTGCGTCGCAAGGTGGCCAACGCCCTGGCTCGCGCCGACAAGGCGCCCGGCAGCCACAACGAAAAACGCCTCAAGAATATCCTTGAGAATTATCCGCGCGACGAGCTGTTCCAGGTCAGCGAGGACGAGCTGCTGTCCATCGCCCTGGGCATCCTTCACCTCTACGACCGGCCGCGCATCCGCCTGTTCTCGCGCCAGGATCCGTTCGACCGGTTCGTCTCGGTCCTGTGCTTCATCCCGCGCGAGAAGTTCGATTCCGCCGTGCGCGAACGCATCGGCCAGATCGTCGCCCGCGCCTGGGGCGGCCGCATCTCGGCTTGGTATCCGCAGCTGTCGGACGCGCCCCTGGTGCGCATCCACTACATCATCGGCGTGGAGCCCGGCGCCCACCCGATCCCGGATGCCGCCCAGCTGGAGGCCGACGTCGCCGAGGCCGGTCGCGGCTGGGTCGATCGTTTCGAAGGCGCTCTGCGTCGCTCGGGCGTCGAGGAAGTCGCCGTCGGGCCGCTGAGCGCCCAATGGGCCCGCGCCTTCGGCGCCGCCTATCGCGATCGCTATGACGCCGATGAGGCCGCGACCGACCTACAATATGTAAACCGGCTGAATGAGACCGGTCTGCCCGGCGAGGGCAAGGCCGTCGCCGTGCGCGCCTTCCGCACGCCGGACGACAGCCGTCTGCAGTTCCGCTTCAAGCTTTACCGTCGCGGCCCCGCCGTTCCCCTGTCCGACGTCCTGCCGATCCTGGCCGACATGGGCCTGAAGACGCTGGAGGAATACGGCTATCCGATCCGTCCGATGGGCGAGGAGGAGATCCACGTCCACGAGTTCCTGATGGAGGATCCGCGTGGCGAGGCGCTGGTCTTCGACGATGTGAAGGGCCCGTTCGAGGACGCCTTCGCCGCTGTCTGGACCGGCCGCAACGAAAGCGACGGCTTCAACCGTCTGGTGATCGAACTGGGCGTGGAATGGCGCGACGCCGCTCTGATCCGCACCCTGGCCCACTATCGTCAGCAGACGGGTCTCGACCCCTCCCAAACGGTGCAGGAAGAGGCCCTACGCGAATATCCCGACGTGGCGCGCGCTTTGCTGTCGCTGTTCAAGGCCAAGTTCGCGCCCGAAGGGGGCTCGGCTGACGACCGCGCGCCGGCCGTCGCCGAGCTGGACGCCAAGATCGTCACTCTGCTGCAGGACGTGAAGAGCCTGGATCACGACCGGGCCCTGCGCCGCATCGCCGCCCTGATCGGCGCGATCAAGCGCACCAACTATTTCCAGCTGGACGCCGACGGTCAGCCCAAGCCGCACATCTCGATCAAGATCGCCTCGCGCGAGCTGGACGACCTGCCCCTGCCCAAACCCTATCGCGAAATCTTCGTCTGGGCGCCGCACGTCGAGGGCGTGCACCTGCGCTTTGGTCCCGTCGCGCGCGGTGGTCTGCGCTGGTCGGACCGTCGCGACGACTTCCGCACCGAGGTCTTGGGCCTGGTCAAGGCGCAGCAGGTCAAGAACGCGGTCATCGTGCCGGTCGGCTCCAAGGGCGGCTTCTATCCCAAGCAACTGCCCCGCACGACGGACCGCGAGGCCATTCAGGGCGAGGCCATCCGCGCCTATCGCACCTTCCTGTCTGGCCTTCTGGACATCACCGACAACATCGCCGCCGACGGTTCGGTGACCCATCCGGCCAATGTCATCGCCTGGGAAGGCGACGACCCCTATCTGGTCGTCGCCGCCGACAAGGGCACGGCGACCTTCTCCGACATCGCCAACGGCGTCTCGGCCGCCTACGGCTTCTGGCTGGGCGACGCCTTCGCCTCCGGCGGCTCCATCGGCTATGACCACAAGGCCATGGGCATCACTGCGCGCGGCGCGTGGGAGGCGGTCAAGCGCCACTTCCGCGAAATGGGCAAGGACATCCAGACCCAGCCCTTCACCATGGTCGGCGTCGGCGACATGTCCGGCGACGTCTTCGGCAACGGCGTCCTTCTGTCCAAGGCGACGCGCCTGGTCGCCGCCTTCGATCACCGCGACATCTTCATTGATCCGAACCCGGATCATGTGGCCAGCTGGACCGAACGCAAGCGTCTGTTCGACCTGCCGCGCTCGTCCTGGCAGGACTACGACAAGGCGCTGATCTCGGAGGGCGGCGGCGTCTTCTCGCGCTCGGCCAAGTCGATCCAGCTGACGCCGCAGATCAAGGCGGCCCTGGACATCGCCGAGGACGAGCTGGACCCCGTCAGCCTGATCCGCGTCATCCTGAAGGCGCCGGTCGAACTGCTCTATCTGGGCGGCATCGGCACCTATGTGAAATCGGCGGCCGAAACCGACGCCCAGGTCGGGGACAAGGGCACCGACGCCCTGCGCATCAACGCCGACGAACTGCGGGTCAAGGTGGTGGGCGAGGGCGCAAACCTCGGCTTCACCCAGGCCGGGCGCATCGCCTTCGGTCAGGCCGGCGGCCGGATCAACACCGACGCCATCGACAACTCCGCCGGGGTCGACACCTCCGACCACGAGGTCAACATCAAGATCCTGGTCGGCTCAGCCGTGACCAACGGCGTCCTGCCGGCCGAGGAGCGCACGCCGCTTCTGGCCTCCATGACCGACGAGGTGGGCCTCAAGGTGCTGGCCCACAACTACGACCAGACCCTGGCCCTGACCCTGCAACAGGCCGAAGGCGTCGGCGCCCTGGACGCCCAGCAGCGGTTCATGCAGAGCCTGTCGGCGCGTGGAAAGCTGGATCGCAAGGTCGAGGGCCTGCCCAACGACGCCCGCGTCAAGGAGCTGATGACGGCGGGCATCCCGCTGGCCCGGCCCGAGCTGGCCGTCCTGATGGCCTACGCCAAGCTGGAGCTGTCGGACGACATCGTCGCCTCGCAGGCGCCCGAGGATCCCTTCTTCGAACAGATCCTGGTCCGCTACTTCCCCGAGGCTCTGGCCCGGTTCGAGCCGGAGATGAAGAGCCACCGTCTGCGGCGCGAGATCATCGCCACCGTCATGGCCAACGAAGTCGTCAACATGTGCGGCCCGACCTTCCCCGACCGCCTGCGCGGTTCGGCGGAATGCGACACCACCGCGCTGATCATCGCCTTCGAGGCCGCGCGCCGCGTCTTCCGCCTGGACGAAGCCTGGGACGCCGTTTCGGCCCTGGACCTCAAGATTTCGGCCGAGGCGCAGATCGCCCTCTATCAGGAGATCGCCGTCGTCCTGCGTCGTCAGACCTTCTGGCTGGCCCGCCGCGCCAAGGGCGGTCTGTCGGTTCAGGCCCTGATCGACCGCTATCGTCCGATCGCCGACGCCTTGCAGGCCGAGGGCGCGCCGGTCCTGTCGCGCTTCGAACAAGGGCGTCTGGATGCGCGCGTCAAACGCTTCGCCGACCACGGCGCGCCTGAGGATCTGACCCGCAGCATCGCCATCATGCGCCCCCTCGTCGCCGCCTCCGACATCGGGGACCTGGCGCAGGAGGCGAACTGGCCGGTCGCAGCCATGGCGCGCCTGTATCACCAGGTCGGCGCCGCCTTCGACTTCGACCGTCTGCGCGCCGCCGCCGGTTCCATTCCGTCTGCGGATCATTTCGATCGTCTCGCCGTCCGTCGTCTGATCGAGGACCTGATGAACGAGCAGGCGGCCCTGACCCGCGCCGTCGCCCGCGCCTCCGATCCGTCGGTTGGCGTCAGCGAGGACGCGGCTGAGGCCGCCGTGGACGCCTGGATCGGCTCCAAACAGGCGACGGTCGAGGGCGTGCGCGCCTCGGTGGACGAGATCGAACAGTCCGGCTCGGGCTGGACCTTCGCCAAACTGACGATCGCCAACGCGACGATCCGCGATCTGGCGACGGCGGCCGTGAATGGCTGAGCAGCGGGTCTTCGCTTGACGAAGCCGTCGTCGCACGGCCTCTTCAGCCGATGATCAGGCTGGGGAGGCCGCAATGCCGAGAAAGTTCCTCGTCGTCGTCGACGACAGTCCGGAGTTCGAGGCCGCCCTGCGGTTCGCCTCGCGCCGGGCGAAATCGACGGGCGGGCGCGTGGTCATGCTGCGCGTCCTGCCGACCGACAGCGACGCCCACTGGTCGGGCGTGCGCGAGGAAATCGAACGCCAGCAGCGCCAGGAGGCGGAAATCCTGCTCAACCGCCTGGGCGAGGAGGCGCAGACCCGCTCCGGCGCCGCGCCGGTCTTCCTAATTGAAAAGGGCGACGCCCAGGCCGCGATCAAGAAGGTCGTCGCCGCCGACCCTGAGATCAAGATCCTGGTCCTGGCCGCCGGAACCAGCTCGCGCGGCCCCGGCCCGCTGGTCTCGGCCATCATCAAACAGGGCGCGCAGATCGGCGGCCGCAAACTGCCCGTCACCATCGTCCCCGGCGAACTGACCGAAGACGAGATCGAAGACCTGGCCTAGCCCTCGGCCGGCGGCTGGGCGGCCCGCAGCTTGTCGCGCAGCGCCCCCAGGCCTTGGCGCAGGTCGGTCAGGGCTTCGGGCGTCATCTCGGTGGCGTCCAATACCGATTGCGGCAGGCAGGCGGCCTCGACAGCCAACGCCCGTCCTGCGTCGGTCAGGCTGACGCGCACCACCCGCTCATCCGCCTTGTCGCGGGCGCGCTTCACCAGCCCGGCCGCCTCCAGTCGTTTGATCAGCGGGGTCAGGGTGTTGGATTCCAGAAACAGCTGCTCGCCCAGCCGGCCGACCGTCTGTTCGTCCTCACGCCAGAGCAGGGCCATGGCCAGGAACTGCGGATAGGTCAGGCCCATCCGGTCCAGCAGAGGCTTGTAGAACCGGTTGAACGCCAAGTTCGCCGAATAGGCGGCGAAACAAAGCATGTCATCGACGGCCATGGCGGCGGGGGAGGGGGCGGCTGAGCTCACAGGCAGATAATAATCGCACGCGATAAAATCGCAAGCTTGACGCCTCCTGTCTGGCGCACTAAATCACGTCACGCGATTAGATCGCGCACGACATTTATGATCTCCCGGAGCTGATCCCCATGTCCATCAACACCCTGTACCGCACCACCGCCGTCGCCACGGGCGGCCGCGACGGCCGCGCCGCCACCACCGACGGCGCTCTGGATGTCGCCCTGGGCACGCCCAAGGAGCTGGGCGGCGCCGGCGTCGGCAACAACCCCGAACAGCTGTTCGCGGCCGGCTATGCGGCCTGCTTCCTTGGCGCCATGAAGTTCGTCGCCTCTCAGGGCGGTTACGCCAAGGTGCCTGCCGACGCTGCCGTCAGCGCCACGGTCGGCATCGGTCCGCGCAGCGACAAGGGCTTCGGCCTGGAGGTGGCGCTGGAGGTCAGCCTGCCGGGCGTGGATCGCGCCGAGGCCGAGGCCCTTGTCGCCGAGGCGGATACGGTCTGCCCCTATTCGCACGCCACGCGGGGCAATATCGCGGTGACCCTGACCGTCGCCTAACCCTTCGGGACCAGGCGCCACATCCGCAAGGGGTGGCGCACGGTCCCGGCCTCTGCCCCCGCGCGGTCGCCGCGCCCCATATAGAGGTCGGCGCGCACCGGTCCGCGAATGGCCGATCCCGTGTCCAGGGCCATGGCCAGACCGCGATAGCTGGCCGTGGCGCCGCGCAGATTGCCCCCGTCGGCCTCCAGCCAGACCAGTTCGCCATAACGCCAGTGAGCCGGGTCGACCGCGATGGCCCGCCGCTCGGTCAGGGGCACGCCCGCCGCCCCCGCAGGGTGGCCGTCATCGTCCGGGTCCAGCCGGAAGAAGATGTAGCGCGGGTTCAGCGCCATGACCGCCTGCGCCTCATAGCCGCGGTGGCTGGCCAGCCAGTCCCGGATCGCGTCGCCAGAGGTGCCGTTCTGCGGCAACAATCCCTGCTGCGCCATCGGTCGGGCGATGCCCACGAACGGCTTGCCGTTGTCGGCGGCATAGGCGGCGCGGCCGCGCGTGCCGTCCTCGAACGTCAGATAGCCCGACCCCTGGATCTGCAGAAAGAACAGGTCCTCGGCCCGCATCCAGGCCAGGGCCTGCTCAGGCCGCGCGGCGGATTCGATATAGGCCCGGTCGCCGGCCGCGCGTGGATTGGCGGGCTTGGGCAGGACGGGGGCCGAGAACTCGGCGTCCGGCCGTCGCCGCGCCGGATATTCGGGCGCGAAATAGGAGGTCAGCAGGCCCGGTCGCCCGTCCGGCGTCTGGGCCGGGATCGCGCTGAAGCTGGCCTCGAAGAAGGCGCGCGCCTGCGACGGCGTGATCGTCATTGTCGTCGCCATGGCCTTGGCGCGTCCGCAGACCCGGCGGGCGGCCTCGTCACGCGCCGCGCCGCACCCGTCCACATAGGCCCGGAAGGCGGCCAGATGGTCCTCCTGGCTCCAGCCCGGCAGCACGGCGGGGCTCAGGGCGTTGGACGGCGCGGGAAGCGGGATCGGATTGGGCGATGGCGTATAGGGGATCGGCCCTGTCTGCGGCCCTGTCGTCCCCGTCGCGCCCGTCGGCGTCATCGGCCCGGTCGAACAGGCGGCGACAGCCAAGGCGGCCGTCAGCGTCGCCAGTCCGCCCGACCGGCCGCGAACCGCCATCAGGCGTTGGCCGGCTCGACGCGCGCCAACACCCAGTTCGGGTCCGTCGCGCCCAGGGTGCGTTCGAACGTCCAGTGTTCGGCCGTGCGGCGTTCCTCGACCAGCGGCTCGCCCGTCGTCGCGTCCGCCGTTTCGCCAGACGCCTTGGTCACCCGACTGCGCAGTTCGGCCAGGAAACGCACCTTGGCCACGGCCTTGTCGCCCTCGGCGACTGCGCCTTCCAGATCGGCCCGGGGCGGATACAGGAACTCGACCGACTCGGTTTCGCCACGCGTCTCGCGCGCTGCGATGCCGGCCTCGAACGAGGCGAAGACGTTGGGCTTCAGCAACGGCTTCAGCGCGGCCCGGTCGCCGGCGGCGTAGCCGCGAACGATGGTCTCATAGGCCTGACGCGCGCCGTCCAGGAAACGGGCCGGGTCGAACGCCGGATCGCGCGCCTTCAGGCTGGCGATCGAGGCCAGGGTCGCCGGGTCGATCGCCGCGATCTTGGGCGTCTCGGCCTGGGCCGGGCCGGGCGGCGCGATCTTGGCGTCTTCCTGCGGCTGACGGCCCACCCGCTTGCCCAGCACATTGTAGAGCTGGAACAGCACAAAGGCTGCGATGAAGGCGAAGATGACGACCTGGAACTGAACCGGCATGTTCAAGAGGAGATTCCTGTAGCGAACGACGGGTGCGCCAAACACTGAGTCTGGCGTGATTACGGGCTCATATAGGGTGAGGCAAGGCGAAGCGCGCCCCCAATCGCGCGCGCGACGTTGCGGCCAAGCGTCCCGGCATGGTAGTCGCGGCGCCTCATTCCGGCCTCATCGGCCCCAAACTGCGCCAAAGACCGTTTCATGACCGACGCCGCTCCTCCCGCCGAACAGCCCCAGCAAGGCGACGCCCAACAGGGCCAACCCGCCGGTCCCGGCTTCCGCATCCTGGCGCAATACGTTCGCGACTTCTCGTTCGAGAACCCGCGCGCCCCGGAATCCCTGCGCATCGACGGCAAGCCCGCAATCGACCTCGGCGTCGAAATGGCCGCCCAGGGCCGCCCCGACGGCTTGTTCGAACTGGATCTGAAGCTCTCGATCAAGGCGACGCACGAGAACCAGCCCGTCTTCCACGTCGAACTGGTCTATGGCGGCCTGTTCCAGCTGGCCAATGTTCAGGAGCAGGACATCGAGCCGCTGTTGCTGATCGAATGCCCGCGCTACCTGTTCCCGTTCGCGCGCGAGATCATCTCGGGCGCCACGGCCGACGGCGGCTTCTATCCCCCGTTCCAGCTGGACCCGATCGACTTCGCCGCCATCTACATCGCGCGCCAGCAACAGATCGCCCAGCAGCCGGTCGAAACCGGCCAGGCCTAAGCGCGCGACATGGTCGCCGCCGCGCGGCCTTCGCCTGATCCATCGAATGCAGCGGGCGAGGACATCGTCCGCGGCATTCTTCTGCGCGTCGCCGCCGCGGGCTGTTTTTCGATCATGACGGCGACGTTGAAGCTGGCGTCGCAGGACGGCGTCGCGGCGCCGGAAATGCTGTTCTATCGCGCCTTCTTCGGCCTGCCGGTGGTGTTGGCTTGGGTGCTGACCCAGCCGGGCGGCCTCTCGGCCCTGTCGACGCGCCGCCCCCTGGCTCATCTGGGACGCAGCGCCCTGGGCGTCGCGGCCATCCTGTGCCTGTTCCAGACGCTGACGCTGCTGCCTCTCGCCGACGCGACGACCCTCAGTTTCACCGCTCCGATCTTCGCCACCATCCTGTCCTTCTTCGTGCTGAAGGAGGCGGTCGGCCCGCGCCGCTGGGCTGCCGTTGCGGTCGGTTTCATCGGCGTGATCGTCGTCATGCGACCGGGCGTCGGCCATTCGGTCCTGCCGCTGGCGGGCGTGGCCTTCGCCCTGATCGGGGCGGTGCTGACGGCCGGTGTGACCATTACGCTGCGACAGCTGCGCGACACCGAACACGTCGCCGCCATCGTCTTCTGGTTCTTCGTCGCCTGTTCGGTCGTGGGGGCGATCCTGCTCCCCTTCGTCGGCCATTGGCACGCGCTCGGCACCTTCGGCCTGCTGATCGGATCGGGCATCGCCGGCGGCCTGGCTCAGCTCTTCATGACCGCCTCGCTGCAAAAGGCCCCCGTCTCCGTGGTCGCGCCCTTCGACTATCTCCAGATCGTCGGCGCCATCGTCTTCGGCTGGTGGCTGATGTCCACCACCCCGACCCTCAGCACCCTGGCCGGCGCCGCCCTGATCGCCAGCAGCGGTCTCTACACCGCCTGGCGCGAACACATCCGCCGCAAAGCCACCCTCATCCAGCCGACCGCGCCGTTGGTTTAGGGCGACGCCTATAGGCTAGGCGTGTCGTCAGCGGATGAAGTAACCAATCACATGCCAGGTCTGGCCCTCGCGCGTCAATGCTGCAGTTTCGACGGAGTCAGGCTTGTCGCGAAAGGCGGTCCGATATTGGACGACCTCATACTCTCCGGCAGGTAGGCCTGGCAGTGATGTCGATGGGACCGCGCTAATCTGGGTGCGGGAGACAACCGGACCGACAGACCCACGCACCGATGCCACGGTCGAGGCCCAGTCTGTCTGGGACACCTGTGTCCGGAACAGATTTCCAGCCGCGTTCCAGCTGTCAGCCCACTGTTCGCGGTCAAGCAGGGCGATCCAGGCAAGGGCCGCCTCGCCCGCTTCGGACGCAATCATTACGGCGGGGGTAGGGGAAGCGGCCGGCGCCGAGGACGACGCAGCGGGAGCGACGGGCGCTGCGGCTTGGGTGAAGACAAGGGCGGCGACGGCGAGCGACAACATAGCGGTTAGACCTCCGATGATCCACCGGGGCGCAAACAGCCCTCGGCGACTTTGTAAAGAGGTCACGGTTCCCACGTCCGGAACCGTCGCGTCGTCCCCAAATTGCTTGTCTCCAAGAAAGTTGGGTTGTTCTGTTTCGGTCCTCGCCTCGGCCTCCGCTAGCCGTCGAGCAACAGCCCGACTGCTTGTCAAACCCATCTTACCCCGCGCTGAGCGGAGCCGCTCATTCACCGTGTGGATAGACAGACCTAGATGTCGGGCGACGGACTTTGCGTCATGACCGCCAGCCAGCAGCCGCAACGCCTCTTTTTCCCGCTCGCTTAGGGCCTGTAGCGCGTCGTCCATCCCGTCCCCTCATATAATAGGGCGAGCCTTAGGCGACCGGTGGTTGTTCCGCCACCCCTTGGTCGGCGTCGTCGTATCAGCGCCCCGTCGATCCGAAACCACCGGCGCCACGTGCGGTCTCGTCCAACGTTTCGACCTCGATCCAGTCCGCCCGCTCGTGCCGGGCGATCACCAGCTGGGCGATGCGTTCGCCGCGGCGGATGACGAAGGGCTCGGCGCCGATGTTGGCCAGGATCACGCCGCACTCGCCGCGATAGTCGCTGTCGATGGTGCCCGGCGCATTGGGGCAGATGATGCCATGTTTGAGCGCCAGTCCCGAGCGCGCCCGCACCTGGGCCTCGTACCCCAGCGGCAGGGCGATCTTCAGCCCCGTCGGCACCAGCGCCCGCTGACCCGGCGCCAGGGTCAGCGGCTGATCCTCGGGCACGGCGGCGCGCAGGTCCATGCCCGCCGATCCGGCCGTCTCATAGGCGGGCAGGGGCAGACCTTCGGAATGCGGCAGGCGCAGGATCTGGATGGCGGTTTCGGTCATTGGGCGGCCTTGAAATGATCGGCGATGCGGGTGGCGACGGCCCGGGCGATGGCGGTCTTGGACTGGCGCGGCCAGGTTTCGGTTCTGTCGGCGGTGACCAGCAGCACAGCGTTGCCGTCCGATCCGAACACGTCGTCGGACACGTCGTTGCCCAGAATCCAGTCGCAGCCCTTTCGCGACAGCTTGGCGCGCGCATTGGCTTCCAGATCCGTCGTCTCGGCGGCGAAGCCGATGACCAGGGCCGGGCGGTTCGGACCTGGCGCGGCGACGCCGGCCAGGATGTCGGGGTTCTCGATCAGGGCCAGGGTCGGCGGGCCGCCGGGTCCCTTCTTGATCTTGCCGCCGGCGATGGTGTCCACGCGCCAGTCGGCGACGGCGGCCGACAGCACGGCGATGTCGGCGGGAAGGGCGCTCTGCGTCGCTGCCTGCATCTCCAGCGCGCTCTCGACATCGATCCGCGTCACGCCGGTCGGCGCCGCCAACGCCGTCGGCCCCGACACCAGCGTCACCTCGGCCCCCAGCTCGGCCAAAGCGGCGGCTATGGCGTAGCCCTGTTTGCCGCTGGAGCGATTGGTCAGGCCCCGCACCGGGTCGATCGGTTCGAACGTCGGCCCGGCAGTGACCACGGCCTTGCGTCCCTTAAGCGGTCGTCCGGCCGCGCCTGCCAGCAGGCCCGCAATGGCCTCCAGGATCGCGGCGGGCTCCGCCATCCGACCCGGCCCATATTCGCCGCAGGCCATCTCGCCGTCGTCCGGCCCCACCACCGCCACGCCATGGAAGCCTGGAAAGGCCTTTAACCGCTCCATATTGGCCTGGACCGCCGGATGCTCCCACATCCGCACATTCATCGCCGGCGCCAGCAGCACCCGCTTGTCCGTCGCGATCAGGGTCGTCGAGGCCAGGTCGTCGGCCAATCCGTTCGCCGCCTTGGCGATCAGCCCCGCCGTCGCTGGCGCCACGACCACCAGATCGGCCCAGCGCGACAGCTCGATATGGCCCATGCTGGTCTCGTCGTCGGGGTGGAACAGGCCCGAGCGCACCGGATGGCCGCTCAGCGCCGCCAGCGACAGGGGCGTCACGAACTCGGCCCCGGATTCGGTCAGGATCACCCGCGTCCGCCCTCCCGCCTTGGCGATCAGCCGCACCAGCTCCAACGCCTTATAGGCCGCGATGCCGCCGCCCACGATCAGCAGGATCTTGCGGTTCGAAAGGGGGCGATTGTCCATGCCCACGGTCTAGCCGCCGCGCGTGACGCCGTCGAGACGAGAACATTGCACGAACAATAAAGTTGTGCTTTCGTCGCGTCCAGCGGGTATCTGGAGGGAAGAATGAGAATGCTGACGAGGGGAGGGGCCGCGCTGGTCCTGTGCGCTCTGCTGGCGCTTGCCGGCTGCGACAACAGTTCGGCGGTCGAGACGCGAGAAAGAACCACGACCACGCCCATCGCTTCGGCTGGTCCGGTGGACGTCTCGGTCTCCACAACGACGACCGAGGAGGTCAAACCCGTCCTGACCGCCAATCGGCGCGAAACAGTCGACGCCAAGATCGCGCGTCTCTACGACCGCAACGGCGCAGACTTTGGCGCGCGTTCAGCCGAGGATTATCTGACGAAGGTCACGGCTTTCACGACAAAGCCTCCGCGCGACGCCGAGACCGTCAAACGTCCCAATGGCGACACCCTGATCTATCAGGCCTCGACCAACACCTTCGCCGTGGTGGCCCGCAACGGGTCGCCGCGCACCATGTTCAAGCCGACGACGGGCGCCGACTACTGGGCCGAGCAGAAGGCGGCGGCGCCCACCTTCGGCCAGCGGCGCCAATCGACGGGCGCGGCGGGCTGATATAGAGGGCGGGGTTCCACCAAGGATCTCGCCCCATGTCCGATACGGCCGAACCCAAGACCCCGCTGCTGAAGACCGCCCTGATCTATGATTTCGACGGCACCTTGGCGCGCGGCAATATGCAGGAGGTGTCCTTCATCCCCTCCGTCGGCATGGGCATCGGCGCCTTCTGGGAAGAGGCCGAACGCCTGACCAAGGACGCCGACGGCGACGGCATCCTGATGTACATGCAGCTGATGCTGCACCACGCGCGTCAGAACGGCGCCCCGGTGACGCGCGAGACCCTGCGCCAGCACGGCGAGGCGGTGGCCCTGTTCGAGGGTCTGAAGGATCTCAGCTGGTTCGACCGGATGAATGCCTTCGGCGCCAGATACGGGCTGGAGATCGAGCATTACATCATCTCCGCCGGGCTGGAGGAGATGATCGACGGCACGCCGATCCGCCCCGCCCTGACCCACGTCTTCGCCTCCCACTACGTCTATGACGACAAGGGCGAGGCGGCCTGGCCGGCGGTCGGCGTCAACTACACCACCAAGACCCAGTATCTGTTCCGCATCAACAAGGGCGTGAAGAACCACTGGGAGCACGAACGCATCAACCACTTCATCCCCGACGACGAGCGCGCCGTGCCTTTCGACAGGATGATCTTCATCGGCGACGGCGACACCGACGTGCCGACCATGAAGATGATGCACACCAAGGGCGGCTTCTCGATCGCCGTCTATGATCCGCGCTCGAACGAGCGGGATCAGAAGAAGGTCTATTCCCTGATCTCGGAGGACCGGGTGAACTTCGTCGCCGCCGCCGACTATCGTGAGGGATCGGCGCTGGATTTGATCGTCAAGGGGCTGGTGGGCCGCATCGCCATCAACGCCGGCTCCATGCCCGCCGACACGGCGGACTAACCGAGCCGATCAGCGCCCGCCGGCCCTCAGCCAGGCGTCGCGCGCGGGGATCAGCCTCGCCGGCGCCAGGCCTCTCAGCGACTTCGCCCCGGTCTGCCTCAGCCCGGCCTCCTGCCCGCGCTGCCAGACGACGGTGGCGGGATAGGCGACGCCCGCGGCCACATCGACCACCACCACCTCGTGCGGCAAGGCCCCGCCCCGGTCCAGCCGCAGCTTCATCCCCGCGTCCGACAGATCGACGATCAGACACGCAGTCTCCAGGCTGGGCGCGCAGATGACGCCGCGTACATTGGCGGGTCGGCGCGCGCCCATGCGGCGGTCGGGCTCGACGGCGGGCTTGGATCCAAACAGGCTCATGGTCCGATAACGCACAGATGCGGCTCAGGCGCCAAGCCCGCCTTCAAGGCTGCGAACCCCGCGTTTCCGGTCCAGAGCGACGATCATGTCGGCCTCCACGCCGCCCGTCATCATATGCCGGCTCAGGCGCTCATAATGCTGGATGAAGACCGCCAGGGCCGCGCGTCGCTCGAGCGATACGTCGTCCTGCCCCATCAATCCCGCCTCCTGCTCGCAGCGCCAGTCCAGCACGACATCGAACCCCGGCGCCTTCAGAAAGATCAGGGCGTCCAGCCGCGCGCGCAGGCGGGCGTAAGGCTGACCCAGCGCATCATTGACCGCCCTGCGCCATTCGGCTCCGATGTCCTGCCGGGCTTCCAGGGCGTTGATCGGCGCAACCAGATCCGTCTCGGCCTGCGGCGTCGCGCCGAGGCACCATCCCTCCAGCACAATGACCCGCGGCCGACCCTTCACGACAGGCCAGTCCGCCTCGGCTGCCCGGTCGTCGGCCAGCTTGTCGAAACGCGGCAGAGGCGTCAGATCGTCCGGCCCGGCCGCTTGCAACCGATCCAGCAAACGGTTCAAAAGCCCCAGGTCATGCGTCCCCGGCGGCCCGCGCGTGGCGAACAGCGGATGCACCCGCGCCGCCATCGCCGCCCGCTCCGCCTTCGTCAGATAGATGTCGTCCAGCGACAGGCTCGCCCCGCCGAACCGTTCGGCGACGGCCTTGGCCAGGGTCGATTTTCCCGAACCCTGCGATCCCGCGATCCCCAGGATCGGCAGCGGACCGTCTTGGCCCATCGCCTCGGCGCGCTGGTCGATCCATCGGCCGATCTGGTCGATCAGCCCCGCGTCGATCATTTCAGTGCTGGTTTTCCGGCAACCGCACGATCAGGCCGTTCAGCGCGTCCGACACCCGGATCTGGCACGACAGGCGGCTGTTCGGCTCGACCTCTTCGGCGAAGTCCAGCATCGACTCTTCCATGGCCGACGGCTTGCCCGTCGCCTCGCCCCAGGCGTCGTCGACATAGACATGGCAGGTCGCGCAGGCGCAGGCCCCGCCGCAGTCCGCGTCGATGCCCGGCACATTGTTGCGGATCGCGCCTTCCATGACGCTCAGCCCCGACTTCACGTCGACGACGTGCTCGGTTCCGTCATGCTCGATATAGGTGATGCTGGCCATGCGCCGC
Source organism: Brevundimonas sp. 1080 (assembly GCF_040545985.1). Taxonomy (NCBI): domain Bacteria; kingdom Pseudomonadati; phylum Pseudomonadota; class Alphaproteobacteria; order Caulobacterales; family Caulobacteraceae; genus Brevundimonas; species Brevundimonas sp. 1080. The sequence continues at coordinate 952,022 of NZ_JBEPMW010000002.1, read as the reverse complement.
TCTTAAACGAGGCGGCGCCGGAGGCAAGGCCCCCGGCGCCGGATACTCAGGCCGCCTTCTTGCGGCTCGGCGCGACCATCAGCTTTTTGGTCTCGGCTATGGCCTTGGCCGGGTTCAGACCCTTGGGGCAGACCTGGGCGCAGTTCATGATCGTGTGGCAGCGATACAGTTTGAACGGGTCTTCCAGGTCGTCCAGACGCTTCTGGGTCGCGTCGTCGCGGCTGTCGGAAATCCAGCGATAGGATTGCAGCAGCGCCGCCGGGCCGAGGTATTCTTCCTGGTTCCACCAGTAGCTGGGGCACGAGGTCGAGCAGCAGGCGCACAGGATGCACTCGTACAGGCCGTCCAGCTTCTCGCGCTCGGCCGGGGTCTGCAGACGTTCCTTCTCGGGGTCCGGCTCGTCCGATTGCAGATACGGCTGGATCGAGTCGTACTGGGCGTAGAACAGGCTCAGGTCCGTCACCAGGTCCTTGACCACCGGCTGGTGGGGCAGGGGGGAGATGGTGATGTTGTTGGACGCGCATTCGTCCCAGCCCTTGGTGCAGGCCAGGGCGTTGCGCCCGTCAATGTTCATCGAGCACGAGCCGCAGATGCCCTCGCGGCACGAGCGCCGGAACGACAGGGTCGGATCGATGGTGTTCTTGATGTGGATCAGGGCGTCCAGCAGCATCGGGCCGTGGTCGCCGGTCGGCACCTCATAGGTGTCCCAGCGCGGATCGGCGTCGGTCTCCGGATCGTAGCGATAGACCTTGTAGGTCTTCACGTCCTTAGAGCCCGGCGCGGCCTTGTGGACCTTGCCGGTCGTCGGCTTGGAGCCTCTGGGGAGAGTAAGCTGGACCATCTTAGTAAACCCGCGCCTTCGGTTCGATATACGCGATGTCGTCGGACATGGTGTAGTTGTGGACCGGACGATAATCGATCTGGACCTGCTCGCCCGGACGCTTCCACGCCAGGGTGTGCTTCATCCAGTTGACGTCGTCGCGATCGGGATAGTCCTCGCGGGCGTGGGCGCCGCGCGACTCCGTGCGGTTCAGGCCGCCCTCGATCGTCACCATCGCCTGGGCGATCAGGTTGTCGTACTCCAGCGTCTCGACCAGGTCCGTATTCCAGATCAGGCCGCGATCGGTGGTCTTGATGTCGGCGCCGGCCGCCTCGATGGCGCGCAGCTTGTCGGTGCCCTGCTGCAGGGTTTCGCCGGTACGGAACACCGCCGCATCGGCCTGCATCGCGCGCTGCATCGACAGACGCAGCTCGGCGGTCGGGGTCGAGCCGTCGGCGTAGCGGAAGCGGTCCAGGCGGGCCAGGTGCTGGTCGGTCTGGGCCTTGGAGGCCGACGGCACGGCCGAGGCCTTGTCGACGACTTCACCGCAGCGCAGGCCGACGGCGCGGCCGAACACCACCAGATCGGTCAGCGAGTTGGAGCCCAGGCGGTTGGCGCCGTGCACCGAAACGCACGCCGCCTCGCCCACGGCCATCAGGCCCGGGACCACGCTATCGGGGTTGCCGTCGCGCAGCGTCAGGACTTCGCCGTGATAGTTCGTGGGGATGCCGCCCATGTTGTAGTGGACGGTCGGCAGGACCGGGATCGGCTCCTTGGTCACATCCACGCCGGCGAAGATCTTGGCGCTTTCGGAAATGCCCGGCAGGCGTTGGTGCAGGATCTTCGGATCCAGGTGATCCAGGTGCAGGAAGATGTGGTCCTTGTTCGGACCCACGCCGCGGCCTTCACGGATTTCGATGGTCATGGAGCGCGAGACCATGTCGCGCGGCGCCAGATCCTTCACGGTCGGCGCATAGCGCTCCATGAAGCGCTCGCCTTCCGAGTTGGTCAGATAGCCGCCCTCGCCTCGCGCGCCCTCGGTGATCAGGCAGCCGGCGCCATAGATGCCGGTCGGGTGGAACTGCACGAACTCCATGTCCTGCAACGGCAGGCCGGCGCGCAGCACCATCGCATTGCCGTCGCCGGTGCAGGTATGGGCTGAGGTGGCGCTGAAATAGGCGCGGCCGTATCCGCCGGTCGCCAGAACCACCATCTTGGCGCGGAACTGGTGAAGCTGACCGTTGTCGAGCTGCAGCGCCGTCACGCCGGTGCAGGCGCCGTCCTGCATGATCAGGTCGAGCGCGAAATATTCGACGAAGAACTTCACCTCGCGGCGCACCGACTGGCCGTACAGGGTGTGCAGGATGGCGTGGCCGGTGCGGTCGGCGGCGGCGCAGGTGCGCTGCACCGGGCCTTCGCCGAAGTTGCGGGTCATGCCGCCGAAGGCGCGCTGATAGATCTTGCCTTCTTCGGTGCGGCTGAAGGGCACGCCCCAGTGTTCCAGCTCATAAACGGCCTTGGGCGCGTTACGGACCAGATATTCGATCGAGTCCTGGTCGCCCAGCCAGTCCGACCCCTTGACGGTGTCGTACATGTGCCATTGCCAGCTGTCCTCGCCCATGTTGCCGAGCGAGGCGGAGATGCCGCCCTGGGCCGCGACGGTGTGCGAGCGGGTGGGGAAGACCTTGGTCACGCAGGCGACCTTCAGCCCCTGCTGGGCGGCGCCGAGCGCGGCGCGAAGGCCCGAGCCGCCGGCGCCGACGACGACGACGTCGTATTCGTGATCGATCAGTTCGTAAGCGGCCATCAGTTAATCAGGCTCCGAAACCAGCGGGCAGCGGCGCCGAACCCAGCGCCAGCCGCACGATGAAGAAGACGCTGGCGGCGGCCAGCACCAGGAAGACGACGTTCAGCAGCAGGACGAGAAGGCCGCGCGTTCCGACGCTGGGCACGTAATCTTCCAGAATGACTTTCCAGGCCAGGCTGACGTAGCCGAAGAAGATCACTGCGGTGATCGCCATCAGGGCGGCGTTCAGCGGATTGGCGAACCAGGCCATCGCCGCGTCATAGCCGGCGCCCGCCAGGGTGAAGCCGGTCGAGGCGACCCACAGGCCCAGCGGCAGCAGGGCCACCAGCAGGATGCGCTCGATCAGCCATTCGCCGGCGCCGTGACGCTCGGAGACCTTGACGTTGTTCTTGAACTTTGCGGCGCCGCTCACAGCGAAACCCTCCCCGTGGCGAACAGCACGATCCAGAACAGCACGGCCATCGGGATCGGCCCCCAAACGGCGATGTTCGACAGGGCGGTCGCCGACTTCACCGTCAGCCCGTTGCCGGTGTCGTTATAGGTGTGGCGAGCGCCGTTCAGGATGAAGGAGAACAGCACGACCGTCAGACCGAAGAAGACCAGCAGGCCCAGCGGCGATCCGGCCAGATCGAGTGCGCTCTGGAACGCTTCGGGCCCGAACGCCAGCGCGCCCAGCCAGGCCAGGACGAACAGCACGCCGACCGTGGCGGCGATGATCGTCGCGCGAAACAGGATCGAGGCCGTCATGGTGACGTGCCAACGCCAGACGCCCATGTGGGGCGACAGCGGCGCGATATGTCCGTTCGGTTGAGTGACGAAGCGACCCGTCCGGTCGCTTGAGGCGCCACCCGGCGTCGGGTTGGGCTGGTTCATGCGAATGGTTCTCAAAAGCGAATGAATTCAATCGCCGTGTGCGGTTGCGAAGGCTTTTGTGACCCTGTGGGGCCGGTGTCAACGCACAGACCCCCAGATCGACGGATTGTGCGGTTTACGTGGGTTCCATCACGACGGATCACGTTTGCGTTCAGCGCCCGATCGACGGCTAGGCGACGCGCCAGACGATTTGGCAGGGTGGGCTCATGTTGCTGCTCGCCTTGATGTCCGCCGTCGCCCTGGAGCCCGCCATTCAGACGACCGGTCTTCTGGACGCGACGCCGGAGACCTATCGCGCGCCGGCCGTTCGCCCCTATCAGCCGCCGTCCCGTTTCGGGCGCGAAACGGCAGAGGGGGATGGCGAGATCGACCTGCATCGCCGTCCTCTGACGGCCCCCGTCGCGGTCGACGACTACGCCGGCGATTATGAGTTCAGCCCCTCCGACAGCCAGACCACCTACGACCAGGGCGTGGCCCAGGCCGCGATCGACGCCGAAGCCGGAATGGGCCCGCTGGACGGCCGCTGGCGCATCGCCCAGCCGGACGGAAGCCCCTTGCTGTCGCTGTCCCTGACCGACCGGGGCGAGGGCCGTCGGGTCGAAGGCGCCTGGCGACGTCTGGATGCGCCGGCCGGGGTCGACCAAATGGGCTTCGCCGGGCCGGTTTCGACCCAGGGCGAGGTCGTCGTCATCCCTCTGTCAGAGGGCGAACTGCGTCTGCATGCGGCGGCGACTGGCTGGGCCGGAGAATGGGTTCAGGACGGCCGCGCCCGTCCTGTCACGGCGACCCGTTCAGGCTGATCTCGCCGCCCGTGATCTCGCCAGCGCCGATCCGCCACCCTATATGTAGCGAATGACCCAGCCTCGTTCCGTTCTTCGCCTGCACCCCGCCCATCGCGACGACATCGGCGACCTGACCACCCGCCGTCCGGTGCCCGGCCCCGTTGTGGACCAGATCGATCCTTTTCTGTTCCTGAACCACCACGGCCCCCAGACCTATGCGCCGGGCAACGCCGGCCTGCCGTTCGGCCCGCACCCGCACCGGGGTTTCGAGACCGTCACCTTCATTCTGGACGGCGAGCTGGCCCACAACGATTCCGGCGGCGGCGAGAGCATCATCAAGGCGGGCGGGATCCAGTGGATGACCGCCGGCTCGGGCCTGATTCACGCCGAACTGTCCCCGGCCGCCTTCAAGCGCGACGGCGGGCCGATGGAGATCCTTCAGCTGTGGGTCAACCTGCCGTCGCGGCTGAAGATGACCAGGCCGGACTATATCGGTTTGCAGAAGTCCGACATCCCGACCTTCACGACCGAGGCCGGCGTCACGGTCGAGCCGGTCTCCGGCGACTGGCTGGGTGTGAAGGCGCCGATCCAGTCCCTGATCGACATCCATCTGGCGGTCGTGCGCCTGCCCGTCGGTGCGACGTTCGAGACGCCCGTCGCCCCCGGCCGCAATGTCTTCCTCTATGGGGTCAAGGGCGAGATCGCCGTCGCCGGAACCCCCGTGCCGCAATGGAACCTCGCCGCCCTGTCCGACGGCGATGCGGTTCAGATCACGGCGACCACCGACGCCGTCGTCCTCCTGGGCCACGCCGATCCCATCGGCGAGCCGGTCTTCAGCCACGGCCCCTTCGTCATGAACACCCGCGACGAGATCATCCAGGCGATCCAGGACTACCAGTCCGGCAAGTTCGGCCCGCCCCCGAGGGTGTGAAGCGGGCGCTTTCGTCTCCTCCCTGCTTTGCGGGGAGGTGGCGCGGCGCTTCTTCAGCGCCGTGACGGAGGGGCTCTTCGGAGCGTCACTGATCAAGGGACGTGAGGCGGCACAACCCCTCCACCGCTCCGCGGTCCCCCTCCCCGCAAAGCGGGGAGGAGACATCGTCTTCTCTGGGGCGCGCGCCTCTCCCCGCGCAGATGATGCGCTCCCTGCCAAAACCCTATATGACGCCGGTTCCTAGCGACCGCCCCAGCCGAAGACCGCATATGCCCAGCCTGAACGAGATCCGCGCCACCTACCTCGACTATTTCGCGGCGGACGGCCACGCCAAGGTCCATTCGGCCCCGCTGGTGCCGCAGAACGACCCGAGCCTGCTCTTCGTCAATGCCGGCATGGTGCCGTTCAAGGACTATTTCACCGGCGCCGCCAAGCCGCCCTATCCGCGCGCGACCAGCTCGCAGAAATGCGTCCGCGCCGGTGGCAAGCACAACGACTTGGACAACGTCGGCTACACCGCCCGCCACCTGACCTTCTTCGAGATGCTGGGCAACTTCTCGTTCGGCGACTACTTCAAGGAACACGCCATCGAGAAGGCGTGGAACCTGGTCACCCAGGACTTCGACCTGGACCCCAAACGCCTGCTGGTCACCGTCTATATCGATGACGACGAGGCCGCCGCGATCTGGAAAAAGGTCACCGGCTTCTCCGACGACAAGATCATCCGCATCGCCGGCTCGGACAACTTCTGGGCCATGGGCGACTCGGGTCCGTGCGGTCCCTGCACTGAAATCTTCTGGGACCACGGCGACAAGATCGCGGGCGGCCCTCCCGGTTCGCCGGACGAGGACGGCGATCGCTACGTCGAGATCTGGAACAACGTCTTCATGCAGTATGAGAAGGAGAACGATCAGATCGTTCGCAACCTTCCCAAGCCCAGCGTGGACACCGGCATGGGTCTGGAACGGATGACCACCGTGCTCCAGGGCGTGCATTCGGTCTTCGAAACCGACCTGTTCAAGACCCTGATCGCCGCGTCTGAAGACGCCACCTCGACCAAGTCGGACGGCGATCAGGCCGCCAGCCACCGGGTCATCGCCGATCACCTGCGCTCGTCTTCCTTCCTGATCGCCGATGGCGTCACCCCGTCGAACGAAGGCCGGGGCTATGTGCTGCGCCGCATCATGCGCCGCGCCATGCGTCACGCCCACCTGCTGGGCGCCGCCGACCCCCTGATGCACCGTCTGGTCCCGACCCTGGTGGCCCAGATGGGCGACGCCTATCCCGAACTGGCCCGCGCCCAGCCCTTCATCGAGGATACGCTGAAGCAGGAAGAGATCCGCTTCCGCACCACGCTCGGCCGCGGCATGGCCCTGTTCGACACGGCGGTTCAGGGCTTCCGTCCCGGCGACATGCTGGACGGCCAGACGGCCTTCACCCTGTCCGACACCTACGGCTTCCCGCTGGACCTGACCCAGGATGAGGCCCGTCGTCGCGGCTTCTCGGTCAATGTCGACGGCTTCGAGGCCGCCATGGCTGAGCAGCGCCAGCGGTCGCGCGAGAACTGGAAGGGCTCGGGCCAGACCGCCAACACCAACGAATGGCTGGCGATCCGCGACCGGATGGGGCCGACCGTCTTCACGGGCTATGACAACATCGAAGGCTCGGGCGAGGTCCTGGCCCTGATGAACGCCGGCGCGCCGGTCGAAACGGCCGAGGCCGGCGACATCGTCGAAGTGTTGTTCGACACTACCCCCTTCTATGCCGAAAGCGGCGGCCAGGCCGGCGATCACGGAACGCTGGAATGGCCGGGCGGAGAGGCCGAGGTCATCGACGTACGTAAACACGCCGGCGACCTGCACGTCCTGGTGGCCCAGGTCACGGCCGGCAAGCTGGAGATCGGAACCCGCGCGGCCCAGTTGGTGGACGCTGAAAAACGCCGCACCAGCCGCGCCAACCACTCCGCCGCCCACCTGCTGCATACGGCGCTGAAGAATGTGCTCGGCCCCGCAGTCGCCCAGAAGGGTCAGCTGGTCGACGCCGAGCGCGCCCGCTTCGACTTCAGCCACGGCGCCCCGCTCACCGAGGCCGAACTGTCGGCCATCGAGACCGAGGTCAACGCCGTCATCCGCCAGAACGTCCCGGCGGAAACCAAGCTGATGGCCCCGCAAGAGGCCATCGAGGCCGGCGCCATCGCCCTGTTCGGCGAGAAATACGGCGACGAGGTCCGCGTGCTGACGCTGGGGCGCTCGCTGGTCAGCGACAACGTCCCCTATTCGGTCGAACTGTGCGGCGGCACCCACGTCGCCCGCACCGGCGACATCGCCCTGTTCAAGATCGTTCAGGAAACCGGCGTCGCCGCCGGCGTGCGCCGCATCGAGGCCCTGACCGGCGAGGCCGCGCGTCAGTATCTGCTGGCCCAGGCCGGCGTCGCCCGTTCGCTGGCCCAGAGCTTCAAGGCCCAGACCGCCGACGTCCCCGCCCGCGTCGACAGCCTGACCGCCTCGGTCAAGACGCTGGAGAAACAGGTCGCCGAGCTGAAGAAACAACTGGCCCTGGGCGGCGGCTCGGGCGCGTCGTCTGCGCCTGAGGAGATCAACGGCGTCAAACTGATGGCCCGCGTGCTGGACGGCGTGGACGGAAAGGGTCTGCGCGGCGTCGCCGAAGACTTCAGGAAACAGGTCGGAACCGGCGTGGTCGCCCTGATCGGCGTCACCGAGGGCAAGGCGGCGGTCACCGTCGCCGTGACCTCCGACCTGACCGACCGCGTCAACGCCGCCGACCTGGCCCGCGCCGCCGTCATCGCCATGGGCGGCCAGGGCGCCGGCGGCAAACCCGACTTCGCCCAGGGCGGCGCCCCCGACGGCTCCAAGGCCGAAGACGGCCTGGCGGCGGTTCGTGCGGCGCTGGCGTAAAAATACGATGACCTTCTCCCGTTGGGAGAAGGTGGCCCAAAGGGCCGGATGAGGGTCGGCCGGCGGACCATGTCGCACCAGTCGACCCTCACCCTTTCGCGCAAGTACGAACGCTGCGCGTTCGTGCGCTCAAGCCCTCACCCAATGGGAGAGGGTAATCCATCGCAATTTCGAACCTGACAGCCTTGCAGTTCAGCGGCTTAACCGGCAGCAGCGTCCGCTTCCTGAGCGGTCCCTACACCGGCCCTATACTCTCCGCTCACCACAGAAGAGGCCGCGCACCCAAGGCAAAGCGCACCAATTGCACTCACTTTCTGATCTGCGCCCCGCCGTCCAATCAGACGAATTAGACACTTTAGACGGTGTTTTTGTCCCCGACCGTCTCAACCCATCGGGTCGGGCGTCAGATCGACCCCGGCCAGCTTCCAGGTAAACGGCGTCCGGCGTTCCATGATCAGCACCAGCGCATCGTCCGGCCGGTCGTCGCGCGTCAGGGTGACGGCGAAGGTGTTGAGCCCGCGATAGGCCCAGGACTGGCGGATCTTGTCCTTGTCCACCGCCGGCGTGTCGTCAGCGGGCACGGGCCGTTCCGGCTCGGGCGTCTCGCCGGAGCGGACCATGGCGGCGATGCCTTGCGGCGTGACGAAGTTGTCGACCGCGCCTTCGACCAGCGACGGGGCCAGCAGCATGCCCAGCGCCGCCAGGCCGGTGTCCCCCTTGGTCCGATTGCGGATTTCCAGGGCCGCGCGCGCGTTCAGCTCGCTCTTCAGGCTGGTGCGGAACGCCGGGAAGTCCACCTGCCGCTCCAGCCCGGCCGCATCCCCTGTGCGCGCGGCCCGCACCAGCGCCTGGGCGGCGATGAAGGGTGAAACGAACAGGGCGACGACTACGCCGATGACGACGGCGATCAGGGCTCCGGTAATGATCTTGCGGCTCATGTCGTCTCCTTGGAAAGCCAACGCAGGCTGGGCGGCGTCGGTTGCCGGGTTTATCGCGGGGTGACGGTGACGGCCGGGGCCGTCCCGTCGGGCAGGCCGATGTGAACCAGCTTCCACTCGAACGGCCCGCGCCGCTCGAAGGTGAACAGGGTGCGCGACCCGCCCTGATCCGTCACCGCCATCCGCGCCCGATTGACGCTCCAGTAGGCGGGGCTGGGCCAGGGCTTGCGGCTGCGCTCCGAGGCCGGCGCCACGCCCGCCGACGTGCGCTGGCTGGCGTATCGGCCCTCACCCTTCAGAAGGGCGGTGAGCGCGGCCGGCGTCAGATAGGCGTCGACATCCGGCTGGCGCAGGATCGGGTTCTGCTCGATCTGACGCCGGAAGGCGCCGATGGGGTCTTCCAGGAAGGACGGCGCAGGCGCCATTGCCTCGGGCCGTCCCGCCAGCTGCGGCCGCAACGACTGGCGCACGGCGTTGAAGTCGATCAGCCGCGCCAGCCCCGCCACGTCGTTCGCCTCGGCCGCCGACCGAATGGCGAAGAAGGCCACCGCGGGCGCCGCGAAGAAGGACAGCACCGCCACGACCACCGCCGCCAGCACCAGGTTTCCGAACAGCCGCTTCACGAACGCATCCTCATTACCGCCGATCATGCACGCCCCGGCCGATCACACAACGAAAAGCCCCGCCGGAGCGATCCGACGGGGCCATTCTTCTTTGTCCTACCGCCCTTCGGGCTACTTGAGGACGTCTTCTTTGTCCTACCGCGCTTCGCGCTGCTTGAGGACGTCTCCTCCCCCATCGGGGGAGGGGGACCGCGAAGCGGTGGAGGGGGCCGGACGCCTCGTGACGTTCCAGCTCCCCTTATCCTCACCCCACGTCCGGCAGAGCGGTCTTCAGGTTCTCGGCCACCTTGTCGAGGAAGCCCTCGGTGGTCAGCCAGCCCTGTTGGTCGCCGACCAGCAGCGCCAGGTCCTTGGTCATGAAGCCGGCCTCGACGGTGTCCACGACCACCTTCTCCAGGGTGTCGGCGAACTGGTCCAGGGCGGCGTTGCCGTCCAGCTTGGCGCGGTGCTTGAAGCCGCGCGTCCAGGCGAAGATCGAGGCGATCGAGTTGGTCGAGGTGGCCTCGCCCTTCTGATGCTGGCGATAGTGGCGGGTCACGGTGCCGTGGGCGGCTTCCGTCTCCAGCACCTTGCCGTCCGGCGTCATCAGGACCGAGGTCATGAGGCCCAGCGAGCCGAAGCCCTGCGCCACGACGTCGGACTGCACGTCACCGTCGTAGTTCTTGCACGCCCAGACGAAACCGCCCGACCACTTCATTGCTGCCGCGACCATGTCGTCGATCAGGCGGTGCTCATAGGTCAGGCCGCGCGCCTTGAACTCGGCGGCGTAGTGTTCGTCGAACACTTCCTGGAACAGGTCCTTGAAGCGGCCGTCATAGGCTTTCAGGATCGTGTTCTTGGTCGACAGATAGACCGGGTAGTTGCGCTGCAGGCCATAGGCGAAGCTGGCGTGGGCGAACTCGCGGATCGAGGCGTCCTGGTTGTACATGGCCATGGCCACGCCGGCGCCCGGGGCCTTGTATACCTCGTGCTCGATCACTTCGCCGTCCTCGCCGACGAACTTGATCGTCAGGGTGCCGGGGCCGGGCATCAGGAAGTCGGTGGCCTTGTACTGGTCGCCGAAGGCGTGACGGCCGACGACGATCGGCTGGGTCCAGCCCGGAACCAGGCGCGGCACGTTCGAGCAGATGATCGGCTCGCGGAAGACCACGCCGCCCAGGATGTTGCGGATGGTGCCGTTCGGCGACTTCCACATCTTCTTCAGGCCGAACTCCTGCACGCGGGCTTCGTCTGGGGTGATGGTGGCGCACTTCACGCCAACGCCGTGCTTCTGGATCGCGTGGGCCGCGTCGATCGTCACCTGGTCGTCGGTGGCGTCGCGGTGCTCCATGCCCAGGTCGTAGTAGTCCAGCTCGAGATCCAGGAACGGGAAGACCAGCTTGTCCTTGATCATCTGCCAGATGATGCGGGTCATTTCGTCGCCGTCGATGTCGACGATGGGGTTTTCGACCTTGATCTTGGCCATGCGTGCGGTCCGCCTGTGACTGTGGGGAAGGGAATGTCGTGGCGGCGGTATAGCGAGGCCGCGCGCCCGCGCAAACCCCGCCGCCCGTCGTCGCCGCCCGGAATAACGCAGATCGTTCCTGAACCCTTTGGCCAGCCCGGACTTCTCTTGGGCCCAGCAACAGAGACGGACGGCAGGATGACGGAAGAAGAGCGCCAGCTGGTGGATCGTTGGATCGTCACCTTCTGCGAGGCGCCGCCCGTGATCGACGCGGAACTGATGCGCAGGCTGATCGCTGAACAGGAAGCGACACAGCAGGAGTCATCGTCATGTCAGAAAAGACGTTCAAGGCCGGCGACAAGGTGAAGTGGGACCACAGCCAGGGCACCACGACCGGCAAGGTGGTCAAGAAGGTCACTTCGGAAACCAAGATCAAGGGCCACAAGGTTGCGGCCTCCAAGGATAATCCGGAGTATATCGTTGAAAGCGCCAAGACCGGCGCTCGCGCGGCGCACAAGCCGTCGGAGTTGAAGAAGGCATGACCCCGAAAGGCCTGTGGCGCGGCGTCGCCCTTTCGGCCCTTGTCCTGTCTGCGCTGTCCATCGCCGGATGCGGAGACAAGGATGCGGCCAAGACGCCTGCCGCGACCAAGGCCGCCCGTCCTGCTGCGCCCGCCGCCGCCGCGCCGGTGCTGCAGATCCGCCCTGAAACCAAGACCTTCCGGGACTGGAGCGCCACCTGCGGTAACGACGGGACCTGCTGGGCCTTCGGCTTCGCGCCCGAGTTCGCCGCCGGCTGGGTCCGCATCACCCTGGCGCCCGGTCCGGACGCCCAGCCGCAAATCCTCTTCGGCTATTGGCCCGACGGCGACGCCAAGGCTGCTGAGCCGCTCAGCCTGACCATCGACGGCCGCGCCTATCCGGCCGTGCTCAGCGACGCGAGCAACGTCGAGACGCCGATCGGGGAAATCCGCGAAGGCGCTCGCGCCGCCCTCGACGCCCTGGCCCAGGGCAAGGTCATGATCATTCGCGGCGCCTCGACCCAGGAGGTCTCGCTGCACGGCGCCGCCGCCGCCCTGTTGTGGATCGATGAGAAGCAGGGACGTCTGGATACGCCAACCGCCCTGATCCGACGCGGCGACCGCCCGGCCGCCCTTGTGCCGATCGCGCCGCCGCTGCCGATCGTCACCCCCGCTCCGGCCGTCGATCAGGCTGGGTTCGGCGATCAGAGCCAGAAGGTGCCCGCCGCGCTGCGCGCCCGCACCGAGGTCGGCGACTGCCTCAAGGAGTCGGCCATGCCGGCTGTCAGCGACATGGTCATGTCCGCCCGGCTGGACGCCCGCACCGAGCTGTGGGCCGTGCCCTGCGGATCGGGCGCCTACAATGTCACCCACAACTGGTACCTGACAGGACCGGGCGGTCGCGACCCTCGGCCCGCGATCCTCGCCGGATCGGAAGGGCCGGGTTCCGATCCCGTCATGCCGGACAACGCGACCGTCAACGGCGCCTATGATCCCAAGACCCGCACCCTATCGGCCTTCGCCAAGGCGCGGGGCATCGGGGATTGCGGCGCGGCGCAGACCTGGGCCTGGACGGGACAGGGCTTCACCCTGACGCAGGAAAGCGTGATGGGCGAATGCGCTGGCGTGCCGTCCGACCTTTGGCCTGTCACTTGGCGCACGCGGTGACCGATCCGGAGGTTCTGATCATCGGCGCGGGCCCGGCCGGTCTGACGGCGGCGACCTATCTGGGGCGCTTTCGTCGGCGGACCCTGGTGGTGGATGGCGGCGCGCCCCGCGCCTGCTGGATCCCGCTCAGCCACAACATGCCGGGCTTTCCGGCCGGCATCACCGGCGCGGACATCCTGATGCGGATGCGCGAACAGGCCGAGGAATATGGCGCGGTCGTCGAACCGGGTCGCGTCCAGCGCCTGACCCACGACGGCGACGGCTTCGTCGCTGAGATGGATGGCCGCGTCGTTCGCGCCCGCGCCGTCCTGTTGGCGACCGGGGTCGTCGATCACCATCCGGATCTGGCCGGCGTTGAAGCGGCGGTGCAAAAGGCGCTGGTCCGCATCTGTCCCATCTGCGACGGCTATGAGGCGACCGACAAGGCTGTCGCCATCATCGGCCAAAGCGACAAGGGCGCGCGCGAGGCCGCCTTCATGCGCACCTATTCCGACCGTGTGACCCTGATCCATATAGGCGCGCCCGACGCGCTCAGCCGGCGTGACGAACTGGAACGGCTGGGCGTCGAACTGATCCTGGCGTCGCTGGACGCGATCGACATCGAGAACGACCGGGTGACGGCCCTGAGTTACGCCGGCCAGAGCCGCGCATTTGATTTGGTCTATTCGGCGCTGGGCACATCGCCGAACGCCGAACTGGCCCGGGGGCTGGGCGCGCGTCTGGCCGACGACGGCCGGTTGGAGGTCGATCTGCACCAGGCCACGAGCGTGCCGGGCCTGTATGCCGCCGGAGACGTGGTGCGCGGCCTCAACCAGATCGCCGTCGCGACCGCCGAAGCCGCCGTCGCCGCCACCGACATCCACAACCGCCTGCGCCAGGCCGACGGCCTGACCGTCGCCGACTAGGCCTGTCCTCGGACCACGCGTTCGAGGACGGCCAGGGGCAAGGATCCGTTCTCCAGCACCTTGTCATGGAAGGCCCGCAGATCGAAACCGGGCTGGTCTTCGGCCTCTTTGCGCAGCCGTGCGATGACGGTGTGGCCGACCTTGTACGCGCAGGCCTGGCCGGGCCAGACACAGTATCGGTTGATCTCGCTGTTGGACGCATCCAACGGCTTGGCGCCCGAGGCCGCCATATAGTCGACCGCCTGTTCACGGCTCCAGCGCTCGGAATGCAAGCCCGTGTCCACAACCAATCGCACGGCCCGGAACAGATAGGACATCAGGAAGCCGACCCGGCCCAATGGATTACCGGCGTAGACATCCAGATCGTCAGCCGCCACCGCCTCGGCATACAGGGCCCAGCCTTCATTATAGGCCGAGAAGCCCCCCGCCCGTCGCCATTGCGGCAGTTCGCCGGACTCGCGCTGCAACGCGACCTGAAGGTGATGCCCCGGCGACGCCTCATGATAGGTCAGGGTCGGCAAGGCGAAGCGCGGCCAGTTTCCGGTGTCGCGCAGGTTAATGTAGTAGGCGCCCGGCCGCGATCCATCCAGCGGCGGTCCCTGATAGTAACCGCCCGGCGCGCCCGACTGGATCGAGACCGGCACGCGCCGGATCTCGACGTGGGACTTGGGCAGACGGCCGAACACCTGGGGCAGTTTCGGTTCCAGATCGGCGACCAGCGTGTTCAGCCAGGCCAACAGTTCGGCCTTGCCCGCATCGGTATTGGCGAAGAGTTGGGCGGGTTCCTTGTTCAGAGCCTGGATGCGTTCCCCGACCGTGCCTTGCGTATAGCCCTGCGCCTTCAGGATGGCGTCGATCTCGGCGCTAATCTCGGCGACCTGTTCGCGACCCAGCGCGTGGATTTCCTTGGCCGTCAAAGTTGTGGTCGTATTGGCCTTCAGCCCGGCGGCGTAAAAGGCCTCGCCGTCAGGCAGGCGCCAGACCCCGGCTTCGTGGGTGGCGCGCGGGCGCAGGGCCTCGAAAGCTTCGATCTGGGCGGCTAGGGCCGGCTTGACCTTCTGATCGACGATAGCGGCGGCGCGGACGTTATAACCGGTCAGGTTCAGCCCGGCGGTCTTGCGCGCCAAAGACTTCAGCATGGCGAGATCGGCAGCGGGCGTGTCGTGCAGGGTGCGTATCTGCGGCAGCATCCGGTCGATGATGAAGTCCGGCGGAATGACGCCCAGACCCGCATCTTCCTGAATCTTGGCCGTCTCGCCCTCCAGCACGCTGGAGAAGGCCTCCAGCCGCGACAGGAAGGCGTCGGCGCCCGCCGCGTCCTCGATCCGGTGCTGGTTGTCGAGGAAGTCGGGCGTGCTGAAATAGGCGCCCGACAGCTGGGTCACGGTATAGGGCGACGGCCGTCCCGGTCCCGATCCGTAGTCGAAGCGCGCCGTTTGCGCGGTCGTCTCGGCCCCGAAGGCCGCGATGGCGTAGTTCAGCGCCCCGGCCGGCGACAGGCCGCTCTGGTCGAAGGCGTCCAACTGCGCCCAGCGGCTCACAGCCTTCTGACGATCCTTGCGGATGGCGGCCGGCCCGGCTTCGCTGAGTTTTGCCGAAAGCGCCGCCCGCGCGCCGCGGTCCAGGCCAAGGTTGGTCGCACCCTCCGGATTTTCGTCGATGTCCGCTTCGAACCAGCCGTCCAGCAGGCTGTTCAGGCGCGCATCGGTAGCGGTCGTCTGGGTCTGGGCTTTGGCCTTCGCTGCGGCGGGGGCGACCGCAGCCGTGGCGGCGGCGGTCAGCAGAAGTCGGCGACGATCGATCATGCGGCAACTCTCAAAGGGCGGACGCGTCGCGCCGACGCGTCCCGATCCTCTTCGTCGGCCCGGCGCGGCCGCCGTGCTCAGGCCTGGGTCGCGACCCAGCCGTCGACGATCCGTTCCAGCACCGACAGCGGCACGCCGCCGGCGGCGAGCGCCGTGTCGTGGAAGCCCTTGATGTCGAACTTGGGCCCCAGGATCGTCTTGGCCTTTTCGCGCAGGCGAACCCATTCGTTGTGACCGACCTTGTACGCGCAGGCCTGGCCCGGCCAGCCGCAATAGCGTTCGACCTCGGACGTCGCCGCGCCTTCCTGATCGCCATAGGCCTCCATCATGTACCGGATGCCCTCTTCGCGGCTCCAGCCCTTGGAATGGATGCCGGTGTCGACAACCAGGCGCGCGGCGCGGAACATCAACGATTGCAGGTAGCCGATCTGACCGACCGGATCGTTCTCATAGGCGCCCAGTTCGTCGGCCAGCTGTTCGGCATATAGCCCCCAGCCTTCGACGTAGGACGAGAAGCCCAGCAGGTTCATCAGCAGCGGCGCGGACTCGCTCTCCTGCTGCAGGCTGATCTGCAGATGGTGGCCCGGCGTCGCCTCGTGATAGGTCAGGGTCGGCAGGGTCCAGGACGGCCATTCCGCCGTGTCCTTCAGATTGATCCAGTAGATGCCGGGCCGCGTCCCATCCAGGCTGGGCGAGTTGTAATAGCCCATCGGCGCGCCGGCCTCGATCTCGGGCGGGACGCGCTTGATCTCGACCTTGGCCTTGGGCAGACGGCCGAAGGCGTTGGGCAGGCGGGCCTGCATGTCGGCCATCTGGGCGTTCAGCTTGGCGATCAGCTCGGCCTTGCCGGCGTCGGTGTTGGCGTAGACGTATTTGGGATCGTCCCCCAGAGCCTTGATCCGCTCGGCGACCGAGCCTTGCGTCAGGCCTTGCGCCTTCAGCAACACATCGGCGCGCGCCGTCAGATCGGCCATCTGTTCGACGCCGGTGCGGTGGATCTCGTCCGCCGTCAGCCGGGTCGTGGTGATGTAGCGCAGGCTGTTGGCGTAATACTGCTCGCCCTGCGGCAGGCGGCGCACCGAGGCCTCGTGCACGGCGTTCGGCTGGGCTGCCTTCAGCACGGCGTTTTGGGCGGCCAGGGCCGGATAGACCCGCTCGGTCACAAGCCGTTCGACCTGGGCGCCCCAGTCGCCGGTCAGGCCCTTGGCGCGGGCCCGATCCACGACCGACTGGGTCAGGGGCGAGGTCGCCGCGGGGGTCGCCAGGACGCCGTCCTGCTGGCGGATGGCCTTGGCCAGGATGAAGTCGGGCGGGATGACGCCCAGCGCATAGTCTTCCTTCAGTCGATCCGTTTCGGCCATCAACACGTCGGCGAAGGCGTTGACGCGGGCGACATAGGCGTCGGCGTCGGCGGCCGTCTCGATGGTGTGCTGGTTGGCCAGGAAGTCGGGCGTGGACTGATAGGCGCCGCCCTGCTGGCTGACGCGGTACGGATTGGGCCAGCCGCCCTGGCCGTAGGGAATGTCGTAGGTGGCGATCACCCCGTCCAGATTCTGGGTCAGGCTGTCGTAGTAGTTGGCGTTGCGGGCATCGAGTTTAGAGCGGTCGATGCGGGACAGTTCGGCGCGTTGGCGACGCGTGAAGGCGCGCTGGTCGTCTTCCTCGGCGCGTGTCGGAACAGTCAGTTTGGACTTGGCGGCGGCGCGGTCGCCCTTGTCCAGGCCGAACATGGTGACGACCTCGGGGCTCTTGTCCAGCGTCTGCTCGAACGTGGCGTCCATAAAGGTTTTGAGTTGGGCGGCGGCGTCGCCCTGAGATGCCCCGGCCTGACGCGCGAAGGCGGGGCCGCCGACGGCGACGAGGCCGGCGCCCAGCGCGGCGGACTGAAGAAGACGACGACGATCGAACATGGAACGGCCCCTCGAAACTTGGATGCGGCAATGGAAACTGCATGGGCCGAAGCGGCAAGTGAAATCGCGGACAGCCGTTGCGCGGCCCCAAAGAAAAAGGCCCGGCGGATCGCTCCGCCGGGCCTCATCAGTCTTGGATGCGAGGTCGCTTAGTCGCGACGACGACGTCCGCGATCGCCACCGCGATCCCCACCGTCACGTTTCGGACGACCGCCGGTGTCTTCCGACAGGGGCTCTTCGCCACGCTCGGCGCGCTCGGCGTTGATCTTGGCCGTCAGGTCTTCACCCGTGGCCTGATCGACAACCTTCATCGACAGCTTGGTCTTGCCGCGATCGTCGAAGCCCAGGAACTTGACCTTGACCTCTTGGCCTTCCGACAGGACGTCGGCCGGATTGGCGACGCGTTCCAGCGCGATCTGGGACACGTGGACCAAGCCGTCCTTGGCGCCGAAGAAGTTCACGAAGGCGCCGAAATCGACGACCTTGACGACCTTGCCGGAGTAGATGGTTCCGACTTCCGGCTCCGAGGCGATAGACTGGATCCAGGCCTTGGCGGCGTCGATCTTCTCCTGATCGTTGGCGGCGACCTTGATGGTGCCGTCATCGCCGATGTCGATCTTGGCGCCGGTCTTCTCGACGATCTCGCGGATGACCTTGCCGCCCGAACCGATGACTTCACGGATCTTGTCGACGGGGATCTTGACCGTTTCGATCTTGGGCGCGTGTTCACCCAGTTCGGCGCGTGGCGCATCCATGGCCTTGGACATCTCGTCCAGGATGTGCAGGCGACCGGCCGAAGCCTGCGTCAGGGCCTGCTTCATGATCTCCTTGGTGATGCCGGCGACCTTGATGTCCATCTGAAGGCTGGTGATGCCTTCCGACGTGCCGGCGACCTTGAAGTCCATGTCGCCCAGGTGGTCTTCGTCACCCAGGATGTCCGACAGGATGGCGAACTCGCCCGACGGCTCCAGGATCAGGCCCATGGCAATGCCCGAGACCGGACGGACCAGCGGCACGCCGGCGTCCATCAGGGCCAGCGACGAACCGCAGACGGTGGCCATCGAGGACGAGCCGTTCGATTCGGTGATCTCGGAGACCAAGCGGATGGTGTAGGGGAAGTCTTCCTTGGTCGGCAGCATCGGACGGATCGCGCGCCAAGCCAGCTTGCCGTGACCGATTTCGCGACGGCCGGGCGAACCCATGCGGCCCGCTTCACCCACCGAATAGGGGGGGAAGTTGTAGTGCAGCAGGAAGTTCTCTTTGTAGGTGCCCTGCAGGCTGTCGATGTACTGCTCGTCCTCGCCGGTGCCCAGGGTGGCGACGACCAGGGCCTGGGTTTCCCCACGCGTGAACAGGGCCGAACCGTGGGTGCGCGGCAGGACGCCGACTTCCGACACGATGGCGCGGACCTTGTCGAGGGCGCGGCCGTCGACGCGGTGCGCGTTCTCGATGATGTCGCGACGCAGGACTTCGGCTTCGCACTCCTTGAAGGCGGCCGAGAACTTGGAACCGTCGACGCCGTCGGGGTTCTCGTCGGTCTTCACCAGCTTGGCGGCGGCGGCTTTCTTGGCCGCGTCGACACCCGAGCGGCGCTCGTATTTGCCGGCGTGGGTGTAGGCGCTCTTGATGTCTTCGCCGACCAGCGACTTGATCGAGGCGACGACGTCGGAGTGGTCTTCGGCCTGGAAGTCGAAGGGCTCCTTGGCGGCGTGTTCAGCCAGTTCGATGATGGCGTCGATCACCGGCTGCATGCCCGCATGCGCGAACATCAGGGCCTCGAGCATCTTCTCTTCCGACAGCTCCTTGGCTTCGGATTCGACCATCATCAGGGCGTCTTGCGTACCGGCGACCACCAGGTCGAGGTCCGAGGACGGGATCAGGTCGATGGCGGGGTTCAGCACCAGTTCGCCGTCGATCAGGCCGACGCGCGCGGCGCCGATGGGGCCCATGAAGGGCACGCCCGAGATGGTCAGGGCGGCCGAGGCGGCGACCATGCCCAGAACGTCGGGGTCGTTTTCCATGTCGTGCTGCAGCACGGTCACGACGACCTGGGTCTCGTTCTTGAAGCCCTTGACGAACAGCGGGCGGATCGGACGGTCGATCAGGCGGGAAACCAGGGTTTCCTTCTCGGACGGACGGCCTTCACGCTTGAAGTAGCCGCCCGGGATCTTGCCGGCGGCGAAGGTCTTTTCCTGGTAGTTGACCGTCAGGGGGAAGAAATCCAGGCCGGGCTTGGGCGCGCGGCCATAGACGACGGTGGCCAGAACCACGGTCTCGCCGTAGGTCGCCAGCACGGCGCCATCGGCCTGACGGGCGATGCGGCCCGTTTCCAGGGTCAGCGGGCGGCCGGCCCAGTCGATCGTCTTGCGTTTGATATCGAACATATTTCGTCTTTCGTATCCCGGACGGCGTATTCCGTGCGGGGTCCCATCATGGGGCGGATGCGTCGGCGTTCAGTCCTTCGATCCAGAGGCCGTCGCGCCATCGCGACGACCGGGAGAGGACCGTCATGGCCCTCGCAGCTGCGCCGGTAAGTCCTGCGGCGCACAGGTCGTATTTTCGTAGTCACGCTTCCCGGGCGGCCAACCGGCAGCCACTTGGCCTGGAAGCGCTTAGTTGCACAACGAGGCGCGGACGTGACCGCCCGCGCCTCGAAAGCGTATTCTACACTGTTCCGACGCCTTAGCGGCGCAGGCCCAGTTTGGAGATGAGCGCCTGGTAGCGACCGGCGTCGACCTTGTTCAGGTGGTCGAGCAGGCGGCGACGTTGCGACACCATCTTCAGAAGGCCACGACGCGAGTGGTTATCCTTCTTGTGGGTCTTGAAGTGTTCGGTGAGGTTGGCGATGCGTTCCGACAGGATCGCGACCTGAACCTCGGCCGAGCCGGTGTCGCCGGCGGAGCGGGCGTTATCGGCGATGATCTCGTGCTTGCGTTCAGCAGTAACCGACATCGTAGAATCCTTTCTTGGCCTATCGCGCTACGCGCGACTTGAGGCCGTGGGGTCTCGGCCCTTGCCGGATGGCGCGGGCCTAGAGGTTGAAAACGCGGTCGGGTTCTAGCCGGCCGGCCCGCAACTGACACAGAGCGACGAGGGTCTGGCCCTGAAAGGCTGAAACCGTGCGCGAACCGCCGGTAAGACGATCCTTGAGGGTTTCCACCTGACGGGGGAGCAGAACGATCGGGCGTCCCTGCCGAAGCGAGAAGGCGTCCTGTTCATTCACGGCCAGTTCCGGGATGTCGTCCAGAGCGGTCGCGACGGCAAGCAAGCCTTCCGAGGCGGCGCCCCTATGCACCATTTCCTCCAGAGAATCCAGAGTGACGGCGTTTTGCGTGCTGAACGGCCCCACGCGCTCGCGTCTCAGGGCGCTGACATGACCCTCGGCGCCCAGAACCGCAGCCAGATCGCGGGCCATCGAGCGGACATAGACGCCCTTGCCGGTGCGGATTGTGATTTCAACGTGGTCGGCGTCGGGCGCGTCGCTGACCTCGGCGGAATGGATGGTCACGCGCCGGGCCTGGAGCTCGAACTCGACGCCGTCGCGCGCCAGGTCATAGGCTCGGGCGCCGTCCACCTTGATCGCGGAAAAGCGCGGCGGGGTCTGATCGACCTCGCCGACGAAGGCCGGCAGGGCGGCCTTCACCTGATCGACCGTGGGTCGCACGTCGGAGCGGCCGATGATCTCGCCCTCGCGGTCCACGCTGTCGGTCGAGACGCCCCAGTTGATGGTGAAGCGATAGACCTTCTGGGCCTCCATCATCATCGGCACAGTCTTGGTCGCCTCGCCCAGCGCGATGGGCAGGATGCCGCTGGCCAGCGGGTCGAGCGTTCCGGCGTGACCGGCCTTCTGGGCGTTGAACAGGCGACGGATGCGGCTGACGGCCTCGGTCGATCCCATCTCGAACGGCTTGTCCAGGCAGACCCAGCCGTCGACGATGTCGCCCTTCTTCTTGCGGCCCATTATGCTTGGCCTACCGCGCTTCGCGCTGCTTGAGGCCGGATGATCACTGATCGCCCTCGTCGTCGCGGCGCTCCAGGTCGGCGCGGACGCGGGGGTCGTCGAACAGGCGGTCGATGTGGCTGGCGGCGTCGAAGCTTTCGTCGTGGCGGAACTTCAGGTCGGGTGTGAACTTCATGTCCAGGCGGCGGCCCAGTTGGCCGCGCACGAATTTGGCGTGGACGTTCAGCGCCTTGATGATCTCGCTCTCATGGCCATTGGTCGGCGCGGCCTCGACGCCGGCGCCGAGAGGCTCGACGAAACAGGTGGCGTGTTTCAGGTCCGGCGACAGGCGCACCTCGGTCACGGTGATGGACACCCCGGCCAGGGCCTCGTCGCGGATATCCTCCTCGCGCAGGATGTCGACCAGGGCGTGACGGATCAGCTCGCCGGCGCGCAGCTGGCGCTGGCTGGGTCCGGCGGGGCCGGAGGCGTTGCGGGTGTGTTGTTTGTGGGCCATCGGCCTCTCCTTCTTGTTCGCCCGCTGGGGATCGGACCCGGCCGGATAGGCGAAAGTCGGGCGGTCTAGTCCCGCAGCGGGGGTCTGTCCAGTTTTCGCGCCCGTTCGGCGGCTCGAACCGAGCGCATCACCTCGCCCGAGGTGATGGCCGGCACTGGACGAATGGCCACGCCGCCGGCGTTCAGCACGCCGGCCGTCCAGTGATTGCACAGATGCAGGATGGAGAAGGTCTCGCGGCTGGCGAAGAAGCGCGCGTCGTCGCCGGGACGCAGGGCTGCGATGCGCGGCCGGCCGTTCGACAGATCAAGCGAGGCCTCGACCCGCGCGGCCAGACGCTCGAACCGGGCGCGGCTCAGGGTCAGTGCGGCGCTGTCTTCGCCATAGGCCAGCCGCGGATCCTCGCGTCGAGGGGCCAGCATCAGCACCGATCGATTGCCGGGACGCAGGAAGGCGCGCGCCCCGTCGGGCAGCCGATCTGAAATCGGGCGCTGATCGACGTAGAATTTCGCATCGCCCCAGCCGATCAGGACCCAGTCGCCGGGCCCCAAGGATTGGACCGCAAGCGCCAGAGGACCGCCGCGGCGTTCAAGCGCGACGCGTGGCACGGCGATATCGGTGTGAAAGCCGTTGTCGAGCACCTGAATGACGACGGGGTCCGTCGCCCCACGATCCTCCACGCCGGGCCGGGTCCAGCTCAGAAGCGCGGCGACCAGCCCGGCCAGCGCCGCCAGCACCAAGGCTCGCATCATCGGCTGAGATCCAGCACGGCGCACAGGCGGTCGTCGGCCAGCAGGGCGCCCGGCGGCGGGCCCTGTCGCACGGGCATCAGGACGAAGCCGTCGCGCCGCACGGCCAGGGCCAGCCATCCGACGGAATGACCGGCGCACAGCCGCGTGTCCTCGTCAGCCGTGACACGCCGCACCTCGATCTGGGCCATCGGCGGCACGGTCATGGCCTCGGTGAAACTTCTGGAGACGCTGGCCGGCTGATCCGCCTGAACCAGCCGATGCGGCGCCGAGGTCAGGCGGCCGCCCGTGGTCGTGCTCAGCGCGCCGCCGTCCACGTCGAGCGCCATGTCGGACTTGGCGACGTAGCGCCCGGACAGCACGACCTCCCCGACCTCGACCTGTCCGGACACGCGAGGTCTGGCAGAGGCGTCGATCGGCGCGATCAGGCGGTTGAGAGCGGGTTCGACCACCAGGGCGCCCAGCATGAACAGAGCAAAGGCGCCCGCGCCGACCGCCGCGATCCATTTCAGCGATGGGACGCCGGATGGCGGGGCGGTCGCGCTCATGCGGCTAGTCTAGCGAAACAGGGGTTGAGGAATGGTCACCCGCCCCCAGAACACCCTAGACTGAACGCCCTTAGTTGCGGCCGGGACGACGGGTCGGATCGCTGAGCTGGAACAGGCGCGCCGACAGGCCGGACGCCGGTTGCAGCGAGGTCAGCTGGGTCCGGGTCCGGGCGCCCTGCGGATCGGTGATGGTCCACTCTTGCAGACGCATCGGATTGCCGGCGAAGGCCAGCACGACCTGACCGTCGTTCGGGCGGTTGGAATCCCGCGCCGTGATGGCGAAGGCGCCCGAAGCCATCCGGGTCACTCGCTCGATGCGGACGCCCTGGTCCAGCCGCACATTGCGCGCCAGGAAGGTGGACAGCGGGGTGCGACCCAGCGGCACCTGCTGGAAGCTGTTCAGACGCGGGTCGTAGCGTTTGACGTTATAGCCATCCGACACCACCAGCAGACCGGCCGGGTTGGTGTATTCGAATCGCATCTTGCCGGGACGCTGCAGGTAGAATCGGCCCTGGCGCGTCTGTCCGTTCGGGCCCGTTTCGGTGAAGGTCCCTTGCGCCGAGGTCAGGGCCTGAAGATAGCCCTGCGCCTGTTGAACCACAGCGCGATCCGCGGCCGACAGGTTGGACTGGGCGTGGGCGGCGTCGAAGGCGCCCAGCGCGATTAGGCCGGTCGTCAGGCCGGCGCCCAGCAGCAGGCTGCGGCGGTGCAGGTCGGAGGTGGCCATAGCCACGGTCTTGGCGCGCGAGGTCATGAAGTTCGTCTCCCGTTCGGGATGGTTGTCGATCCTGCCGTCTTGCCCGGTCGGCTTGGCGTCGGAATGACGCGAGCCTGACCATATTCCGGCGCTGCGATGAAGCCCTGTTCATCGCTAATGGTTCCCAACCACTATGAGTTGACGTGGCGACGCAAACACGCACAACATATCGACGGAAATCGTCTGATTCTCACTTTCGGCTACGGCGCGGTGAGCTGTTACGGCGCGGCAATCCGGCCGTTTAGCGAAAGGGGGTGATTTAGATGGTGTCCGCAAACCGCGCGGAAGTCGAAAAAAACGTGTTCGTTCACGCTTATGTTCGACTCCGCTACGGCAAGACGGAGTGGGTTACCGCCCACTACCGCTCCTGGCCGCGAGGCTAGGAATACACTGGTAGACTTGGGGCGGCCTTTCGGGGTCGCCCCTTTTTTTATTGTGCTTAGGGTCGTCTGATTCGAATCGAGATTCAAGGCGTGCGGACTCGATTCTGCGTCTAAGTCAAATTGGTCGAGAAAAAAATCTGTGGACCGTCACACCATCGGCGGCGGGCCGGCCAGGACGTCGCGCTTGCCGGCGTGGTTGGCGGGGCTGACCACACCTTCCTGCTCCATCCGCTCGATCAGAGAGGCGGCGCGGTTGTAGCCGATCTGGAGCCGACGCTGGACGTAGCTGGTCGAGGCCTTGCGGTCGCGGGTGACCACGGCGACGGCGCGGTCGTACAGGTCGTCGCCCGAGCCTCCGCCGCCGCCTTCGTCATAGCCGTTGTCGCCGTCGCCGTCGGGCTCGTCGGTGATCAGATCCAGATAGTCGGGTTCGGCCTGCGCCTTCAGGTGTTTGCAGACGTCCTCGACTTCCTTGTCGTCGACGAACGGGCCGTGCAGACGGGTGATGCGCCCGCCGCCGGCCATGTAGAGCATGTCGCCCTGGCCCAGCAGCTGCTCGCCGCCTTGTTCGCCCAGGATGGTGCGGCTGTCGATCTTAGACGTAACCTGGAAGGAGATCCGGGTCGGGAAGTTGGCCTTGATGGTGCCGGTGATGACGTCCACCGACGGGCGCTGGGTCGCCATGATCAGGTGGATGCCGGCGGCGCGGGCCATCTGGGCCAGACGCTGAACCGCGCCCTCGACGTCCTTGCCGGCGACCAGCATCAGGTCGGCCATCTCGTCCATGACCACGACCAGGAAGGGCAGGGGCTCGGGCCGGATTTTCTCGGATTCATAGACCGGGCGGCCCTGGTCGTCGAAGCCGGTCTGGACCGTGCGTTCGAAATGCTCGCCCTTGGCCTGGGCCTCTCGGGCGCGCTCGTTGTAGCTGGCGATGTTGCGCACCCCCAGCTTGGACATGCGGCGATAGCGATCCTCCATCTCGCGCACCGTCCACTTCAGGGCGACGACGGCCTTCTTCGGATCGGTCACGACCGGCGCAAGCAGGTGCGGGATGCCGTCATAGACCGACAGCTCCAACATCTTGGGGTCGATCATGATGAAGCGGCATTCGGCCGGGCTGTGGCGATACAGGATCGACAGGATCATGGCGTTGACCCCGACCGACTTGCCCGAGCCGGTGGTGCCCGCGATCAGCAGGTGAGGCATGCGCGCCAGGTCGGCGACATAGGGTTCGCCGCCGATGGTCTCGCCCAGCGCCAGGGGCAGCAGGTGACCCTTCTTGTCGTATTCGGCGCTGGCCAGAAGGTCGCGCAGATACACGGTCTCGCGCTTGGCGTTGGGCAGTTCGATGCCTATGGCGTTGCGGCCCTGGACCACGGAAATACGACAGGCGCGGGCGGACATCGACCGGGCGATATCGTCGGCCAGGGCGACCACGCGGCCATGCTTCACGCCCGGCGCGGGCACCAGTTCGTACAGGGTGACGACCGGGCCCGGGCGGATCTGGTCGATCACGCCGCGCACGCCGAACTCCTGCAGCACGCCTTCCAGCATCTTGGCGTTCTGTTTCAGGGAGTCCTCGTCCACCGAACCGACGCGCTGGGCCGGCTTGGTCAGGATGCCGAGCGGTGGCAGGTCGAAATCGCCTTCCGGTCGCACGAAGTCGAAGGCCTGTTGGTCCACGTCGTCCTTGCGGGCCTTCGGCGCCTTGACCGCGGCGACGCGCGGCTCGACCGGGCGGGCGGCCGAGGGACGTGGCGCGGGCTGGGCGGCGTCGTCCTCCCACGGCGGCAGGTCGTCGTAGGCGGTCTGAGGCGGCTCTTCGGCGTAGGTCGGGGCCAGCGGCGCCTCTTCCGGTGGGGCGGCGCGGGGCGCTCGGGCCTTGGCGGGCGCCTTTTCGCGGGCGGCCTGGGGCTTCGGCTGGGGCGGCGCGGGTGCGCGCAGCGACTTGCCCCAATGCAGGGCGTCCAAGAAATCCATGGCGCGCAGGCCGATGGCGAAACCGACCAGCCACAGTCCGGCGATCAGGAAGACGAGGCCCGCAATGACGCGGCCGCCAGGGATATGCAGGGCGCCGAGACCGCGCGCCGCCAGGCCTGTCACCGCATCGCCCCAAAGACCGCCCAGACCGGCGGCGAGCGGCCAGGCGGCGGGCGCGGCCAGGGCGGCGAGCGCGCCGGACAGCAGCAGCACCCCGCCGGTCGCGGCCAGGGCTTTCAACGGCGTGGGCTTGAGCCTTTGCTGGATCGCATCGCCGACCGCGCGCGCCAGGCCGAAGGCGACCAGCAGCAGGGCGGCGGGCCAGGCCGCAAGGCCCAGCGATTGCATGAACAGGTCGGCGAACAGGGCGCCGTTCGCTCCCAGCCAGTTGGTCGTCGGCAGGCTAGAGGCCGCGTTCAGACTGGCGTCCGCAGGATTCCACGACACCAGGGCGACCAGCAGCAGGGTCGCCAGCAGGGCCTGCAAGACGCCCCTGAACCGCACCACGAAGGGCGCGTCCCACAGGATGCGGGCGCTGATCCAGGCCTGACGGCCGATGACAAGGGCGGTGGACATGAAGGGTCGAACCTTCCGGCGGCTGACGTTCGACCGCCCTTGTCGCACCCACAGGGTTAAGGGGCTGTTTACCAGCTTGGCCTTGGCGATGGACAAACCGTCCTCTGGACCTTTGGCCGTGACGGCGCGACAAGCCTTCCATGGCTGATACCGAACGCTACGACATCGTCATCGCCGGCGCGGGGCTGACCGGGGCGGCCTTCGCCCTGGCGGCGGCGCAAGGCGGGTTGAAGGTCGTGATGGTCGACCCGCAGCCGTTCAGCGCCCAGTTGGCGCCGACCTTCGACGGACGGTCGACCGCCGTCGCCTTTTCGACCTTCCGCATGCTGGACGCGCTGGGCTTGGGCGAAACCCTGCGTCCGAATGCCTGTCGGATGGATCATATTCTGGTGACGGACGGGCGTCGGCCGGGCGCTGCCAGCCGATCGGCCTCGCCCGCCTTCCTGCGCTTCGACGCCGACGAGATCGGCGGCCGAACCGGCGGCGAGCCGCTGGGCTATATGGTCGAGAACCGCCGCATCCGCGCGGCTCTGGCCGAGGCGGTGACGCGCGCGGGGATCGCGGTGCGGGCTCCGGCGACCGTCGCCAGCGTCGCGACCGATGCGGGCAAGGCGACCGTGACCCTGGCCGATGGATCGACCCTGATCGCCTCCCTGGTCGTCGGCGCCGAGGGAAGAGGCTCGACCGTGCGCCGCGCGGCCGGGATCGAGACCGTCGGCTGGGGCTATGGCCAGAGCGGCGTGGTGGCGACGGTGCGGCTAGGTCGCGACCACGGCAATGTCGCCCACGAATATTTCCTGCCCAGCGGCCCCTTCGCCATCCTGCCCCTGACCGATCAGCGCGCCAGCCTGGTCTGGACCGAGACGACGCGAAGAGGCGAGGCGTTGCGCGACGCCTCGGACGCCGCCTTCCACGCCCATCTGATGCGGCGGTTCGGCGAGTTTCTGGATGGGGCGACGGTCGAGGGCCCGCGCTTCGTCTATCCGCTGTCGCTCAGCCTAGCGGAGAAACTTGTCGCGCCGCGCATCGCCCTGATCGGGGACGCCGCGCACGGCGTGCACCCGGTCGCCGGTCAGGGTCTGAACATGGGGCTGAAGGACGCGGCGGCTCTGGCCGAGGTCGTGGCCGAGGCCGCACGCCTGGGCGAGGACATCGGGTCGGAAACCGTTCTGGAGCGTTACGCGCGCTGGCGCCGGTTCGACAATGCGGCCCTAGCGGCCGGTTTCGACGCCTTTGTGCGTCTGTTCTCGAACGACATCGCGCCGGTGCGTCTGGCGCGCGATTTGGGCATGGCGGCGGTCAACCGCATCGGCTTTCTGCGCCGCGCCTTCATGCAGGAAGCCGGTGGCGCGACGGGCGACCTGCCTCGATTGTTGCGCGGCGAGGCTGTCGTCTAGTTCAACTGCATCCGCACGCGCTCGAAGGTCGTGAACCGCCGCGCCTCCTCGACGCCGTCCAGACCCTGGGCGCGCGCCAGGGCTTGCAACGAGCCGGCGAGCGCCCCCTGCTTCTCACGCGCCGAGGCGACATCAAGCCACGGTCGGTGGTCCTCGGGGTCAAGCAAGGCGCGCCGCAGGGCCGATCGCTCGGCGCCTTCATAGTCCCGACCGCGAATAGCGCGGCTGAAGAGCACGTTCTGCAGCCGGATCAGCGACTGACGATCCGTCACCGGCGCCATCAGAATATCCAGCCGATCCGCGACGTGCGGCATCAGACCGGCGCGAAGCGCGCGCCGGGTCAGTTCGCTGGGCAGGATCAGCCGCCCCTGGCTGAACGGATCCAGGGCGACGGGACCTTCCGGCGTCTCGACGCGAACCATGAAATGGCCGGGAAAATCGACGCCAGCCGCCGTGATGCCGGCCGCGCGAGCCGCGTGCAGATAGAAGACCGCCAGCACCGCAGACAGGCCGCGCCGTCGCTCGGCGACTGCGATGATGTCGGTGTTGTCGGGATGGTCGTAATGGATCAGGTCGCCGTTCAGCCGCAGGTCGGCGCACAGGGTTTCGGCCAGCGCCTCGTCGGGCCCTTCGCCGCCAATCCGCTCCTTCAGCCGCTCGCAGGCGTTACGGGCCAGAGCGCGAACAGGCTCGGGATCACGCAACGGATGGTCATGGATGGCGCAGGCGATCGCCGCCTCCAGCAGGGGGAAGGCGTCGTCTTCGGCCTGACCGGCGGCGGTCAGGACGGCCTCGGCCTCCTCGCGCGTCATGCGATCCCCTCGTCAGCGCCTCTCGACGCCGCGAAGATGACGTGGAACGCGCCAAGGAGCCAGCGCCACCATATCAATTCTCAAATCCAGACGTTGCAGACCCGGCCGATTGCGTCGGATCGCCTCGCCCGCTGCGACCAGTCGATCGTATTGGACCGGCTTCAGCGCCAGGAGGGCCGCCTCCATCGTCGCGCGGCGTTTGACCTCGACGACCGCCAACACCCGACCGCGACAGACCAGCAGATCGATCTCGCCGGCCCGGCTTTTCAGACGGAAGCCGAGAACGCGGTAGCCGCGCAGGATCAGCCAGAAGGCCGCGATCCATTCGGCGGCGTGACCGGACTTGAACGCCGTCCCGCCCTTCGCCTGACGCCACGCCGCCTTGGGGCGACGGACCGGCGCGGGACGAGATAGGCGCTTCACTTGCCCTTCAGCTCCAGCGCCCGGCGATACAGGGTCTTTCGGTTCAGCCCCAGGGCCTTGGCTACCTCGGAGGCGGCGTCGCCGGTGGACAGGGTCTGAAGGGCGTCGATGAGGGCGGCGTCCGCGTCGGCCTCGGTCGCCTGGACCTCTTCGCCGGGGCCGACGACCACGACGATCTCACCCTTGGGACTGTCCAGACGGGGATCGACGGCCAAGTCGTCCAGCGTCCCGCGCACACATTCTTCATAGAGTTTGGTCAGTTCGCGGGCGACAGCGGCGGGTCGCGGGCCCAGCACGGCGGTCATGTCGGTCAAACTGTCCTTCAGACGCGGCCCGCTTTCGAAGAAGACCAGGGTCTGGCGCTGACTCTTCAAGGCTTCCAACGCGGCGGTGCGGCCGGCCGTCTTGGGCGGCAGGAAGCCGGCGAAAAGCACCCGATCGGCCGGCAGGCCGGCGATGCACAGGGCGGCCAACAGACTTGAGGCGCCGGGGATCGGATGGACGGGCAGGCCCTCGGCGATCACCGCCCGGGCGACGACGAAGCCGGGGTCGCTGACCAGGGGCGTGCCGGCGTCCGACACCAAGGCCACCACCTGTCCCTCACGCAACCGTTCGATCGCCTGTTCGGCGGCGCGGCCGGACGCATGATCGTCGCAGCGTTCCAGCCTGGCCTTCAGCCCATAGGCGCTTAGCAGTTTGGCGGTGACGCGGGTGTCCTCGGCCAGCACCAGATCGGCGGCGGCCAGTACGTCCAGCGCCCTCAGCGTCATGTCGCGCAGGTTGCCGATCGGGGTGGCGACCAGATAGAGACCCGGCTCCACCCGCCGGGGCGGCGGGGCGGCGGGGGGAAAGGGCGAGGGTTCGCTCAACGCTCGACCACGGCCGCGGGGGGACGCGGCGCCGAGGTCAGGCCCGAGCCTTGGAAGGCGGGACCGGCGTCATAGGCGGCGAAGGTGGCAGCGGTGATGATCTCGCTGACCGAGGCGCCCAAGCTGACGATCTGCACCGGCTTCTCCAGACCGACCAGCAGCGGACCGATCACGGTCGCGCCGCCCAGGGCCTGAACCAGCTTGGTCGAGATGGCGGCCGAATGGATGGCGGGCATGACCAGGACGTTGGCCGGCTTGGTCAGGCGGTTGAAGGCGTAGGCCGAATGCCCCTTGGGATCCAGCGCGACTTCCGGCGGCATTTCGCCTTCGTATTCGAAATCGACGCCCTTCTTGTCCAGGATGCGGATCGCCTCGCGCACCTTCTCGGCGCGATCGCCGGGCGGGTTGCCGAAGGTGGAATAGGACAGGAAGGCCACGCGCGGATTGCGGCCCAGCTTCCTGACCGTATCGGCCGCCTTGACGGCGATGTCGGCCAACTCTTCGGCGTTCGGCAGTTCGTGAATGGTGGTGTCGGCGACAAACAGGGTGCGGCCCTTGGCCAGCAGGATCGACAGGCCGATCAGGGTGTCGTCCACATCCAGCACGCGCTGGACCTCCTTCAGCGCCATGTTGAAGTTGCGGGTCACGCCCGCGACCATGGCGTCGGCCCGGCCCTTGGCGACCAGGGTGGCGGCGAAATAGTTGCGGTCCTGATTGATCATCCGCTGCACGTCTCGGCGCAGATAGCCCCGGCGCTGCAGCTTTTCGTACAGCCAGTCGGTGTCCTCGACATTGTGGTCGGAGACGCGGGCGTTGGTGATCTCGATGCCCAGCTCGTCGAAGTTCAGACCGGCCTCGGCGGCGTTCTGACGGATCAGATCCTCGCGGCCGACCAGGATCGGCGTGCCCAGGTCGGCCTGCTTGAAGCCCCAGGCGGCACGGATGACGGCGGGTTCTTCGCCCTCGGCGAAGACGACGCGCTTGTTCGGCCCGCCGCGCACGGCCGAGCTGATCTTCTGCATCAGGGCGGCGGACGGATCGACGCGCGAACGCAGCGCGTGGCGATAGGCGTCCATATCCTCGATCTGGACGCGGGCCACGCCGGTGTCCATCGCCGCTTGGGCGATGAAGGGCGGTATGTACCAGATCAGGCGCGGGTCGAAGGGCGTCGGGATGATGTAGTCCGGGCCGAACTTCAGCTTGCGTCCGCGATAGGCGGCGGCGACCTCGTCCGGCACGTCTTCGCGCGCCAGGGCGGCCAGGGCCTGGGCGCAGGCGATCTTCATCTCGTGGTTCACGCGGCGCGCGCGCACGTCCAGCGCGCCGCGGAACAGATAGGGGAAGGCCAGGACGTTGTTGACCTGGTTCACATAGTCCGAGCGGCCCGTGGCGATGATGGCGTCCGAGCGCACCGACTTGACGTCCTCGGGCGTGATCTCGGGGTCGGGGTTGGCCATGGCGAAGATGATCGGATTGGGCGCCATTGAGGCCACCATCTCCTTGGTGATCGCGCCCTTGGCGGACAGGCCCAGCACCACGTCGGCGCCGACCATGGCTTCGGCCAGGGTGCGCAGTGGGGTGTCGGTGGCGTGGGCGGCCTTCCACTGGTCCATGCCGTGGTCGCGACCCTTGTAGACGACGCCGTCGCGGTCGCAGATCACGGTGTTCTCGGCCTTGACGCCCGCGGCCTTCATCAGGGCGATGGAGGACAGGCCCGCCGCTCCTGCGCCGGCCAGCACGACCTTGATCTCGTCCAGCTTCTTGCCCGCGATATGCACGGCGTTGATCAGGCCGGCGGTCGAGATGATGGCGGTGCCGTGCTGGTCGTCATGGAAGACGGGGATGTCCAGCAGATCCTGAAGCTCGCTTTCGATGACGAAGCATTCGGGGGACTTGATGTCCTCCAGATTGATGCCGCCCCAGGTGTCGCCGATGTTCTTGACGACGGTGATGAACTCGTCCGGATCGGTGGTCTTCACCTCGACGTCGAAGCTGTCGACGTCGGCGAACCGTTTGAACAGGACCGACTTGCCCTCCATTACCGGCTTGGAGGCCATGTGACCCAGGTTGCCCAAGCCCAGGATCGCGGTGCCGTTCGAGATGACGGCGACCAGGTTGCCCTTGGAGGTGTAGTCGTAGGCCTTGTCCGCATCGGCGGCGATGGCCAGGACCGGCACGGCCACGCCCGGCGAATAGGCCAAAGACAGATCGCGCTGGGTCGCCATCGGCTTGGTCGGCGCCATGGAAATCTTGCCCGGCGTCGGGATGCGGTGGAAGTCCAGCGCTTCGTCGTCGGAGAAGGTTTGCTTTTCGGTCTGATCGGGCATCGGTCGTCCAGGGCGTCGGCGTGGCTGTAACCGTTCGTGTCCTAGAGGCTGGGACGGGCCGCGCCAACCCTTGACGCGGAGGAAGCCTGCGCAATCGGCCCGGAGCCTTACCTGCGCGTCAGCGTCAACGCCGTCAGATCGACAGCATGCCCGTCCGTTCGATCTCGACCGGCCCGGTCATCAGGACGTGATCGGTTTCCGCATTCCAGTCGATGAGCAGTTCGCCGCCATCGACGACCACCGTCGCCTTGCGTTCGGTCAGGCCACGCCGCGCAGTGGCGACCAGGGCGGCGCAGGCGCCGGTGCCGCAGGCCTTGGTCAGGCCGGCGCCCCGCTCCCAGACCCGCAGGCGGATGTGGTCCCGGTCCAGCACGTTTGCGAAGCCGACATTGACCCCTTGCGGGAACAGCGGGTGATGCTCGACCAGCGAGCCGGATCCGGTGACGAAGCCGTCGTCCTGGCGGTCGGTGAAGAAGACCACATGCGGATTGCCCATGGAGACGGCGCCGGGCGTGTGCAGAAGTGGCGCGTCGATCGGGCCGACCTGAAGCTCGATCCCGCGTGTGTCCATTTCTTCGGCCAGCGGCACCTGGGTCCAATCCAGGCGAGGCTTGCCCATGTCCACGGTCACGCGATGGTCACCGGCGCGGGTGGCGGTGGTCGGGCCGCCCGCCGTGTCGATCACCACGCGGTCCAAGGCGTTGGCCTGCATCAACAGCCAGCCGACGCAGCGCAGGGCGTTGCCGCAGGTCTCCACCATCGATCCATCGGCGTTCCACACCCGCATGAAGGCGTCGGCCGTGTCTGACGGTTCAATGGCGATCAACTGATCGAAGCCCTCGCCAGTCTGGCGGTCGCCCAGCGCACGAATCTGGTCCTCGCTGGGAGCGAACGGCTGTTCCAGCGCATTGACGACGACGAAGTCATTGCCGGCGCCGTTCATCTTGACGAAAGGACGGGTCATGCAGGCCATATAGGCCCAACCCAGCGTCGCGGAAACCAGCGTGTCCCAGACCGAAACCGACCCCAAGGACAACGGCCTGCGACTGCGCGCCCGGCTGCGATACCTGTATCACGGCAGTCAACCGCCGGCGGTGCGGTTCCGGTTGATGGTCATCGTCATCGATCTGGCGATCATCGGCTTTTTCCTTGCGGCGCCCATCCTGAAGAACATGGGCTGGGCCTTTTATGCGCTGGACTATTTCATCGCCGCCATCCTGGCCCTGGACCTGGCTGCGCGGGCCTATGCCTATGCGAACATCAAGGACTGGCTGAAGCGGCCGATCGTCTGGGTCGACCTTTTCGTGCTGGCGACCCTGCTGTTTCCGGCCTGGCTGTTCAATCTCGGCTTCCTGCGGATGTTGCGGCTGTGGACCCTGCTGAACTCGGACTTCTTCTGGCGCACCGTGGGGGCGCGGTTCGACGATACGCGGGTTGAAGGGATCGCGCGGGCCCTGGCCAATCTGATCACCTTCGTCTTCGTGGCGACCGGCTTCGTCTATGCGACCTTCAGGGGGCATGACGGCATCGCCGGCTATGTGGATGCGCTGTATTTCACAGTGGCCACCCTGACGACGACCGGATTTGGCGACGTCACCCTGCCGGGGCCGTGGGGGCGGTTGTTGTCCATCGCCGTCATGCTTGTCGGCATCACCCTGTTCCTGCGCCTCGCCCAGGCCCTGATCCGACCGCACAAGGTGCACTTTCCGTGCGATCGCTGCGGCCTGCAGAACCACGACCCCGACGCCGTTCACTGCAAGGCGTGCGGCAAGCTGCTCTGCATTCCAGACGAGGGATGAGGCGGCGCGTCCCGCCGGTGTGACAAAACGGTAAGGTCGCACGGCTTGCCGCACGGGAAGGCGTCGTTAAGGTGCCGGCTTCGTTTTCGGGGACCTGTCCATGATCCGTGCTTCCGCCGTCGCGCTTGCCACGCTTCTCGCCTCCACCAGCCTGACCTCGGTATCCATGGCCCAGACCCCAGCCTCCTCACCCGCTCCGGCCTCCGGCGGTTTCGCGACCAGCGATGCTACCGACCCCTATCTGTGGCTCGAAGAGGTCGAGGGCGAGCGGGCGATGGAGTGGGTGAAGGCCCACAACGAACGCACCTTCGCCGTCCTGCAAGGCGATCCCCGCTACGAAACCCTGCATCAGCAGGCGCTGGAGATCGTCCAGGCCCAGGACCGCATCCCGTCGCCTGGCTTCACCCACGACGGCCATATCGACAACTTCTGGCAGGACGCCCAGCATGTGCGCGGGCTGTGGCGTCGCACGACGCTGGACAGCTATCGCACCGCCACGCCCGAGTGGCAGACCATCCTCGACATCGACGCCCTGGCGGCGGCCGAGGGCCAGAACTGGGTCTACAAGGGCTCGACCTGCCTGCAGCCTGAAGAGCGCTACTGCCTGATCAGCCTGTCGAACGGCGGCAAGGACGCGGTGACCCTGCGCGAGTTCGACACGGTCGAGCGCAAGTTCGTCGACGGCGGCATCACCCTGCCGGAATCCAAGGGCGGCGCATCCTGGATCGACAAGGACACCCTGCTGATCTCGCGCGACTTCGGTCCCGGCACTCTGACTAACTCGGGCTATCCGATGGTGGTCAAGCGGATGAAGCGCGGCCAGACTCCGGACCAGGCCGAGACCCTGTTCACCGGCCAGCCGACCGACGTTTCGGTGTCCGGCTATACGCTGCGCGACGCCGACGGGGTGGTGAAGGCGACGCTGATCAACCGTTCGGTGGACTTCTATTCGTCCGAGACCTGGCGCCTGGGCGACGACGGCGCCCTGACGCAGCTTCAGCTGCCGGCCAAGTCCGACATCACCGGTCTGGTCCAGGGCCAGCTTCTGGTGTCGCTGAAACAGGACTGGACCGCGCCGTCGGGTCAGGATTTCAAGACCGGCGACCTGATCGCCTGGCCGCTGGAGGCCTGGCTCGCCGATCAGTCGACCCCGGCTCAGCTGGTGCTGCGTCCGAGCGAGCGTCAGGCCATCGAGGGCGTTAACGTCACGCGCAACAGGCTGGTCGTGGCCTTGTATGATAATGTGCGCGGCTCGGTGCGGGTCTATACCCACGGTCAGGGCGAATGGGCGCATACGACGCTGGACCTGCCCCAGAACGTCTCGGTCGGCGTCGGTTCGGCTTCGGAGAAGGACGACAAGGTCTTTGTCAGCGTCACCGGCTATCTAAACCCCTCCAGCCTGTGGCTGGCGGATGCGGCGACCGGCGCGGTCGATCAGGTCAAGTCGATGCCGGCCAAGTTCGACGCCGCCGGCATGACGGTCGATCAGCACGAGGCCCGCTCGGCCGACGGGACCATGATCCCCTATTTCGTGGTGCATAAAGCGGACATGCCGCTGGACGGCTCCAACCCCACGCTACTGTACGGCTACGGCGGATTCGAAAGCTCGCTGCTGCCCGGCTATTCGGCGACGGTCGGCAAGCTGTGGCTGGAGCGGGGCGGCGTTTACGTCATCGCCAATACGCGCGGCGGCGGCGAGTTCGGACCTCGCTGGCACGAGGCGGCCCTGCAACAGAACCGCCAGCGCGCGCATGAGGACTTCCAGGCCGTGGCCTTGGATCTGATCGCCCGCGACATCACCAGCCAGCCCAAGCTGGGCATCATGGGCGGCTCGCAGGGCGGGCTGTTCATGGGGGCGATGCTGACCCAGCGACCCGACCTGATCAACGCCGCCGTCATCCAGGTGCCGCTGTTCGACATGCTGCGCTTCCACAAGTTGCTGGCCGGAGCCTCGTGGATCGGCGAATACGGCAACCCGGACATCCCCGAGCAGCGCGCCTGGATTCAGCAATATTCGCCGTATCAGAACCTGCGCGCGGGCCAGCCCTACCCCGAGGTCTTCATCCATACCTCGACCAAGGACGACCGCGTCCATCCGGGCCATGCCCGCAAGGCGGCGGCGCGTCTGGAAGAGCTGGGCTATCCGGTGCTGTTCTACGAGAACGTCGACGGCGGTCACGCGGCCGGGGCAAATCTGCGTGAAACTGCACGGCGTCTGGCGCTGGAATACACCTATCTGTCGCGCCGCCTGATGGACACGCCGGCCCAGGAATAGCACTCAATCCTCCCCCGTGAGCGCTTGCGAACGGGGGAGGGGGACCACGAAGTGGTGGAGGGGGCGACCTCGCGCACCGTGTCTGGTTCCGCCCCCTCCACCGCCTGACGGCGGTCCCCCTCCCCCGCGACGCGGGGGAGGATCAGATTTGCGGAGTTCAAGCCATGCGTCACCTGATCCTGTCCGCCGCCATCCCGGCCCTTCTGCTGGCCGCCTGCGCGAGCTCGCCGGTCGCAACCGGCGGCGACGGAATGGTGGTCTCGACCAACGACAGGCTGCCGCCCCACTTCCCCCGCGATCTGACCCCGGCGGGCGTTGCGGCGGCGGACGATCATCTGGCGCTAGAGCAGGTGGACGGGGCCGAGGCCATGGCCTTCGTCGCCGAGGAGAAACGCAAGTCTCTCGCCGTCCTGACCGGCGACCCGCGCTACGAAACCTTCCGCGCCGAGGCCCAGGCGATCCTGACGGCGACCGATCGCATCCCCAGCCCGTCCTTCCTGGGCGACGGCATCGGCAACTTTTGGCAGGACGCGACCAATCCCAAGGGCGTCTGGCGTCGCACGACGCTGGCCAGCTACCGGACCGCAACGCCGCAATGGGAGACGCTGCTGGACATCGACGCCCTGTCCAAAGCGGAGGGCAAAGACTGGGTGTTCAAAGGCGCCGACTGCCTGGCGCCGGACGACACCCGCTGCCTGATCAATCTGTCCGACGGCGGCAAGGACGCGGTGGTCGTGCGCGAGATCGACCTGACGACCAAGCGTTTCGTGGACGGCGGGTTCAGCCTGCCCGAAGGCAAGCACCGCATCGAATGGCTGGACCGCGACACGCTTCTGGTCGCCACCGATTTCGGCGCGGGCACCATGACGGAGTCCGGCTATCCCTTCATCGTCAAGACGCTGAAGCGCGGCCAGACCCTGGCCCAGGCGACCGAGGTCTATCGCGGCGAACAGGGCGACGGCGGATACGGCGTGAGCCCCGCCGTCTATCGCGCCAAGGACGGCAAGGTGACGGCCGTCATCATCACCCGTCCGCTGGACACCTTCCGGTCCGAGACATGGCAGTTGGCGCACGACGGCAAGACGACCCAGCTTAGGCTGCCCGCCCGCGTCTCGGTCTATGGCGTCCTGAACGACGCCCTGATCTTCTCGCCGGAAGAGAACTGGAGCCTGACCGGCGGGACGGCGTTCAAGGGCGGCGACCTGCTGTCGATGCCGTTGGAGGTGCTGCAGGCGCGGGCCGACGGCGAGACGGTTGTCAGCAACGCCGCGCCGCTGATCTTCTCGCCTGACGCGCGTCAGGCTGTAGGCGACGTTCGCGTTCTGTCGGATCGCGTGGTCGTTTCCTACACGGACAATGTGCGTGGACGTGCTGGCGTCTTCCGTTCGAACGGCGAGCGCGGCTGGAGCCGTCAGGACATCACGGTCCCCGACAACCTCGCGGTCGGTCTCGGCGACTCGTCCAAATCACGCGGCGAGGTCTTCGTCTCGACCCAGGGCTTCCTCGTTCCGCCAACCCTAAGCCTGGCCGATGCGGGCGCCGCGACCCTGACCACGCTGAAGTCGGCGCCCGCCAAGTTCGACGCGTCGCGCGACGTGACCGAACAGTTCGAGGCGACCTCGACCGACGGGACCAAGATCCCCTATTTCGTCACCCGCCCGCGCGACATGAAGCTGGACGGGTCGAACCCTACCGTCATGCTTGGCTATGGCGGTTTCCAAGTCAGTCTCAACCCGGCCTACAAGCCCGAAATGGGCAAGCTGTGGCTGGAGCGCGGCGGCGTCTTCGTGCAGGCAAACATCCGCGGCGGGGGCGAGTTCGGGCCCGACTGGCACCAGGCGGCGCTGGACGGCGATCGTCAGAAGGCCTTCGACGACTTCGCCGCCGTGGCGCGCGATCTCGAACAGCGCGGGATCACCAGCCCGCGTCGCCTGGGCATCTATGGTCGGTCGAACGGCGGGGTCCTGACCTCGGTGTCGATCACCCAGCACCCCGAACTGTTCAATGCGGCGGTGATCGAGAGCCCGCTGGTGGACATGCTGCGCTATCACGAACTGCCGGCCGGGGCGTCGTGGATCGGCGAATACGGCGACCCGCGCATCCCGGAAGAAGCCGAGTGGATCGCGAAATACTCCGCTTATCAGCAGCTCCGTCCGGGCCAACCCTATCCCCGCGTCTATCTGACCACCAACACGCGCGACGACCGGGTCCACCCCGGCCATGCGCGCAAGTTCGCCGCGCGCCTGGGCGATATGGGGTATGACCACCTCTATTATGAGGACACGGCGGGCGGTCACTCCAACGACGCCGACCCGGTCGCCAACGCCCGTCGCTGGGCCCGCCACTATGTCTATCTGTCGCAACAGCTGATGGATTGAGCGAAACCGAGAGAGCTTCACGCGAATATGAGGCGCTCCGTCGCGGCCCAAGGACTAGAACGACGGCATGAACACCAAGGGCTGGATCATCGCGGGCACGGTCATGGCGGGCGCCCTCATGTCCGTCGCCTCGGCGGCCCAGCCGGCGGCGGGGCGTCCGCCGCTTGCGCCGCGCCATGCGACGGCCAACGGCCCGCCGGTGGTCGTCGAACTGTTCACCGCCCAGGGCTGCGGCGGCTGCATCGAGGCGAATGCGGCGGTGGAGAAGGCAGCGGCCCAGCCGGGCGTCATCGCCCTGACCTATGGCGTCGACTACTGGGATTATCTGGGCTGGACCGACACCTTCGCCCGGCCAGAGTTCGTTCAGCGCCAGCGCGCCTATCGCGCCGCCCTGCGCCAGCGCGGCGTCTCGACACCCCAGGTCGTGATCGACGGCCGACGTCAGGTGTCGGGCGCCCGCAGCGTCGAGCTTGAAACTGCCATCGGTCAGGAGGCGGTGCGTCAGGCCTGGCCGCCCGAGATCGAATTCCGCGAGAACGGAGCCGGCGTCGGCGTCGGTTCCGGCCGCGCGCCGGTCGGCGGCGCCGAGGTGGTGGCGGTGACCTACACGCCCGGCCCTCAGGTGGTCGAGGTCCGTCAGGGCGAGAACCGGGGTCAGGCCGTTCGCCATATGAACGTCGTGCGCGGTGTGACGCGCCTGGGCGAATGGCGCGGCCGCCCGATGCTCTACGCCCTGCCGTCCGCCCGCCCCGGCGAGGCCGTGGCGGTGCTGGTGCAAGGCAAGACGGACAAGCGCATCCTGGGCGCCGCCGTCAGGGACTAGGCGGCAAGACGTTGCCTTTCGTCGCCGAAGGGCATAGGGCGCTGATCGGATTGGGCC
Source organism: Brevundimonas sp. 1080 (assembly GCF_040545985.1). Lineage (NCBI taxonomy): Bacteria > Pseudomonadati > Pseudomonadota > Alphaproteobacteria > Caulobacterales > Caulobacteraceae > Brevundimonas > Brevundimonas sp. 1080. Next base: position 911,972 of record NZ_JBEPMW010000002.1, on the reverse strand, counting down.
CTGTCGCCGTCATCAGGCCCAGGCGATAGGGCAGGTCGATATAGGCCGTGTCCGCCGCATGCGGCTCCAGGCCTTGATAAAGGAATTGAAGCGGCTGGCAGGGATCTAGCGTCAGGGTCTGATCATAGCCGCTGCGAACCAACTCGCCATGCGATACGCCCTGAGACCAGGCCTCTCCATCGAAGACGACGTTGTCCGATCCGGCGAAGGAACGCGATGGACTGCCGGCCAGCAGACGCCAGTCGCCATCTAGGCGGTCGCTGGTCCAGGCGCGGAAATAGCGGCCCTGCGGTCCAATGGCCTCGACCAGGGTCAGGTAGGTGTTCGTGCCGGCCAGTCGATAGTGCATGCTGGCTTCGAAGATGTCGTCTCGCGGCCCTGTCATCATGCGGCGTGTGTCGGAGAAGCCGGCCGGAAATTGCTGGAGCGAGGTTCGCGACCGGAACAGATTTCCATGGTCGTCGGTGTTGAACAGATAGCAGGACACGTCATCGCATATGACCCAGAAATCGAGCCAGGCCTCCTGGCCCGTGGCGGCTTTAATGATGTCCGGGGCCTGATCGAAGAAGGGTTTCGGCCCGCTCCAGGATAGTGGGTCGCCAATCGTCGCGGTCGTCGAATAGACGGGCGGCCCGCTCTGATAGACCATGTACCAGAGCTTCTGCGGCGCGAAGTAGAAAACCTGCGGGGCGGCTCTGTAACCGGGCCCGATACCCGACTGCTTCAGATCGACGATGGGGGCGGTCGATGCCTGCGACCAGTCTGTGAAATGGGTATAGGCCATGTGCCAGCCCTCGGCGCCGACCGAGGTCATGAAGAGATGATACTCGCCATCCACATAGACGATCGTGGGGTCCTTCAGGGCCGAATATCCGTTCCCGTCACCGGCCCTTGGGGCGATGAGTTGGGCCGAAGAGCGCCAGTGGAATCGTGGAGGCGACGCCGCGTCTTCCACGGACTGCGCCGTCGCTGGATTGAACTGGACGACAAACACGCAGGCCAATGCGGCAATGATCGGCCGTGTCCATCGACGGTTGTTCCTTAGCATGATCACTGCCTTAAGCGCTTTGAAACGGAAATCAGACCCGGCCTATCCATAAATGGCGCTGACGTTAAAGACGTCTAGGCTCCCGCCTGCTTCGCAAAGCCCCAGGCCGCATCGCTGAGCGGACCGACTTGGGCGGCCATGGTCTTGGCGTGGGCGCTGGCGGCGGTGCCGTCGCGGACCCGGCCGGCGATGCCCTGACAGATGGCCGCCAAGCGGAACAGATTATAGGCGTAGAGCCAGTCGAGATTGGCGGGCCGCATGCCTGTCGCCGCGGCGTAGCGTTCGACGGTCTCCTCGACGGACGGGATGCCCAGGGCCTCCAGATCGGCGCCGGCGAGGCCGTTGCGCAGCGAAGCCGGAATGGCCCAGGCGATCAGCAGATAGGAGAAGTCGGCCATCGGATCGCCCAAGGTCGATAGCTCCCAATCCAGCACGGCGCGAACCTCTGCTCGGTCCGGCGCCAGGATCATGTTGTCGAGACGAAAGTCGCCGTGGACGATGCGGCTGGGGCCCTCGGCCGGGAGGCTTTCGGGCAGGAAGGCGATCAGCCGGTCCATCGCCGGAACCGGCTCGGTCTCAGACGCATGGTACTGCTTGGTCCAACGGGCGACCTGACGCGCGAAATAGTTGCCGGCCTTGCCGTAGTCGCCCAGGCCGATGGCGGCGGGATCGAAGGCGTGCAGCCGAGCCAGCGTGTCCGTCTGGGCCTCATAGACGGCGCGCCGCTCCATGGGCGTCAGGCCGGGCAGTTTCAAATCCCAGAAGATCCGACCCTCGACCTTGTCCATCACATAGAAGATCGAGCCGATGACCGTCTCGTCCAGGCATAGGGCATGAGGCTTGGCGACGGGGAAGCCTTGCGCGGCCAGAGCCGAGATGATCTGGAACTCGCGATCCACGGCGTGGGCGCTGGGCAGCAGGACGCCGGGCGGTTTGCGACGCAGCACATAGGCGTGCGTGGGCGTCACCAGTTCATAGGTCGGGTTCGACTGGCCGCCTTTGAATTGTCGCACCGTGAGCGGGCCGGCGTATCCCGAGACGTGGGCGCGCATCCAGGCATCCAGCGCCGCCTCGTCCAGGCGATAGCGCGGATCGACCTCGCGCGTGCCGGAAAAGGCGCTTTGGGCGTCCAGCGGGGCGGCGTCGGTCATGCGGCGGTCCTCGTCGTTTCCTTGAGCCGTCCGGATCTCACGCCCGTTCCGACGCGGCGATGATGGCGGCCTTCACTGCGCGACGCCAGCCGGAAAGCAGACGCTCGCGCTCGTCCGCCTTCATGCGTGGTTTCCAGCAGGCGGGCGCCTCGGCCGGGCGCGCCTCCAAGTCCGGCAAAAGGCCGACGCCCAGGGCCGCCAGGCGCGCGGCGCCCAGGGCCGTCATCTCCTGGAAGGCAGGACGCTCCACCTCGACCTCGCAGATGTCGGCGACGAACTGCATGGCGAAACTGTTGGCGGTGACGCCGCCGTCCACCTTCAGCGTCTTCAGAGGCGGGGCGCCATCGGCGGCCAGGGCGTCGAGTAGGTCGCGCGTCTGATAGGCCAGGGCCTCCAGCGCGGCGCGCACGAAATGGGCCGGACCGGAATCCCGTGTCAGCCCGACGATGGTTCCCCTCGCTTCCGGCTCCCACCATGGCGCGCCCAGACCCGTGAAGCCGGGGACCATATAGACCCCGCCGTTGTCCCTGAGCGTCTGCGCCATCGCCTCCGACTGACGCGACTCTGAGATCAACCCGACCCCGTCTCTCAGCCACTGGATCGCCGAGCCAGCCGAGAAGATCGACCCCTCCAGCGCATAGGCGGACTGGCCGTCGGCCTGATAGCCGAGCGTGCCCAACAGACGCCGTGTCGAGGCCACGGGCTCCGCGCCGACATTGGCGACCAGAAAGGCGCCGGTGCCATAGGTGATCTTGGCGTCCCCAGCTTTCAGCGCCCCGTGCCCGACAAGGGCCGCCTGCTGGTCGCCCGCCGATCCGGCAATGGGCAGAGGCTGGCCAAACAGCGCCGGATCGCTCTCTCCGATCACACCCGCGCAGGGGACGATGTCAGGTAGGGCTTCGCGCGGGATGTCGAACAAAGCGCATAGGTCGTCCCGCCACTCGACCGTCCTCAGATCCATCAAAGACGTGCGTGAAGCATTGGTCGCATCGGTGGCGTGGACCCGGCCGCCGGTCAGTTTCCAGATCAGCCAGGCGTCGATCGTGCCCAGCTTGACCTCGCCCTTCGCCGCACGCTCGCGCGACCCGGGCACAGCGTCCAGGAGCCAAGCGAACTTGGTCGCCGAGAAATAGGGATCGAGGATCAGGCCGGTCGCGGTCTGCACCCTCGGCTCGTGGCCCTGGGCGGTCAGGCGGGCGGTGACGTCGGCGGTGCGGCGATCCTGCCAGACGATGGCGCGATGCAGAGGCTCGCCGGTCGCCGCGTCCCAGATCACGGCCGTTTCCCGCTGATTGGTGATGCCGATGGCGTTGAAGCGGGCCACGCCGCCGGCCTTGCGCACCACCTCGCGACAGGTCTGGAGCGTTGCGGCCCAAATTTCGGCGGCGTCATGTTCGACCCAGCCGGACTTCGGGAAATGCTGGGCCAGCTCGATCTGGCTGACTGCGACGGGCCTCAGGTCCCCTTCTTCTTCGCCGACCGCGCTTCGCGCTGCCTGACACGCGACCTCGAAGGCGATGGCGCGGGTCGAGGTCGTGCCCTGGTCGATGGCGAGGATCAGGCTCATGGTTCTCTCCCGGCTGCGTCTTGGGTAAGGGGAGCATATGACGACGCACCTGCCCAGCTATGAAGGCGTCCTCGACGCCGCCCGCCAGATCGACGGGGTCGCCGTCCGCACTCCCCTGCTCGAAAGCCCCGCCCTGAACGCGGTGGTCGGCGGGCGGGTTCTCATGAAGACCGAAAGCCTGCAGCGCGCCGGAGCCTTCAAGTTTCGCGGGGCCTACAACCGCATCAGCCGACTGACCGACGGGGAGAAGGCGCGCGGCGTCGTCGCCTTCTCATCCGGAAACCATGCGCAGGGCGTCGCCGCCGCCGCCGCCATGGTCGGGACGCCGGCGATCATCGTCATGCCGTCGGATTCGCCCAGGGTGAAGGTCGAGGGGGTGATCGGCTTCGGCGGCGAGGTACGCTTCTACGACCGCTGGACCGAAAGCCGCGAGGCGATCGGCGCGGCCATCGCCGCCGAGCGTGGCTCGATCCTGGTTCCGCCGTTCGATGATCCCTTCATCATCGAAGGCCAGGGGACGACGGCGCTGGAAATGCTGGATCAGGCGGATGCGCCGTTCGACCAGCTGCTGTGCGGGGCGTCCGGAGGCGGGTTGATGGCCGGGATCAATCTGGTCATGGCCGAACGCAGTCCCGCGACGCAGGTGTTCGTGGTTGAGCCCGAAGCCTTCGACGACACGGCGCGGTCGCTGGCGGCCGGAGAGCGGGTCGGTCATCCGCAAGGCGCGCCGTCGATCTGCGACGCCCTGATGTCGCCGATGCCGGGCGTGCTGACCTGGCCGATCAATCGACGGCTGGTGGGGGCGATCACTGTCTCGGATGCCGAGGTCGCGGAAGCGATGCGTTTCGCGTTCCGCCATCTCAAGATCGTCCTCGAACCCGGCGGCGCCGTCTCGCTCGCGGCCCTGCTTGCCGGAAAGATCGGGACGACAGGACGGACGACGGCCATCGTGCTGTCTGGCGGCAACGTCGATCCGACGCTGTACGCCGAGATCATCGAGGGGCGCTTCGGCGGCTGAAGGGCTTCCCTTCCCCGTGACGGTCGGCCAACCTCTCCGCACACGCACAGGAAACGCACGATGACCAAAGCCAGTGAACTACAGGCGTTTATCGGACAGGAGGTCGGGGTGTCGAAATGGTTCGACGTCACCCAGGCCCGGATCGACGCCTTCGCCGATTGCACCGAAGACCACCAGTTCATCCATGTCGATCCGGAGGCGGCCAGGGCCACGCCGTTCGGCGGAACGATTGCGCACGGCTTTCTGACCCTGAGCCTGGCTTCGGCCATGAGCTATGACACGGTGGCGCCGCTGGAGGGCGTCGTGATGGGCGTGAATTACGGCTTCGACAAACTGCGATTCCTGGCGCCGGTGCCGGCGGGATCACGCATTCGCGGTCGTTTCAAGCTCTTATCGGCCGACGACAAGGGCGGCGGACGCTGGTTGCTGAAACATGAACTGACGGTTGAGATCGACGGTGCCGACAAGCCGGCGCTGATTGCCGAGTGGCTCGGGATGCAGATGGTCGATCGAAAAATTGAGCCGTGACGCTCGCATAGGTTATAGTGCCGCGCCGTCGTGGATTGTGACGCGCCGAAGGCTGGACGTTAACTATTCTGTGCCTTGACGCCAAATTCATCTGTATCATCAAGGCCACGGTCTCGCCTTTGCTGATCGATACCGTCACGTTTCCGCCTCGACCTTGTACAGCAAGGCTGGTAAGACCCGCGTAGGCGGTAGACCCGCCCCCTACTATAACAGAGGCGGAGGGATACCCCCCTATGCGTATGAAGACTTTCGTGCTGGCCTCCAGCGCAGCGGCCGCCCTGGCCCTGTCGGCTGGCGCTGCGTCGGCGGAGCCGAACGGCTGGTACGGCGCCATCGACGCCGGCTACCACATCATCGACGATATCAACGCCGAGTCATCGACTACCGGCGCGTCGTGGAACTATGAAGTCAACGACGGCTGGGCGGCGTTCGCTCGTCTCGGTTATCGCTTCAACCCCAACTGGCGCGTTGAACTCGAAGGCGGCTACCGCTCGGGCGACATCGGCAAGATTCGCGCTGTAAGCGGCACGCAGGGCCTATGCAACTTCACGCCGGCGACGGGCGGTTGCTTCTCTCCTGAAGGCGACATCGAGTCCTATACTCTGATGGCCAACGTCTTGTACGACTTCGGTTACGAAGCCTGGGGCGTTCGTCCCTTCGTTGGCCTCGGTGCTGGTGTGAACCAAGTCCGCACTCAAACGATCGGTAATCTGCGCGCTAACCGCGGCGCAACGTTCGCCATCGACGATGATTCGACCAAGTTCGCCGCTCAGGCCATCGCTGGTCTGGCGTGGGCCATCAGCGACCGCGCCAATGTTGATCTGACCTACCGCTATCTGACGGGCGATGCTTCGTTCAACTCGTCGACCTTCGGCACGGGCGTGGGCGCCACGTCGTTCGGCGAATGGGACGGCGACTACGATCAGTCGCACACCGTGACCCTGGGTCTGCGTTACAGCTTCGGTGCGGAAGACGCGCCGCCGCCGCCGCCTCCCCCGCCCCCGCCGCCCCCGCCGCCTCCTCCGCCCCCGCCGCCCCCGCCGCCGGTTGCGCAGAAGCCGGTCGCTCGCCAGTTCGTCGTCTACTTCGACTGGGATCGTTCGGACCTGACTGCGGAAGCCCGTTCGGTGGTGACGCAGGCCGCCAACTACGCCAAGTCGGGCGCACCGACGCGCGTCCTGATCGTCGGCTACACCGACACCTCGGGTTCGGCCGCCTATAACCTGGGTCTGTCCAACCGTCGTTCGCGCACCGTCGCGGACGCCCTGGTTGCTCAAGGCGTCAACGGCGGCGTGATCGCCCTGGACGGCAAGGGCGAAACCAACCTGGCCAAGCCGACCGCCGACGGTGTGCGCGAACCGCTCAACCGCCGCGCGACCATCGACATCAACTTCTAAGACTTTCAGGAGCCGATCTGGTTCGTCCGGATCGGCTTCAACCTTCGAAGTTGTCGAAAGACAGAACGCCGCTTCCGACAGGAGGCGGCGTTTTTCTTTGCGCCGTCTTACCTACTGCGTGACGCGTCTACGCAGAGAAAAAGGGCGACGCCTCGCGACGCCGCCCTCAAGCATTCTGATGTTGACGCCGATCAGCCGGTGAACGGCCGGATCAGGATTTCGACGCGGCGGTTCTGCGCTTTGCCTTCGGCGGTGGCGTTCGAGGCCACCGGGTTACGCGAGCTATTACCGGCGACGTAGAGGCGTTGGGCCAGAACGCCACGGCGCACCAGTTCAGAGGCGACGCTGCTGGCGCGGCGCTCCGACAGAGGCTGGTTGATCGCGTCGCCGCCTGAAGAGTCGGTATGGCCGATCACGTCCACGGTCGACTGGTCGTACTGTTGCAGAACACGGGCGACATCGTCCAGCACGGGCAGGAAGCGCGGATCGATGGAGGACTGGTTCGTGGCGAAGGTCACGTCCGACGGCATGCGCAGCACAAGCAGGTCGCCCTGACGCGCCACGCCTACGCCGGAACCGGACAGTTCGGCTTCCATCGCACGTTGCTGACGATCCATATATTGGCCGACGGCGGCGCCGCCCAGCGCGCCGATCCCGGCGCCGATCAGAGCGTTCTTGCGGCCCTGTTCGCCATTCGAGGTGTTGGTCAGATAGCCGAGAACCGCGCCGCCCAACGCACCCGCGATGGCGCCGGTCCCGGTGTTGTTGCGAACCGGACCCGAACGATAGGGGTCGGTGGTGGTGCAGGCGGCTGCCCCCAGCAGGGCGGCGATGGAAACACTGGCGACGATGAACTTGGCGCGCATGGAATAGTCCCTTTCTTTTGAGCGATCTGGCGCGGAAACGTGCGCTTACTGTGAAGGTTCCAATCTGTACGGGGCATGAATGCCTTCCACGTCCGCACGCGCCATGACCCTGACAAGGTCGCCGATTAGGCGTATGGGAACCGCCGCACATCCCCAAATCGAGGACGACGCCGTGAGCGTGACCCAGACGGACCACACGACCGACCGCGCCATTCAGCCGGTTTCGATGACGCTGTACGACGCCGATTTTCAAGAGTTCAGCGACGCATTGGGCGCGTCCTTCTCCCGCTATGGCTTCGCTGTCGTCGCCGACCATGGTCTGGATGAGGCGCGCATCACCGCAGCCATCGACGACGCCAAGGCCTTCTTCGCCCTGCCGGAAGAGGTGAAGCGTCAGTATCACCAGCCCGGTACCGGCGGCGCGCGCGGCTTGACCCCGTTCGGAGTCGAGGCGGCCAAGGACGCCAAAACGGTCGATCTGAAGGAATTCTGGCACGTCGGCCGGGAACTGCCCGAAGGCCATCCTTATCGCCGCTATATGCGCGACAACCTCTGGCCGACCGAGATCGAAGGCTTCCGCGAGCACCTGTATGGCATGTTCGAGGACCTGGATGCGCTCGGGGCCAAGATCCTGCGCGCCATCGCCCGCTATCTGAAGCTGGGCGACAACTTCTTCGCGGACAAGGTCGACATGGGCAACAGCGTCCTGCGCATGCTGCATTATCCGCCGGTTCCGGCCGATGCGCCTGGCGTGCGCGCCGGCGCGCATGAAGACATCAATGTCATCACCCTGCTGCTCGGCGCCGAAGAAGCCGGTCTTCAGCTGAAGGACAAGGACGGCAGCTGGCTCGACATCGCCCCGCCGCCCGGCGCCCTGGTCGTCAATATCGGCGACATGTTGCAGCGGCTGACCAACCACGTCCTGCCATCGACGACCCACCGCGTGGTCAATCCCGCGCCAGAGCGTCGCGGCTTCGCCCGTTATTCGACGCCCTTCTTCCTGCATTTCAACCCGGACTTCCCGATCGACACCCTGCCCAGCGCCATCACGCCGGACAATCCCGATCGCTATGCGGGCAAGACCATCCTGGCCGAGGATTATCTGACCGAACGCCTGCGGGAAATCCGCCTGCTCTAGGCCGTCAGCGGGAAATCCGTAGTCGGGTGATGTCGCGTCCGATGGCTTGGAAGTCGTTGGACAGGTCCGCGCCCGACTGCGGCAGGAAGGCCTTATCCTTGTCGGTGGCGCAGGTGCTGAGGATGCTGGCTGCGTCGCTGCCGGGCGTGATCGAGAAGCCCACGGTGTAGACAATCACGCCCTTGGCCTTCATACCGCTGCACAGTTTTGCGGCCTGATCGAACGGGTCGCCATTCGTCGCATCACAGGCAATCTTGTCAAAGAGGTTGCCGGACCCTGAGCCCGCATCGCGCGCGATGACGCCACCGCAATAGGGCGTGTTGAATTCCCCGTCCGTCATCAAGATCACCGCCTTCAGAACCTTGGTCGGTGCATAGGCCGCTGCGGGGTTCGATGACCAGAGCCCATTGAACTGGTTGGATACCGTATACCAACCCCAGGCGAGACCAATCTGCCCGGATGTCGAGCCCGTCACAGACAGCCCATTTACTAGGCTGGTCAAGGTGCTGATATTGGATGTCAACGGCTGGATCGTCGCTGCCGGGCAGGGGTTACCCGCCGATTTTACGGGCGTCGTGCGGGGTGGCGCGGCATAGTTGCGACCCACCGTGGCCGTGCTCGGAGCCGCGTCGGTGTAGGCTTGTGAACCCGTACGCTCGCTGACGCAGCTGGTGTTACTAAAGGCGGTCAAGCGATTGTACTGAGCGTCGCGGAAGACGCGCGTGGCGCATCCATCGCGCCCACATTGAACGGAGCCGCCACCAGAATAATCAGCGAACGCGGCGCCGCCGACAGGGATTACAAAGGCGTCGTTCGAAATCTTCTCCAGGACTTCGTAAAGGCCTTCATCATTCGTCGTGTTAAGCGCCGTCATGCCCTTAACGTCAGCGATCTGAAGCGTGTCGCCTTTCGCCAAGCCGTGATTGGTGGACGTGATGGTGACGAAGCAGTCGGAGCGCATGCATTTGCGGATTTGACCGCCCGAGCTGTAGCTGCTGTATCCATTGCCGCTAGTGGTATTCAGCGCATACCAGTTCGCGCCGGATTGATATTGCAGGGACACCTTGTTGGCGTCGATCCGCACGACCTTGTAGGCGCGGTTGTTGATTTGGGTCATGCCGCTGACGCCGCTGATCCAGACGTAGTCGTCGGTCGATAGGCCGTGGCCGTTGGCGGTCACGACGCCCGGCGAAGCGCGCGTTATGCCGGAGATCGACTTGGCCGCCGCCGCCGCCCATGCGGCGCCGCTGATGCCGGTCGATCCGATCGAGGCGCCGCGTGCGGCGTCGGCGCGAGAACCCAGATTCACGCCGATCGAATAGGGCACGATGGCCATGCGGGAATAGTAGGGCGTCTGTTTCGCGGCCGGCTGAACGACCAGTTTGATCAGCTGGTTCGCGGCGTTCTTCAGATCACCGATCCGATTGTTGCTGCCCATCGAGCCGGTGATGTCGAGCACCAGCGAAACCTCGATGTCCTTGGACGACCGGTTCACCTCGGAGTGGACGCTGACCGGCAGGGTGTCGTCCAGAATTTTGCCGTAGGGGGGCAGGACGACATTGGCGATCAGCGTCTTCACCTGGACCTGGATGTCGGCGATGACGATCTGGTCTTTCGTCAGCTCGATCTTGACGGCGTCATCGGCGAACGGCTCCACGGACGCGTTGCGTAGATTGGCTCTCAGCGCCACCAGGGCGACGGTCTTCAGGTCTTTCGGATCGGTATAGGACGAGCGCGCCGCAGCCAGGGCGGCGGCGTCCAGCGCGTCCTGAACGCGGGCCTTCGCTGTCGTGACCCGGTTGATGTCGATGCCGCCCAGGGTCAGCATGATCAGCGCCGGCATCACCAAAGCGAAGATCATCACGACATTGCCGTCGCGGTCCGACGAGAGGCGCGACGTGAACATGCGCAGAGCCTTCACCGCCCTGCCGATCCGATTGGAAACCTTCACCATGCCCATCCCAAAGGACGCGGACCGCCCGATTAGCGCTCAGTCTGCCATCGGGCGGTTAAGGGAATTGTGAAGGGGACGGTTAACGCCGCGGCGTGATCAGGCGGCGCTCCATCCGCATTGGTGACCGCGGTTCTGCTCCTGGAGCCAGACGTTCAGCGGGGCGAAATAGTCGGCGATGGCTGAAGCGTCGTTGCCGTCGTCGCCGGTGAAGGCCTTCATCGCCTCCTGCCACGGGCGGGACTGACCCATCTGCAGCATGGCGTTGAAGCGGGCGCCGACCTCCTTGTTCCCATAGACGGAGCAGCGATGCAGCGGCCCGGTCCAGCCGGCCTGTTTGCAGGCCGCACGCTGGAACTGGAACTGATAGATGGCGGCCAGGAAGTAGCGCGTGTAAGGCGTGTTGCCGGGCACATGGTATTTGGCGCCCGGATCGAAGGCGTTGGCCGGACGCGGACCCGGCGGAACCAGGCCTTGGTACTGCAGCATGTCGGCGGTCCAGGCGGTGTTGTAGGCTGCCGGCGCCGTCTCACCCGAGAAGACGTCCCAGCGCCACCTGTCGACCATCAGGCCGAACGGCAGGAAAGCGATCTTGTCCAAGGCCATCTTGAGCAGGAAGGGAATATCTTCCTCCGCGCCCGGCGTGGTCTTCAACAGGCCGATCTGGTTCAGATAGGTGGGGGTCAGGGCCGACAGGCCGACGAAGTCGCCGATGGCCTCATGGAAGCCGTCGTTGGCGCCATTGCGGAACAGCATCGGCTGGTTCTTGTAGGCGCGCTGATAGTAGTTGTGACCCAGTTCGTGGTGGACGGTGTAGAAGTCGTCGCCGTTGACGTTGGTGCACATCTTGATGCGGATGTCGTCGGCGTTGTCCAGGTCCCAGGCCGAGGCGTGACAGACGACTTCGCGGTCGCGCGGGCGGGTGATCTGACTGCGTTCCCAGAAGGTCTGAGGCAGCGGGTCGAGGCCCAGCGAGACGTAGAAGCCCTCGCCCGTCTTGACCATCTTGGTCGCGTCGTAGTCGGCGGCCTTCAGCAGTTCGGTGAGGTCGTAGCTGGAGGCGCCGCCGCTGGGCGGGGCAACCACATCATAGATGTTGCCCCACTGTTGGGACCACATATTGCCCAACAGATCGGCGCGGATCGGGCCGTGGTCGGGCTGGACCGCGTCGCCGTATTTGGCGTTCAGCCTGGCGCGCACATAGCAGTGCAGATTCTCGTAGAAGGGCTTCACCTGGGCCCACAGCCGGTCGGTCTCGGCGGCGAAATCGTCGGCGGGCATGTCGTAGCCTGACCGCCACAGGGCGCCGGTGTCGGCGAAGCCCAACTCACGCGAGCCCTCATTGGCGATCTCGACCATGCGGGCGTAGTCGTCGCGCATGACCGGCGAGATGGTGCGCCAGCCTTCATAAAGCGCCTTGGTCTCGGCGGGATCGCGGCTGTCGGCCAGGATCAGCGAGGCTTCGTCCAGGGTGATCGGCCTGCCCTGGAAATCGAACTTGCCGGTCGAATAGGTCGAGTCCAGCCGCGTGGTGATCTGGGCCAACTCCTCGGCCGCGCCGGGACGGTTGGGCGCGGGCAGGACGAGGCTGAGCCGCAGCAGGTTCAGCTTGCGGCGCACGACCGGATCGACCTGGACGTCGTTGAACTTGGCCGCCTGATTGGCCAGCTGGACCTGAAGCTCGGTCGCCTCGGCGTTGGCCTTGGATTCCAGCCACATGGTGTCGAAGGTGATGTTGGTGGCGCGCGCCCACTGGATGCGGGCAACATATTCGCTGACCTCGGCCCATTTGCTTTCGGCGTCAGCGATGAAGGCGGTCGCGCCCTCGGCGGTGATCGGATAGTCGGCGCGCATGCCGCTGACGGCCGGCGCGGGCGTCGTCGACGCCGTCTGTTCGACGCCCGGGGCTGCGGCGGCGGGTTCGCTGGTGCTGGCGCAGCCGGCGGCGAAGGCGAGGGCGCAGACCGCGACGGCGGTCATCATCTGACGCTTCATGGTGGATCTCCTGAACAGCGCGGGCAGGAGAGGTCAGGCCTGGTCGCCCGTCAAGCGTGACCGTTCAGCGGCCGACGACGCAGGTGTTCAGACCTTCGTTGCGCACGGTGCCCATGGCGGCCTGAACGCGCGAGGCCCGCCGACGCACATAGGGGCCGGGCGCGGCGGCCTCGTAACGGCGCGGGGCCGGCAAGATGGCGGCCAGACGCGCCGCCTCACGCGGGCTCAGGTCGCGGGCGTCCTTGCCAAACCAGTGGCGCGACGCGGCCTGGGCGCCATAGACGCCGGGCGCCCATTCCACCACGTTCAGATAGACCTCCATGATCCGACGCTTGGACCAGACGGCCTCGATCAGGACGGTGTAGCCCGCCTCCAGACCCTTCCGGATCCAGTCGCGCCCGGGCCACAGGAAGACGTTCTTGGCCGTCTGCTGGCTGATGGTCGACCCGCCACGCAGACGCCCGCCTTCGGCGTTGTGGTCCAGGGCCTTCTGAATCGCCTCCATGTCGAAGCCGTGGTGGCTGCAGAACCGGGCGTCCTCGGCGGCGATGGCGGCGTTCACCAGGTTGGGCGAAATCTGGTTCAGACCGCGCCACTGATAGTCCATGCCGTCGCCCCTCGCGAGTTGGCGCAGCATCAGAATGGTGGGCGGCGGCGGGACGATGGCGACGATCAGCACGCCTGCGACCGGGATCAGGGCCAGGATCAGAAGCGCGGTCAGCACAACGCGACGCCAGCTCTTGCGGCCCGTCGCCATCAGAGGATCAGGACCCCAGCGGCGCCGTCTTCGTCGGCCCACGCCACCTTGTCGACGGCGGGGCTGAGCGACAGGGCGACGATGGCCGGACCCTTCTCAGCCTTGACGAAGTTCAGACCCTGGGCGGCCGGATGCGCCACCCAGACCCGACCGTCGGTCAGGCCGGCGGCGAGTAGGCCCTGATCGGCGCGGGCCGAGACCAGATTGACCAGGGTCGTGTCGTCATAGCCGATCTCGGTCGCCTCGCGCCCCATCGGTCCGTTCGATCCGATGAAGGGCCATAGGACCGCGCCCTGCGCGCCTGAGGTCGCCATCAGCTGACCATTTGCCAGGAAGGCCATCGAGCGCACCTTGCCCGGATAGCCGCCCATGCGCAGATTCTTGGCGTCCTTGATGCGCCAGCCGTGCATCTGATTGTCCTGCATGGTCGTGACGACGAAGGCGCCGTCGGGCGAGAAGGCGACGCCGGTGTGCGACCCGGCCCAGGCCAGCTTCACCGGTTGCTGTTTCTCGATCCGCGCATACCACAGGGCCGCCCCGCCATAGGTCGAGGTGGCGATGCGCCGGCCCTTGGGCTCGAAGGCGACGCCGGAGACGGTGCGCTCGTGCTGGAAGTCGCGGCGGAAGCCGACCTCCTTGGGGTCGATCACCGACAGGGTGCGGCCGAAGGAAAAGGCGATCAGACCCGAGGCCGGCGAGGCGTCGATGGCGTCGATCCACTGGTTCTTGGCCGTGGCGAGAACGACCGGGTCCTCGTCGCGACGGGTCCAGACGACCTTGCCGTCATCGCCGCCTGTGACGATCCCGTCGCCGGACGGGTGAACGCAGGCGCACAGTACGGCGCCGTCGTGCGCCTCCACCCGCGTCCGGTCCTCGAACCGGATCGAGCCGTCGCCGAGGGCGAAGACAGCGCCGGTGTTGTCGAACAGGGCGGCGGTGACCTGGGCGTCGAAATCGAAGTTCATAGGCCGCATGTAGCGATCCGACCTTGCCGCGTCACCTTCTGCTTGACCGCTAGACCGGATCGGTCGGCTTGGGCGTCACTGGCGCAGGCTCCGCCTGCGCCTTTGCCGGTTCGTCGGGCAGGGGGATGAACTCCAGGTCGTCCGCGTCCGGCAGCGTCATCCGGCCTGCCTTCCAATCGGCCTTGGCCTGATCGATGCGGGCCTGGCTGGAGGCGACGAAATTCCACCAAATCAGCCGTTCCCCCACCGGCTCTCCGCCCAGCACCATGACGGTCGACTGGGTCAGGGCCTTGACCGTCGGCTCGGCCGTCGGCTCCAGCACGATCATCTGGCCCTCGTGGAAGGTGCGATCGCCGACCTCGATGGAGCCCTTGGCCACATAGAGCGCGCGCTCGCTCATGCCTCCGGCGCCCTTGCCGGACGGCGGGGCGGTTCGCACGCCGGGCTGAAGCTCCCAATGGATATAGAACAGCGGCGACGACACCGGGACGGCCGCCTTGGCGCCGTAGGCCTCACCGGCCACCAGTCGCGCGAACAGGCCGCCGTTCTCGTAGGCCGGCTGGGCGTCCTCGCCCAGGTGATGGAAGGCCGGGTCCATCTCTTCGGCCTCGTCGGGCAGAGCGACCCAGGCCTGCATGCCGTGCATCGGCCCGCCCTTGCTCTTCTTCAGCGGATCGGTGCGCTCGGAATGGACGATGCCCTTGCCGGCGGTCATCCAGTTGACCTCGCCCGGCCGGATCGCCTGATCGTAGCCGAGATTGTCGTGGTGCATGATCTCGCCCTCGAACAGATACGTCAGTGTCGACAGGCCGATATGCGGGTGGGGGCGCACGTCGATGGCCGTGGCGCCCGGCGCGAACTCCGCCGGTCCCATCTGGTCCAGGAAGATGAAGGGCCCCACCATCCGGCGCGAATGGAAGGGCAGGACGCGCCCGACCTCGAACCCGCCCAGGTCCTTGCGGCGTGCGTCGATCACCAGTTCGATCATGTGTCGGCTCCCAGTGCGGCCCGCGCCGCCTGAGCCACGTTATCCGACGTGAGGCGTGATGATGCCAAGAGGCAGGGCGGTCACATTCTTCACGCCGCGCGTGACGATGTGGCTTTCGCAGTCCGAGACGATGCCCAGCGCCAGCAGCTTCTCGCGCAGGAACAAATCGAAGGCGTGCATGTCCGAGGTGATGATGCGCAGCACATAGTCCTCGCGCCCCGTGATGGTGGCGCACTGGACCACTTCCGGCCATTTGGCCACGGCGGCCTCGAAGACATTGAGATTGTCGGCCGAGGGCAGCATCAGTTTGACGATGGCGTAGACCTCGAAGTCCAGGCCCAGCAGCTGCGCGTTCAGCAGGGTGACGCGCTTGGTGATCAGGCCGGAGTCTTCCAGCCGCTTGATCCGCCGCCAGCAGGGCGAGGCCGACAGCCCGACGCGATCGGCGACCTCTGCGACCGAGAGCCCGGCGTCTTGTTGCAGGATATCCAGGATGCGGGCGTCGATGGGGTCGAGTTCGTCGGCCAATGCGTTTCTCCGATTATGATTATCGCGAAATAAAATACCCGATATCGGGATTGCGCAAGGTCAAATTGAGCGAGCACCTGCTTAGGGGTCGTGTTATCACACGTCCAGAGGAAACACGGACGGACCCCAGAATGGATATGGACGCCCGCATGAACGATAAAATGAACAAAAAGAACAGCCAGCCCCTGTCCTTGCGCGTGCCGGAGCCGTCCGGCCGTCCCGGCGATACGCCGGACTTCAGCCATCTGCAGATGGACCCTGCGGGTGTCGTCGAACGGCCCGAGGGCGGATCGACGCCCTATCAGATGCGCGATCTCGCCTTCCGCCTGATTCGGGTGCTGGATGATGAGGGCGCCGCAGTCGGTCCGTGGAACCCGCGCCTGGATCCCGAGACGATGCGCCGGGGCCTGAAGGCCATGATCCTGACGCGCGCCTTCGACGACCGGATGCACCGCGCCCACCGCCAGGGCAAGACCAGCTTCTATATGAAGTGCACCGGCGAAGAGGCCATCGCTGTGGCGCAGGGCATGATCCTGAGCCGCGAGGACATGGGCTTCCCCACCTATCGCCAGCAGGGGCTTCTGATCGCGCGCGGCTATCCGCTGGTCGCGATGATGAACCAGATCTATTCGAACGCCGAAGATCCGATCAAAGGCCGCCAGCTGCCGATCATGTATTCGGCCAAGGACTACGGCTTCTTCACGATCAGCGGCAATCTGGGCACCCAGGTCCCGCAGGCCGTGGGCTGGGCCATGGCCAGCGCCTACAAGGGCGACGACAAGATCGCCATCAGCTGGATCGGCGACGGCGCCACGGCCGAAGGCGACTTCCACAACGCCCTGACCTTCGCCTCCGTCTATCGCGCCCCGGTCATCCTGAACGTCGTCAACAACCAGTGGGCCATCAGCTCCTTCCAGGGCATCGCAGGCGGGCTTGAGACCACCTTCGCCTCCAAGGCCATCGGCTATGGCCTGCCGGCCCTGCGGGTGGACGGCAACGACTTCCTGGCGGTCTGGGCGGCGACCCAGTGGGCCGAGGAACGGGCGCGGTCGAACCAGGGGGCGACGGTGATCGAGCTGTTCACCTATCGCGGCGCCCCGCACTCGACCTCCGACGACCCCAGCCGCTATCGCCCGGGCGACGAGCATGAGAAATGGCCGCTGGGCGATCCGATCGAACGTCTGCGCCAGCATCTGACCGTCATCGGCGAATGGGACGACGAGCGTCACGCCGCCGCGCTGAAGGACGCCGTCGAGCAGGTCCGCGCCGCCGGCAAGGAATCCGAAGCCATCGGCACCCTGGGCCAGTCGCGCCCCAGCGTGAAGACGATGTTCGAAGAGGTCTATGCGACCGAAGACTGGCGGCTGATCGAACAGCGCCGCGAGGTGGGGGTCTGACCATGAGCGAGCAAACCACCTTCACCGACGCCGATCGCAACGACGGCGTCGAGCCCGACATGGTCGACCAGAACGCCGCCCCCGCCTCGGAAGCGACGGGCGCGGGCGTGGTCCCCATGAACATGATCCAGGCGCTGAACTCGGCCATCGACGTCAAAATGGCCGAAGACGCTAACGTCCTGTCGTTCGGCGAGGACGCCGGCTATTTCGGCGGCGTCTTCCGCGTCACCGACAAGCTGCAGCAGAAGCACGGCCTGACCCGCAGTTTCGACGCCCCGATCTCGGAATGCGGCATCGTCGCCGCCGCCATCGGCATGGGCGCCTATGGCCTGCGTCCGGTCGTCGAGATCCAGTTCGCCGACTACATCTACCCAGCCTACGACCAGATCGTCTCGGAAGCGGCCAAGATGCGCTACCGCTCGGGCGGTCAGTTCACTTCGCCAATCACGGTGCGCAGCCCCTATGGCGGTGGCATCTTCGGCGGCCAGACCCACAGCCAGTCGCCCGAAAGCCTGTTCACCCATATCGCGGGCCTGAAGGTCGTCATTCCGTCCAACCCCTATGACGCCAAGGGCCTGCTGACCGCCGCCATCGAGGATGACGATCCGGTCGTCTTCTTCGAACCGAAACGCCTCTACAACGGCCCGTTCGACGGTTGGCACGAGAAGCCGGTCTCGCCGTGGAAGGCCCAGGATCTGGCCCAGGTCCCGACCGGCAAATATGTCGAGCCCATCGGCAAGGCGCGCGTGATGCGCGAAGGAAACGACGTCACCATCCTGGCCTATGGGACCATGGTCTGGGTCGCCCTGGCCGGCGCGGAACACGCAGGCGTGGACGCCGAGGTTATCGACCTGCGCTCGCTCGTGCCGCTGGACATCGAAGCCATCGAGGCCTCGGTGAAGAAGACCGGCCGCTGCGTCATCGTGCATGAGGCGCCCAAGACCTCAGGCTTCGGCGGCGAGCTGTCGGCTTTGGTGCAGGAGCGCTGCTTCTATCATCTGGAGGCCCCGATCGCGCGCGTCACCGGTTGGGACACGCCCTATCCGCACGCTTTTGAATGGGAATATTTCCCCGGACCGCAAAGGGTCGCAGACGCCTTGAAGAGCGTCATGACGGGAGGTCGATAAGATGGGTCGTTTCGTCTTCAAACTGCCCGACGTGGGCGAAGGCACGGCCGAGGCCGAACTGGTCGGCTGGCACGTCAAGGTCGGCGATGTCGTCGCCGAGGACCAGATCGTCGCCGACGTCATGACCGACAAGGCCACGGTCGAGATCACCGCGCCGGTGAGCGGCAAGGTCGTCGCCCTGCACGGCGAACCCGGCGCCATGGTGCCGGTGCGCGGCCCCCTGGTGGAGTTCGAGGTCGAGGGGACGGGCAATGCCGATGACGCCCCGACGCCCGTCGCCTCCGCCAAGCCGGATTCCGCGCCCGTGGTCGCCGAAGCGCCGAAGGTCGAGACACCGGCAGCCCCCGCTGTTGAGGCGCCGACATCCGGCAACTATGTCTTCAAACTGCCTGACGTTGGTGAAGGCACGGCAGAGGCCGAGCTGGTCGGCTGGCACGTCAAGGTCGGCGATGCGGTCGAGGAAGACCAGATCATCGCCGACATCATGACCGACAAGGCCACGGTCGAAATCACCTCGCCGGTCGCCGGAACGGTCGTCGCCCTGTACGGCGAGCCGGGCAAGTCGGTGCCGGTCGGCGGGCCGCTGGTGGCGTTTGATGTCGAGGGTCGGGGCAATGTTTCGACGCCCGTCGCGGCGCCGAAACCGGCCGCAAAACCGGCAGAGAATGCGACGAAGGCTTCCGCCGCGATTTCGACGGCTCAAAGCGCGACTTCAGCGACCGCGCCCTCCAAGCCCGTTCCCGCCCTGACGGGACGTGCGCCTGGCGAACGTCCGTCGGCCTCGCCGGCCGTGCGCAATCGCGCGCGGGACCTGGGTGTAGATCTGACCTTCGTGCCCGGTTCCGGCCCGGCGGGTCGGATCACGCACGAGGATCTGGACGGCTTCATCGCGCGCGGCGGTTCGCAACCCGCGTCGGCGCCCTCCGGCGGCGGCTCGACCTATGCGAAGGCGCAAGGGACGACCGAGGTCAAGATCATCGGCCTGCGCCGCAAGATTGCGGAGAAGATGGCCGAGAGCGTGCGCCGCATTCCCCACATCACCTATGTCGAGGAAATCGACATGACGGCGGTGGAGGAGTTGCGCGCCCACCTGAACGCGACGAAGTCCAAGGACCAGCCCAAGCTGAACGTCCTGCCCTTCATCGCCCGCGCCATCGTGGTCGCCCTGCGAGACCAGCCCCAGATCAACGCCACCTATGATGATGAAGCCGGCGTCCTGACCCAGCACGCCCCGGTCCATCTGGGCATCGCCGCCCAGACCCCGAACGGCCTGATGGTGCCAGTGGTCCGCCATGCCGAGGCGCGCGACCCCTACGATACGGCGCTGGAGATCGCCCGCGTTTCGGGAGCGGCCAAGGACGGGTCGGCCAAGCGCGAGGAACTGTCCGGTTCGACCATCACCATCACCTCGCTGGGCACGCTGGGCGGTGTGGTCCACACCCCGATCATCAACCACCCCGAGGTCGCCATCGTCGGTCCCAACAAGATCGCCGAGCGGGTCGTGGTCAAGGACGGCCAGATGGTCGTGCGCAAGATGATGAACCTGTCGTCCAGCTTCGATCACCGCATTGTCGATGGGCACGATGCGGCGGTGTTCGTGCAGCGGATCAAGGGGCTCTTGGAAAACCCGGCGACGCTGTGGATGGGGTGATGCCCATTTTCTAAGCGGGAAAGCGAGGTCCGCCCACGTCTATGGCCATCACCTCAAAATCGGCGCCATGGCTCTTGATGATCCTCTCTCCTCGCCGAGAGAGGATCATCGGGATCGGAAGGGTAATGTGATGCGGCAAATCAAAGTCAAAGCGCTGACCATCGGCGCCAGCCTGCTAGCAGCCGTCGGCGTCGTCGCCTCGTCCGCTAACGCCTGCATTCCCGAGCCGCCGCCGGCTTGGTCGTCTCTGCTACAGACCGATGGGCCGGCGCTGTTCATCGGGCGCGTGACAACCGTGGAGCGTTTGGCTGAACCCAGCCGGACGCCGACCATCGAGGTCATTCAATCCAAGGCGACCATCGCCAGACTGGAAACGCTTCAAGGCGCGCCGCAAGAGACATACACCCTGACCGCTGCAGAAACCGCCCGTCCGTTGGGCGGCTATCAAGGCATGATTTGCGTCGATTTTCAGCGCGTCAAACCCGGCGACGTCGTACTGGCCATGGAAACCCAGACCGGCGCGGTCCGCGTTTTCGAACCCCAGCAAGTTCCTCCGCAGTTCAGCACCCGCCTTGAGGCCTATCGTTGACCCAGACCCTGAAAACCAAAGTCCTGATCATCGGGGCGGGCACCGGCGGCTATGTCGCCGGCATTCGCTGCGGCCAGCTGGGCCTCGACACCGTGCTGGTGGACGGCGGCGATGGGCTGGGCGGCACCTGCCTGAACGTCGGCTGTATTCCGTCTAAGGCCATCATCCATGCGGCGGGCAAGTTCGAGACGGTGGCCAAGGCGGCCGGCGGCGGGACCCTGGGCATCACGGCGGCGGCGCCCACCATCGACCTGTCGCAAACGGTCGCATGGAAGGATGGCATCGTCCGTAAGCTGAACGCCGGCGTCGCGGCCCTGCTGAAGAAGGCCAAGGTCAAGGTCATCAAGGGCTGGGCCGAGTTCGCCGACGCCAAGACCTGCGTGGTCAAGACCGACGAAGGCGACATCCGCATCACCGCCGAACACGTCATCCTGGCGACGGGATCCGAGCCGGTCGAACTGCCCTTCCTGCCGTTCGGCGGCGACGTCATTTCCTCGACCGAGGCGCTGAGCCTGTCGGAGGTTCCCAAGAAGCTGGTCGTCGTGGGCGGCGGCTATATCGGGCTGGAACTGGGCATCGCCTATCGCAAGCTGGGCGCCGAAGTAGCCATCGTCGAAATGGCCGACCGTATCCTGCCGCTCTACGACAAGGCCCTGACCGATCCGGTCGCCAAGTGGCTTGAGAAGCATGGCGTCGAGCTGCATCTGGGGGCGCGAGCCGGGGGCTTCGGCGACGGAAAGCTGTCGATCACGACCAAGGATGGCGAGCCGCTGCAACTGGACGCCGACAAGGTGCTGGTCACGGTCGGTCGGCGTCCGCGTACGCAAGGCTGGGGTCTGGAAAACATGGGCGTGGCCATGGCCGGTCCGTTCGTGAAGATCGACCAGCGCTGCGCCACCTCGATGAAGAACGTCTGGGCGGTCGGCGACCTGACCGGCGAACCCATGCTGGCCCACAAGGGTTCGGCCCAAGGCGAAGTGGTCGCCGAAATCATCGCCGGCCATGACCGCATCTTCGACCCCGTCACCATCGCCGCGGTCTGTTTCACCGAGCCGGAAATCGTCTCGGCCGGTCTGGGCCCGAACGACGTCGCGGGCCGCGACGATGTGATCCAGTCGGTCTTCCCCTTCGCCGCGATCGGTCGCGCCCTGGCCATCGAGGCGGGTGAGGATGGCGGCTTCGTGCGGGTGATCGCGAACAAGCGCGATCATCGCATCCTGGGTATCCAGGCGGTGGGCCAGCATGTGTCGGAACTGTCCAACAGCTTCGCCCAGATGCTGGAGATGGGCGCCGTGCTGGAAGACGTCGCCGGGACGATTCACGTCCACCCGACGCTGGGCGAAGCCTTCCACGAGGCCAGCCTGCGCGCCCTCGGGCACGCCATCCACATCTAATCAGATCCGGTCCAGCCGCTCCGCATGGTTCGCCACCATGCGGAGCGCCAGGCCATCGGGCAGGAAGCGGGCCAGTCCGGCCATGACGTTGTTCATGACGCCGGGGGTGACGCTGGGACGGTTGGCCTCGCAGGCGTCATAGCCGATGCGCGCCACGCGCGCGGCGTCCATCCACATCCAAGCCGGATAGGCGCTGGAGACCTGCTCGCGCGAACCATTGACGTCATGGAACTCGGTCAGGGTGTAGCCGGGGTTCAGCACCGTCACGTGAACGCCGGTCCCCTGCGTTTCCAGATGCAGGCCCTGCGACGCCTTGATCAGAAAACTCTTGATCGGCCCATACAGGGTGTCGCCGCCCGTCGCGGGCATCTGGCCGGCCAACGAGGCGACGTTCAGCACCCGCCCGAAGCCGCGCTGGATCATATCGGGCAGCAACAGGCGCGAAAGCTCGACCGGCGCGGTCAGCATGACCTGGATCATGGCGCGATGAGCGCTCAGGTCGGTATCCAGAAAGCCGGTGACCCGGCTGAATCCCGCATTGTTGACCAGGCCGTCGATGGTCAGGCCGCGCGCGGCGATTGCGGCGACCAGCCGTTCGGGCGCCTCGGGGTCGGACAGGTCTTCGGGGATCACGGTCGCGGTGACGCCGTGGGCGGCGGTCAGTTCGTCGGCCAAGGCCTGCAGCGGGGCTTCGCGACGCGCCGTCAGGATCAGATTCCAGCCCTCGGCCGCATAGGTCCGGGCTAGGGCCGCGCCGATGCCGGCCGAGGCGCCGGTGATCAGAACGGTTCGGCTCACAGATCGATCAGGCCGCGACGGGGCAGGACTTGTGCGGCGCAAAGGCCGCCAGAGCGATCGGGTTATCGGCCAGAAGGTCGGCGATGGTGATCTTGGACAGGGCTTCCGTCGCGGCTTCGTCGGCGGCGGTCAGGGCCTTGGCGACCTGGCGCGGAATGTGTTCGCTGATCGGGCAGCCCTTGGCGCCGGCGGGTGGCGAGCCGATGTGGGCGCAGCCGTTCACCGCCTTGAGCACCTGATCCAGCCGGATGTCCTCGGGCTGACGCAACAGCCAGGAGCCGCCGGTCGCGCCCGGACGGGTGGCGATCAGTCCGGCCTTTGCCAAGAGGGCGGTCACGCGGCGCACCACGACGGGATTGGTCGGGATCGAGGACGCCAGCACGCCGCTGGGCATCGCCTGCGCAGGCCCGAACGCGCCCTTGTGGGCCATATAGGCCAGGGCGTGGGCGGCGACGGGGAAGCGTTGGCTGTCTGACATGGTTCTGTTCCTGATGCGAAAATAGGCGTTCAGGGGCCGAATCACAAATCGCGCCGCAGAACGCCGAAACCGAATCCGCTGCGGCGCGATTGAAGACCGCGTGGAATGGGCCTAAAGGCTCGCCGCTTTGAAGGGACCGACGCCGCGTCGGAGACCCGGAGGATACGCATGGCCGGGGACACTCCCCACGACGCGAGCGCTCCCTCGCCCGCGTCGAACACGCCGGACAAGCCCACCCACGCCACGGGTCCGGAATCCCACATCCCGGGCGGCCAGGCCGCCAAGCACGGCGGCTTCTGGGCTCTGACCATCGGCGCGATCGGCGTGGTGTTCGGCGACATCGGCACCAGCCCGCTCTACGCCCTGCGCGAGGCGATCGACCATGCGCGCTCCGGCGTCGGCGGCGATCTGGCCGTAATCGGCGTCGTGTCGCTGGCGTTTTGGGCGCTGATGGTGGTGGTGACGTTCAAATATGTCTTCTTCCTGATGCGCGCCGACAACAAGGGCGAGGGCGGCACCCTGTCCCTGATGGCCTTGGCCCAGTTCGCGGTCGGTCGGCGCAGCGCCTGGATCTTCATCCTTGGCGTCTGCGGCGCGGCCCTGTTCTATGGCGACGGCATCATCACGCCCGCCATTTCGGTCCTGTCCGCCGTCGAGGGCCTGCAGGACGCGCCGGGTCTGGCCGGGCGGCTGGATTCCTTCATCGTGCCGATCTCGGCCGGCATCCTGATCGCCCTGTTCCTGGTCCAGTCGCGCGGCACGGCCAGCCTGGCCAAGTATTTCGGCCCGATCACCGCCGTCTGGTTCCTGAGCCTGGGGGCGCTGGGCCTGTATCATATCTTCGACGACATCAGCGTGCTGCGGGCCCTGTCGCCCCACTATGGCGTCATGCTTCTGCTCAACGACGGCTTCCTGGGCTTTGTGATCCTGGGCAGCGTCTTCCTGGCCGTCACGGGGGCTGAGGCCCTGTATGCCGACATGGGCCATTTCGGAAAGGCGCCGATCCGCATGGGCTGGCTGGCCTTCGTCCTGCCGTGCCTGACGCTGAACTATCTGGGTCAGGGCGCCCTGATCCTGGACAATCCGGCCGCGTCCGAGAACCCGTTCTGGAACATGGTGCCGCAGTTCGCCTATTGGCCGATGCTGATCCTGGCGACCGCCGCGACCGTCATCGCCTCCCAGGCCGTGATCACCGGCGCCTTCTCGGTGACGCAGCAGGCGGTTCAGTTGGGCCTACTGCCGCGCATCGACATTAAGAATACCTCCGAGACCCAGGCCGGCCAGATTTTCGTGCCGGCGGTCAACACCTTCCTGATGGTTGGGGTTCTGGTGCTGCTGGTCGTGTTCCAGAGCTCGCATAACCTGACCGCCGCCTATGGCGTGGCGGTGACGGGCACCATGCTGGTCAACACGCTGATGGCCTATTCGGTCATTCGCAAGGGCTGGAAGTGGCCCATGTGGGCGGTGGTCGGAACCTTGCTTCCGTTCGCCTTCATCGACAGCGTCTTCCTGACGTCCAACCTGCTGAAGATTCCGGACGGGGCGTGGATGCCGCTGGTGCTGGGCGCGCTGCTGGTCGTCGTGATGTGGACCTGGGTGCGCGGGACGCAGATCCTGACGGCCAAGACGCGCAAGGACAGCCTGCCGCTGAACGACCTGATCGAGATGCTTCAGGCCAGGCCACCGCACCGTGCGCCGGGTATGGCCATCTTCCTGACCTCGGATCCCGATGTCGCGCCGGTCGCCCTGATGCACAATCTCAAGCACAACAAGGTGCTGCACGAGAAGAACGTCATCCTGACCGTGCGCACCTCCGAGCGCCCGCGCGTCAAGGAGGCTGACCGGGTGCGGATGGAGCCGATCAACGACGACTTCAAGAAGGTGACGGTCACCTATGGCTTCATGGAGACGCCGAACGTGCCGCGCGCCCTGGGCCTGTGCCGAAAACAGGGGCTGAAGTTCGACATCATGTCGACCAGCTTCTTCCTGGGTCGTCGCTCGCTGATCCCGTCGGCGCGTCAGGGCATGCCGCTGTGGCAGGACAAACTGTTCATCTTCCTGATGCGCAACGCCGCCAATCCGACCGACTTCTTCCACATCCCGCCCGGCCGCGTGGTCGAGCTGGGCGCGCAGGTGGCGGTATGAGCGCCGAGGGACGGGGCGGGCAGAGCTCGCAGGCGCGCGGCCGTCGCATGGCCACCAAGGGCCGCCCGCGCCCGGCCTCGGCCGAGGCCGCTCAAGGTCCGTCGCAGGACGATATCGGCGTCGAGGCCCGCGTCGTCGCCGGCATCCTGCTGAACGCCGCGCTGGAGAAGCGCAACGGACTGGACGAAGCCCTGTCTCAGCCCGCCGCCCGCGCGCTGGAGCCGGTGGATCGCGCCTTCGCCCGCGCCGTCGCCATGGCGGCCCTGCGTCGTTTGGGCGAGATCGATCAGATCCTGGATCGCCGCCTGAAGAAGTCGCCGCCCGAGGCTGTGCGCACCCTGATGCGCATCGCCCTGGCCCAGACCCTTGTGCTGGAAACGCCGGCCTTCGCCGCCGTCTCGACGGCGGTGAAACTGGCCGAGCGCGATCCCAAGACCCGGCCCTACAAGAACCTGGTCAATGCGGTGCTGCGCGGAGTTGGGCGTGAAGGCCCCGGCCTGACGACGGCCGAGAGCAATCTGCCGGACTGGATCGCGGCGCGCTGGAAGGCGACCTATGGCGAGGCCGCCCTGGCGGGCCTGGCCTTGGCCGCGCGCGAAGAACCCGCGACCGATCTCAGCCTGAAGCCGGGCGTGGATCCCTCCGCCGTGGCTGCGGCTGTAGAGGGCGAAGCTTTGCCCGGGGGCACGGTTCGCACCGGCCGTCGCGGCGATGTGGCCGGCTGGCCCGGTTTCGAGGACGGCGACTGGTGGGTCCAGGACGCGGCCGCCGCTGTGCCCGGCCGGCTGCTGGATGTGAAGCCCGGCGAGACGGCGCTCGACATGTGCGCCGCGCCCGGAGGCAAGACGCTGCAACTGGCGGCCGCCGCCGCCGCGGTCGTCGCGCTGGACCGTTCAGCCCCGCGCCTGAAACGCCTGACACAGAATCTCGAGCGGACCGGCCTGACCGCTGAGGTCATCGCCGTCCCGGCCGAGGACTGGGAGGACGCCCGCACCTTCGACGCCGTTCTGCTGGATGCGCCCTGCACCGCAACGGGCACTTTCCGCCGCAATCCGGAGGTCCTGCGCGCCACCAAACCGGCAGAGGTCGCCAAATTGGCCGACGTCCAGCACCGACTGCTCGACGCCGCCGCCGAGCGCGTGAAGCCGGGCGGCCGTCTGGTCTATTGCACCTGCTCACTGGAGCGCGAGGAGGGCGAAACCCAGATCATCGCCTTCCTGCGTCGCAATCCAGCCTTCCGCACCGTCGCCGCCGATCCGGCCGAAGTCGGCGCCCCGCCCGAGGCGCTGACGCCTGAAGGCTGGCTGCGCATCCTTCCCTCCATGTGGGCCGAACACGGCGGACTGGACGGCTTCTTCGCGGCAAGGCTGGAACGGGTGTCCTGAGCGGGAGCGCCTTGCTCCTGCCCGCAACCCGCCTTATCCGGAAGGCCATGGCCGTTACCCCTCTGATCTGCCCGTCGATCCTCGCCAGCGATTTCGCGCGGCTGGGTGAAGAAGTCCGCGCGCTGGAGGCGGCGGGCGCCGACTGGATCCACGTCGATGTGATGGACGGGCATTTCGTGCCGAACATCACGCTCGGCCCCGACATCGTGAAGGCCATCCGGCCGCACACGACCCTGCCCTTCGACGTGCACCTGATGGTCGCGCCGGTCGATCCATGGCTGGAGGCGTTCCGCGAGGCGGGCGCCGATGTCCTGACCGTTCACCCTGAAAGCGGGCCGCACCTGCACCGCACCCTTGGTCGCATTCGCCAGCTGGGCGCAAAGGCCGGCGTCGTGTTCAATCCGGCGACGCCGCTGTCGATCCTGGAAGAGGTGGTCGATTTGGTCGATTTGGTGCTGATCATGTCGGTCAATCCGGGCTTTGGCGGTCAGAAGTTCATCGATAGTTCGCTGAAGAAGACCGCGGGCGCGCGGGCCATTCTCGACCGCGCCGGTTCGTCGGCTCACCTTCAGGTAGACGGCGGCGTGACCTCCGCCAACGCCGCAGCCTGCGTCGCCGCCGGCGCCGATGCGCTGGTCGCCGGCTCGTTCGTGTTCAACGGCGATTACGCGACCAATATCGCCGCCCTGAAAGCCGCGCCGGCTGCTCTGAGCGTCGCGTGAGCCCGCTCGGCCCCTTCGCCCCGCGAGGGCAGGAAACGACGCTGGACGTCGCCTCGGGTCAGATCCCCGGCCTGCCTGGCGCGCCGGTGCGCACGCCCGTGCGGTCGGGCGACACGGTCGCAGGACCCGGCCTGTGGCCCGCCATCGCCGGCCGACTGGCGACGCGGCAGCTATGGATCGAGCTTTACGGCCTGCCCGGCTACGGCCTGACGCTGGGGGCGCCGCTGGGCGGGGGCAAGGTGACCGCGTTCGCCGCCACGCCGCGCGATTTCCGCCCGCACGATCCCGCGCCGGGCCGCAATGTTCTGGCCGGACGTTTCATGCTGGCCGGCGCCTCGATGGAGGTCGAACCGCCGTCCGATCCTTGGAACCGGCCCAGTCCCTCGCGGCCATTCGCGGTCGAGCTTCACGCCTTCGCCTGGATGCCGGGGCTGATGGCCCAAGGCGACCGAGGCGCGCGCGAGGCGCTGCGTCTGACGCTGGCCTGGGCCGACGCCTTTGCACGGTGGTCGCCCTTCGCCTGGGGACCGGAAATCCTGGCGCGGCGGGTCGTCAATCTGGCGTGCGGCGCACGGCGGATGGGCGCCGTTGCGACCGAGGCCGAGCGACTGAAACTGGCCGACAGTCTGGCGCGCCAGACCCGACAACTGCTGCGTCCGCCCGGCGGTCTGGCCAGCCGGGCCGAGCGGTTGACGGCGGCAGCCATCGGCGGCTGCGTGCTGGCGGGCGCGCCAGGGCAGGCCTTGCGTCGCCGCGCGCTGTCGCGGCTGGACGGCGCCCTGAAGACGACGGTGAAGGCAGACGGCGGCCATGCCTCGCGCAGTCCCGAGGCGGGGCTTGAGCTGCTGCTCGACCTCCTGACGCTGGACGACGCCCTGTCGCAACTTTCCGAACCGACGCCGGAGAGCGTCTCGGCCGCCATCGCCCGGCTGACGCAGGGCCTGCGCCTGCTGACCTTGCCCGACGGTCGTCTGGCCAGCTTCCAGGGCGGCGGCCCCTCCACCATTGAACGCGTCGCGGCCGCCCGCGCCCACGATGACGAAGCGGTGGCCAGCAGCGACGTAGCGCCTGCAGCGACCGGTGCGGTCGCCGGCCTGAAGCGCATCGCCAGCCCGCTGTTGACCATCATCGCCGACACCGCCCCGCCGGCGCGCGACGCCTGGGGGGCTGCCGCCTGCGCCCAGCCGCTGGCGCTGGAGATCGCCTGCGGCAAGGACCGTTTGGTGACCGGCTCGGGGTGGACGCCGGCCTCGACGGATCGCCAGGCCCTGCGCCTGACGCCCGCCCACTCTACCCTGACCCTGGGCGAGCGGTCGCTGAACGAACCGCTGGGCGGCTGGAAGGGCGACCTGTTGGGTCCGCGCCTGGTCGGACCGCCGATCCATGTGACCACCGACCTGCGCGACGGCGACGGCGCCGTCTGGCTGGAGATGGAACACGACGGCTGGAATGAACTGTTCGGCCTGAATCATCAGCGCCGGCTGTATCTGGACCAGCGCCTGGACGAACTGCGGGCCGAAGAAAAGCTGTTCCCCACGCCAGGCCGCAAGGAGATGGTGCGCCAGATTGCGGCACCTTACGCCATCCGCTTCCATCTGGAGCCGGGGGTTCAGGCCTCGCTGGCGCGCGACCGGCGGTCGATCCTGCTGCGCGGCGCCTCGGGCCGGGGCTGGTGGTTCAGGACCGATGGACCGGATGTGGCCATCGAGCCCAGCGTCCATATCGACGCCGGCCTGACCCGCCGTTCGCTGCAGATCGTGGTGCGCGGCTCGGCCCGCACCGACAGCGAGACAAAGATCCGCTGGAAGCTGAGCCCAGCCGGCGCCAGCGGCGAACCGACCTGATGCAAGAGCCTGATTCACGGCATCGACAAATCGCGTAGCGATTTGACCTCTGCCGATCAGGCTCTGAAACCGTCCGTGGGGTGACGGCGAAGCGGTTTGGGTCTAGACGGCGCGCCATCCTCCCCTGCCATCACGGACGCCGCCCATGCCCGCCGCTCCCGACTTTCCGCCCGCCCCTGACCGGGTCAAGCCGCAACGCGCCCTGATCTCTCTGTCCGACAAGGCCGGGCTGGAGGATGCGGCCCGCACGCTGCACGATCTGGGCGTCGAACTGGTCTCGACCGGCGGCACACGCGCGGCGATCGAGAAACTGGGCCTACCGGTCAAGGATGTCGCCGATCTGACCGGCTTCCCCGAGATGATGGACGGCCGGGTCAAGACCCTGCACCCCATCGTTCACGGCGGCCTGTTGGGCGTGCGTGACGCGGCCGACCATGCCCAGGCCATGACCGACCACGGCATTGGCGCCATCGATATCGTCTGGATCGACCTCTATCCGTTCGAAAGCACCGTCGCGGCCGGCGGCGCGTTCGAGGCGGCGGTCGAGAACATCGACATCGGCGGCCCGGCCATGATCCGCTCTGGCTCCAAGAACCACGGCTACGTCGCCGTCGCCGTCGACGGCGAGAGCATCGGTCTGATCCTTGAGGCGCTGAAGGCCGAAGGCTCGACCGACCTGGCCCTGCGCAAGCGCCTGGCCGCCCGCGCCTTCGCCCGTACCGCCGCCTATGACGCCGCCGTCTCCAGCTGGTTCGCCGGTCAGATCGAGGATGCCGCCCCGGCCCGCAAGTCCATCGCGGGCGCCCTGGCCCAGACCCTGCGCTATGGCGAAAACCCGCATCAGACCGGCGCCTTCTACTGCACCGGCGAACGCCGTCCGGGCGTGGCCTATGCCGACCAGGTTCAAGGCAAGGAACTGGGCTACAACAATATCGCCGACGCTGACGCCGCCTATGAGCTGGTGGCCGAGTTCGAACAGCCGGCCGTGGTCATCGTCAAACACGCCAATCCGTGCGGCGTGGCCGTGGGCAAGGACCTGTCCGAAGCCTATGCTCGCGCGCTGGAATGCGACGCCGTCTCAGCCTTCGGCGGCGTGATCGCGGTCAACCGTCCGCTGAACGGCGAAGACGCCCGCGCCATCACCGGCATCTTCACCGAGGTCGTTATCGCCCCCGGCGCCGACGACGAAGCCAAGGCCGTCTTCGCGGCCAAGAAGAACCTACGCCTTTTGATCACCGACGGCCTGCCCGACCCCCACGGCGCGGGCGAGGTATTCCGCTCGGTCGCCGGCGGCTTCCTGGTCCAGAGCCGCGACCGGTCGCTGATCAAGCCCTCGGACCTGAAGATCGTCACCAAGCGCCAGCCGACGCCGACCGAGATCCAGGACATGCTGTTCGCCTTCACCGTGGCCAAGCACGTCAAGTCCAACGCCATCGTCTACGCCAAGGACGGCCAGACGGCCGGCATCGGCGCCGGCCAGATGAACCGTCGCGACAGCGCCCGCATCGCCGCTATTCGCGCTAAGGAGGCGGGTGAAGCCAAGGGGCTGACGCAGTCGCTGGCCGAGGGGTCGGCCTGTGCGTCCGAAGCCTTCTTCCCCTTCGCCGATGGGCTGCTGGAAGCTGTCGCAGCCGGGGCCACGGCGGTGATTCAGCCCGGCGGCTCCATGCGCGACGCCGAGGTAATCGCCGCCGCCGACGAGAAGGGCATCGCCATGGCCTTCACCGGGGTGCGGGTCTTCAGACACTGATGCTGGAAGGAAGGGCGCTGACGCTCGCGACGCGGTCGCTCGCTGCTTAAGCGCTTTCTCTTATCCGCGCCTTATCGTGACTGGACGACTGCCGTCAGCCGTGATGCTCTGACGTCTTTCCCGCGTTGGAGCGTCCCATGACCGTGCTGATCCGCCCCGAAGGCCAGACCGCCGACGATCTGAAACTGAGTCGTCGAACTCTGGGCGCCTTGGGGGGCTTGCTCTTTTCCGGCTATGCGGTCGCGGCCCTGGCCAAAGAAGCCAAGCCCATAACGACCGACGCCGAGAGCCTGTCGACCGAGACCGTGACCTATGCCGCGCCGGACGGGTTCCAGCTTCCGGCCTATGTCGCCCGGCCGGCGGGCGACGGGCCTTTCCCGGTCGTCGTGGTGGTGTCCGAAATCTTCGGCGTCCACGAATATATCCGCGACATCTGCCGCCGTCTGGCCAAGCAGGGATACGCCGCCATTGCGCCAGCCTTCTTCGTCCGGGTCGAGGATCCCGCGCCGCTGTCGGATATGCAGCGGATCATGCAGATCGTCGCGGCGGCGAACTACGAGCAGGTGATGGGCGATCTGTCGGCGACGCTGGAATGGGCCAGCCAACAGTCGTGGTCCAAGGACGGCAAGGTCGGCATCACCGGCTACTGCTGGGGCGGCAAGGTGGTGTGGCAGGCGGCGGCCCGGTTCGCCGCCATCGGCGCGGGCGTGGCCTGGTATGGCCGTTTGGCGCCCGCCGCAGACGCCACGCCGGTTCAGATCTCATCGGGCCAACCCTGGCCGGTCGACATCGCCGACGATCTGAAGGCGCCCGTGCTCGGCCTGTACGGCGGCAAGGACCAGGGCATCCCATTGGCCAGCGTCGAACGGATGCGCGAAGCCCTGGCCCGCGCCGGCCAGACCGGCAGCCAGATCGTCGTCTATCCCGACGCCCAGCACGGCTTCCACGCCGACTACCGCGCAAGCTACTCGGAAGCAGACGCCAAGGACGGCTGGTCCAAGCTGCTGGCGACGTTCGATAAAGCGTTAAAGAATTAGGGCGTTACTGGCGCCAAGGCTGCGGGGAGCAGCCCGAGTATGGGAGGGTAGGGCGTGAACGGATTGCGGCTTCGTGGGGCGATCGTCCTGGGTATCGGTCTGCTGTTTCTGCCTCTCGCAGGGTGCGGAGGCGGTGGTGGAGGCGGTGGCGGCGGCGGCACGATCACGCCCCCCGTTCCTCCGCCCCCGCCACCCCCGCCGCCTCCCCCACCTCCGCCCCCACCACCGCCTCCGCCGCCGCCGCCCCCTCCCTCGGTCACGTCGAGCGAGTATCTGCGGAACTACGGCTTGGCCAATATGAAGGTCCAATCCGCCTGGCAGGCCGGTGCGACCGGAGCCGGCGTCACCGTCGCCGTCGTCGACTCCGGCATTGCCAATACCTTGCCCGAGTTGGAGGGGCGTATTTCCAGCGCCTCGACTGACGTGGTCGTCGGACGCAACACGCCCTATGTGGCGTCAAGCAGCCACGGTACGCGCGTGTCGGGCGTGATCGCCTCGAACTTCAACGGGTTCGGTACGATCGGGGTGGCGTACAATTCGACCATCCTGTCGATCCGTACCGATATCTCTGACTGCACGGACAAGAATACGGACGTCTGTTTCAGCAGTTCGGATCTGGTGCGCGCGCTGGACTACGCCGTCGCCAATGGCGTCAAGATCATCAACATGTCGCTGGGCGGGGACGGGCGGCTGGGCTCGGCGTTTGAGGCGGCGCTGCTGCGCGCCGTCAACTCGGGCGCCGTGATCGTGGCTTCTTCGGGCAATGACGGCAACGCCAATCCGGGCTGGCCCGCGCGTTACGCCATCGACCCCCGGTTCGCTGGCAGCGTCATCGCGGTCGGATCGCACGGCGCGACCGATGCGATGTCCAGCTTCTCGAACCGGGCAGGGGATACGGCGGCCGGGTATATTTCAGCGCCGGGCGAGGATGTGATCACTGGGTGCGAGGGCACGTCGTGTTGGCGCGTCAACGGCACATCCTTCTCGGCGCCGCATGTCTCCGGCGCGCTCGCTTTGCTGATGCAGGCCTTCCCCAATCTGACGGCGCGTGCGGCTCTGGATATCTTGCTGACGACCGCACGCGACGCCGGCGACCCCGGCACGGACATCGTCTATGGGCGCGGCCTGCTGGATATGGCCGGCGCGTTCAGACCGGTCGGAACGACCTCGACGCCGATGGCCGACGGAAGCTCCATCGTCAGCATGAGCGAACCGGGCAGCTTCGTCGGCGCGGCGTTCGGGGACGCTTTCGGTCGGCAGACGGCGCTGAACACGGTGCTTTACGACGCCTATGATCGCATGTTCGCCGTCCAACTGGGCGGCGCCTATTCGACTGCGCCCAGCCGGTCCTATCAGGCGGCGCCGTTCGAGCAAAACACCACGGCGACGACCACCCTGGCCCTGCCGGGCGGCGGTCGATTGAACCTGATTGCGGCGCAACCCAGTGTCCGCCCTGACCCGATTGCGCCTCGTTACGATCTGTATGATGCGCCTTGGATGGGGGACGAGCCGCGTCAGGAGGCGATGCTCGACGTCGCCACGGGCCGGATGAATTTTTCGGTCTGGCAAGGCAAGGGCGGGGCGATATCGCCGTTCAACGGCGCAGCGGGCGACGGTTTCGCCGCCCTGGCCCAGGCCGACCACGCCGTGCGCGGCGCCATGCGGTTCGGCGCGGTGACGATCTCGGGCGAGAGCGGCGGCGGCGATCGCCGGATGCCGCTGCGTCGCGTCGAGCAGGACGCCTCGACCTATAGTCGCGCGGCGATTGGATGGCGCGGAGCGGACGGCGGTCTGTCGTTCAGCGTGGGCGCCTTGGATGAACGGCTCGGGCCCTTGGGCGCCTTCCTGCCGGGCGGATCCGACTTCGCCCTGCCGTCGCGGACCAGCTTCTATGCGCTGGGCGGCGACTGGACCCTTCGGCCGGGCCTGCGCCTGATCGGCGAGGCGGGGATGGGGTCGACCCGGATCGAGGGCCGGTTCCTGTCGATGGATCAGGCGGCGATCAGTTCGAACTGGCGGCTGGGCCTGCTGACGGGCTGTTCGATGATCTGCGACCGGATCAGCTTCACCCTGGCTCAGCCGCTCAGGATCGAGCGCGGAACCTTCTCGGCCATGCTGGCGGATGTTCCGGTCGAATATTTCGATCCGCTGACCTATTCGCGCCGCAGCTTCTCGGCGACGCCCAGCGGCCGTCAGATCGACTTCATCCTCGGGGGCGAACGCCAGCTGTGGGATGGGTCCAGCATGACGCTTCAAGCGGTCGCCAGCCGCGAGCCGCGCCATGTCGCAGACGCGCCGCCGGAGTTCGCCTTGATCGGAGCCTGGCGGCGTCAGTTCTGACCGACGCCGCCTGACGACTGCGGATCATGCCTTGCCGTCGAAGGCCTGTCCGTCGGCGGCGGGGGCGGCGCCGTAGGGGTTGGGAGCCTGGGCGCCGGATCCCTTGGCGGCGACGACCACCATGGCGGGGCGGACGGTGCGGCCGAACAGTTCGAAGCCGGACTGCATGGTCTGGATCACCGATCCGCCGGGCACGGTCTCGGACGGCTGCTCCATCATCGCCTGGTGCAGGTGTGGGTTGAAGGCCTCGCCGGCTTGGGGCGCGACGCGCTTCAGGCCGTTGGCGTCGAAGGCTTGCAGCAAGGCCTTTTGCGTCAGTTCCAGCCCGGTCACCAGACCGTCCGTTGCGCCCTCGGCGTCCTTGGGCGCAGCCATCAGGGCGCGTTCAAGATTGTCGGCGACGCCCAGCAGGTCCTTGGCGAAGCGCTGGATCGCGAAGGCGCGCGCGTCGTTCTGCTGCGTCTCCGAACGGCGCTTCAGATTCTCCATCTCGGCGGCGACGCGTAGGGCGCGGTCCTTCCACTCGTCACGCTCGGCGATCACGGCGTCCAGCGGCGCCAGATCGTCGGACGGATGGGCGTCCAGCCCGTGTTCGGCATTGGTTTCGGCCATGTCGGCGTCCACGGCGTTCAGTTCGTCGTTAAGGGGCTTGTCGCTCACTTGTCGTTCCCGTCCAGCATCCGGCCCAGCACCCGGGCGGTATAGTCCACCAACGGAATGACACGGGCGTAGTTCAGTCTTGCGGGGCCTATGACGCCGATGGCGCCCAGAACCCGCTGTCGGCCGCTCATATAGGGCGCCGCGATCACGGCGGAACCCGAAAGTGAAAACAACCGTGTCTCGGCGCCGATGAAAATGCGCACGCCCTGGGCCGCATCGACGCCGTCCAGCAGGCCGATCAGCTGTTCCTTCTGCTCCAGATCATCGAACAGGACGCGGACCCGCTCCAGATCGGCCAGGCCTTCCCGGTCCTGAAGCAGGTTGGCGCGACCCCGCACGATCAGGGCGCGCTCCCGGTCGGCGCCGCCGGACCAGGCGGCGAAACCGTCCTCGACCAGGCGGGCGGCGGTCTGGTCCAATTCACGCCGTGCGATTTCCAACTCTTGGGTCATCTCGCGCCGGGCGTCGGCGAAGGGCCGGCCGCGCAGGCGGGCATTCAGGAAGTTGGAGGCCTCGACCAGGGTCGAGGGCGTGACCCCGGCCGACAGGGTCATGATCCGGTTCTCGACCGTGCCGTCGTCAGCGACGATGACAGCAAGGGCCTGATCGCCGCCCAGGGCGACGAACTCGACATGCTTGACGCCAGAATCGCGCACGGGGCTGGAGACGACGCCTGCCCCGCCGGCCAGGCCTGACAAGAGGTTAGACGCCTCATCCAGCGCCGCCTCGAAGTTCCGACCGCGCCCCGCCAGCCGCCCATCGATCTCGCGCCGTTCTTCCTTGGTCAGGTCGCCGACTTCCAAGAGGCCGTCCACGAACAGGCGCAGGCCCGCGTGGGTCGGGATCCGCCCGGCCGAGGTGTGTGGCGCGGCCAAGAGGCCCGCAAGGGTCAGATCCTGCATTGTGTTGCGGATCGAGGCTGGCGACAGGGCGATCCCGCCCAGCGACAGGGTCCGCGACCCGACCGGCTCGCCAGTCTCCAGATAGCTTTCCACGATGCGACGGAAGATGTCGCGCGCCCGCGCATCCAGCCCCGCCAGACCTGCGAGGGACTGGCCGGCGTCGAACGGCGGGTTTTTCGGGGCATACAGGCTCACGGTTTCAGGATAAGCACCGCCGCCACAGCTTCCAAGGTCAGACTTCCAAGGATCCCGCCCATGCGCCATTCGCAACGCACCGACGATCAACTGCGTCCCGTGACCATCGAGACCGGCGTCAACCGCTATGCCGAGGGCTCGTGCCTGATCAGCTTCGGCAACACCAAGGTGCTGGTGACCGCCTCGATTGAGGACAAGGTGCCCGGCTGGATGCGCAATTCGGGGCAGGGATGGGTGACGGCCGAATACGGCATGCTGCCCCGCGCCACCCACACGCGCGGGCGTCGTGAAGCCGCCGCCGGCAAACAGTCGGGCCGCACGCAAGAGATCCAGCGATTGATCGGCCGCTCCCTGCGCGCCGTGGTGGACCTGAAAGCGCTCGGCGAACGTCAGGTGCTGATCGACTGCGACGTCATCCAGGCCGACGGCGGCACGCGCACGGCGTCGATCACCGGCGCCTGGGTCGCCATGAGCCTGGCGCTGAACTATCTGCGCGACGAGGGTGTATTGAAGGCCGACCCGATCACGGACCAGGTGGCGGCCGTGTCGTGCGGCGTCTGCGACGGCGTGCCGGTGCTGGACCTGGATTACGAAGAAGACTCCGAGGCCGAGGCGGATTCAAACTTCGTCCTGACCGGCTCGGGCCAGATCGTCGAAGTCCAGGCCACCGGCGAGAAGCGCGGCTTCTCGCGCGCCGAGTTCGATCGTCTCTTCTCGCTGGCCGAGACCGGCTGCGCCGAACTGTTCGCCCTGCAGAAGGCGGCCTTGGCGGCGGTGAAGCGATAGGGGGTTTCACCTCGGGGCGCGGACGGGCATCCTCGTCAGGTCAGTCTTGACCGGAGACAAGTCGATGCGTCGATCCCCCTGGCTTTCGATGGCCGCCTGCGTTGTGTTGATGGCCGGATGTCAGCGCGCTGATCCAGCCGATCAGCCTGCGTCCGGAGACACTGCGGCGCGCAGCGACGTCATCGACGCGGTTCCATTGGCGCCGGACGCTCCGCCGCCTGCCGCGCCCGCCAAGCCGGCGGCCGCAGAGAAGGAAGCGACCAAACCGGCCGAGGACGTCGAGGCCAGCATCCCCGAAGGACCGGACATGCCCGCTCAGCCGGCGCCGGTCAGCGAGGTCCCCTGCCGCGACGCCATCGGCGCCGCAGCCTCGGCCCGGCTGGTCGAGCGCTGCATCCAGGTCAGCCCGGCGACCCGCCCGCCCTGCAACGCCGCCAACCCCTGCGACCTGATCCAGGGCGAGATCGACCGGTCCTGCAAGCTGTGGAAACGCGACGGCGACCTGCCGGCGGCGTGCAAGCCCTAGGCTGAGCGCACCGCGCCCGCGACATCGGCCACCACGCGCTTCACCAGCGCCTCGTCGTCGCCCTCGGCCATGACGCGGATCAGCTTTTCCGTGCCCGAGGGACGCACCAGCAGTCGTCCCTGACCGCTCAGGGCCGCTTCGGCCTCGGCGATGGCGGCCTTGACCGCGTCGGTCTCCAGCGGCTTGTCGGCGGTGAAGCGGACGTTTTCCAGCTTCTGCGGCACCGGATCGAACTGGCGGGCCAGTTCGCTCATCGGCTTGCCGGATTCGACCAGGACGGCCAGCACCTGCAGCGCCGCCATCAGGCCGTCGCCGGTGGTGGCGTGGTCGTGCAGAATGATGTGGCCCGACTGCTCGCCGCCGATGTTGAAGCCGCCTTCGCGCATCCGCTCCATGACATAGCGGTCGCCGACCTTGGTCCGCTCCAGCGTCAGGCCTTCGGCTTTCAGTTTACGCTCCAGCCCCAGGTTCGACATGACTGTAGCCACCACGCCGCCGCCGGTCAGGAGGCCGCGTCTGGCCCAGTCCAACCCGACCAGGGCCATGATCTGATCGCCATCCACGACCCGACCCGTCTCATCGCAGATGATCAGCCGGTCGGCGTCGCCGTCCAGGGCGATGCCGATATCGGCGCGATAGCGTTTGACCGCATCGGCCAGGGTCGCCGGATGGGTCGAGCCGCATTCGGCGTTGATGTTGCTGCCGTTCGGGGTCACGCCGACGGGGAAGACTTCGGCGCCCAGTTCGAACAGGGTGGTCGGCGCGACCTTGTAGCCGGCGCCGTTGGCGCAATCGACGGCGATGCGCAGCCCTTGCAGCGTCAGCCGCTTCGGAAAGGCCTGTTTGGCGATCTCGATATAACGCGCCTGGGCGTCATCGATGCGTTTGACCCGGCCCAGCTTGTTCGACGGCGCCAGGCCCTGGTCCAGGCCCTGGTCCATCATGGCCTCGATCTTCAGTTCGATCTCGTCCGACAGCTTGTAACCGTCCGGCCCGAACAGCTTAATGCCGTTGTCGGCATAGTCGTTGTGCGAGGCCGAGATCATCACGCCCAGATCGGCCCGCATCGAGCGGGTCAGCATGGCCACGCCCGGCGTCGGCACGGGTCCGAAGGTGCGCACGTCCATTCCGACCGAAGCAAACCCCGCGACCAGGGCCGGCTCGATCGTATAGCCGGACAGGCGGGTGTCCTTGCCGATCACCACCAGATGGCGGCG
The DNA here is from genome assembly GCF_040545985.1 of Brevundimonas sp. 1080. NCBI lineage: Bacteria > Pseudomonadati > Pseudomonadota > Alphaproteobacteria > Caulobacterales > Caulobacteraceae > Brevundimonas > Brevundimonas sp. 1080. The sequence continues at coordinate 873,132 of NZ_JBEPMW010000002.1, read as the reverse complement.
GTCATCGTCGGTGCGGAACAGTTTCCCGGCGGCCAAACCGACGCGCAGCGCGACCTCGGCCGTCATCGGATGGGTGTTGGCGCGGCCGCGAATGCCGTCGGTGCCGAAATATTTTCTGTCGCCCAAGGCCTGGTCCTTTGTTTCGGGTAACGTTCCGAAACCCCTTTTTTGATGCGGCCCGCCTTAAGATTGCATAGACGGCCGATGGGGCTTGATGTGTGGCTTAGCCCCGGATCGCCGCCAGTGCAAAGCGGCGCCCTTTTCCTGACTTCTCGGAGCCTTCGCTCATGTGCGGCATCATCGGCGTCACCGGCAACGGACCTGTCGTTCCCCGGCTGATCGACAGCCTGAAGCGGCTTGAGTATCGCGGCTATGACTCAGCCGGCGTCGCCGCGGTGGTCGATGGCGCGGTCGAGCGCCGCCGCGCCAAAGGAAAGATCCGCAATCTGGAAGCCGTCCTGGCCGAGGAGCCGATGACGGCGACGGTCGGCATCGGCCATACGCGCTGGGCCACGCACGGCGCGCCCACGACCGCCAACGCCCACCCACACAAGGCCGGTCGTGTCACCCTGGTCCATAACGGCATCATCGAAAACTTCGCCGAGCTGAAAGCCGAGCTGGCCGCCGAAGGCCATGTCTTTGAAAGCCAGACCGACACCGAGGTCATCGCCCACCTGCTGGACGCCGAATTGAATACGGGTCGCGCGCCGCTGGAGGCGTTCAAGACCACTCTGGATCGCCTGACCGGCGCCTATGCACTGGCGGTGCTGATCGACGGGACGGACGACCTGATCCTGGGCGCGCGACGCGGCAGCCCCTTGGTGGTCGGTTGGGGCGAGGATGAAATGTATCTGGGCTCGGACGCGCTGGCCGTCGGTCCGTTCACGCAGAAGATTTCCTATCTGGAAGAGGGCGATTACGTCGCCGTGACCAAGGCCGGCGCCCAGATGTTCGACGTGGCGGGCAAGCCGGTCGAACGCGCCATCGTCCAAGTCTCGTCCTCATCGGCCATGGTCGAGAAGGGCGAATATCGCCACTTCATGGAGAAGGAAATCCATGAACAGCCCGACAGCGTCCAGCACACCCTGTCGGAATATCTCGACCTGGTGACCGGCAAGGCCAAGACCAATCCCGTCGATTTCGCCGCCATCGACCGCATCCAGATCGTCGCCTGCGGCACGGCCTTTTACGCCGGCCAGGTCGGCCGTTATGCGTTCGAGAAGCTGGCCGGCCTGCCCTGCGACGTCGAGATCGCGTCCGAGTTCCGCTATCGCTCGCCTGCCGTGTCGCCCAAGACGCTGGCGGTCGCCGTCAGCCAGTCGGGCGAGACGGCCGACACCCTGGCCAGCCTGACTTGGTGCAAGGCGCAGGGGTTGCAGACCGCCGCTGTCGTCAATGTTCACTCGTCCTCGATGGCGCGCGAAGCCGCCGTCCTGTGGCCCACCCATGCCGGACCCGAGATCGGCGTCGCCTCGACCAAGGCCTTCACCGCCCAGGTTGCCGCGCTCTTGGCTCTGGCCGTGGCGGCGGGCGTGGCGCGCGGTCGGATCGATGCGGCTCACGAGGCCGAGCTGGTCAAGGCCCTGTTCGAAAGCCCGCGCCTGATCGCCGAGGCCCTGACGATGGGCGACAGCATCCGCGCCGTGACTCACGATCTGTCAAAGACCGACGACGTGCTGTTCCTGGGCCGGGGCGCCATGTTCCCGCTGGCCATGGAAGGCGCGCTGAAGCTGAAGGAGATCAGCTATATCCACGCCGAGGGCTATGCCGCTGGAGAGTTAAAACACGGCCCCATCGCGCTGATCGATGAAAAGACCCCGACCATCGCCCTGGCTCCGCTGGACGACGTGTTCGAAAAGACCGCGTCTAATCTACAAGAGGTCGCCGCGCGGGGCGGTCCGGTCATCATGATCGCGCCGGAAAAGGCGCCCGATCCGCACGGCGCCGGCATTCGCCGCATCCACGCCCCCGACTGTCACCCGCTGATCGCGCCCCTGGTCTATGCCGTGCCGGTGCAGCTTTTGGCCTATTACACAGCCGTCCAGAAGGGCACCGACGTCGATCAGCCCCGCAACCTGGCCAAGTCCGTCACGGTCGAATAGGCCGCGTCCGTCATCCGGCGCAGGGCGTTCGCATCGATGATTTGGATCGCGCCGCGCCGCAGCCGCACGGCGCCGGCGGCGCACAGTTCGGTGCAGGCGGTCGATATGCTGGCGCGTCGCACAGCCATCAACTGCGACAGCTCGGTTTGACGAAGGGCCAGGACGTCGCCTCCCTTTCGGTCGTGAACGTCGAGCAACAGAGCGGCCAGGCGCTGACTGACTTTCAATGTGGCGTGGCGCGAAAGCTCGGCCTGAAGGGCGATGTTGCGACGGCGAAGATCAATCAGCGCCATCTCGACCAGACTGTCGCGATCGACCTTTTGCGCCAGCTTGCGAGCGGAGACGGTCAGGTATCGTCCGGCCGTCAACCAAACGGCCGACTCTGGCTCACCGCCGCCCAATACAGAGTCGAAGTTGATCACATCGTCGCCGGACGCCAGCCCCTGCGACAGAGCGCCGTCGAGCCCGATCCGCGCCAGGACGCCAGACAAAATCAGAGTGACGACAGCCTCGCCATTCTGTGCGGTTGATGTTCTCGCACCAGCCTCGGCGAAGAAGGCGTCGCCTTCGTCCAGGCCCTGCACCGCAAGGGCGGACAATAGAGCGTGGGCGAGGTTCGACTGAGACATGACCCGTCTAGACGGCCGATCGCCGTTCGGTGCGATAACATGCGTTAAGCGCTCAGACGGGCTCGGATTGCAGGCGCAAATAGGTGGGGTCGAACTCGGCGATCTCGGCCAAGCGACGCCAGTCTAGGATATCGATCCTTCCGCCCGCCCATGCGACGACGCCCTCGCTGCGGAGCTCGGAAATCAGACGGCTGACATGAACGGTCGAAAGGCCCAGCGCATCACCCAGCGTCGTTTGCGTCAGCGGGAGTTCGAAGGTCAGATCGCCCGTCTGGCCGACGGCCTGAAGGCGCAGGTAAAGCTCGCATACCAGATGCGCCATATGGCCAAGGCCGCTGCGCCGGCCCATGGCGACCAGCCACTGCCGATGGATGGCGGCGTCGATGATGGTGTCCAGCCAAAGCAATCGGCCCAGGTGTGGATGTCGTTCGGTGATGTCGATCAAGCCGCTGTGCGGCGCCTCTGCGATCACGCAGTCGGTCAAGGCGACGACGCCGTGATCCATCTGCTTCATCAACAGGCTGTGCAGGTCGATGAAGTCGCCCGACACGTTGATTTCGGTGATCTGACGCGACCCGTCCTCCAGCGTAGAATACCGCGCGGAAAAGCCGGAGATCAGCAGCGTGCTGTGCAGCGGGCGGGTGTGCTCGCGCACGATGTCAAATCCGGCGGAGACGGTTTTGGGCGCATCGAGCACAGCGCTCAACGCCTCGATCTCTTCGGAATTGAGCCGGTCCCGAAGCGACAACTTGTCGACCAGCGTGGTGATCTTTGAGACGCTGCCAGCCTTGGTCATCACGCGTCCCTCGTCAATGTCCAGCCCTCGGGCGCTTTATCGGATGCGGACGCCGTGACGCTGACGACCGTTTGCCCCTCGTCATCCGTGACGATGACGCTGAAGGCGCGGGTCGTCCAGAACGATGCGCCCCGATAGCGCAGGATTTCGCCCAGTACGGCGACCGCTTCCTCGCGGGCCGCGTCAACGCTCCTCAGTTCCTCGCCCTGATCGTCGCGGATGCAATCTCCGTTCTGGGTATGGAAAAAGTAACGCGGCAATCTTCCCTCCTGGCCTCAGCCGAGAGGGAAGCGGTCACGGGCGCGATTGGTTCAGTCCGCTGTGATGTTTCAGATTTCCTGATTGAAGGCGCCGATTTCGGGGTAGGCGGCGAGGCGCGGCTTGATCTCCTTGCGGAACAGGTCGCGCATGTCGTCTTCGGACCGCATGCTTTCGACCACCACGACCAGCTCCGGCTTGTTGGACGAGGCGCGGACCAGGACCCAAGATCCGTCTTCCAGGTGCACGCGAACGCCGTTGACGGTGATAGCCTCGACGATCTTACGGCCAAGGATTTCGCCGCCCGCTGCGGCCAGATCGGAATACTCCTTCACGATCCGCTCCAGCACGCCGTATTTCAGCTCGTCGTCGCAATGGGGCGACATGGTCAGGCTGGTCCAGGCATCCGGCAAGGCTGTCTTCAGTTCACTGAGTTTCTTGTCCGGATTGCGATCCAGCATCGCCAGCACCGCACCAGCCGCGACCAGACCGTCGTCGTAACCGTGGCCCAGATCGCCGGCCATGAAGAAGTGGCCCGATTTCTCGAACCCGGCCAAGGCGCCCAGTTCGGCGGTCTTGCGCTTGATGTAGGAGTGGCCGGTCTTCCAGTAGACGACCTCGGCGCCGTTCGCCTGCAGGATTTCGTCGGTCTTGTAGAGGCCGGTCGATTTCACATCGACCACAAAGGTGCTGTCCGGGTAGACCTTGGACAGGTCGCGCGCCAGCATCAGGCCGATCTTGTCGGCGAAAATCTCCTCGCCCGTGTCGTCTACGACGCCGCACCGGTCGCCGTCGCCGTCGAAGCCGAGGGCCAGATCGGCGCCCGTCTCACGCACCCGCTGGGCCATCTGCACCAGCATGGCGTGATCTTCCGGGTTTGGATTGTATTTCGGGAAGGTATAGTCGAGGTCGGTGTCCATCTCGATCACCTCGACGCCCATGCGGCGAAGGGTGTCGGGGGCGAAGGCGCCGGCCGTGCCGTTGCCGCAGGCGCACACGACCTTCAAAGGACGCTTGATCTGCACTTTGGAGGCCACGTCGGCGATATAGGTTTCGCGGAAGTCTTCGATCCGCACCAGCTTTCCGTTCGGCCGGGCCACGCCTTTGCCGTTGAGGACGATTTCTTTCAAGCGACCCATCTCGTCGGGGCCGAAGGTCAGGGGTTTGTTTGCGCCCATCTTGACGCCGGTCCAGCCGTTCTCGTTGTGGCTCGCGGTGACCATGGCGACGCAGGGCGCGTTCAGTTCGAACTGACCGAAATAGGCCATGGGCGATAAGGCCAGCCCCACGTCCAGAACCTCCATCCCGCCTTCCAGCAGCCCGAGTATCAGGGCCTGTTTGACGCTGAGGCTGTACCCGCGGAAGTCATGGCCGGTGACGATCTTCGGCGCGACACCAATTTCGTGGACATAGGTGGCAAGGCCAAGCCCTAGCGCCTGAATACCGAGAAGATTGATCTCTTTTTCCAGGATCCAGCGCGCGTCGTATTCGCGGAAACCGGTCGGCTTTACGAGGGCCTGAGTCTCATAGGCGGCCGTGTTCGGCTTCAGGTCTTGGCGGGGTTTCATCATGGATTTTCCTTGGGGTCGACTCGACGGCCGGGCGATCACGCAGCGGCGCGTTTGCGAATACGGGCGATGCGCCGCAGACGACGCCAGAATCGCCCGCGCTCGGGTTCCGGATAGGGTTGCAGGTTCTCGACGAACTGCTCGGCGGAGGCGCGCCAACTGAACTTTTCCGCGTAGGCACGCACAGCTCGGCGGTCGAGCCCGAGGCACTCCAGACAGGCGGTCTTGAGGTCTTCGTCGATTGCGCCTGCGTTCGATCCCGGAATGATGTCGATCGGGCCGTGGGCGGGATAGGCCGCGACCGGCGTACCGGCGGCCATGGCTTCCAGAATCACCAGACCGAAGGTGTCGGTCCAACTGGGGAAGACGAAAACGTCGGCGTCGCGGAAGCAGCGGGCCAGGTCGTCGCCGAACTTGGCGCCCAGGAATTTGGCGTCCGGATATTTCTCTTCGAGCTCGGCGCGGGCCGGGCCATCGCCCACGACGATCTTGGTGCCGGGCAGGTCGAGTTGCAGGAAGGCCTCGATGTTCTTCTCGACCGCCACACGCCCGACGTTCAGGAAGAAGGGCCGGGGCCAGTCCTCGCCCCCAAGCTCGACGTAGATGCGCTCCAAGTCAGGGTTGAACACCTCCGTGTCCACGCCACGCGACCAAGGCGAGACGTTCTTGAAGCCATGCTCGACCAGCTCGTCGCGCAGGGTCGGCGTCGCCACCATCAGCCGTCCGGACGGCTTGTGGAACCACTTCATATAGGCGTAGCCGACCTGGACCGGGATCGGGAAACGGGCCGAGACATATTCGGGGAATTTGGTGTGATAGCTGGTCGTGAACGGCAGCCTCCATTCCACGCAGATGCGGCGCGTGGCGATGCCGATCGGGCCCTCGGTGGCGATATGGACGGCCTCGGGTTCGAAGGCCCGCAGCATCTCGCGGATTTCTTCTTCCGCTCCGAGCGCCAGCCGGATCTCCGGATAGGTGGGGCAGGGGATGGTCTTGAACAGGCTGGGTTCTATGACCTCGACTTCATGACCCATGCCGCGACATTCCGCGACCGTGCGCGTCAGGGTACGGACGACGCCGTTGACCTGAGGTTCCCAGGCGTCGGTGGCCAGAACGATGCGCATTGAGGCGGGCGGACCCTGAGCCGTTGAGTAAGGGACGAACTTCTAGACGGTTCGAATGACGAAGGCGAGACGGTTGCAGTTGTTTGGTCAATACCAATAGGATAATCGGCGGTCTGCTTGGCAGGCGCGCATTGGCTCTGCTGCGGCAGTGACCGTCGTGGATTCGGAAAGCGTTATGAAAAACTGGTCGAAATCGGTTTCCAAGTTGTGGAGACCGAAAAAAGACGTTGTGCGCAACGATATGACCGAGCGGCCATATTTTTATTTAGGCGATGGGCTAGCCCTTACGAAGCTTAGAAGCGGCCACTTCCTTTATGTTGACCCGATGGAAGAAAGTGTTTGCGCGCATCTAATTGCGCACGGAACATGGGAGCCTTGGATCGCTAAGGTTGTGCTGAGCCTGCTGAGACCAGGAGATCGTGTCGTCGAGGTTGGCGGGCACGTCGGGTTTTACACCGTGGCAATGGCTCATCGAGTAGGGCCTAGCGGAAGTGTTCTGACATTCGAAGCGAACCCGAGACTTGCTGCGCTTTCCGCCAAGTCGGTTCGCCTGAACGGCTATGCGTCTTGGGTGCAAATCGTTCAAAAAGTCGCAAGCGACTCGGCGGGTGCTGTCAGGTTCTCGATCTCCCGCCAATATGGAGGCGGCGGCCACGTCTATGTGGGGGATAATGCGCTAGGCGGCGATACTCAGGTACTTGAGGTCGAAGCGATCCGTTTGGATGATCTTGATTTGCCGAACGTAAGATTGCTTCGGATTGATGCGGAAGGGTCGGAGCCTTTGATTTTGTTGGGAGCCGAAAATCTTCTTCAGCAGCCTGACATCATTCTATGCATTGAATGGGACGTAGTGCAGATACGTTCGCGCGCGGACCCACAACAGCTAGCCAATCGACTTCAAGGAATGGGTTTTAGCTTCTGGCGGATTACCACCAAAGCGCAACTTTTGTCCGTTGATTGCAGCCTTCTTGGAAATATGGACCCGTGCGATCTCGTGGTTGCTCGGTCAAATCCATTTGATGAACGCTGAAGGCGTGTCTGAAGAAGTGCATCAACTGTAAATTTCAAGCGAGGGACAAGGTGGCGCTCATGTTTGGATTTAAAGCAATGACCGCTTGGCGCACCTGAACATAGGCGGCCATGATGTGGTAGAATGAGCTTGCGGGAGCAGGCTCGTCGATAAAGCTTCCATTTTCCAACATCTTGTCATGCCACAGACCTTGCGGCGTTAGATACAGCCACAGGGCCCGTTGCGCACGCGCCGCCTGATCGAGACATTTGGCGCGTCGCCCGTCGTCGCTGAGCGCGGCAAGTATAAGCGACGCCTTCAGCCATTCGGTCTGAGGCCACAGGCGCGAGCGCGGGCTACGCACACTACCGTCGATGTTCATGGCGTCGATAGCGATGCTTCGTTTCGGATCGACGCCCTTCAGGCCGGCTTCGTAAAGTCTCCAGGCGTCAGCGATCACCGCCTCGTCGTTTCGGCTACGGCCATACCGCGCCATCAGCCACGCCCATTCGAACTGATGACCGGGTTCGACCAAGCGTCCGTCGTCGCCTATGGCGGGCGACCAGTCCGCATTGAAGAACTCCCGTAGGTTGCCGGTTTCTGCATCGATGAACTTGGTCCGGGCCAAATGCATGATCTGGTCGGCAAGCACGGTCCACTGAGGCCCGCCGCCGACTTCTTCCCATGCCAGGGCCGCCTCAAGAAGATGCATGTGAGCGTTGGATTGATAGGGATGGCTTCCAGCTTCCTTGAGCCCGCCCACCGCATCAGCACCTTGCATCAGCAGATCCCGGGTCGCCGCGGCTTTATGTTCAAGCGAAGGCTTTGCCGTCACGCCCGAGATGCAGGCGAGGGCGAAGATCAGGAAGGCTTGATCGTAAACCATCGCAGTCTCTTCCAGCGGGGATCCATCCGCCGCTAGCAAGGTGCGCATCTGACCATCTGGGCGCAGATAGGCAGACATAAGGCGATCCAGTCCGCTCTCAACAACGGCTTTCCATGGCCCCTGCCACCCTTGGCGGCCAGCCTCGGCGTAGACCTGCAACTGGCGCGCTTGGACGCGGGCCCGACGGGATGTGGCGATGTGTCGGCCGTCGAGCGCCAGGACCTCTTCGAATGCGCCTGTCTCATCCTGCCCCAGGCTTGACCAGGCGGGGAGTGCGGCTTGTCTGAGCCAGGTCGTCAGGCGGCAAGCGCCAGCCTCCAACGTTTCTAGGGGCCTGGCCGATGGGAAGTCGAGATGTTGCGGTGACAGCTTGCGCAGTCTTTCCACCACCTTTTTGACGTCCTGACTCTTTTTCAGATCCGTCACCAGAACCGCATCACGTTCCACGATGATTCCGACATCGCGCAGGCCGATCGCAGCCACCATCACGCCGTCGCATGCTCGAACCAGACAGCCCTCCGAGTCCTCAAGGATGTGAAGCCCCACATCGCCTTCGCCGGATGCATGGACCGAATCCCAGGCGCCCAAGTCGGACCACTCGAAGCGAACCGGCAGAACGGAGGCGCGCGTCGTCTTCTCCATGACGGCGTAGTCGACTGAGATTTTGGGTGCTGCTTTGAACCCGGCCCCTAAGGTCAAGCATGAACCATCAATCTCGGCGCCAGCCAACGCGCTGCGAACGGCTTCGCTTACCGCAGGCGCGCGTTCGGCGATTTCCTGACACAGCACGTCGGCGCGGACGATGAAGTTGCCGCTGTTCCAGAGGTAACCCTCCGAAATATAGCGACGCGCGGTTGCCTGATCGGGCTTTTCGACGAAAGCGGACACGGCTGAGAGGTCAGGCCCTGATGGCGCGATGTATCCGTAAGCGGATGAGGGTTCGGTCGGCACGACACCCAGAGTGACGATCCGGCCCTGAGCGGCCGCAGATGCGGCTTTGCCGACGGACTGTCGGAACGCTTCGGCGTCTGGAATGTGATGGTCTGAGGCCACAAAGAGATTGATGGCCTCGGGCGCGCGCTGCGCCGTCCATTCGGCAGCGGCGGCCATGGCCGCCGAAGAATCTCTCCCTTCGGGCTCCAGCAGAATGATGGCGCTGACGCCGATTTCCTCTAGCTGATCCAGAATGGCGCGTTTGTGGGTCAGCCCCCCGACCACAACCAATTCGCCGCCGTTCTGACAAAGCCCAGCCACGCGAGCCACGGTTTCCTGGAACAAAGATCGATTGCCAGCCAGCGGTATGAACTGCTTTGGCAGAGAGGGCCTCGATGCCGGCCAAAGGCGTGTTCCGGAGCCGCCGCACATAATGACGGGATAGATGATGGCCATTGCCTACGCTGTGATCTGTCAGGTGTATCAGCATCTTAGGTCAGGCATTGTCACACGTCATCTGATTTCGCCGACCCGAAGTTGTGACTAAGTTTAAACGCTGTCGCTTGTCTACGTCCTGGCAGATGTTGGGTCACAAAGGCAGCACCGTCGTCGATTTCACCTCTTCCAGCACCGCATATGTGCGGGTTTCTCGCACCCCCGGCATCCGCACCAGAACGTCGCCCAGGAAGGCGCGGTAGGCGTCCATGTCGCCGACGCGAGCCTTGATCAGATAGTCGAAGCCGCCGGCGACCATGTGGCACTCCAGCACCTCCGGCTGGCTGCGAACGGCAGCGGCGAAGGCTTCGAAGACGTCGCCGGTGGTGCGGTCCAGCAGGACTTCAACGAAGATCAGCAGGTCCCGACCAACCTGAGCCGGGTCGATCATGGCGGCGTAGCCGGTGATGATCTTCTTTTCGCGCAGTCGTTTGACCCGTTCGAAACAGGCGGCGGGCGACAGGTTGCAGCGTCGCGCCAGTTCGGCGTTTGAAATGCGGGCGTCGGTCTGAAGCACCCGCAGGATGCGGCGATCAACAGCGTCGATATCGATCATCGGGAATCACGGCCTCACACCGAACGATCTTCGGTTCAGTCCTGTATCATACGAAGCACCTTCAATGAACTCCGGCATATACGGCTGAAATCCACAGGATTTGTCACCGATGACCACGCCCGCCTTCATGCCTTCGAGCCTGGCCGCCTGGGATGGTCTGGATGCGCACAAGTTCCGAGACGAGCGTGAGGCCGTCGCCGCAAATCTGGCGCGCATGCCCCTGGATGCGACCGAACGGGCGGATGTGGTCGCTGAGGCGACGGCCCTGGTTGAACACGCGCGTCGCAGCCAGAAGAAGCAGGGCGTCGTCGAAAGCTTCCTGCAGCAATTCTCGCTTGGGACCCGCGAAGGTCTGGCCCTGATGTGTCTGGCCGAAGCCCTGCTGCGCGTGCCGGACGAGGACACCCGCGACCGCTTGATCGCCGAGAAGATCGGCTCGGCCGACTGGGCCGCCCACCTGGGTCAGTCCGACAGCCTCTTCGTCAACGCCTCGACCTGGGGTCTGATGCTGACCGGCAAGCTGGTCGATGTGGACGACGAGGCGCGCACCGATCTGCCCGGCTTCCTCAAGCGGATCGCCGGTCGTCTGGGCGAGCCGGTCATCCGTCAGGCCGTGGCCACCGCCGTCAAGATCATGGGCGAGCAGTTCGTCGTCGGCCGCACCATCCAGGGCGCGCTGAAGCGGTCGAACAAGGAAGGCTGGCTGTGCAGCTTCGACATGCTGGGCGAGGGCGCCCGGACCATGGCCGACGCAGACCGCTACGAGAAAATCTACGCCGACGCCATCGAGGCGGTGGGCAGCACGTCAAAAGGTCAGGGGCCGGAGCACGGCCACGGCGTCTCGGTGAAACTGTCGGCCCTGTCGCCCCGCTATGAGGCGACGCATGAGGATGACGTCTGGGCGACCCTGTATCCCCGCATCCTGCGCTTGGCCCAGATCGCGGCGAAATACGACATCAACTACACAATGGACGCCGAGGAGGCAGACCGTCTGGCCCTGTCGCTGAAACTGCTGGACCGGCTGGCGCACGAGCCGTCGCTTGGCGGCTGGACGGGCCTCGGTCTGGCGGTTCAGGCCTATCAGAAGCGCGGTCTGGAGACGATCGAACGCGTCGCTGACCTCGCCCGTAGCTCGGGCCGTCGTCTGATGGTGCGCCTGGTCAAGGGCGCCTATTGGGACACCGAGATCAAGCGCGCCCAGGTGTTCGGCCGCACCGACTATCCCGTCTATACGACCAAGGCGGCGACCGATCTGAACTACCTGGTCTGCGCCAAGGCCATGATCGAGGCCGCGCCGGCTATCTATTCCCAGTTCGCCAGCCACAACGCCCATACGCTGGCGGCCGTGCGGCGTATGGCGCGTGATCACGGCGTCACGGTCGAGCACCAGCGGCTGCACGGCATGGGCGAGGCGCTTTATGACGCCGCGCACGAGGCCTGGGCCGATGAAATCGTCATCGTCCGCGCCTACGCCCCCGTTGGCGGGCACGAGGAACTGCTGCCCTATCTGGTGCGTCGCCTGCTTGAAAACGGCGCCAACTCCTCCTTCGTCCACGCCCTTCTGGACGAGCGCGTGCCCGCCTCGGCCGTCGCGGCCGATCCCATTTCCCTGGTCGAGCAGGCGCCCGACCGTCACCCCAAGATTCCGGTTCCGAAAGACATGTACGGCGATCGTCAGAACTCCCTCGGCCGCGATTACTCTCAGGCCGCCGACCGTGAAGCCCACGCCAAGGCGCTGGAACTGGTCGACCGCGAGAAGTTGACCAGCGGCCCGATCATCGGCGGCAAGCTGCGCGCCGGCATCGCCGCCCAGGACGTGACCAATCCCTTCGATCGATCACAGGTGCTGGGCCATGTCTCGGAAGCCGAGACGGCTGACATCGACGCCGCCGTCCAGGCGGCCGCCGAGGCTCAAGTCAAATGGGACCGACAGGGCGGCGCCAAGCGCGCTATCGTGCTGCGCGCCATGGCAGACGCGCTGGAGGCCGATCTGGATCGGCTGGTCGCCCTGCTCAGCCGCGAGGCGGGCAAGACCCTGAACGACGGCGTCGCCGAGGTGCGCGAGGCCGCCGACTTCTGCCGCTATTACGCCCTGCTGGCCGAGCGCGACTTCACCGCCCCAGAATCGCTGAAGGGCCCGACCGGCGAGACCAACCAACTGTTCCTGCACGGACGGGGCGTCTTCGCCTGCATCTCGCCGTGGAACTTCCCCCTGGCCATCTTCACCGGCCAGATCGCTGCGGCCCTCGCCGCCGGCAACGCCGTGCTGGCCAAGCCCGCCGAACAGACGCCGCTGATCGCCGCCGAGGCTGTGCGCCTCTATCACAAGGCCGGCCTGAACCCCGACCTGTTGGCCCTGGTCCCAGGACGTGGCGAGACGGTCGGCGCAGCGCTGGTCACCCATCTGGGCATCGACGGCGTCGCCTTCACCGGCGGCACCGACACGGCCGCCGCCATCAACCGATCCATCGCCGCCCGGCCCGGCGCTATCATCCCCTTCATCGCTGAGACTGGCGGCCTGAACGGCATGTTCATCGATACGACAGCGCTCAAGGAACAGGTCATTGACGACGTGATCCAGTCGGCCTTCGGCTCGGCCGGCCAGCGCTGCTCGGCCCTTCGCGTCCTCTATGTGCCCAAGGATTCGGCCGACGCCCTGGTCGAGGGCCTGAAGGGCGCTTTGGCGGTCCAGACCGTCGCCGACCCTGCCGATCCCAAAACCGACATCGGCCCGGTCATCGATCCCGAATCCCGCCGGGCCCTCGAAGCGCACGTCGAGCGCCTGTCGAAGGAAGCGAAGATCATCGCTCGCGCCGCCTTGCCGATGGGCGCCGACAAAGGCGACCTGTTCGCCCCCACTATCGCTGAAATCCCGACGCCCGACTTCCTCGAACGCGAGGTCTTCGGCCCCATCCTGCACATCTACCGCTACGCCCCGTCCGACCTGAAGTCGGTCGCCGGCAAACTGGCCGCCCGCGGCTACGGCCTGACCCTGGGCGTCCACAGCCGCATCGAAGCCTTCGCCGCTGAAGTCGTCGACCTGGTCCCCGCCGGAAACGTCTACGTCAACCGCTCGATCACCGGCGCGGTGGTCGGCGTTCAACCGTTCGGCGGCGAGGGACTGTCGGGCACTGGTCCTAAGGCGGGCGGGCCGAACAGCCTGATCCGTTACGCGGCCGAGAAGGCGATCAGCGTGAACATCGCAGCACAGGGCGGCGATCCGGCGCTGCTGAACCTCTAATTCTCAAAACGCAAGCCAGAACGAATTAAGGAAGCCACCTCTGGTACATATTCGGGCTTCGCGGCAATTTGGCGATCGATCGCTAGCTGTGCAATTTGGAAATCAAACTCGTCATCTATATCCCATGCTTCCAAGCCATCTAGAGGCCAAAGTTGCATGTCTCCAGAATATAAACAGCTTCCACTATTCTCATACGCACTGACCATCTTTGCTCGGTTTAGGAAAATGAATATGAAGTTGATAAATTCGACTGACGTGAGTTCCTGAGTTCTTGGGCTCTTTGATGCGGGCAAAAAATTAAGCGGCTCGCCATTAAAGTATGCATGACGTCGGGTTAACGTTGATGAAAACAGATTCTGGCCTGTTTTCAAGTATTGCCGTGCAGCGGAATCTATAGATTCACTTTTTAGGAAGGGAGCAGTGGGGTTTACGAGCAAAAGATGGTCAGAGGAAGAGTTAAGCGCATAATCATATATTATTTCGTCTGTAGAGGTCGATGAAATGGCAAGGTCTGGTCGCCTGTCGTAAACGGCGGCCCCGTATTTCCTTGCGACCTCGGATATGATCGCACTTTCAGTGTTGACGCAAAATGACGAGATAGTTTCAGTCCGTTTTAGCGTATTAATTGCGTGCGCTATGAGTGGCATACCTCCAAGAAGGCGAAGATTCTTTGCAGGGACTCGTAAACTTCCAAGCCTAGCAGGAATGTAACAATCTATAGAGTTGTTCATCAATATTATCAATTCAGTAGAAGTGAATTTGCGTGCCGAGGAACGGCGCGCGCCGAGCCGTATTTTTCGCAGTTATTAATCGCGTCTGATAAGCATTGTGTAATTTCATCCACCTCAAATGCAGTAGCTGGGCATGCGGATAATGCATTCGACCAAATCAACTCAGGATCCCGATTGGGGCTAAAAGAGCCTAGTAAAGACGAGAAAGGAGCTGCCCAGTAGCGATCAAAAGCTACATATTCTTTAGCAATAACGGTATCAACCGGTTTAATTCTGCTAAACAATATGTCTTCTAGATAAGAAAAGTATTCAAGTTCCGAGTTGGCCCTTATAACGCACTCGACATGATCATAGTAGGCGCGACCTGCGAGAAGCATTGTCAGGCCTAATGCGGAAAATTCAGTTCCAGGCGTTCCTCTTACTGTGATTCCGACTGCGCAGTTGTTAACTATAGTGCTTGTCGGAATAGGCTGGCGCGAAAACACAATATTTTTGTGTATCGAAAATTCATTCTCTAGGCGGTCTATAGATTTAGATAGATCAAATAGACCATCCAACGGGTGAACCTTCACCAACAGATTATAGTCCCCTCGTGCGGCGGCATGGGCCAACGTTTTTTCAAGCCAATCTAGATGGTCGATGAAGACAGATTCATCTGCGCTGGGCTGGTCAGTGAAAGTGTGGCTGAATAGGCAGGCGGTGGGGAGGTTGGTTGAAAAAGGCCACTCAAAGTGATCGCCTGCATCGGGATGAGTCGTCCAGCGCCAGTTCTTTGAAATCGAGTCGTTTAACGCGTGCCTTATATCTATACTTGTCCGAGAAATTTGCGAGATATCGCGGTGCTCTAGAAAAGCTCTTTCGTCAGCCCGACGTAACAATCCATTTAGCGTTTCCTTATTTTCCCTATGACCCAAGACGTAAATTGGAGTTCTTACGTCGCACCTATAGTATATTCCCTTTCCGCCTTCAGCCAAGCAGTGCTGCATGGCGAGTCCCCATGGGGAGTAATCTATGTGACCAGAAACAAATGCCTCAGGAGGTCGGTCGCGGAAAATATCTCTTAGCCATTCGCTCAGAGTATCAATCTCTTCGCGTGTGGAGTTTAGGGCATCGCATTCATAAACTGTGGGCCAAAGGTTCGATCTCATGAAGGTGTCTTGAACTATGCGACCGATCTGCACACCATCCTGATCCTGCAGGTTCTGAAGGTTGCGAATAGTTTCCACGGAAGCTCGGCCAATTGTATCGCAGCGCGAGCTTGGATCCAGGAGTGGCTCGAAGACCGAACACGCTTCGTGCTTACTCTTGACTGGTGCAAAAATAATTTGCTTTACGCCAAAAGACTCAGCGAGTTCGAAGTCAAATTGCTTTGGATCCAAATACGCCGATCTTTCAACGACGCCTGGATTTCCGGCAATACCAATAAGATCACAACCTGTTATAACTGCCGTAGATCGAGCTATATAAAGTGATCGAAGAAGATATTGCAGATTGTTATGCATGAGGTCCGCATAGACGAACTTCGAAGTACCGCGTCTAAGGTACAGTTCCGAAATAGTCTTGTTAGCTTGGATAAATAGACGTCTTCGGTCACTCGTCATCGGCACCAAGCCTCTACGTCACCAGTCACCATAATGCCTCACTTTAAGGATTAGAGATGACGGCAAAATTCCTCGTATACTGCCGCAATGCCCTCTTCTAGAGGGATATCCGCTTTCCACCCAAGCTGCCTAAGCTTATCGCCGCTCATGAGCTTGCGCAGAGTGCCGTCGGGCTTAAGGGGATCGGTGCGGATGTTGCCGCTAAACTTTATAACATTGCTGACGAGGCGCGCCAAATCGATGATCGCGATGTCACTACCTGACCCCACGTTGACGTGCTCAACGTCGGAGTATCGCTGCATCAGGAAAACGCAGGCATCGGCGCAATCATCAGAGTGCAGGAACTCCCGACGCGGTGTGCCAGTCCCCCAAATCGTGATGTGATCCTCGCCGTTGATCTTTGCCTCGTGAGCTTTTCGGATAAGCGCTGGCAGAACGTGGCTGGTGTTCAGATCAAAGTTGTCCCCGGGCCCGTAGAGATTTGTAGGCATGGCGCTGATGAAGTCGCAACCATGCTGCTTGCGATAAGCCTGAGCCAGTTTGATGCCGGCGATCTTGGCGATCGCGTACCACTCGTTGGTAGGCTCTAGCTGGCCAGTCAGCAGGGCGTCTTCTGGAATGGGCTGAGGAGCCAACTTCGGATAGATACAGCTGGAACCAAGGAATAGCATCTTCTCGACATCGTTGCGATACGCGGCCTCGGTGACGTTCGCCGCGATCATCAGGTTGTCGTAGAGGAAGTCGGCTGGATAGGTGTCATTTGCAAGTATGCCGCCGACTTTAGCGGCCGCCATGAATATCGCGGCCGGCTTCCTGTGGGCGAGGAAGGCGTTGACGTCGGCGGGGCTCCTCAGATCGACCTCGCTGCGGCTCGCCGTGATGATCTCGCAATCCTCTCTGGCTAGACGGCGAACGATAGCTGAGCCGACCATGCCGCGATGGCCAGCGACCCATACTCGTTTGCCCTTAAGCGGGAAAATGACCTCACTCGCCATTGCCGCGCTGCTCCCGCGACACTGAAACCAAATCTGCAGCCACCATCTCGGCGCACAGAGCTTCCCACTTTGTCTCGTGAGTCCAACCCAGTTTGGCTTTGGCTTTGGCAGGGTTGCCGATCAAAAGGTCGACTTCCGTCGGGCGGAAATAGCGCGGATCGATCTCGACATAGACACGGCCGGTCGCCGTACATATCCCCTTCTCATCAATTCCCTTCCCCTCCCAGCGGAGCACCACGCCGATTTGGCTGAAGGCATATGTGACAAAGTCGCGAATAACCGTTGTCTCGCCTGTTGCAAGAACATAATCGTCGGGCTGGTCCTGCTGCAGCATCATCCACATTCCGCGCACATATTCGCGTGCGTGACCCCAGTCGCGCTTTGCGTCGATGTTTCCGAGATACAACCGGTCTTGGAAGCCGTGTTTAATGGCGGCGACCGCACGGGTTATCTTGCGTGTCACAAAGGTCTCGCCGCGAAGCGGACTCTCATGATTGAACAGGATGCCGTTGGAAGCGTGCATGCCATAGGCCTCACGGTAGTTCACCACGATCCAGTAAGCGTACATTTTAGCTACGGCGTACGGGCTGCGCGGATAGAAGGGCGTCGTTTCTGACTGCGGCACTTCCTGGACCAAACCATAAAGCTCCGATGTTGAGGCCTGGTAGAACCTCGTCTTTTTCTCGAGACCTAGAATGCGGATCGCTTCTAAGATACGCAGGGCGCCAATGCCGTCGGCATTGGCCGTGTATTCCGGCGCTTCGAACGACACCTGAACGTGGCTCATAGCTGCTAGATTGTAGATCTCGTCGGGTTGAGTTTCCTGAACTATGCGGATCAGATTGGTTGAATCCGTCAGGTCGCCGTAGTGAAGGATGAACCGCGGGTCTTTCTCATGAGGGTCTTGGTAGAGATGCTCGATCCGCCCCGTATTGAATGATGACGATCGCCGCTTCAAGCCGTGGACAATATAGCCTTTTTCCAACAGCAACTCCGACAGATATGCGCCATCCTGTCCCGTAACGCCCGTGACGAGCGCGACCTTACCATTAAATTGGACCATTTTATTCTCAAGCATTCTATGCGCAGTTAAGGACGCGCCTGCGCTGCTAAATAGCCGCCCTTCATAGCTGACGCGAGGCTGTTTTTCGCTTTCTCTGGGCAATTGATGCAACCTAGCCCAACAAACGTTTCCTGGCCCGACATATGGTGTATGCAGGCGCATCAAAGGCAACAATCTCAAGGCAGACTTTTGGCGCGCGTGATTATTTCAATCCGCGAACTCGGCGGCGGGATCGCTAGGCAGGCGCGGATCACCCGGGCTCTAATGATGCGCGAAATGGTCACCCGGTATGGACGGGAAGGCCTAGGATTTTTGTGGGTCATTGGCGAACCTCTGCTTTTCTGTATCGGCGTTATCGCCATGTGGAGTGTGCTGAAGCCTCCCTACGAGCACGGCGTTCGGGTGGGTGCCTTCGTCATGACGGGGTACATGTGCTTGCTGCTTCTGCGCCATTTCATTCAACACAGCTTGGGCGCTATTCAGGCCAATGTCGGCCTTCTTCACCATCGCCAAGTCAGAATCATCCATGTGTATGCCGCAAGATCGCTGGTGGAATTCATGGGCACTACAGCAGCATTTTTGGCTGTATTTGTGATTTTGTATGCGATGGGGCAAGTGTCGTTCCCTAAAATACCTCTTCTTCTTTATTGGGGGTGGTTGTCTTTAGCTTGGCTTTCGTTTGGCCTCGCTCTTCTGCTGAGCGCGCTTGCTGTAAGGTTCGAAGTGGTAGAGCGCGTTACGCAGCTATTTACTTATATGCTCATACCATTGTCCGGGGCATTTTTTACGGTATCGATTGTCCCGCCGGCTTATCGAGAAGCGTTCTTGTTGGTGCCCATGCCTAATGCTGTGGAAATGGTGCGCGCCGGATTTTTCGGGGAATTTTTCGAAGCGTACTATCATCCCTTCTATCCGGCCCTCTGTGGGACGGTTCTTCTTTTTGTCGGCCTCCTCGTGCTTTCAACCGCCTTAAAGTACGTTGATGTGGAATAGGAACGGGGTCTGTCCCTGTGGTGACGATGTCTGAAGCAAAACTTACATTCTTGGGACCTGTTTCGGGTCAAGCTCTTGGCCAAAAGCGAAAGGGCTGGCGCGAACGCGTTTCATGGCCGTTCATTGTTGTTGTCGTCTTTCCTACCTTGGTGGCTGCAATCTACTATGCCTTCATCGCGACCCCTCGTTACGTGTCGGAAGCCCGATTTATCGTTCGCGCCCAAGCTCAGCAAACGCCATCGCCTCTTGGAGTCGCTTTGCAGGGAGTTGGGCTTGGTACCGCCCAGACCGATGCCTTTGCTGTCCATGAGTACATTAAGTCACGTGACGCCTTGAAAGACCTTCAGGGTAAATATGATGTTCGAGCCATGCTGAGTAGACCGGGCGTCGATCCCTTCTCGCGTCTTCGACGTCCATGGGAGGGTGACAGTCGCGAAACTTTTTATGAGGGATTTCAGCGGTTCGTGGTTGTCGGCCATGACTCGACAAATGGCATGAGCACGCTGCGCGTCGAAGCCTTCAGTCCGCAAGACGCCACGGCCATCGCCAACGGTTTGTTGGACGGCGGAGAGAATCTTGTAAACCGCCTGAACCGACGCGCTACAGCAACAGCTGTGGTAGAGGCCGAAGCGGCCGTCAAGGACGCTCAGGAAGAAGTCGTTCGGGTTCAGGCTGAGCTAACCCGTTTCCGTACTAGCCAACGATTCATCGACCCCGCCAATGTCGCGACCGAAACCTCTGAGTTGCTCGGTGGCCTCCTTTTGAACCAAGCAGAGCTTTCGGCCGAGAAGCAACAACTCGAGTCCCAAGCCCCCCAAAGTCCCCAACTTGCTGCACTGAATGCCCGTCTGCGCGCAATCGAAGGCCAAATCGAAGCGCAGCGTCAACGGATCGCGGGAGCAAACGGTTCTCTGGCGCCGCAGGTGGGTGACTATGAACTTCTTGTCGGGAGGCGCGAGTTAGCTTCGAGAAACCTAGCTTCCGCCACAGCCACGCTTAATGGCGCACGGCAGGATGCCCGACGTCAGCAGCTATATTTGGAGCGGGTTGTAAGTCCTAGCCTTGCCGATAAGCCGACACAGCCGAAGCGACTGCTGGCCATTCTCGCCGTCTTTGGGACAATGTTATTGCTTTACGGGGTGGGCTGGCTGATCTGGACTGGCGTCAAGGAGCATCGCCAGTAATGACAATCGAGGCAGGCCAAAAAGTTGGCCTTATGGTCGAACAGTTATCCAAGGTCTATCCCAGCGGATCGAAACAGGTGTTTTCTGATCTCACCTTCACGCTGGCACATGAAGAGCGCATTGCTATCCTTGGACGCAATGGTCAGGGAAAATCTACCTTGATTAAGATGCTGGGGGGGATTCTCCCGCCGACGTCCGGAAAAATAACGTGGTCGATGTCGAGTTCCTGGCCTATAGGATTTGGCGGCGGCTTTCAAGGCAGCCTCTCTGGCCTGGACAACATTAGATTTCTTTCGCGAATATACAAAAGAAACTTTTCTAACCTTCTAAGTCGCGTAGATGATTTCGCCGAATTGGGCAGCGCGTTACGACAACCCGTCAAACACTACTCTTCAGGCATGCGGGCCCGGCTTGCATTTGGTCTTTCGCTCGCAATTGAGTTCGATTGTTACTTGATAGATGAGTTAGTTGCAGTGGGGGATGCGCGATTTCAGCAGAAATGCCAAGATGAACTTTTTATAAAGCGCGGTAAACGGGCTTTCATAATGGCGTCGCACGATATGAATCTGATCAGTAATCTTTGCGAACGAGCGCTAGTTATTGAAAGCGGCAAGACGAGATTATTTGATGACATTGAAGAGGGCGTGGATGTTTATAAGTGGCTCCGGGCTGAGTGAGGCAGTGGGACACTGATGTTGATGGCCGCGAAGGCGCCTGGATGTCTGGTAGTTCCCGGCCTTGCATTAGAGGGTGAGGCTGGCAGGGCTGCGCTACTCGTGATGGCGCGCAAACACGAGGTTCAGCTCTTCTTTTCTGAATACGAATCCAGCCGCGCAGCTGATGTCATTGTTGTGGGAGATGCTGCGGTCGGCCTTGCCGCATCGCCAGCATTCCATGTTTTCGCAAGCCCTTCACCAAACGTGATAGAGGGTGCTGACGTTGACACGGTTTCGCGTCTTCTCTCTATAACTTACGACGGTGTATCGCGGAATCAAAGTGGTGTGCTTCCCGACAATCCACCGGGCATGAAAGAAATGTTGCAGGCGATTCAGTCGGAGCGTCCTACACCGGAGCACCCACTTCTCGCTTTGCTCGCTGGCGGACCCGGAAGGCCTGGCGATTCGGCTCATCTTCCACTCACAATGTTCGCCTTGGATAGGCGTCATTCTGCGGACGGACGGGTGCCTTGGCGTCTCGGGCTGGCGGGACGCGCGCGGTACCTGCTCTATGGAGCCTATCACTGGCTGCCACGAGGGACGTGGAGAGCAACTATTATATTTTCGGTAGACCGCGATGCTTCAAATCAGCATTTTCGGATTGAGTGGGGTTCGGTAAAGGACTTTTCTCACCATAACTTCCGCCCAAGTGACGCGGGGAGGTACAGCATAGCAATCGATGCAACTCTCCAAAATGCAGATCAAGTCGAGCTCAGACTGATACTGGCAAATAGTAGTCTTTCTGGGGAAATAGAACTCACAGACGTAATATTAGAAAGGGTAAACTGATCGTTGGTGGGAAAAGATAATGCGCAGGCGTTACTGCCCGTTCGCAAATCTTCGAGCGATAGACGTTATGTGCGGATAGGTGCCGCGCGAAGTTTGATCTAAAAAATTGCTCCACGCGTTTGGCTGATTAGCGGGATAGATACATACTGCCGCAAGCCTAGACGCATTGTTTTTCAATATCTTATCACCCTTGATGATGATAGTCTCAGTGATGCTCCGTGCGTTCACACGCACTTTTAGCCATCTCATGGTTCCGCTCGGCAGCCTTTCCTCGATCGTGGCATGAGTTGTGCCGACTTGGAGAGAAATGCTGTCAGGCTCATGTGGTGAAACGAACAGCAACATCGCAATGACTGGTGCATGCCCAGAAACTATGCCCAGTTGAATCGGTTCTTTAGTCAATAAAAAACCATCTTTATCGAGAAACGCAAGGCTTTCGGGCTTAATGACCAGTCGCGAGTCAATGTCTGTGAAGGGAAGGGTGTTGCGTCTTCCAAGTATACTCAAGCGGGCCCTCGCTGGACTGTTCCCGAGGCGCACCTTCCATTTATGTAGTTCGTCAACCGTATTGTCGCGGTAGGGGGGGGGGGGCACGTCCCGCATGAGCCTTCTTCCCTCAACGAGCGATGCGAAGGCTTTAAGCTGAACCGCGACCGACGATATGTCGCTGGTCGTCAACCTCATGTCCGCACGAGGTGCCAGTCCTCCCAAACCATGTCTCAAGGCCAGCGCTAGCGGTAGGCCTTGCCTCGCTATGCTCAAGCCGAGTAATCGTGCTCCTGGGTCCGATGCGGCCAGCACAACACCAGACGCGCTAACCTCGACATCGGAATCGGAGAGCGAATGGATCAATCGGAATAATGACGCCCGTTCCGCATCCAATAACGGAAGAGCCGCTTTGGCGATCTTCATTTCGTCGGAAGATTCCGGACCACAAACTAATATTGGTCCGCTCGGATCTATAGACTTCTGACCAGATAGCTCTGGGCGGATGGTGGCGATCTGCGCCGAAAACGACTGCGCAATGTTCTGAATGTCGCCGGGATCCAGATCAAGGAATGTGACAGCGCCAGACGCCACCTCGTTCAACAAGGCAAGATAGAACTCCTGCGCGACTTTAACTCCGCTGAGATCGTCATTCGCCGCAGTGGACTGCGGCAAATCTACCAATCCGCCAAGAATCGGAATGTCCCTTGACTTGGCATCGTACAAAAGGCCTTCGATGTGTTCGGGCCGGTGAATTAGCCAAGGCCCGGTTACGATTAGCGCCGCACAACTAGCTGGTAAATCGTAAGGTATACCTTTAAAATCATGCCAGCGACCTTCTCGCCACTGTATGACATCGACTCTGTCGTATTGCGACTTCATTGAAGCTGTAACGGTGGCTGCTACGACTAGGCCGTGATCAAGCGCCCCCGTAATATCCAATAAAAGGGTTCCGTCCCCTATTGTTCGATTCCCGTAGCGCGGTGTCTGCGTGGCACGCACGAACTCACCTCGCGCCTGCCTTAGCGCCGTTACGCTTGCGCCGAGATTAGCGGCTTCTTGAATGGCGTAGACGTTGTCGGGAGAAAGCGCTGCGGACTGTTCGTAGCTTTTACGGGCTTCGTCCAGCTTTCCTTGAAGCCGCAAGACGTGTCCGAGTTGAAGCCACGTGTCGGCGTTAGCGGCGTCGAGCGCGAGCGCCCTTCGATAGGCTTTCTCAGCTTCCGGCATGTTCGATGCAACTTTGTGGGCATGGCCCAACTGCACCCAAATCGCTTCCAGAGAAGGATCACCGGCGAGGGCAATCGAATAGTGCTCGCGGGCCTGAGACCAATCCCCACTATCCCGCGCCAGATCGCCACGACGCGCATGTTCGCGAGGCAAAACGGTTCCGGGATTGAGCGCCCTTTGAGCTCTCCGATACAGTCTGGCTATTTGGCGTTTCATGAAAACAGGATATCGTTAATCCCGAAGGAGACCAAAACATCATCGGATACGCCTTGACAGACTGTCGTCGCTTGAAGGCGAAGCAAGCTGTAGCCGCGCTGAATATGAAGCGGCAGGTCAAAGTTTACTTCTGAAGCCCCCTCCGCAAGTTCTCTTACCCCTAGTGTCCACTCGTTCAGAGTCGCGATCAGCGTTTGGCTCCCCATGCCCGCGGGAACCATCACGGATAGCTTCAAATTGCTGAAGGCGGTCGCAATTGGGTCGGTCCGGAAGCGAATCTCACAGCCATGGCCCGTTACCCATGCAGCGCTTCCGACATGCTCCAGCTGGCCGGAACTCACGTAGGCATCGGCTCTGCCGGGGGTTAACGGAACTCGGGCGCCCTCCAGCCAAGGCGCATCGCCACGTTCATGGTGCATATCATGAGGTGACGATGCCCCGTTACTCCCAACTGGGATGTACGTAGCGACGGGACAACCCGACATCGAACCTACAAGATCCGCATGCTTTATCAAAAATGTCGTATACGCGGTAATGCCACTGTAATAAGAGGTGGAAAGCGCTCGCGAAAACGCGGCGATATTTGGAATGTCGAGTTTGCTTGGCGCTTCACAGTTTTCCACAACATCTAAAAGCTCGAGAGCTTGCAGCTCCCAGTTCTGTCGACCAATTTTTGCAGTTTCGTACGCCAAATGCCCAAGAGACTCGGCTTGATCAGCGGTGATTGTTACCGAATGAGCTTCATCGGGGTTGTAAAGGACGCCGTTTAACCAGTTTGAAATGTATTCATTGTGCGTGGGTTCGTCGCATGCCACGATCAGCATCCCGCGGCTCATAGCCTCTAGAAGTGCCATGCCTATTCCCTCGGCGCGCCGTGGGGCAATGAAGACGTTCGCTTGCGCTAGGGCGGCATGATAATCGGCTGCGTTAGGGAACCAGCTTGTTTGAGTGACCGTGCAAGACGACGTGGAGGACACCTTGTACGCACGCGTATCGAGGTGTGGCTCATCAGGTGCGTTATGCACGTGAAGTGACTCGATCTGGCCGTGCAACAACTTCATGATGGCCGGTGCGCTGATGCCGTGTTCGGGACGTCGCTGCCAAAGGAAAGCTCTTAGGCCAGTCTTGAATGTTGCCCGCTCGCTCTGTGAAACAACCGGCGTGAAATAGCGCGCCAGAAAGGACTTATTCCCCAGTCCAGCGACGCGATGATGCAGCGTAAAACTGAAATTCACAAACTGTGCTTTGGCGGACCATATCCAGTGTAAATCCGGCATCGTCGCGGAACCATCATACATCGGGACAACAACCGTAGGGATCCCGAGCGCCAAGAACACCGGCGCGATATAGTCCATCTGCCAGATCACAACGACATCCATGCTTGCGGCAAGGGCGATGGTTTCTTCGGCGATATTCGACGGAGGATCTATATGCGCAATTTTTACATCAAATCGTCGTTTGAGCAAATCTATGAAAAACTGACTTGAAGCCGTCGAAGTGTGGAAGGCGTGATCCACAAAAAGGAGCGTTTTCATCAAATCTTCAACCAGCTCTGGAATGCGGCAGTATTGTCCAAATGAAATCGATGTCGCGCCTGCGCTGCTCGGCCGGCGAGAACTGACCGCCTCGTCCCCGCCATCTCGAATATCGCGTCTACCATGGCGGGAACGCTGTCTACGACCACGCCTAGATTGTAGTGGCGAGCAATCCCGGCGAATGCCGTACCCTCCAGGGTAATTGCAGGTCTTCCGTGAAAAGCTGCTTCCATAAGAACTGCCGAGCCACGATAGCGATAGGTGGCCGCATCATAGGGAAGAAGGACGGCATGGCTGCGTTCATAGGCCGTAATCATTTCCTCGGATGAAATGGCCGAAGCCTGCACTTCGACGCCAGGAAGGGCGTAAAGCGCTCGCGCCGTCGTCATGCTGTGTTTAAGGTCCGCCGCAGGCAGCATTTGCGTGATGAACCGGATCGTCATTTCCGGATCGCGGCGCCGCACGGCCGAGAAAATTTCCGGCAAGTGCATGAACCCTTTGTCGTGACGCGCTGACCCCGCGCAGTAGAAGACGAACGGACCATGTTCGCGCATTGGAATCGGCTTCGACATTTCGGGATAAGCCGTTACGGTGACAATCGACTCTAGTTTTTCCGCGAGCATGTCAGCGTAAAGCGGTGTTTCGGCGCTGAAAGACATTTCAATCCCGTCCTTCATTGCCAGCCTGAGGCGTCCGATCAACTCTTCAAGCGGATCCCTATATGTATGGGATGCATTTTCCATCACACCGATAAAGCGCAAAAGAAGACGAGGTCTCCTATCTCGCGGCCACTTTTCCAGAGCATTCAGTAAACCGACCGCGCCGTAGAAATCGACATGCGGGTGGAACAAAGTATCTTTAGCGCCAATATCAAATTCTTTAAGTAGCGCTAAGGCGTCTTCGGTTGCCAGCCTCTCTTCATCATCTACAAACCAACCTGCCGAAGGCGATGTTTTTCCAGTAGATTCAGTTCGGATATTCGGAAAATAGCGGCTGTAGTAGAAACGGAAAAATGGTGTCAAACATTTGGCTTTGGCAATGTCGGACGATAGCTCTTTACAGCACACAGCATATACATCTTTAGTATTATTCTGGATCAGCTGTCGGAAGTAGCCCATCGCTGGTACGTTGTGTCCAAATGGCAATACGCACATAGGATCACAGATCAAAACTCTGCCCAAGCTCATCGCCCTTCCAAATTCACCGTACGACCAACGCTTTCCAGCGAAGCCCTCTCCCACTATCTCTATCCAATAGCTTATTGTGGGGTTTTCGGATTAGATGATATGCGGTTGCCGACTCGCAGTGTCAATCATGGCTGCGACCGGTCCTGACGAGGAAATCCTAGGTGTACACAGAGATAGCAAGCGTAGGCTCAAGCCAGATAGAGGTCACACCTGGGCACATTTATCTTTATCCGCATCTTCCCGCCACATATGATTATGTCCCTTGGAATGTGGTAAACCACGTCATAAAGAGCGCTCAGCTATCTTCGCCGACGCTAATCGACGTTGGGGCTAATGTTGGCGACAGCCTTGCTCACTATCGTCGCTTCTCAGAGGGGCCCGCTATTTGTATTGAGCCAGCTGACAATTTTTTTGCAGTGCTGAAGCGGAACGCTCTCAAGTTTGCAAATGTCGAGCTCGTCAAGAGCCTGCTGGTGCCAGATGATATGGTTGGAAAGGTGGCGTTCTCGGGAAATGAGCAAACTGGCGCTACTCGGATTTCGTCGGAAGGGGATGATATTTGGTCAGGGCCCTACATTACGTTTTCGGATCTTCTTTCAAATAGAAGTGGCCCTGTAATCATAAAGACTGATACTGATGGATTTGATGCGGATATAATAAAGTCTGCGCTTCCGCATATTTCAAGCGGACGAGAAATCCCAATACTTTATTTTGAAGGCCCAAGCGAAGCACAGATGAGGAGCGGAGACTACTTGGAGTATGTCGCTGTTTGCGATCAATTGGTATTGCAAGGTTACGGTCTGTTGTTCCTAACGAATGTAGGAATGCCTTACACTTACTCACAAGAAGTCGGTGGAGCGGCGGCGGCCCTGTCAGCTCTAGAAACTGGATACCGGCGAGGGATGGCTCTATGCCACTACTACGACGTGATTGCAGTCAAGCTAGATCTCGTAACGCATGAATTTGCTCTGAAGAGTCCGTGGGGGGATGAGTTTTTTGTGACTGAATAAATGTCACATTAACTTTTCGTACAAGGCGCTTAGCCTATCCACGTACCGTTGTTCAGAGAATAGCGCCGCCTGCTTGGTGCCTTTCGAAACCAAATTGTGCGTCAAATCATCATCTGAATCCAATGCCTGAATACCCCTTGTTATGGCGCTGACATCGTACGGATCTACGGTCAGCGCTGCCTCGCCGCCAACCTCGGGAAGCGATCCAGTAGTAGATGTTAGGACCGCCGTCTCTAGGAGCATCGACTCCAAAACGGGCAAGCCAAAGCCCTCATATAGGGAAGGAAACAACGTGGCACGCGCGCCGCGTATCAAGCTGATCAACATCGATTGGGACATATATTCATAACGTCGAATACGATCGGCGCTCGGGCCGCCATCTCGCTTGACCTGTTCCAACAAGGCAGTCTCACCCTCAGCTAGCCAGGAGCGCCCCCCAACTATGATCAAAGGCTTTTTGACGCCGGAGGAAAGGTAGGCCTCGATGATCCGCCCGACGTTCTTCTTTGGCTCAATTGCACCAAAGTAGAGGAAATAGTCTTTCCATCCAAGATTGAATATGCCTTCAAGCTCTAGCGCCACCTCCTCTTGAGGACGCTCGCGGAGCTCCAACGGGACCTTCACTGCCTGATACGTGTTGGTGACTCTCTCTTCCGGTACGCCCAGCAAGCGGATAACATCCTGCCTCGTGGTTTCGGAAACGACGACTATATGGTCTGCCTTTTTGGCTATGTTGTTGCAAAGTCGGCGGTATGCGGACTTGTTCTCAGTCGTGCTGTGGGGGAGCCGGAGCGGTATCAGGTCGTGTATCGTGTAAATGTTCAGAGCATTAGTCGCGTGGAGAGGCAGGGTGGCCGTCCAGTGCATGATGTCCGGTTTGGGGGCGCCCTCGAATGTGACTGGGGTTGGCGTACCGTAAACTTGGAAACCCCTTTGGGCATAGTGAAACAGATTTTGAGCCGCCCAAAAGGACTTTGCATCTGGCCGACCGCCTGACCGACTTGGCCAGATAACTTCTCCGCTTGGCAGGACGGGGACAGCCTTTCGCCCGAACCGCGTCGAGATAGTATCGATATAACGGCGGCTTTTTCGAACTTTTGCGGATGTATTCAGCGAGTCTGCAAGCGCAACTTCGTTGAGTACATTGTCCGCGCTGATGGCGTTTGGCGGTCCATACAGGACCTGACCACTTAGACCGAGCGAACTCAGTGACGTCAGGAGGTTTCGGCCGTATGTCGCTATGCCTGTGCCATTAGGCAGGGCTAAGTTGTAGCCGTCGATGCAAACTGTGCTCATGTCGAAGGCCTAATGCCTTTCGAAACCTATTGAAATGCAGCTCCGTAGAATTCTCCGGAAAGATTGGAAGTTTGAGATAACGGGAAAGGAGAATTATCGTGGTAGCGTGACACCGCCCGCATCCCCCGCTATCTCGCGCGCGTGATGAACGAAACAGAACGCCAGTCGGAAGAACGCAGCTGGGAGACGGCGAAGACGCTCGCCGAGGCCTTGCCGTATATCCAGGTCTATGACCGCGAGACCGTGGTCATCAAATACGGCGGCCACGCCATGGGCGAGAGCGCCGTGGCGCGGCAGTTTGCGGCCGATGTGGTGCTGCTGAAGCTGATGGGCGTGAACCCGGTCGTGGTGCATGGCGGCGGGCCTCAGATCAGCGCCATGCTGGACAAGGCGGGGGTGAAGTCCAGCTTCGTCGACGGGCTGCGGGTCACCGATCCGGCGACGATGGAAGTCGCCGAGATGGTGTTGTCGGGCGCGGTCAATAAGGAGATCGCCCACTGGATCACCATGGCCGGCAAGGAGGCGGACGTGCGCGGCGTCGGCCTGTCGGGCAAGGACGCCGGTTTGCTGACCGTCGAGAAGACGCGTCGCACTAAGCGCGATCCCGACAGCATGATCGAACACGAGGTCGACCTGGGCTATGTCGGCGAGCCGACAAAGGTGGATCCCAAGCTGATCGCCGGCCTGATCGCATCCGAGACCGAAGACTGGGTGCCGGTCATCGCCCCGATCGGCGTAGCCGAAGACGGTCAGACCTACAACGTCAATGCCGATACGGTGGCGGGCGCGGTCGCGGGTTCGCTGAACGCCAAGCGGATGCTGTTGCTGACGGACGTGCCGGGGGTCAAGGGCGCGGACGGCGACATCATCCGTCAGATGACGCTGGACGAGGCGCAAAACCTGATCGACACCGGCGTGGCCACCGGCGGCATGATCCCCAAGCTGGAGACCGCCATGGCCGCCGTTCGCGCGGGCGTCGAGGCGGTAGTGATTCTGGACGGGCGCCGACCGCACGCGATGTTGGTCGAGTTGTTCACAGAGTTCGGCGCCGGCACCCTGGTGAAGGCGTCTTGATCGACCCCCATTCCACATCCCTTGGGCATGTGCGCGCCTGGGTGTTCGACATGGACGACACCCTGTATCCGCGTGAGCAGGGTCTGATGCGGCTGGTCCAGGCGCGCATCAACGCCTTCGTGGTCGAGGCCGTCGGGCTGGAACCCGAGGCCGCAGCCGCGATGCAGCGCCAGTTTCTGGACGAGCACGGCACCACCCTGGCCGGGCTGATGGCCAACTATGCGGTCGATACTGAACGATTCCTGCGCGAGGTGCACGACGTGCCGCTGGACGGGGTCGAGCCTAATCCGCGTCTGGCCGAGCGGCTGAAGGCCCTGCCCGGTCGTTGCTATGTCTTCACCAACGGCGCGCGTGAATACGCCCACCGTGTGCTGGAGCGGATCGGCGTCGCCGACTGTTTCGAAGGCGTCTTCGCCATCGAGGATGGCGATCTGACGCCCAAGCCCAATCCCGCGACCTTCCGCCGGATGCTGGAGCAGTTCGGTATCGATCCGCACCGATCCGCCTTCTTCGAGGACACGCCCAAGAATTTGGAGCCGGCCAAGGCGCTGGGCATGGCCACGGTCCTGATCGGCGACGGCCATGGCAAGCCGATCGGGCCGCATATCGACCATGTGGCCCCGGACCTTTTCGACTTCCTTTCTGATCTGAACTTCAAGGACGCCGCATGACCGATCTGTCGCATCTCGAATCCGTCGTCGAGGCCGCCTGGGAACAGCGCGCCGAGGTGTCCGCCGCCACGCATGGCGAGGTGCGCGACGCCGTTGAAACCGCCTTGGCCCTGCTGGATTCCGGGCAGGCGCGCGTCGCCTCGCGCGGCGCGGATGGCGTCTGGACCACGCATCAGTGGCTGAAGAAGGCGGTGCTGCTGTCCTTCCGCCTGAACGAGAACCAGATCATGCGGGCGGGCGCACCATCCGTCATGCCGCTGTCGGTGGATCATCCCGTCGCCGTCGGTCCCTTCTGGGACAAGGTGCCCAACAAGTTCGGCGACTGGACCGCATCGGATTATCAGTCGGCCGGCTTCCGCTCGGTGCCCGGCGCCATCGTCCGTCACGGCGCGCATATCGCCAAGAACGTGGTGCTGATGCCGTCGTTCGTGAACATCGGCGCCTTCGTCGATGAGGGCTCGATGGTGGATGCCTGGGCCACGGTCGGCTCCTGCGCCCAGATCGGCAAGAATGTGCACCTGTCGGGCGGCGCGGGCATCGGCGGCGTGCTGGAGCCGCTGCAGGCCAATCCGACCATTATCGAGGATGGCTGCTTCATTGGCGCCCGCGCCGAGGTGGCCGAGGGCGTGATCGTGCGCGAGGGCGCGGTCCTTGCCATGGGCGTCTACTTGTCGGGCTCGACCAAGATCGTGGACCGGGCGACCGGCGAAGTCTTCCGGGGCGAGGTGCCGGCCTATTCGGTGGTCGTGCCGGGGTCGCTGCCGGATCCCAATGGCGGGCCGTCGCTGTACTGCGCCGTGATAGTAAAGCGTGTGGACGCGCAGACGCGGGCGAAGACCGGGGTCAACGAGCTTCTCCGCGACTGATCAGGCGGCGGCGCGGACAGGCTGAATCGCAGGCGCGTCGAACGTCGCGTGCAGGGTGAAGGTTGATCCCTTGCCGGGGGTCGACGTCACCGTGATCTCGCCGTCCATCAGGGCGGCCAGCCGCTGACAAATGCTGAGGCCCAGGCCGGTGCCGCCGAACTTGCGGGTGGAGGACCCGTCCACCTGAGAGAAGGGCTGGAACAGGCGCGTCAGATCGTCGGCGGCGATACCGATGCCGGAATCGACGACACCAAGTCGCAAGGTCGTGCGGCCGTCGCCTGCCGGCTCGCTGTCGATAATCAGGCGAACCTCGCCTTGCGGCGTGAACTTGATGGCGTTGGCCAGCAGGTTATGCGTCACCTGCGCCAGGCGCAGCGGGTCCATTCTGAGAAGCGGCGGCAACGGGCCGCGGATGTCGGTCGTGAAGGTCAGGCCGCGCGCCTCCGCCTGCGCCTTGAACGGGCCCGTCAGGCGGGCGGCGAGGGTCTCGGCTTCGACATCGACGAAGTCCAGCTCCATCTTGCCGGACTCGATCTTGGTGATGTCGAGGATGTCGTTCAGCAGCACCATAAGCCCTTCGCCGGAGTCGCGGATGACCCCGACGAATTCTTTCTGGCGGTCGCTGAGCTCCGACATCTGCAACAGTTGCGCGGCCCCCAGAACCCCATTCATCGGCGTGCGAAGCTCATGCGAGATGACGCCCAGGAAGTTGGATTTGGCGGCGCTGGCGGCGTTGGCCGTGTCACGGGCGGTTTCCAACTCGGCGATCAGTTCGGCCTGGCGGCGGTTGACGGCTTCCAGATCGCTGTCCTTCATCTGGGTGATGGCCACCTTGATCAACAAGGCCAGCGCCAGAACCGGGATCATGCTGACGACCACCCAAAAGCCGGGCGTGCCCCACAGTTTCGCGAACAGCAGCACCACGACCACCGAATAGGGCGCCGACACGATCAGGGCCTCACGGGGCGCGGCGCGCATCTGGGTGAAGACCAGCACATAGCCGGCCATGAGAAGGGCGACGCCCAACGGCACGCCATAGGCGCCGCCGTAGATGAATGCGAGCAGCGGCGCCGCTGACCAGGCGATGCAGGAAATGGTGGCGGCCATCAACTTGATCCGGCTGTGAAGCCCCTGATCCCGCAATACCAGCACACGTTCGGCGAACGTCCGAAGCAGACCTGATGCGGTCGCGGCTGCAAACCACAAGACTGCGGTCGCCCAATCGGTGACGGTAAACAAAGCGACCGCCCAACTGGCGATGATCAGATACCGCATATGACCGTTGGCGATCAGATGCTGCAGCAATGAGCGATCTTGGCCTGGCGTGTGGTTCGTCATCGTCGGATCTCGGGGTTCGATGACGCATCGTCGCCCAAATCCGACTAAGAGACTATGAACGCTAAGCTTTATGCGTGAAGTGTCCGGCGTCGGACATAGCGCGGAATGAGCGGAAAGGCAGGAAGCGGTCGTCAGCCGCCTCCCATCCCTGTATCAGGCGGCCGTCTTCATGGCGTCCGCATTGACAGCCGCGTCGGCGATGCCGGTCAGGTCTTCGTCCGTCTGGGCTTCCTCCTGAAGCGTCTTGTCCAGAAGAGCGGCGGCGTCCTTCAAACCCAGCACCAGCGCCCAGCGTTTCAGTGTGCCGTAGCGGGTGATCTCATAGTGTTCGACCGCTTGGGCGGCGGCCAAGAGCCCAGCGTCCAGCGCAGGGGTGTCCTTGTATTCTTCCATGATCTCGTCGCCTTCGGCCAGGATGCCCTCAATGGCGTCGCAGGTCTTGCCACGCGCGGGCTTGCCGATCAGCTCGAAGACCTGTTGCAGGCGTTCAATCTGGCCTTCGGTCTGACCCTTATGCTTCTCGAAGGCGGCCTTCAGCTCTGGCGACTGAGCCGCACGGGCCATCTTGGGCAGGGATTTCAGGATTTTGCGCTCGGCGTAATAGATGTCTTTGAGCGTGTCGTGGAACAGAGTGTCCAGGGTCTTGTCGGCCATGGTGAGGTCTCGCATCTGTGATGGAGCGCAGGCGCGCGCCCCATCACAAGCAATCCATCCCATTAGTGTTCCTATGCGCGAATTCGCGCGCGCAGCGGATCAGCCCGCGCGCTTCAGATCCGGCGGGGTCGCTTCGTCGGTCAAGATGCGGATGGCCTCCTCGACCGTGACCAACGTCTGGGCCTGAGAGCCCAGGCGGCGGATGGCGACCATGCCGTCTTCCGCTTCCTTCCTGCCAACCACGGCGATGACCGGGACCTTGCCGACCGAGTGTTCACGCACCTTGTAGCCGACCTTTTCGTTGCGCAGGTCGATCTCGGTGCGCAGGCCGGCGGCCTTGAACTTGGCCATCACATCGCGGGCGTAATCGTCGGCGTCCGAGGTGATGGTGGCCACCACAGCCTGGGTCGGGGCCAGCCACAGCGGGAAGGCGCCGGCGTAGTTCTCGATCATGATGCCGATGAAGCGCTCGAACGAGCCCAGGATCGCGCGGTGCAACATGACCGGGCGGTGCTTCTGGCCGTCCTCGGCTATGTAGGTGGCGTTCAGGCGTTCGGGCAGGACGTAGTCCAGCTGGATCGTGCCGCAGGTCCATTCGCGGCCGATGGCGTCCTTGACGATGAAGTCCAGCTTGGGCGCGTAGAAGGCGCCGTCGCCTTCGGTCACGACCGGCTCGGTTCCGGCGGCACGGGCGGCCTCGGCCATCAGGGTCTCGGCCTTGTCCCAGAACGCGTCCGTGCCGGCGCGGTTCTCGGGGCGGGTGCCCAGGCTGATGTAGGCCGTCTCCATGCCCAGGTCGGCATGGACGCTGCGGGCCAGTTTGATGAACTCGGCCGTCTCCTCGACGATCTGGTCTTCGCGACAGAAGATGTGGGCGTCGTCCTGGGTGAAGCCGCGCACCCGCATCAGGCCGTGCAGCGATCCGGACGGCTCATACCGGTGGCAGGCGCCGAACTCCGCCATGCGCAGCGGCAGTTCGCGATAGGACCGCTGGCCTTGGTCGAAGATCTGCACGTGACCCGGACAGTTCATCGGCTTGAGGGACAACTCCTCGCCCTCGACCGTCTCGCAGACGAACATGTTCGGACGGTACTTGTCCCAGTGACCGCTCTGCTCCCAGAATTTGCGGTCCAGCACCTGGGGCGTCTTGACCTCGACATAGCCGGCGGCGTCCAGGCGGCGGCGCATATAGGCCTCCAGCACGCGCCACAGAACCCAGCCCTTGGGGTGCCAGAAGACCATGCCCCGGCCCTCTTCCTGCATATGGAAGAGCTCCATCGCCTTGCCGACCTTGCGGTGGTCGCGCTTTTCGGCCTCTTCCAGACGCTGCAGATGGGCGTCCAGATCCTCCTTGGTCGCCCAGGCGGTGCCGTAGATGCGTTGAAGCTGCTCGCGCTTGGAGTCGCCCCGCCAATAGGCGCCGGCCAGCTTGGTCAGTTTGAACGCCTTGCCGACGTGGCGCGTCGAGGGGAAGTGGGGACCCCGGCACAGGTCGATCCAGTCGCCCTGTTTGTACAGGGTGATGGTCTCGGTGCCCGGCAGGTCGCGGATCAGCTCGGCCTTGAACTTCTCGCCGCGCGCCTCGAAGAATTGGATGGCGTCGTCCCGCTCCCAGACCTCGCGTTCGAACTTGGCGTCGCGATCCACGATCCGGCCCATCTCCTTTTCGATGGCGGCGAAGTCGTCGGTCGAGAAGGGCTCTTCGCGGTAGAAGTCGTAGTAGAAACCGTCCTCAATCGCCGGGCCGATCGTGACCTGGGTGCCAGGGAACAGGGTCTGGACGGCCTCGGCCAGGACGTGGGCGGTGTCGTGGCGGATCGTATAGAGGGCGGCGGGATCGTCGCGCATGATCAGGCGGAAGTCGCCGCCCGTCTCCAGCACCCGGCCCATGTCTCGCTGCTCGCCGTTCAGTTCAGCCAGCACGGCCTTCTTCGCCAGCGACGGCGAGATGGAGGTGGCGACATCGCGCGCCGTGGAGCCGGCCGGGTATTGGCGCACCGCGCCATCGGGGAATTTCAAGTCGATCATGGCTTCGTCTTTACTGGCGGAACCGGGTCGTATCCCGACCCGCCGAAGGGATGGCATTTACAGAGCCTGCGCACGGTGAGCCATCCCCCCTTTACCGGTCCGTGCTGGATCAGGGCGTCGCGCCCGTAATCCGAACAGGTCGGCAGGAACCGGCACTGCTGGCCGATCAGGGGAGACAGCGTCAGCTTGTAGCCCCGATGGGCCGCGCGGACGCCGCGTTCGTAGAGAGACATCACGTCCCTTCGCCGGGGGCTTGAGAGGTTCGCCGCGCTTATCCCCTGTCATCGCAGGGGGATCAACCGGTCGTGCCCGTCAGGCCGCGCCGGCGAGGCGAGTTCGGGCGGCCAAGGCATTGTTTACCGCCTCCAGCGTCGCCTCCAGCGAGACCAGGGTAGAGGCGTGGCGGGCGGGGTAGTCGGCGATCTGTTTCAGCAGGCGCAGATCCTCAAACCGGCCGAGGGGGCCGTCGCCGCCGGATTTCAGCATGGCGATCATGGCGTCGCGGGCGTCGCTGAGATCATCGACCGACGCGCCGATCACAGATTGACCCAGAACCCCGGCCGCGGCCTGGCCGAGGGCGCAGGCTTTGACGTCCTGGGCGAAGTCGGCGATGCGGCCTTCGTCGTCCAGCGTCACATCGACCGTTGCGCGCGACCCGCACAGTTTCGCCACCCGTTCCCCGGTGCCCTGCGGCGTGGGCAGACGCCCCGCATGCGGCAGGTTCGCCGCCAACGACAGGATGCGGGCGCTGTAGAGGTCGTCGATCATGGGATGAAGATAGGCGCTCAATCCTCCGCCGTGAAGCGCGGCGTAAAGGGGGAGGATTACAGCGTCAGGACGAGACGCCCATCGGATCGGACTTCCAAAGTCGCATCCGCATAGTCCACCAGCGTGGGATGATCCGTCTCCAGCGGATGGGTCCAGGCGGCGGTGACGACCACCACATCGGCGCCGGCGGCTTCGCCCGCCTTGATGCCGGCCTCGGCGTCCTCGAACACCAGACAGTCGGCGATATCGACGCCCAGGGTCGCCGCGGCCTTCAGATAGCCGGCGGGGTCGGGCTTGCCGCGCTCGACGTCCTCGGCGGTGATCATGACGGCGGGCGGGGTCACGCCTGCGGCCTTCAGACGGGCGCGCGCCAGGGGGACCGAGGCGGAGGTGACCACGGCCCAGCGGTCGGGCGGCAGGCGTTTGACGAAGTCGACGGCGCCGGGGATGGGGGCGACGCCGTCCACGTCCTCGATCTCGCCGCGCTCGACCCAAGCCACCTCGGCGTCCAGGTCGATATCGGGCAGGTTCTGGCGACGAATGGTGTCGAGCGCGCGCACGCCGTGGATGGTGGGAACGAAGGCGGCGACATCCAGCCCGTGGCGCGCGGCCCAGCGGGTCCAGACGCGCTCGGCGGCCGGGGTCGAGGTGATCAGGGTGCCGTCCATGTCGAACAGGAAGGCCTGATAGGCGCGGGACGCGGGGAGGGCGGTCATGGCCTCATCCACCATGCGGGCGGTCAGACCGCAACGGGCGGATCAGCCGCCTTGCAGCGAATTCCACGTGCGGGCGGTGTCGGTCGCGGGCGAAGGACTCGCCGCGCCGCCGCCGGACGTCGCCGCGCCGCCAGTGCTGCGCGAACGCAGCCATTGCAGGTTCTGCTCGGCCTGTTCGGGCGGCAGTTCGCGGCGCAGGATCTGTTCGGCCTCGCCCATCTTGCCCTGAAGGCCCAGCACCATGGCCAGGTTCTGGCGCACCTTGGCCGAGGCGGTCGGCTGGGCCACGGCGCGACGCAACAGGGTCTCGGCGCCCGGCGCATCGCCATGCGTCAGGGCGGCCGTGGCGGCGTTAGTCAGGACATCGGGGTTGTCGGGCGACAGGGCCAGGGCCTGGTTCCAGGCGGCGCGGGCGTCGTCGGTGCGACGCACCTGCTCATAGGCCACGCCCAGCAGGGAGTAGGGGCGCCAATCGCGCGGCGCCAAGTCGCGCGCCTGCTCCAGCGGCGCGACTCCATAAAAGGCCTGGCCGCGCGCGATGTG
This sequence comes from Brevundimonas sp. 1080, assembly GCF_040545985.1. NCBI lineage: Bacteria > Pseudomonadati > Pseudomonadota > Alphaproteobacteria > Caulobacterales > Caulobacteraceae > Brevundimonas > Brevundimonas sp. 1080. The sequence goes on along the minus strand of NZ_JBEPMW010000002.1, from coordinate 835,845 downwards.
GGCGCGGCCCAGCTCCAGCAGGGCGTCCAGATTGTTGGGCTGGAGCGTCAATGTCGCCTGCGCGGCCTCGGCCGCCTGATCGTAGCGGCCCAGCTCACGCAGGGCCTGGGCCAGTTTCACGCCCGCCACGGCGTCGGTCGGATCGGCCTGCTGCTCCGAGGCCCAGAACACCGAGCGCGAAAGGGCGTCCATCCGGTCGTAGGTGGCCCGCACCGCAACGGACGACGGCGCGCGAGCCTGGGCCGTGGTCGCCGCCGTCGGATCAGCCGCCAGCGTCGGCGTGCCGGACAGCGCGATCAGGCCGACGGTTGCGAGAAGGGCGGGCATGCGCGACATGGGTCAGGTCCAGACGGTCCTAGAGGTCTCGCCCCTAGAATCGCCGGTTCGCGTCAACCGATGGTTAACTTCGTTTCGAGGGCCTCATGTCCGTCTCGCATCCTCTTCTGGTGCCCGCCCAAGACGGCGACGGCGCCATCCCGATCCGCTTCGTTCAGGCGGGTGGCGTGCTGGACGATCCGGCCCGCCGCTGGGGCGCCCTGCACGGGTTCGAAGGCAAGCCGGGCCAGCTGTTGGTCGTGCCGGACGCGGACGGCGAGATCGGCCAAGTGGTCGTGGGCGCGGGCGCGACCTTCGATCCGATGAGCGTGCGGGGACTGTCGGCGCGACTGCCGGGCGGTCTGTATCGGCTTGAGGTCGCCGCGCAGGACGCGGAACTGGCGACCCTGGCCTTCCTGCTGGGGGCCTATGTCTTCGACCGCTACAAGGCCCGGCCGGACCGGACGCCCGTGCGGCTGGTCGCGCCGGACGGCGTGAATGTCGCCGAAGTCTCGCGCATCGCCGCCGCATGCGCCCTGGCGCGCGAAATGGTCGATACGCCCGCCGCCGATATGGGGCCGTTGCAGATCGAGACCATCGCCCGCGAGATCGCAGAGAGCGCCGGCGCCGAGATCGCCGTCACCACCGGCGACGCCCTGCTGGAAGACAACTATCCGGCCGTCCACGCGGTGGGACGCGCCGCTGCCCTGCACCGGGCGCCGCGTCTGATCGAGATCGGCTGGAAGCTGGACCGGACCGACCTGCCGCTGGTCGCCCTGGTCGGCAAGGGGGTGGTGTTCGACACCGGCGGCCTGGACCTGAAGCCCGCCGCCGGAATGCGCAATATGAAGAAGGATATGGGCGGCTCGGCCCATGCCTTGGCCTTGGGGCGTTTGGTGATGCAGGCCGACCTGCCCGTGCGGTTGGTGGTGATCGTCGCGGCGGTCGAAAACGCCGTGTCGGCCGACGCCTTCCGGCCCGGCGACATCCTGAACAGCCGCAAGGGGCTGACGATCGAGATCGGCAATACGGACGCCGAAGGCCGGCTGATCCTGGCCGACGCCCTGACACGGGCAGGCGAGCACCAACCCGACCTGACGCTGGACTTCGCAACCCTGACCGGCGCTGCGCGGATCGCCCTGGGCCCGGAGCTGCCGCCGCTTTATACTGACGACGAAGGTCTGGCCGCCGGGCTGCTTGCTGCGGCGGGTCAGGTGCGCGATCCCCTGTGGCGGATGCCGCTGTGGCCCGGCTATCGCGGCGCGCTGGACGCCGAGATCGCGGATCTCCGGAACGACCCGGCCGGCTGGGCCCAGGCCGGATCGGTGACGGCGGCCCTATTCCTGCAAAAGTTCGCCCCGACCACGGGGGCCTGGGCGCACATGGACATCTTCGCCTGGAACCCCCGCGCCCGCCCCGGCTATCCAGAAGGCGGCGAGGCCCAGGCGCTGAGAGCCTGCTTCCAATATCTAAGAACGCGGTTCTGTTGATTTTCTTTCGCAAAAGCGTTTCGCGTTAACGGCCCCTAAGCCATCGGGGGATAAGGCTGTGGGTTCAGCAATGCGAGTTCACGTTGACCGACGTCCTCGACCTTCTTCCGCCCGGCGATCGACTCGTTCGCCCTGAACTCGCCGAACAGGCGTTGGAAGGGCTGGTGCGCGCAGACGCCTATCGGGCGACCGAGGCCATGCATTGTCGTGTCGCCGTGGCCGACATCCTGTCGGACGCCGACGGTCGGATCGACCAGCTGCTGCATGGCGAGATCTTCGACGTCCTTGATCGTTCGAACGGACGAGCCTGGGGCCGGGCGCGTCGAGACGGCGTCGTTGGCTGGGTCGTGCTGGACAGTCTGTCGGCCGGCGCGCCGCTGGCGACGCATTGGATCGCCGGCGTGGATGCCGCCCTGCCGTTAAACGCTCTGGTGGTCGAGGCGACGGATGTGGCCGAGGCTGATCTGAAGCCGGTCGGCGCGTTCGAGACGGATATGGTCGCGGTGGCGGAGCGGCTGCTTGGCCGTCCGCATGAGTTCGGCGCGCGGTCCTCGATCTCCACCGACTGTTCCGGCCTGGTGCAGCAGGCCCTGCTGGCATGCGGCCTGCCCGGTCCCCGCTGGTCGGACGCGCAGGCCCAGATGGGTCGCGCGGCGTCTTCATCGGATCTACAGCGCGGCGACATCGTCGTCTGGCTGGCGCCGAACGACGATCAGGACTGGACCGGCCATTCGGCGCTGATGCTGGATGGCGAACGCATCATTCACGCGACAGGCGGCAAGGGCGTGGTGATCGAGAGCCTGGCCGAGGTCGAGGCGCGTCTGGTCGCCGAGGGTTTCGCAACCGCCGTCTTCCGCCGACTTTAGTCCCGCAAGGTCCGCATCGCCCCCAACCGGGCGAAGGCCAGCGTCAGCGCCTTGCGGCGGGCGGGCGCCAGGCCGATCACGGGCGCGTCTCGCACGACCGCCCCGCCGAAACCGTCTGCGACGATCAGGCCCGGTTCGTCGGGCAGGATGTCCTGCGGAAACTCGGGCGCGACGGCGAAGAAGAAGGCGTCGCAGAACGGTCCGTACTCGTGCCATTTGCGGTCGACCCGATAGTCCTCGACGCCTGATTTGACCTCGCAGATGACGATGTCGCCCTTGCGCCCGATCGCCATGACATCGGCGCGGCGACCGTTGGGCAGGCAGACTTCCAGAAGCGGCGCATACCCCATGTCCATCATCAGCCGCGCCGCACCGCGCGTGACCGAAAGGGTGGTCTCGGGACGGCTGAAGACGAGTTCGAGATGGGCGACGGCGGACATGCCGACAGCTTATGTTCCGCCTACGTTCCTATCGCAAGCGGCGCCTTAGAGGCCGGTGTGGACCAGGCGGCCGGTGCTGAAGCCCAGGGCGCGGACGCGGCTCAGAATGCGGTCGCGTTCGGCCTGCGGCGCATTCTGGTTCCGGTGCCAGATCCACCAGTTCGACTTGTCCGGCAGCCCCATGATGGCCCAGCTGTAGTCCGGGGCATGGTCGTAGACCCAATAGTTCTGGCCCGCGAGCCCGCCGAAGCTGAGCAGGCCGGTCAGGCTGAACCGGAACTTGGCATTGGTCGTGGTGTCGGTGACGCGGGCGTTGGCGCGCAGCGTCTCGACCTTGCCGTCGGCGCGCCGGACGCAGGTGACGGTGATGGCGTAGCGGTCGGCGGAGCCCTGCGGCGTGAAGTCGATCTGCGCCCGGCTGCAGTCCTTCTGGACGTTATTGTGATTGCGCTCGATCTCGAACCACCGGCCGTCGAAGCGGTTCAGATCGACGTTCGACGCCTGGGCGAAGGCCAATGACGGCAGGGCGACGACGGCGGCGACGGCGACGATCAGGCTGGCGCGAAACATGGGCGTATCCTCGTTCGGTTTGGAAGGGATACGACGCGACGACGCGTTCGGTTGTGATCAGCGCTTCAGGCGCGTCCGATTGATCGCCCATTCGTCGCGCGTCTGGCCCCACAGATCGATGGCGATGTCCTGGAGCGGTTGGGGCAGGACGCCCGGCCCGCGATTGCGCGAACCCAACCGTGTCGCGACCGCCGCGGAGGGCAGGTTTTCGGGCGCGATGCAGTGGATTACGTCTTCCCAGCCGAGCACGTCGAAGGCGTAGTCCATCGTGGCTGCGGCCGCTTCTACCGCATAACCCTTGCCGGTCGCGTCGCGATGCAGGCTCCAGCCCACCTCGCGGCCGGGCCAGCCATAGGGGTGAAGCGGCCCGATACGGCCGATCCACTGGCCGGTCTCCTTTTCCAGGATGGAGAACATCCCTTCGCCCGTCAGGGCCCACATGCCCGCGACGGTACAGATCAGGCGCCAGACCTGGGGCGCGGGCTGGACCCCGCCGATGAAGCGGGCGGTCTCGGGATCGGCCATGAACTCAGCCCAGCGCGGAAAGTCCTCAACCGCCGGCGGACGCAGGATCAGTCGTCCCGTCTCCAGCGTCGGCCCCAAGGTCACATGGGGCGGAACGGCGTATGCGGCAGTGGTCACAGCAGATACTCCCGCTCCAGTTCGTAATGGCTGCCGCTGTCGGTCAGGACGCTGGAATACAGGCCGAAGCGGTCGATGCGGATCGGCGGCGAATGCAGCAGATTGTGCCCCGACACCCAGGCGCCGAGCCGGTCGGGATTGGTCTGGGTTTTCAGATACGCCAGGGTCAGATGCGGTTTGTAGGCGCGCGCCTCCATGCCGATCCCGGCGCGTTCGCCAGCGGCCTTGCAGCGCCCGGCCAAAACCGACAGGCGCTCGTTGGGCGTCTCGACCCCAGCCCACAGCGTGTGGCTGCGGTGGTCGTCGCCGAAACAGCCGACGCCCTTCAGCGCGATCTCGAACGGGCCGCCCGTCACGCGCGTCAGTTCCGACGCCAAATCGTCGGCGCGGCGTTCGTCGATCTCGCCATAGAAGGCGAGCGTGACGTGCAGGGCGTCCAGCGGCCGCCACCGTGCGCCGGGCAGGCCCGATTGCCGTCGTTTCAGCGTCTCTGCGACGTCAGGCGGCAGGGTCAGGGCGGTGAACAGACGAAGCATGCGACCGAAAGTAGCGGCCGGAACACAAGCCTCCAAGTCCGGTTTTCCTTGCAGCGCGGGCCTCGGCTCACGATATTCAAAGCCTGTGACCGGAGAAGCCTCTCCGGCCAATCGGAGAAAGTTCGTCGCCATGAGCGATTTCAACAACGGTTACGCCCGTCCTCTGCCGCAGACGGCCGACATGTCGGTCGACGCCGGCCTGCGCAGCTTCATGCTGGGCGTCTACAACAAGCTGGCCCTGGGCCTCGTGGTCGCCGGCGCCCTGGCCTACGTCACCGGCAATGTGCCGGCGGTGCAGCAGCTGCTGTTCGGCGTGACGCCAGACGGCCGCGTTGGTCTGACGGTGCTGGGCATGATCGTCCAGTTTTCGCCCCTGGTGATGCTGTTTGGCTCGATGTTTTTCATGAAGAACCCGACGGCCAAGGGCGTGAACATGCTCTATTGGGCCGTGGTCGCCACGATCGGCGCGGGCCTGGGCATCCTGTTCCTGCGCTACACGGGCGGTTCGCTGGCCACCACCTTCCTGGTGACGGCCGCGGCTTTCGGCGGTCTTAGCCTGGTGGGCTATACGACCAAGAAGGACCTGACCGGCATGGGCACCTTCCTGATCATGGGCGTGATCGGCCTGATCATCGCCTCGATCGTGAACATGTTCCTGCAGTCCGGGACCTTCTATCTGATAATCTCGGGCCTGGGCGTGCTGATCTTCTCGGGCCTGATCGCCTACGACACCCAGCGTCTGAAGATGACCTACTACGCCTTGGGCGGCGACCAGAACGCTATGGGCGTGGCGACCGGCTTCGGCGCTCTGAGCCTGTTCATCAACTTCGTGAACCTGTTCCAATTCCTGCTGGCCTTCATGGGCGGCAACCGGAACTAAGACCTGTCGAAAGACGGATACGGAAAGGGCCCCTTCGCGGGGCCCTTTCTTTTTCAGTGATGGTATGGATACGTCAGGGTTGTGCGGACTAATCGCCCTGAACTGAAAGCGCTTTATGAACCGTCGAACTTTATCGCTCTTTCTTGCTCTGTGTGCGGTGGGCGGCCCGGTCATGGCGCAGGAGCGCCCCGCACTCGTCCAGACATTTTCAATTGCCGAAACAGGGCGGTTGGGTCAGGCGATCTGGCGTCAGGATAGCGCGGCCGCACGCGCCACTGATGCGCTGCTGGCGCAATCTGGCGGTAAGGCGCCCGAAGGGTTGATCGGCTGGATCGTGACGCCGGAGGGTGACGCCCAGCGGGTTCGTTTCCTGGCTGGCGAACCCGATACGCCGCGTGCGTTCAAGGACGTCGTCGTGGATGCGCAGTTCAAGGCCGGTGTGGTCATCGACGCTGAAAATCCCGAACTGACGCCCGAGGAGTTGGCCCAGTTCGCGGCGCGCAACTCTGCGGCCCAAGCCATCGGTCCGCTACGATGCGCCGCGCGGTATAATGCTGTGGTGCTGAAAGACACGGATGGCGAGGGCTGGCTGGTCTGGCTCCTTTCTTCTACGACACAGGCGAATATCGTGCCGATGGGCGGCCACTATCGCTTCCATGTGAGCGCGGACGGCAAGATCGTGGAGAAGCGCGAGCAGCTATCCAGCGGTTGCCTGGATATGGATCGACGGCAAGCTCAACAAGGGGGGCAAACCGTCGGTCTGGTCACCAATATCGTCGTGGCGCCGCAACCTCTGGAGGTGCACGTTTTTCTGTCACTGCTCAATCGACTGCCGATCTACGCGATGGCGGGCGACAAGCTGTGGGCGGTCGAAGGCGCGCGCATCCGTGATGCAACGCCGCCCGCCCGCCGATGATCTATTCCACCACCTGAAACCGGCGGCTGTCGAAGACGCGCAGCACCTGGGCCAGGTCGCGGCCGCGTTTCAGGATTTGGCCGCCTTCGCCGATGACGGCCCACTGGCCCTGGCGGGTCTGAAGGGCAGGTCGCTTTTCGATCCGGTAGAGCGGGGCGTCGCCGCTGCGGCGAAAGACGGCGAACTCGGCGAAGTCCTTATGCCCGACAATGGCGTAGTCGCGCCATTCGCCCTGCGCGACCATGCGGCCATAGACCCTGAGGATCGGGTCCAGTTCGCGGCGGTCGAAGAAGACGGGGCCGGGCGCCGGCGTCGTGTCGTGAGGGTTCAGGCTCATAGGTTCAACTTAGGCCGCTGGCGGCCCGACGCCAGAGGCGGCCAGGAAATCGACGCAGACACGAAATGGCCCCGTTTCGGTCCTTCGCCCGCCCGTATGCGCAACGAAATATCGACCATCGGCTCGTCGGAGTTCGGAAGCGTCCCGGATCCTGAACAGCCCCCCCAGCCCCCCCTGGATGTTTCCAGTTTACGGGCTCCGGCGGCCGATGCTTCCTCCAAGCGAGCGCCCGCCCTGCCTTTCCCCTCCCCCTCCCTGGCAAGGCGGGCGTTTCGCTGTCTGGAGCCTGCCAGCAGCGAAACGTCGGCGTTTGATCCCGCCTAGAGCGACAGGGTCAGGTTCAGGGTCTCTCCGTTTCTGAGCACGGTCGCTTCGACCGATCCCGAGGCGCCCTGCAGGGCGGTGGCGGCCGCGCGAGCGTCGGCGACGGGCGCGCCTGCGATGGCGGTAATCACATCGCCGGCCGTCAGTTCGGCCTGGGCGGCGGGCGAGCCGGCCGCGACGGCCGTGACCTGGGCGCCGCCGTCCTGGTCTCGCAGCGTCGCCCCATAGGCCAGCACCGACTGGGCCCCAACGATCACGGGCTGATCAGCGGGTGTCTCGACCGCCAGCGACGTGGTCGCTTCGCGTCCTCCGCGCAGATAGGAGACGCTGAGATCCGAGCCCGGCGCGGCGATGCCGATGGTGGCGTTGACCGAGCCGGCGTTGGCGACTGGGCGGCCCTGGATCCGGGTGATCACGTCGTTATGGCGCAGGCCCGCGCGTTCGGCTGGCGATCCCGGCGCGACATCGGCGACGACGGCCCCACGCACGATGCCCAGGTGCAGATCGCGCGCGCGTTCGGCGTTCAGCGAGCCGAAGATGGCCCCGGTCGCGCCGCGCTTGACCTCGCCGTTCTTCTTCAGCTGGTCGGCGACGTAGAGCATGATCCGCGTCGGCACGGCGAAGGCGATGCCGTCATTGCCGCCGCCGAGGCCTCCTGACAAGATCGAGGTGTTGATGCCGATCAGCCGGCCCCGGCTATCCAGCAGCGGCCCGCCGGAGTTGCCAGAGTTTACGGCCGCGTCGGTCTGGATGTAGTCCTCGACCGCATCGCCCAAGCCTGAGCGGTTCAGGCCCGAGATGACGCCCATGGTCAGGGTCTGGTCCAGGCCCAGCGGATAGCCGACCGCGAAGGCGAGGTCGCCGGTGCGCAGGGTGTCGGAATCCACCGTCTGGACCTGTTTGAGGTTCAGCGGCCGACCATCGGGCGTGATGCGAAGCACGGCGATGTCGGTCGCCTTGTCCGCCCCCACCAGCACGGCGTCGAACAACCGGCCGTCCGTCAGATCGACGGTGAACTTACGCCCGCCCTCGACCACGTGATTGTTGGTGATCACCAGCCCCTCGGCCGCATCGACGATGACGCCGGAGCCGGAGGCGTACGGTTTGGGGTCGGCCGCGTCCGAACTTGGACCACGCGACTGGCCCAGGGTCGTGACCTGAACCACCGCCGGAAGCGAGCCCTCGAGCCCCGACGAGAAGCTGAAGACCCCGCGCCGGGCGTCATAGGGCAGGCCTGCCGCGCCCGATTGCGCCAGCACCGGCGTCGCCGAGGCCATCAGGGCCAGGGCGACGGCCATGGAAGAGGCGGGCGAAAGGCGGATCGGCATGGGCATTTCCTTGATCGAACGCCGACCCTAGACCGAGTTTTCGTTTCTGACGATGGGTCTGAAGCGAGCGGGTCGCGCGTCGGTCACGTCCAATGAACAGATCACGATGGGGGTTGCGTCGCCGGCCGTCCGGCGTGACCATGAGGCGACGAAGCAGGGAAGGCCGCCGCCATGAGTCAGACGACGATCGACCGCCGCCGTTCGGGCTCGACCGCGTTCGACCGCCTCTTCCGCGACCATCCGCGCGAGGTCGATGAAACCTATCTGCAGCATATGGTCGCCTCGGCTGGTTTCGGCTTCAAGCTGCTGGGTCTGGCGGGCGCCGCCTTCGCCCACGCGATCGTGCCGGGCGTGCACAAGGCCACCGTCTCGACCGCGATCCGCAGCATGGCCAAGGACATGGGCGGCCGGGCCGAAGAGGCGCGCGAGACCCGAATGCGCGACGCCGGCGTCTGGGACGTGGGGCTCTAAGGGCGGTCAAATCCGCCCCGGCCATGCAATCGCCGGGATCCGTGCTATATAGGCCGGCTCAACCTCACGCAGGATCGCCGCCTTGAGCATCACGCTCGATCTTTCGCGCGTCTCTAACGCGCCCGCCGTCAAGGCGCCCGTCAACCTCAGCGGTCTGACGCGCGCCGGCCTGCGCCAGGCCCTGATCGACGCGAACGTCTGTCCGCCCGAGAAGGCCAAGATGCGCGCCAGCCAAGTGTGGAGCTGGATCCACCACTACGGCGTGACCGAGTTTTCGGCCATGAGCAATGTCGCCAAAGACATGCAGGCCAAGCTGGCCGAGCGTTTCACCCTGGCCCGCCCCGAGGTCGTCGAGCGCCAGGTGTCCAAGGACGGCACGCGCAAATGGCTGATCCGCACCGCGCCGGGCATCGAGATCGAGACCGTCTACATCCCCGACGTGGGCCGGGCCGGCGCCCTGTGCGTGTCCAGCCAGGTCGGCTGCACCCTGAACTGCACCTTCTGCCACACCGGCACGCAGAAGCTGGTGCGCAACCTGACCGCCGCCGAGATCGTGGCCCAGGTCCAGGTCGCGCGCGACGACCTGGAGGAATGGCCGTCGCCCAAGGAAGACCGGCGCCTGTCCAACATCGTCTTCATGGGCATGGGCGAGCCGCTCTACAATCTGGACCACGTCGCCGACGCCATCGACATCATCTCGGACAATGAGGGCATCGCCCTGTCGCGCCGTCGGATCACGGTCTCGACCTCGGGCGTGGTGCCGCAGCTTCAGGCCTTGGGCGACCGGACGGCGGCCATGCTGGCCATCAGCCTGCACGCCACCAACGACGCGCTTCGCGACGTGCTGGTGCCGCTGAACAAGAAATACCCGCTGGACCAGCTGATGGCGGCGATCCGGGCCTATCCGGGCCTGTCGAACGCGCGGCGGGTGACGTTCGAATACGTCATGCTGAAGGGCGTCAACGACAGCCCGGAAGAGGCGCGGGCGCTGCTGAAGCTGATCGAGGGCATACCGGCCAAGATCAATCTGATCCCGTTCAATCCCTGGCCCGGCGTCGAATACGAATGCTCGGACTGGAAGACGATCGAACGCTTCGCCGCCATCCTGAACAAGGCCGGCTACGCCAGCCCCATCCGCACCCCTCGCGGGCGCGACATCCTGGCTGCGTGCGGTCAGCTGAAGTCGGAGAGCGAGAAGATCAGGGCTTCTGCTCTGCGGAAGGCGGAGCAAGAGGCGGCCTGATCCTGATGCCCTCTCTTGATGAGAGGGCACAACCTTCGGACACATAATGTCACGCAGTGTGTCCCCGGCGCGCTTGCGGATTGGGGCGACAATCGGGCAAGGCGTCTGGGCATGGACCCCTCCTTGTCGAACGTCCTTTCCAGCGCCGAGGTGCAGGCTTTCGCCTCGGGCTTCCCGGTCATGGTGATGCACCTGATCGTGACCCTGCTGCTGCTTGCGGCGGGGGCGACGGTCTATGCGCTGCTGACGCCGTGGAAGGAGGTCGCCTTGATCCGTCAGGGCAATGTCGCCGCCGCCATCGCCTTCGCCGGCATTCTGGTGGGGCTGGCCGTGCCGCTGGCGGTGTCGCTGGCGGTGTCGACCTCGGTGCGCGACATCGCCATCTGGGGTGTGGCGACCGTGGTGCTGCAGCTTCTGGCCTTCCGGGTCGTGGACCTGCTGCTGACGGGCCTGCCCGAGCGGATCCGCCACGGCGAGATTTCGGCGGCGGTGGTGCTGCTGGGCGCCAAGCTGGCGACGGCCGTGATCCTGTCCGCCGCGCTGACCGGCTGATCGGCCGGAGCGATGCAGTTTCCCCGCCTGCCGGACTGGGCCATCTATGGAGCGGTGGCGGCCGTGTTTCTGGCGGTGTCCCTGGGGCGACGCGAGAACGCCGATGCGCCGCCGGTCGCGGAGGCCGACGCCGATGTCGCCGAGGGCGCGCTGTTGGGCCCCATCACCCCCTTCGACGCCGCCGTAACCGTCGATGCGGGCGAGGCGCCGTTCAAGCCGTCGTCGGGCACGGCCTTCTCCATCGCAGGACGGGGGCGCTGGGTGACGGCGCGCCATGTCGTCGAAGGATGCCGCAAACCGGCGCTGGTGGTGGGCGAGGGGCGGGCGGTCGCAGCCGACGTCCGTCTGGCGCCGCGCGCCGACGTCGCCTTGCTGATCACCGACGGCGGTCCCGCCGCGCTGCCGGTCGCGGTCGAGGCGCCGCTGCGCAAGGGTCAGCGCGCCTTCCATCCGGGCTTTCCTCAGGGGCGTCCCGGCGAGGTGACATCACGCCTGCTGGGGCGCGAGACGCTGAAGGTCTTCGGGCGCGGCGCGCGCGACGAGCCGGTGCTGTCCTGGGCCGAGGTCGGACGCACCAACGGGCTTGAGGGCACATTGTCGGGTCTGTCCGGCGCGCCGGCCCTGGATGCGCAGGGCCGCGTCGTGGGCGTCACCATCGCCGAGGCGCCGAGGCGGGGCCGGATCTATACCACGGCGCCCGAAACCTTCGGGCCGGCCATCCGCGGCGAACAGACGCCAGCCGACGACGCGCGCGGTCAGACCATCACGACCGAGGATTACGGCCAGGTGTCCAACCGGTTAAGGCGCGACCTGCGCGTGGCCCAGGTGGTGTGTCTGTCGGTGTAGCGGACGGAAATTGTACGCGGCGAGAAAGGTGCAATGGCGTGCAATTCGGCGGCAAAGGACGGAAATCGTTTGGATAAATCTGCACTCGAATTGGACGTGTGCAATTGTTGAGGCAGGTCGGGCCCGGCCTTGAGACCCAAGGGCTCGGCGTGGGGATCGCGATGTCAAAGATCGGGGATGGATCATATCCCCGTTCGACGCCTGTATGGGTGATTGTCGACGGCGGCCCGAAAGTCCCTGAAAAGAGACGACTTCGGTTCTGAAAATAGGACGGCTGGCGGCCGATCCCCCTCCTTCGCCGCAAGGGAAGGAGGGGGCTTGCCGATCCGGTCTTACTTCAGCGAGCCGGTGTTCAGGTTCAGGGCGCCCGCCTCGATGACTTCGAGGTTCGGATGTTTGGCGCGCAGATCGTCCAGGAACTTCGAGCCGTCGCCGACGATGACCAGGCTGGCGCGGTTGACCGGCAGGTGTTCGGCGAAGGCGGCCTCGACCTGTTCGGGCGTGACGGCGCGGACCCGGCCGGCGTAGTCGGCCAGATCGCTCATCGGCAGATCATAGAGCGCCAGGTTGGCGACTAGGGCGCCCAGGCCGTCCACCGTCTCCAGCGAGCGGCCGAAGCCGCCGATCAGGGTGGCGCGGCGCGGGGCCAGATCGGCCTGGGTCGGGGTCTCGGTTCCCAGCTTGGCGATCTCGGCCAGGATCAGATCGGCGACCTCGTCGGCGGTCTCGTTCTTGGTCTGGGTCGAGGCCGTGAACAGGCCCGCATCCGCCCGTGCGCCCAGCGACGACGAGGCGCCGTAGGACAGACCGCGCTTGATGCGGATTTCCTGGTTCAGGCGCGACGAGAAGCCGCCGCCCAGCAGGGTGTTGCCGACCGTCAGCGGGAAGAAGTCCGCATCGGTGCGCGACACGCCGCGAACGGCGGCGACGACCGCGGCCTGACCGGCGCCGGGCTGGTTCACCACGACGATGCGCGGCGCCAGGGGCTGGCCGGCCGGATTGGTCGCAGCGGCCGGGGCCGCGCCGGCCGGGCGCCAGTCGCCGAACGCCTGTTGCGCCAGGGCGCGGGCGGCGGCCGGCGTGATGTCGCCCGAGAAGACCAGGGTCGCGTCCGACGGCCGGTAGCGGGCGGCGTGGAAGGCGGCGACGTCGGCCGCCGTGATGGCCGGGACCGTCTGCTGGGTGATCGTCGCGCCATAGGGGGCGTCGCCGTAGATGACGCGGCCGACCGTCATGCCGGCGATGGACGCCGGCTGGCTGAGGGCGACGCGCAGGCCGTCCAGGGTCTGGGCCTGCTGACGTTCAAGCTCTTCGCCGGCGAAGGTCGGGTTCTTCACCAGATCCGCCATCAGGGCGACGGTCGCCGGGAAGGCGTTCGACGGCGCGTTGGCGTAGACGTTCGAAAAATCGACACCGGCCGATGCGCCCACGCTGGCGCCCAACTGTTCGATCTGGGTGGCGATTTCGGGCGCGGTTTTGGTCTTGGTGCCCTGGGTCAGAAGGGCGGCGGTCATGGCGGCGACGCCAGCCTTGCCCGTCGGATCATCCGACGAACCGGCGTCGAAGCTGAGGCGGGCCGAGACCAGCGGCACGCCGTCGGTCGGGGCGACCAAGACGCGCAGGCCGTTGTCCAGGCGGAAGTCGGCGACGGTCGGCGTCACGGGTGCGACCTCGGCGCCCGGCTGAGGCAAGGGCTTCCGCTCCGCCTCGGGCAGCAGGACGGCGGGCGGGCCGGCGGGGGCCAAGTCGGCGACCTTCACGGGGGCGTCCACGTTCATCTTCTGGACCGAGGCGGGGTTCTGATCGTCGGCGGCCAGGAAGGTGATCGTCGACTGGCGCTGCGGCGTCAGATATTTGCGGGCGACGCGCTGAATGTCGGCGACGGTGACGGCCTGGATCTGGGCGACCTCTTCGTCCGCGGCGGCGGCCGAGCCGGTGTTGATCAGCGAGAAGCCCAGGGCGGTCGCGCGGTCGTCCACCGTTTCGCGGCTGCGCAGCGTATTGGCGACGATCTCGTTCTTGGCCTCGTCCAGTTCAGCGGCGCTGACAGGCGTGTCGCGCAGCTTGCCGATTTCTTCGTTAAGGGCGGCGATGCCTTCCTCGGCCGTGTGACCTTGGGCCATGATCGCCAGGGCGGACAGATTGCCGGCCTGCTGCGAGAAGTCGGGGGTCGAGCCGATCTGGGCCGCGATCTGCTTGTCATAGACCAGCGAGCGATACAGGCGGCTGGATTCGCCGGTGGACAGGATGCCGTCCAGAACGGTCAGGGCGGCGCGGTCGGCGTCAGCGTATTTCACCGTCGGCCAGGCGACGACGGCGGCCGGCAGCGGCACGTTCGGCGCATAGTAGGTGACGTTGCGCGGACCCGTCGGCTCGGGCTCAACGACATTGTTGGTCGGGATCGGCGTGGTCGGGTTCTTCAGCGGGCCGAAATACTGATCGACCCATCGGTCCAGTTGAGCCTGATCAAAGTTGCCGGCCACGATCAGATAGGCGGCGTCGGGACGATAATAGGTGGCGTGGAAGCGGCGCACGTCCTCCAGCGACGAGGCCTCCAGCTCCTCGATCGAGCCGATGCCCGGACGGCGATAGGGGCTGTCCTGATAGATCGTCTCGGGCACGAACAGGCCAAACAGGCGGCCGTAGGGGTTGGCGAGGATTCGCTGACGATATTCCTCCTTCACTACGTCGCGCTCGGCGACGAAGGTCGGCTCGTCCACGACCAGCGAACCCATGCGGTCGGCCTCGGCGAACAGCATCCGCTCCAGATGGTTGGCGGGCACGGTCTCGAAATAGGCGGTGGTGTCGTCGGCGGTGAAGGCGTTGTTGGAGCCGCCCACGTCCTCGGTCAGCCGGTCGAAGGTCTCGGGCGGCAGGTTGGTGGTGGACTTGAACATCAGATGTTCGAACAGGTGGGCGAAGCCCGAACGGCCGGCTGGATCGTCCTTGGAGCCGACCTTGTACCAGACCTGGACCGTGACGTTCGAGGTGTCGGCGTCACGCGCCGAATAGACCTCCAGCCCGTTCGCCAGAACGCGCTTGGTAAAGCCCAGCGGGGGCACGGTCACGCCCTGCGGCGCCTGCCCCGTCGATTGAGCGGCGGCTGCGGCGGGCGCGGCGCCCTCTGCGAAGGCGGGGGCGGCGAGGCCGAGAAGGAGAGCCGAGGCGGCGGCTGTGGCGATCAGACGGGATTTCATGAGAGGCTCCGAAGCCCGGAACGCCGGGCGGCGAGACCGTATCAGCGATTGGGCGTCTTGCACCTTACCGAGATGTAATGAAGCGGAGGGAGCGCAGGTCGTTCATGGACAAATCTCCGGCGGCGATCTATTCGCCCAATGTCGCATGTCAGCGGCGACCCCCTGCCGAGGATGCGTGCCGAGACGAGCGAAAGCGACTTCTGTCTCCGACGAAAAGATCGCGGTCTGGGCCTTCGTCCTGCAAAATATGGTTACTCCGCCCGCCGTACTTTACGGGAGTTGGGCGGCCGCCGGGCTGATCCTGGCGGCCCTCGGGCAGCCGTGGGTGGGGTTGGGGTTCGCCTTGGTCGGCATGGCGTTCGACGCCTGGGCGCAAGGGCGGGTCAGGCGATACCAGAAGGCTGAGGCGCCCGTCTCGGGCTGGCCCCCGCTGCTGATGGCCATCGTGGCGATCCGGTTCGCCCTGGGGGTGTCCGGGCCGCTGATCGCCTGGCTGATAAACCCGCGCGCCGATGTGATGCTGGTGGTGGTGCTAATCCAGGTCTGGTCAATCGGTGTGGCTTTCGTTCAGTTCAGCGCGGCGCCTAGGCTGTTGGCGCTGGCGGCGGCTCCGATCTGCGCGACCGTGCTGGTCGTGATCTATCCCTCGCTGATGGGTCCGCACGGTCTGGCGGTGGCGGCGGCCTTCGTCATGCTGGCGACGATCCTGTTCATCATCTCGCGCGCGACCCACGCCCTGTGGTGCGACCTGTTCGCGGCGGACCAGCGCAACAAGGCGTTGCTGATAGACGTGCAGGCGTCGCATGAGGCGGCCGTGCTGGACCGCGACGCCGCCCGATGCGCGCGTCAGGAGGCGGACGAGGCCAATGCCGCCAAATCCCGTTTCCTGGCCAATATGAGCCACGAAATCCGCACCCCTCTGAACGGCGTCATTGGCATGGCGCAGATCATGGCGGGCGACGCGCTGGAGGGTCGGCAGAAGGCGCGACTGGAGATTCTGGATCGGTCGGCCCACACGCTGCTGGACCTGATCAACCAGATCCTGGACCTGTCGCGGATCGAAGAGGGGCAACTGGAGATCGTGCCCCAGCCCATCGATGCGGACGCCTTGGTGCACGAGGTGACTGAGACGCTGCGGCCATTGGCTGAAAGCAAGGGCCTGGTGTTCCATGTCGTGTCGACGGGCCTGGGATGGGTCAGCGCCGATCCGGTCCGGCTGCGTCAGATCCTGTTCAACCTGCTGTCCAACGCCATCAAGTTCACGGCGGAGGGGCAGGTGGCATTGGATGTCGCGCGCACGGACGCCGGAGTGGTGTTCAAAGTGTCGGACACCGGGCGGGGCATACCGACGGACCAGATCGGGCAGCTCTTTACGCGCTTCGCCCAGATCGAGGCGGCGGCCGTCGACCGGCGTGACGGGGCCGGGTTGGGCCTGTCGATCGTGGCGACGCTGGTGGAGCTGATGGGCGGCCGGATCGAGGTGGAGAGCGAAGCGGGCGAAGGGGCGATCTTCGTCGTCACGCTGCCGCTGACGCCGGCGCAACCTGTGGAGGCCAGCGAGGATGCGCCGGACGCCGAGCCGGAGAGGGCGCTGCGGGTGCTGGTCGCCGAGGATCACCCGGTCAACCAGCAGGTGATCCGCGGCCTTCTGGGCCAGGTCGGGATCGAGGTCGAGATCGTCGACGACGGCCTTCAGGCGGTCGAAGCGACGAAAACGCGCGACTGGGACCTGATCCTGATGGATGTGCAGATGCCGAACATGGACGGTCCGACGGCGACACGGACGATCCGGCAACGCGAGGCCGACCAGGGGCTGGTCCGCACGCCGATCATCGCCCTGACGGCCAATGCGATGGTGGAGCAGGTGGAGAGCTATCTGGCGGCGGGCATGGATGCGGTGGTCAGCAAGCCCGTCGATCTGAAACTGCTGCTGACCACCATTTCCGACGTGATGTCCGCAAAGACCTAGTCGCGGAAGACCTGGACGCCGATCCCGCCGGCGGGCGTCAGCCAGGCGTGCTTCATGCCCTGGCTGTTGAAGGGGGCTGCGATGTTTCCGGCGGCGTCCAGGGCGATCATGCCGCCGTCGCCGCCCATGGATCCGATTTCGTCGATCACGGCCTGGGTCGCTTGGGCCAAGGTCTGGCCGGCGGCGACGCGCCAGGCGACCTGGGCGGAGGCGGCGACGCGGATGAAATATTCCCCCTGGCCGGTGCAGGACGTTGCGGAGTGGGCGTCGGCCCAGGTTCCGGCGGCGGGGATCGGAGTGTCGCCGACGCGGCCCGGCATCTTGCCGAACACGCCGGCGGTCGAGGTGGCGGCGGCGAGACGGCCCTGGCTGTCCAGCACGCAGGCGCCGACAGTGCCGTGGCTGAGCGTGCCGGGTGGATGGTTGTCCTCGCCCTTGCCGGCACCGGTGAACCAGGCGGCCTCGTCGGCGATGAGCTCCAGCCCCTGGTCGTGGGCGAACAGGGCCGCGCCTTCGCCCGCCAGCATGATATGCGGTGTCTTCTCCATCACCGCGCGCGCGGCGACGACGGGGTTGCGGAAGCCTTGCAGGGCGGCGACGGCGCCTGCGCGTTTGGTCGATCCGTCCATGATGCTGGCGTCCAGCTCATAGGCGCCAGCGAGATTGGGCGAGGCGCCCTTGCCCGCGACGTAAAGACCGGAATCCTCCAGCATGACGACGGCGGCGGTGGCGACGTCCAAGGCGCTGTCGCCAGCATCCAACCGAACCTTCATGGCCTCGACCACTTGGCGCATATGCACGACCTCGGCGTCATAGTTGCGTTCGCGCCGGGCGCCGGCGCCGCCGTGGAGGATGAGGGCGGTCATGTCGTCTTCCTGAGCCTTGTCCTTATCGCCTCTTTCAAACGGGCGTGGCGCTCTTTAGCGTCGCGATGAAGGCCGCGCCATGTCGGCCAAGGAGGAAAGATGCGCGCTGTTTTGTCCAACACGCCTGGTGGCCCCGAAACCCTGGTCGTGGAGGACGTGCTCGACCCGACGCCCAAGGCGGGCGAGGTGATCATCGAGGTCAAGGCGGTTGGGATCAACTATCCCGACACCCTGATCATCGAGGACAAATATCAGTTCCGGCCCGAGCGGCCCTTCTCGCCGGGCGCTGAAGTCGCCGGCGTGGTCGAGGCGGTGGGCGAGGGCGTCAAGGGCGTGCGCAAGGGCGACCGGGTCATCGCCGTGCCGGGCTGGGGCGGGCTGGTCGAGCGGCTGGCGGTGCGGGCCGAGACGGTCATCCCCATCCCCGACGCCATGGGCTTCGAAGAGGCGGCGGCCCTGATCATGACCTATGGCACCAGCTACTATGCACTGAAGGACCGGGCGCAGCTGAAGGCGGGCGAAACCCTCTTGGTGCTGGGTGCGGCCGGGGGCGTCGGCGCCGCCGCCGTCGAACTGGGCAAGGCTATGGGGGCCAAGGTGGTCGCCGCCGCCTCGACCAACGACAAGGTCGAGTTCGCGCTCGAATTGGGCGCCGACAACGGCCTGATCTATCCGTCGGGACCGATGGACAAGGCGGCGCAGAAAGAACTGTCCGGCGAGTTCAAGCTGGCGACCGGCCGCGACGGGGCGGACGTGGTCTATGACGCGGTCGGCGGCGACTACGCCGATCCGGCGCTGAGGGCCATGGACTGGAACGGGCGCTATCTGGTGGTCGGCTTCCCGGCGGGCATTCCGTCCCTGCCGCTGAACCTGACGCTTCTGAAGTCGGTGTCGGTGATCGGTGTCTTCTGGGGCGCGGCGGTGATGCGCGATCCCAAGGCACACGCCGCCAACATGGCCGAACTGATGCAGATGTACGCCGACGGCAAGATCAGGCCGCGGGTCTCAAAGATCTTCCCGCTGGAAAAGGCCGGCGAAGCGATCAAGGCCCTGGGCGACCGTCAGGCCCTGGGCAAGATCGTGGTGACGGTCGAGAGCTGAGACATCAGGACGCCGGGCACCGGAAATCTTCGCGCGGGACGCCCGATACGGACGACAGCCGCTCGGCGGGCAGCTTGATGGTCAGGCCTGAGTGCTCGAGCCGGAAGTCATAGATGGCGCCCAAAAGGCCGGCCATCGGGCAACCTGTGACCTGTGCGCCTTGGGCATCTAGACCCAGGGCGAGGCCCTCGCCCATGCTTCCGGTCCAGCGCCCGACCTTGACCCGAACCGCGCCGGCGTGATGGCGGCCGGGGCGGGGCAGCACTTCTTCGATCCACTGGCGCGCCACGCCGGTCTCGCGCTCTTCCGCCATCAGGCGGTGCACCTGATAGGGGCGGGCTTCGCTCACGAACCAGCCCATGACCGCGCGTGCGACGACCGTGTTGCCGCCGCTGGGGGTGTCGGTCAAATCCAGGATTATCGTCTCGTTGCGGCGGGCTTGGGTCATGGCGGCGTCGAAGGCGGCGATGGTGCGGTCGTCGCCCAAGGAATCGTTGAAGGTTATGGTCAGGCCGTCACGTCCGCGCGTGGTCGTGATCGGCCCGGTGTCGGGGCGCGGCACCGCATAAAGGTTGGGCAGCGCCAGCTCCCTTTGCGGACCGTCGCCGCGCTGGACCGTCAGGCGGCGCGGGCGGTCGCGGCGTCCCGCCGCCAGGACGCGCACGGCGTAGCCGGCGTCGGCGACCGACTCCAGGCCCAGATCACGCCAATAGGCGGCGACGGCCTCGGCGACCGGGACGCCGTCGATCCGAACCAGCCGGTCGCCCGGCGCCACGTCGGCGGCCCGGGCCGGCGATCCCTCCCGCACGGCGGTCACGCGATAGGCGTCGCCCTCCGGCTCGACCCAGAGGTCGGCGTAGCTGGGCACGATGGCCCAGCTATCGGAAAACGAACTGCCGGTGATGACATGGGCGTCCGCCAGCAACGCCAGTCGCCGTTCGGCATAGCGCAGCAGGGTGGTGCTGTCGTGAACCACATCAGCTTCGCCGCGCAGACGTTCAGTCATGGGCGCCTGGCCAAGCGGAAAACGATCCAGATAGGCGTAGTTGGCCGCGACCAACGCCTCGATGGACCGGGCATCGCTCCTGAAGTCTTCGGCTGTCGGCGCGCTTGTTTGGGCCAGGGCGGCAAGCGGCAGGCCGAATGCGGTGAGGGCGACGAACGGCGCCAGGCGCTTCAACAAGGACATGGCCCAAGATTGAGTCTCGCCTGGTCACCAGACAACTGAATAATCGGTAAGCTGAGCTATTTCGCCTTCAGCCGCTGCACCGCATCCTCGGCCTGGTCGCGGTGGCGGCGTTTGATGTTGGCGCCGACCAGGGCCAGCAGGGCGGTGATGACGGCCGCGTCGTCGGTATAGCCGATGCCCGCGAAGATGTCGGGAATGGCGTCCACCGGCATGACGAAATAGGCCAGGCCCGCGAAGATCATGCCCTTGGCCGCCATCGGCGTCTGCGGATCGCGCGCGGCGTACCAGGCGGCCAGGGCCTGGTCCGCAAAGGGAATGCGGGCGGCCGTGCGCTGTATCTTGGGCCAGAAGCCCTTGGCCACGCGGGCCTCGTTGATCTTCACCACCGACGGCACGAGCGCCTTTTTCGGGTCCAGGACATCCGACGGATCGGCGGGTTTGGCTTTGGCGGTCATGGCCGCTAAATCCTCAAACGAAACTCAGGTTCACGACAATATAGGAACGATCAGGATGAAACTCGACAACACCATCGCCGCAGTGGTCACCGGCGGCGCCTCGGGCCTGGGCGAAGGCACCGCGCGCGCCATCGCGGCGACGGGGGCCAAGGTCGCCCTGTTCGACCTCAACGCCGAACGCGGCGAGGAAATCGCGAAAGAGATCGGCGGCGTCTTCTGCCAGGTGGACGTGACCGACGACGCCTCGGTCGCCGCCGCCTTCGAAAAGGCCCGCGCCGCCCACGGCCAGGAACGTCTGACCGTCAACTGCGCCGGCATCGCCACAGGCCAGAAGACCGTATCGCGCAAGAAGGACACCGGCGAGATCAAGGCCCATGACATGGCCCAGTTCGAGCGCACCGTACGGGTCAACCTGTTCGGCACCTTCCGCGTTTTGTCGCAGTCGGCGGCGGGCATGGTGACGCTGGAGCCGATGGCGGATGGCGAGCGCGGCCTGATCGTCAACACCGCCTCGGTGGCGGCGCAGGACGGCCAGATCGGCCAGGCGGCCTATTCGGCGTCCAAGGGCGGCGTCTATGCGATGACCCTGCCGATCGCGCGCGATCTGGCCCAGGAAGGGGTGCGCTGCAACACCATCCTGCCCGGGATCATGTGGACGCCGATGATGGCCGGCATGGACCAGAAGATCCAGGACGCCCTGGCCGCCGCCATCCCCTTCCCCAGCCGCTTGGGCACGCCGGCCGACTATGCGTCGCTGGTGCTGGAGCTGGCGCGAAACATCTACATCAACGGCGAATGCATCCGTCTGGACGGCGCCATTCGTCTGGCGCCGCGCTGAGGCGCGGGGGGCGTGAGCGGGACTTGATCGCTTTTTGCAAATTCTCTCTTGCAGGACCGATCAACCCTCCGCTATACGCCCCCTCCTCGACGGGGAGCGCACCTAGCTCCTACGGAGTGCGGGCGTAGCTCAGTGGTAGAGCACAACCTTGCCAAGGTTGGGGTCGAGAGTTCGAATCTCTTCGCCCGCTCCAAGTCGAGACGAATAAAATCAGGGGCCTGTCGGTTGCGGCAGGCCCCGATTTTTTTGACCGCTGCCTGAGATGTTTTCAGATCAGTCCGGCGACGAGCGTCAGCACGCCCAGACCGATCGACAGCGGCGCCCGCAGCGCGAGCCAGCCCTCCGGCGTCAGACCGGCCGCCTTCAGCTTCAGATCGACCAGGACGCTGGCGGCGATGAAGACGCCCAGCAAAATCAGAGACGCGGCCGGGTCGGAACCCGCCGCCCAAACGACGCTGGTCGTCAGTGCGAGAAGCGAGGGCGCCACAGACGCGATCCAGACCCATTTGGGCGCCTTCAGGCCCGTCGCGGCCGCCAGTCCCCACCAGACGCCGCCCAAGAAGCTGAAGATCAGGGCGGCGTAGGCGTAGGCCAGGCCGAGGGCGGCGGTCTGCTGGTCAGCATCGCCTGCAAGGAGGACGACAACCGCCGCCGCCTGGGGCAGCAGGCCGGCGAAACCCAGGATGCGGGCGAGCGGCGGCAAGCGATGTCGGCCGGTGGGTTCAATCGTCATCGGACACCTGTCGAGGCGGGTTGCGATCCAGACTGTAGAGGACGCCCGTATAGGATGGCGAGCCCGTTCGCCGTCGCCGAGAGCCTTCGACCGTCATGACCCCCTTGCTTGTCTGGTACGATGGCGGCTGTCCCCTGTGCCGACGCGAGATCGCCCTGATGCGGCGGCTGGATCGACGCGGCGCGATCCGCTTCGTCGATGTGTCGGACGGTCAGACGAGCTGCCCGCTGGATCGCGAGACGCTGTTGGCGCGATTCCACGCGACGGAAAACGGAAGGCTGCTGTCGGGTGCGGCGGCTTTTGCGGCGATGTGGCGGGCCATCCCGCTGCTGCGTCCGCTGGGCCTGGCCGCACGCATCCCCTGGGTCCTTGCGGCGTTGGAGAGAGCGTACCGGGTGTTTCTGCGCCTGCGTCCTCGACTTCAGTCTCTCGCTCGCAAATGGGCCCGGTGATAGGAATAACGCATGTCCGTGCTTAGGCTGGTGCTGGGTGATCAGCTGTCGGACGACCTGTCGGCGCTGAAGGATCTGAACCCGGACGTCGATACGGTTCTGATGGCCGAGGTTCGCGACGAGGCGACCTATGTCCGGCATCACAAGCAGAAGCTGGCCCTGGTTTTCGCCGCCATGCGCAATCACGCCGAGCGGCTGAAGGGGCGGGGCGTCAACGTGCGCTATGTGCGCATAGACGATGCGGACAACAGCGGCTCCATCACCGGCGAACTGGCCCGGGCGCTGGACGACGGCGCTTATGAAACGGTGGTGATGACCGAATGCGGCGAGTGGCGGCTGGCCGAGCATCTGGCCGCCTTTGCGGAAGGGGCGGAGCTGCCGGTCGAGATTCGCGAGGATCGCCGCTTCATCAGCAGCCACGACCGTTTTCGCCGCTGGGCCTCGGGCAAGTCGCAGCTGCGCATGGAGTTCTTCTATCGCGAGATGCGCCGCGCGACGGGCATACTGATGGACGGCGATCAGCCGGAGGGCGGGCGCTGGAACTATGACGCCGAGAACCGCAAGAAGCTGGCCAAGGGCGTGACGCCGCCCGATCGCCTGCGCATCCCGCCCAACGCCGTGGCGTGCGAGGCGATGGCGGATGTCGAGCGGTTGTTCGGCGACCATTTCGGCTCGCTAGACGGGTTCGGCTGGGCCACAACGGCGCAGGAGGCGGAAGCTTCGCTGAAGCACTTCCTGAAGGATGTCCTGCCGTCGTTCGGGGACTGGCAGGACGCGATGGCGGAGAATGAGCCATGGATGTGGCATGGGCTGATCTCGACCTCGATAAACCTGGGCCTGCTGGACCCGCTGGACGTCTGTAAGCGCGCCGAGGCGGTCTATCGGGCGGGCAAGGCGCCGCTGAATGCGGTCGAAGGCTTCATCCGGCAAATCCTGGGATGGCGCGAGTTCGTGCGCGGCATCTACTGGTTGAAGGCGCCGGAGTATCGGGCGCGCAACTTCCTGGATGCGGACCGCAAGCTGCCCTGGTTCTACTGGTCCGGTGAGACCGACATGGCCTGTGTCGCCGATGTGGTGAAGACCACGCGCGACAACGCCTACGCCCACCATATCCAGCGGCTAATGGTGACGGGCAATCTGGCCTTGCTGCTGGGCGTGCATCCCGATCAGGTCGATGACTGGTACATGTGCGTCTATGCCGACGCCTATGAATGGGTCGAGATGCCCAATACGCGCGGCATGGCCCTGTTCGCCGACGGCGGCATCGTGGGGTCCAAGCCCTATGCTGCGTCGGGGGCCTATATCGACCGGATGAGCGACTATTGCGGGGCGTGTCGCTATGACGTGAAGAGCAAGAGCGGCGATGCGGCCTGTCCGTTCAACCGGCTGTACTGGGGCTTTCTGGAGCGCAATCGCAGCCGGCTGCGGGACAATGTGCGGCTGGCCATGCCCTATCGCACGCTGGAGAAGTTCGGGGAGGCCAAGCGCAAGGCCCTGGCGGCCGAGGCGGAGGCATGCCGGACTATGCTGGGCGCGACGCCGATCGATTGACGGTGGAACCTCAGGCGCAGCGCGACCATTTGCCTTGCTGTTTCGTCCTGCTCGAAGAGGTCGCCCCCGTGATCCTGCCCCGCCGTTCCGCCCTTGTCCTGGCCGCCGCCGTCGCGGCCTCGGCCCTGTCCGCCTGCGCCTATAACGAAGCCTTGGGCCGTAATCAGCTGCTTCTGGTGGACAACGCCGCCCTGTCGCAGCAATCGACGGCGGCCTGGCGCGAGGCTATCGCCAAGCCAGGCGTGATGACCACCGGCGCCCAGGTCGACCGGATCCGGCGCGTCGGCGACCGTCTGGTCCAAGCGGCGGGTCTGGGCAATCGGACATGGGACTATGCGGTGTTCACGGAGGCCAGCCCCAACGCCTTCGTCCTGCCGTCCGGCCAGATCGGCGTGACGACCAGCCTGTTGGCCCTGGTCCAGAATGACGACCAGCTGGCCAGCGTGATCGGTCACGAAATCGGGCACGTCGTCGCCAACCATGCGGCCGAGCGCGCCTCGAACCAGACGGTGACCAGCGTCGGTCTGGCGGCTGTCGGCGGGGCGGCGGGTCGATACGGAGATGCAGTGAACGCCTATGGCGGTCTGGCCGCCCAATACGGCCTTCTGCTGCCCTATTCGCGGCGCGACGAGCTGGAGGCCGACCGTCTGGGCGTGGACTATATGGCCGGCGCCGGGTTCAAGCCGTCGCAGGCGGTCGCGCTGTGGCGGCTGATGGCGGCGCAGCGTCAGACCCAGACGCCGCAGTTCGCCTCGACCCACCCGTCGGACGCGACCCGGATCGAGGCGCTGCAGCAGTATATCGCCAGCCGGGGCTGGAACTGATCAGACCCGGATGTCGAGGTAGGAGCCGGGGCGCATAATCCGCGGTTCCTCGCGCTGGGCCGGGGCGGGGGGCGCCTCCACCGGCCGGGCCGGGTTGGCGGTTCGGATCGTGGACATGACGGCGGCGGCCGGGACCGGCGGCTTGGGTGCCGCAGTCTGCTCCATTGCAGCGCGGAAGAAGGCCGCCTGGGCGCTGCGGGCGCTCGGCAGATCAAGGCCCTGGGCGGGCGTGTTCAGCGGCAGGCCGGGACGAATCGCGCTCATGCCGACATGGTTAACGGAAACCCTCGAAAAAGGGTTAACGCGGCCTCACCGCTTGGTCGGTGCGGGACGAGGCGGGGCCTGCATGGAGGCGACCAGTCGGTCGATGTCAGCGTCGTCTAGCAGGGGGCCGGACTGTTTGGCGGTGATGCGCCCCATGGCGTCGACGGCGAAGGTCTCGGGCACGCCGGAGATGCCGAGGTCGAGGCCCGCACGACCTTCGCGGTCCACCAGCACCATCGAATAGGGATCGCCCAGTTCGTCTAGGAAGGCGCGGGTGGCGACCGGCTCGTCCTTGTAGGCGATGCCGACCACGGCGACGCCGCGCGCCTTCAGCGCCAGCAGCTTGGGGTGTTCGATCCGGCACGGCGCGCACCAGGAGGCGAACACATTGACCAGCATGGGCCGACCGACGCCGGCGGTCTTCAGGTCCAGATTGCCCGGTCCCGCCTGGTCGCCCGACAGCAGGGGCAGGACTGTCTCGGGAATGGTCTGGCCGACCAGGGCGTCGGGCTTGAAAGCCGGATCGCGCTTCAGCGACCACCCGACGAACAGGGCCGCCAGCGCCGCGAGGACCGCCAGCGGGATCAGGGCCAGCCAGCGGTTCATTTCTCTTGTCCTAACGCGCTTCGCGCTGCTTGAGGACGGTTGGAATCCGCCCCTTCTGACGAGGGCGTTTGCTCTGGCTCCAGTCGCGCCAGTTCGCGCTTCCATTTGCGGGAGGCGACGACGGCGCGGATGGTCAGGACGATCAGCACCAGGGCGCTGACGCCCCAGGCGGGCCAGACGAAGGTGGCGTAAGGGGTCATGTCGAGGTCGAGCATGGCGTCAGGCCTCCTGAGCCAGACGGGCGCGCAGGGTCATGACCCGGCGGCGGCGGATCTCGGTGCGGATGGCCGTCAGCCACAGGGCCGCGAACAGCATCCCGTAGGCCGCCAGCATGGTCAGGAAGGGCGGCAGATAGACGGGGTCGAGGCCCGAGGAGCCAGGCGTCAGGAAGCTGGCGGGCTGATGCAGGGTGTTCCACCAATCGACCGAGAATTTCACGATCGGCAGATTGATCAGGCCGACCAAACCCAGGACGGCGGCGGCGCGCCCGGCCTTCTGCTCGTCGTCGATCGAGGCTCTCAGCGCCATATAGCCGAGGTAGAAGAGAAACAGCACCAGCACGCTGGTCAGGCGCGCGTCCCACACCCACCAGGTCCCCCACATCGGCTGGCCCCACAGCGAGCCGGTGAACAGGGCCAGGGCCGTGAAGGCGGCGCCCGGCAGGGCGGCGGCTCGGGCGGCGGCGTCGGCCAGGGCGTGACGGAAGATCAGCGCAAAGAAGCTGGACACGCCCAGCGCCGCATAGGCGGCCAGGCCCAGGGTAGCGGCGGGGACATGGACGAACATGATCCGCACCGTGTCGCCCTGCTGATAATCGGCCGGAACGGTGAAGCTGAGCCAGGCGCCGACGCCCAGCAGCACGGCGGCGAGCCCCCACAGAACGGGCGTCAACGGGCCGGTGAAGGCCATGAAACGCTGCGGATTGGACAGGCCGAACATCGGTTCAGCGCTTACGCAACGAATGGACGGCGGGCAAGCTCACCCTTGCGCGCTGCGAACAGCGGCGGCTCCGGCGAAGGGCGCGACGACGGCGGCGAACAGGACGTAGGCGCAGAGCAAGGCCAGCGCCGGGCCGACCGGCTGGCCCGATCCGGCGCGCTCCAGGGCGCCGGCGCCGAAGACGACCGGGGGAATGAACAGCGGCAGGACGACGACGGCGATCAGCAGCCCGCCACGCTTGGCGCCCAGCGCAAGGGCGGCGCCCAGCGCGCCGGTGAAGGCGAAGCCCGCGCCGCCGATCAGGGCCGTCAGGGCGACCAGCGGCGTCAGCGACGCGGGCAGGCCAAGCGCCAGGGCGGCGATGGGGGCGGTCAGGGCGAGCGGCAAACCGACGGCGATCCACTGGGCCAGGGCCTTGATCAGGACGACCTGCTCCAGCGCCAGATGGCCGAGGGCCAGCAGATCCAGCGCCCCGTCTTCCATGTCACGCTCGAACAGTCGCTCCAGCGACAGCAGGGAGGCCAGGGCGAGGGCCAACCACGCGACGCCGCCGGCGACAGGGCCGAGCGTGCGCGGGTCGCCGCCGGCCGCCAGCGGCAGTATGGCGGTCAGACAGGCGAAGAAGCCGCAGGCCAGCAAGGGGCCGCCGCCCCCGCCCCAAGCCAGATCCAGCTCGCGCTCCAGCAGCACGCGCGTCGCGCCGCGCAGGCCAGGCGGACGGGGTTCCTGATCGACATCGCGGCGGCTCACTTGAGCGCCCCCAGATCGAGAGCGCGGGTCGGCAGCGGCAGGGGGTCGTGGACGGCGGCGACGATCAGGCCGTCGGCGTCCAGATGACGCTGCATTTGCTCGGCGAAGGCTTCGCGCCAGCGGGCGTCCAGCGGCGCCATCGGTTCGTCCAGCAGCCACAAGGCGCGCGGCGATCCGACCAGCCGGCCCATGGCCAGGCGACGGCGCTGGCCGGCCGAAAGACGCCGGACCTCCAGGTCCAGCAGAGGTTTCAGACCGAAGGCCTCGACGGCGTGGTCGACGTCGTACTGGGTGTGGCCCAACCAGTCGCACTGAAACCCCAGCTCTTCGCGTGCCGTGCGGCCGCCTTTCAGCCCGTCCAGATGACCGAGAAAATGGGTTTCGCGTCCACGCGCCTGTCGTTCGTCCAGCCGATTGCCGTCGCCGTCCTGGAAGGCGACCGTCCCGGCGTCGGGCCGCAACAGGCCCGCGATCGCGCGCAGCAGGCTGGTCTTGCCCGCCCCGTTTGCGCCCGTCAGGGCCAGCACCTCGCCGGCGCGCAGGGTCAGGTCGAGACCGTCGAACAATCGCCGCTCGCCGCGCGAGACGGTCAGGCCGGAGAGGGCGAGGGTGTGGATCATCGCGTTTCACCCGCTGCGCCAAATCTGCGAACCCTTCTCAATGTCCACGTCAGGGGTGTGGACACATGGACGGTGCGGCGTGGCGGGGCTATAGGCACGGTCGCCGCAGCAGGCTTTCGCCGCGCGCGCAGGGGCCCTGTGAGCCGCTGCGTCTGCCGCGCGAAGGCGCAACCGGATTGTCGGGCGGCGCTGACCAGAGGAACTCTCCATGCCGTCGATCGACAGCTTCAAGACCCGCCAGGACCTTTCCGTCGGGCGTAAGAAATACGCCTATTACAGCCTTCCCGCCGCCGAGGAAGCCGGTCTGACCGGGATTTCCCGCCTGCCGCGCTCGATGAAGGTGCTGCTGGAGAACCTGCTGCGCAATGAGGACGGCGTTTCCGTCACCGAGGACGACCTGAAGGCCGTCGCCGCCTGGGTCGAGAACAAGGGCTCGGTCGAGCACGAGATCGCCTTCCGTCCGGCCCGCGTGTTGATGCAGGACTTCACCGGCGTGCCCGCCGTGGTCGATCTGGCCGCCATGCGCGACGCCATGAGCGCCCTGGGCGCCGACGCCGCCAAGATCAACCCGCTGGTGCCGGTCGATCTGGTCATCGACCACTCGGTCATGGTCGACAACTTCGGCACGTCCAAGGCCTTCGGCCAGAACGTGGAGCGCGAGTATGAGCGCAACATCGAGCGCTACAACTTCCTGCGCTGGGGTTCGTCGGCCTTCAACAACTTCCGCGTCGTGCCGCCCGGCACCGGCATCTGCC
This sequence comes from Brevundimonas sp. 1080, assembly GCF_040545985.1. Lineage (NCBI taxonomy): Bacteria > Pseudomonadati > Pseudomonadota > Alphaproteobacteria > Caulobacterales > Caulobacteraceae > Brevundimonas > Brevundimonas sp. 1080. Next base: position 806,980 of record NZ_JBEPMW010000002.1, on the reverse strand, counting down.
ACCAGGTGAATCTGGAGAACCTGGCCCAGACCGTCTGGACCCTGGACGAAGGCAAGAAGACCGTCGCCTATCCCGACACCGTCGTCGGCACCGACAGCCACACCACCATGATCAACGGCCTGGCCGTCCTGGGCTGGGGCGTGGGCGGCATCGAGGCCGAGGCGGCCATGTTGGGCCAGCCGATTCCGATGCTGATCCCCGAGGTCATCGGCTTCAAGCTGACGGGCACGATGCCCGAAGGCACGACGGCGACCGACCTGGTGCTGACCGTCACCCAGATGCTGCGCAAGAAGGGCGTGGTCGGCAAGTTCGTCGAATTCTTCGGCGACGCCCTGCCGAACATGACCATCGAGGACCAGGCGACCATCGCCAACATGGCGCCGGAATACGGCGCCACCTGCGGCTTCTTCCCCGTCTCGGCCGCGACCATCGGCTATCTGACCGCCACGGGCCGCGACAAGGCGCGCGTCGCCCTGGTCGAAGCCTACGCCAAGGCGCAAGGCCTGTGGATCGACGAGAATTCGGAAGATCCGGTCTTCACCGACGTGCTGGAACTGGACATCTCGACCGTCGTGCCGTCGCTGGCGGGCCCGAAGCGTCCGCAGGACCGCGTCGAACTGACCACCGCCGCCCCGGCCTTCGAAACCGCCCTGACCGACGTCTTCGCCCGCCCGGCCGACGCCCCGCGCGCCGAGGTCGAGGGTGAGAAGTTCACCGTCGGCGACGGCGACGTGGTCATCGCGGCCATCACCTCCTGCACCAACACCTCCAACCCGTCGGTCCTGATCGCCGCCGGTCTGGTGGCGCGCAAGGCCAATGCGCTGGGCCTGAAGGCCAAGCCCTGGGTCAAGACGTCCTTGGCCCCCGGATCGCAGGTCGTGACCGACTATCTGACCGACGCCGGCCTGCAAAAGGACCTGGATGCCCTGGGCTTCAACCTGGTCGGCTACGGCTGCACTACCTGCATCGGCAACTCGGGTCCGCTGGATCCGGCCATCTCCAAGGCGATCAACGACAACGCCCTGGTCGCGACCTCGGTCCTGTCGGGCAACCGCAACTTCGAAGGTCGCGTGAACCCCGACGTCCAGGCCAACTATCTGGCCTCGCCGCCGCTGGTCGTGGCCTACGCCATCGCCGGCTCGATGCGGATCGACATCACCAAGGACCCGATCGGTCAGGACAAGAAGGGCAACGACGTCTTCCTGAAGGACGTCTGGCCGACCACGCAGGAAATCGCCGACATCCAGCGCAAGTCCGTCACCCCGGCCATGTTCGCCAAGCGCTACAAGGACGTGTTCAAGGGCGACAAGCACTGGCAGGCCATCAAGGTCACCGGCGGTCAGACCTATGAGTGGGACGACAGCTCGACCTACGTCGCCAACCCGCCCTATTTCGACGGTCTGTCGATGGACCTGACCCCGGTTCAGGACGTGGTCGAGGCCCGCGTTCTGGCCATCTTCGGCGACTCGATCACCACCGACCACATCAGCCCGGCCGGTTCGATCAAGAAGACCTCGCCCGCCGGCGTCTATCTGACCAACCACGGCGTCGAGGCGGCCGAGTTCAACAGCTACGGCGCCCGTCGCGGCAACCACGAAGTCATGATGCGCGGCACCTTCGCCAACATCCGCATCAAGAACCGCATCACGCCCGAGATCGAAGGCGGCGTGACCAAGCACTTCCCGTCGGGCGACACCATGTCGATCTACGACGCGGCCATGCGGTATCAGTCGGAAGGTCGCCCGCTGGTCGTCTTCGCCGGCAAGGAATACGGCACCGGCTCGTCGCGCGACTGGGCGGCGAAGGGCACGCGTCTGCTGGGCGTTCGCGCCGTCATCGCCGAAAGCTTCGAGCGCATCCACCGTTCGAATCTGGTCGGGATGGGCGTCGTGCCGCTGCAGTTCAAGCAGGACGGCTGGCTGAAGCTGGGCCTGACGGGCGAAGAGATCGTCACGATCCGCGGCCTGTCGGACGCCAACATCGGCAAGCTGAAGCCGCGTCAGGACCTGTGGGTCGAGCTGTTCCGCCCGTCGGACGGCAAGATGGCCCGCTTCCCGGTCCGCTGCCGGATCGATAACCAGACCGAGCTGGACTATCTGCTGGCCGGCGGCGTCATGCCCTATGTGCTGCGCAACCTGGCGCGCGGCCCGGAAACCGAAGCGCCGATCGCCGCCGAATAGGTCGCGGTTCGTCCAGACAAGAAAGAGGGCCGGCGGAGCGATCCGCCGGCCCTTTTCCGTTTGCCGAAAGGCGGTGGTCAGTCGGCGCTGACGACCACCAGCTTGCGGTTCACGAACTCCTTGATGCCCACATCGCCCAGCTCGCGGCCGAAGCCCGAGCGTTTGACGCCGCCGAACGGCAGTTCGGGCATGGAGGTCGTGGTGGTGTTGATGAAGACCATGCCGGTCTCGATGCGAGAGGCCAGTTTGCGGGCGCGGTCGGTGTCGCCCGAGAAGATCGAGCCGCCCAGGCCGAAGTGGGAATCGTTGGCCAGGGCCACGACCGCGTCGTCGTCCTCGACCACGAAGACCTGGGCTACGGGGCCGAAGAACTCCTGATAGAAGGCCGGGTTGTCGCGCGCGACGTCCGTCAGGACGGTCGGCTCGTAGAAGAAGCCGGTGCGATCGGCGGGCTTGCCGCCGGTCACCGCCTTGGCGCCGTGCTGGATCGCCTCGTCCACCTGTTTGGTCAGGGTCTTCAGCGCATCCTCGGACGACAGCGGGCCCAGGTCGGTGGCCTCGTCCAGCGGGTCGCCCATGACGGCCTTCTTCATGCCTTCGACGAAGCCGGTGATGAAGGCATCGGAAACCAACTTCTGAACGATGAAGCGTTTGGAGCCGGTGCAGACCTGGCCGGCGTTGGACAGGCGGCCTTCGACCCCGGCCGCCACCGCCTTTTCGATGTCGGCGTCGTCCAGCACCACGAAGACGTCGCTGCCGCCCAGTTCCAGCGTGGACTTCTTCAGCATTTCCGAGGCGCGGGCCGAGACCTTGGCGCCGGCGCCCTCCGATCCGGTCAGGGCCACGCCCTGGATGCGGTCGTCGCCGATCAGTTCGGCGACCTTGTCCGAGGAGATGTAGAGGTTGGCGACGAAGCCCTCGGGCGCGCCGGCCTCGCGCACCAGTTCGGCGAACCGGGCGGCGGAGCGCGGCACGATGCCCGCGTGCTTGTAAAGCACGGGATTGCCGACCGCGATGGCGGGAGCGACGACGCGGATCAGTTGGTAGATTGGGAAGTTCCACGGCTCGACCGCCAGCAGCACGCCGATCGGGTGAAACTCGACCCAGGCTTCGCCCAGTTCGCTGTCGATCTTTTCGGGCTTGAGGAAATCGGCGGCCTTCTCGGCATAGTAGGCGGCGATGCCGGCGCACAGATCAATCTCGCCCTGCCCCTGAGCCAGGGGCTTGCCCATCTCCTCGGCCATGGTGCGGGCCAGGTCGTCGCGGTTTTCGGTCAGCAGACCCGACAGGGATTTCAGCACGGCGAGGCGCGGCTGGATGTCGCCCTTGGACCAATCCGAATGGAACAGGCCGTCGGCCTTGGCCAGGGCGGCCTCGACGGCGTCGTCGGTGTGTTCCGGATAGTCCTCGACCAGTTGTTCGGTGAAGGGATTGAGGGTGCGATAGGCCATGGGGCGTCCTGAAGTTTCGGTCGGACGCCCGGGGCGGCGCCGATCCGTTGTCAGGAAAGCAAACGCGACCTGTCGGGGCGGGTTGCTTGGTCGTCAGTCCGGATCGCTGAACGGCGGCGGCAGTTGGCCGGACTTGAAGAGGATGGTGGGCTCTTCGTCGTAGTCGCCCATTTCGGTGTCGGCCGAGACGGCGAAGGCGACGACGCCAAGACGCAACGGCGCCAGCCGTTCGGCCTTGCGACGCGCCTCTTCGGCGTCTTTGCAGCCGACCTGGGGTTCTGCGCGCAGGGCCTTGCCCCGGCCCTGGACGTAGGCCTGGACGATATAGACGGTTTCGGTTGCCATCCGCTTCCAAACGACCTGTTCGGCGCTCAGGTCAATCGATCAGTCGAGTGTCAGCCCAGTTTCATTCAAGCTTCACTCTAGCTTCAGGGCCTCGGCCAGCAGCCGGGCCTCGGCGGCGCGGCTGGAGCCGGCGCGCCAAGCGACGACGATCTCGCGATGGGGCGGGGCGCCGTCGGCCTGGTTTTCGAAGGCGCGAATGGCGACGGAGGGGTTGTCGGCCAGACCGGCCTGCACCGCCATCTTCGGCAGGAAGGAGACGCCGAGGCCCGAGCCGACCATCTGGACCAGAGTGTGCAGACTGGTGGCTGCAAAGACGTCGTCGCCGCGCGGGGCCTCGATGTCCAGCGCCGCCAGAGCGTGGTCGCGCAGGCAATGGCCGTCCTCCAGCAGGATCAAATCCTCGGCCCGCAGCGAGCCGGGGCGGATGGGGCCGGGTGCGGCCAAGGCATGGTCGGCGGGGGCGGCAGCCATGATCTCATCATCGCCGATGCGGGCGTGGGCGATGCCTGGCGCATCATAGGGCAGGGCGATGACGGCGGCGTCGATCTGACCCGCCTTCAGTGCCGCGATCAGCCGGGGCGTCAGATCCTCGCGAATGAACAGCTTCAGGCTGGGATAGGCGGCCTTCACCGACGGGAGCTTGGCGGGCAGCAGGAAGGGGGCCACGGTCGGAATCACGCCGAGGCGGAATCGGCCGGACAGCAGACGCCCGGCGTTCTTGGCCGCCTCGACCAGATCCTCGGTGCGGGCCAGGACGTCCTCGGCGCGGCGAACGGCCTCGGCTCCAACGGCGGTCATGATCACGGCGCCGCGCGCGCGTTCGACCACCGGCGCGCCCAGGATGCGCTCAAGCTCCTGCACCCCGGCGCTGAGGGCGGGCTGGCTGACGTGGGCGGCCTCGGCGGCGCGCGAGAAGCTGCCGTGTTCGGCCAAAAGCTTGAGATACTGGAGCTGACGCAGGGTGGGGAGCATGGAAGCGAAATAGGCCCGTCCTATGCTGACGCCAAGGATAATCGATTGGCTTTATCCGTTTGACCCGTGTCGTATGACCCCATCATCTACAGAGCGATGGAAAAATCGCTCGCCGTCGTGCGCCAGACCAGCAGGGAGAAAACACCATGACCGACGAAGCCAAATGCCCCTTTTCCGGCCGGACGCCTAGGTCGGTCGCAGGCGGCGGCGTTCAGAACCGCGATTGGTGGCCCAATCAGCTGCGGGTCGATCTGCTGAACCAGCATTCGACCAAGTCCGATCCGCTGGGCGAGTCGTTCGACTACCGCGAGGCCTTTTCCAAGCTGGACTATGAGGCGTTGAAGGCGGATCTGCGCGCCCTGATGACGGACTCCAAGGATTGGTGGCCGGCGGACTTCGGCCATTATGGCCCGCAGTTCATCCGCATGGCTTGGCACAGCGCCGGCACCTATCGCGTCGGCGATGGTCGCGGCGGCGGCGGGCGGGGCCAGCAGCGGTTCGCCCCGCTGAATTCCTGGCCCGACAACGTCAACATCGACAAGTCACGCCGCCTGCTGTGGCCGATCAAGCAGAAGTACGGCCAGGCCATCTCCTGGGCAGATCTGATGATCCTGACCGGAAACGTCGCGCTGGAGACGATGGGTTTCCGCACCTTCGGCTTCTCGGGCGGCCGCGCCGATACCTGGGAGCCGGATCAGGACGTCTATTGGGGTCGCGAAACGACCTGGCTGGGCGGCGACGAACGCTATGCCCACGGCTCGGACGGGGTGGTGAAGCCGGGCGACGAGGCCGTGCTGGTCAGCGATGACAATGCGGACGGCGACAAGCATTCGCGCGATCTGGAGAACCCGCTGGCCGCCGTGCAGATGGGCCTGATCTACGTCAATCCGGAGGGGCCGGACGGCAATCCCGACCCGATCGCGGCGGCGCGCGACATCCGCGACACCTTCGCCCGGATGGCGATGAACGACGAGGAGACGGTCGCCCTGATCGCGGGCGGCCATACCTTCGGCAAGACGCACGGCGCGGGCCCGGCCGACCACGTTGGCGCAGAGCCGGAAGGCGACGGCCTGGAGGCGCAAGGCCTGGGCTGGACCTCCAGCTTCGGCACGGGGCACGGCGCCGACGCCATCACCAGCGGCCTGGAAGTCACCTGGACCCAGACGCCGGCCCAGTGGAGCAACTTCTATTTCGAAAACCTGTTCGGCTTCGACTGGGAGCTGGAGAAGTCCCCGGCGGGCGCGCATCAGTGGGTGGCCAAGGATGCGGGCGAGATCATCCCCGACGCCCACGATCCGGCCAAGAAGAAGCGGCCGACCATGCTGACGACCGACCTGTCGATGCGGTTCGACCCGGAATACGAGAAGATCTCGCGACGTTTCCTGAACGATCCGCAGGCCTTTGCGGACGCCTTTGCGCGGGCCTGGTTCAAGCTGACGCACCGCGATCTGGGGCCGCGTTCGCGCTATGTCGGGCCGGAAGTCCCGAGCGAAGTCCTGTTGTGGCAGGATCCGGTGCCGGAGGTCGATCACCCGCTGATCGACGCGACGGACGCGGCGGGTCTGAAGGCCAAGGTGCTGGACTCGGGCCTAAGCGCCGCCGAACTGGTGGGCACAGCCTGGGCCTCGGCCTCGACCTTCCGCGGCGGTGACAAGCGGGGCGGGGCCAACGGCGCCCGCATTCGCCTGGCGCCGCAGAAGGATTGGGCCGTCAACCAGCCCGAACAGCTGGACCGGGTGTTGAAGACGCTGGAGCGCATCCAGACCGAGTTCAACCAGGCGCAGACGGGCGGCAAGAAGGTGTCACTGGCCGACCTGATCGTGCTGGCCGGTAATGCGGGCGTCGAGCAGGCGGCCAAGGCGGCGGGCCACGACGCCAGCGTGCCGTTCACGCCCGGCCGGACGGACGCCAGCCAGGCGGACACGGATGTCGAATCCTTCGGCTATCTGGAACCGGTCGCCGACGGCTTCCGCAACTTCCAGAAGGCCCGCTATGCGGTGCCGGCCGAGTCGCTGCTGATCGATCAGGCGCAGCGGCTGACGCTGACGGCGCCGGAGATGACGGTGCTGATCGGCGGCCTGCGAGCGATCAACATCAATACGGGCGGCGCGACGCACGGCGTGCTGACTGAGCGGCCGGGCGTGCTGTCCAACGATGTCTTCGTCAACCTGCTGGACATGGACGTGAAGTGGGCGGCGACCTCGGAGGCCAAGGACGTCTTCGAAGGCCGCGACCGCAAGACGGGCGAAGCCAAGTGGACCGGCACACGCGTCGATCTGGTGTTCGGCTCCAACGCCGTACTGCGCGCGCTGGCCGAGGTCTATGCCGGGGCCGACGCCGAACGGAAGCTCGTCTCGGACTTCGTGGCGGCCTGGACCAAGGTGATGGAGCTGGATCGGTTCGACCTGCACGGTTGAGCCGGGGCAGAGGCTAAAAAAAGAGGGCCGGGCGCGTCGCAGTGTCCGGCCTTTTCTTCGTGCGGATCAGCGCAGCTTGATCTCGAACAGCTGCGGCCAGCGTTTGCCGGTGACGAACAGGCGCTTGCCCGTCGCATCCCAGGCGATGCCGTTCAGGACGTCGTCGTTGGGGTCGAGGTTCGCGCCCTTGGGGACCAGGGCGGTCAGATCGATGAAGGCCTTGACCACGCCGGTCTCGGGATCGATGCGCGCGATGCGGTTGTCCTGCCAGATATTGGCGAAGACCTCGCCGTCGATCCATTCCAGCTCGTTAATCTGATCCAGCGGCCGACCGTCGGCGGTGACGGAGACGCGGCCCGTCTCGGCCAGGGTCTCGGGATCGAGGAAGCGCAACTGATCGGTGCCGTCGCTCATGATCAGACGGCGGCCGTCGGTGGTCAGGGCCCAGCCCTCGCCCGGATAGGAAAAGCCGCCCAGAGGCGAGAAATCGTCCAGCTTCCAGATGAAGCCGATGTGGTTGCGCCAGGTCAGGCTGTAGAGCTTGCCGTTCAGCGTGGTCATACCCTCGCCGAAATAGATGGTCGGCAGGTCGCGCTGACGCTCCACGCGGCCGGTCTCCAGATCGACCTTGCGGATGAAGGACGGATAAAGGCCTGTGCTCTCGTAAAGACCGCCGTCGTGGAAGAAGAGGCCTTCGGTGAAGGCCCCCGTGTCGTGCGGATAAGCTCGCACGACCTCGTAGGACTGGACCGGCACTTCGGCCCTGACCGGCAGGGCGACGCCTGTCGTCAACAGCAGGCCGGCGGCAAGGCCGGCGAGCCGGGACGACAGGCGCATCATGACCCTCAGCCCCGCTCGGCGGCGGCTTCGGCCTCGGCCTTCTGGGCGCGGGCCTCGGCGGCGTTCGCCTCGCTGCGGGCCAGTTCGGCCTTTTCCTTCTTGGATGCGGATTTGCGACCCAGCATGTTCAACGCCTCAACACCGGCCGAGAAGGCCATGGCCGCATAGATGTAGCCCTTGGGCACATGATAGCCGAAGCCGTCGGCGATCAACACCATGCCGATCATCAGAAGGAAGCCGAGCGCCAGCATGACGACGCTGGGGTTCTTGTTGATGAAGTTGGCCAGGGGGTCGGCGGCCAGCAGCATGACGGTCACGGCGACCAGAACGGCGACGACCATGATCGGCAGGTGCTCGGTCATGCCGACGGCGGTCAGGATCGAGTCGATCGAGAAGACGATGTCCAACAGGATGATCTGGAAGATGGCCGCGCCCGCGTTGGCGATGACCACGTCCTTCTTGTCCATGACATCGTGGCTGGGGGTGGGATCGACCGTGTGGTGGATTTCCTTGGTCGCCTTCCAGACCAGGAACAGACCGCCCGCGATCAGGATCAGGTCCTTCCACGAGAATTCATTGCCCATGACGGTGAAGACCGGCTGCACCAGACCGACCAGCCAGGCGATGATCGACAGCAGGGCCAGACGCATGATCAGCGCCAGGCCGATACCGATGCGCCGCACCTTCTGCCGCTGATGCTCGGGCAGTTTGTTCGACAGAATCGAGATGAAGATCAGGTTGTCGATGCCGAGGACGACCTCCATCACGATGAGGGTCACCAATGCGGCCCAGGCGGCCGGATCGGAGAGCAGGGGGGTTATGCTGTCGAGCATGGGGTTTCCTGGTGGAGGATAAAGCTTGAGCGGAAAGCGCTAGGGCCGACGCAGGTTCCGATCAAGCGATGGGGTGCGGCGTCATGGTCGCACCCCCCTGTCTGTCGGGGAGGCGACTGGACACGCGACGGCGCCTTCGCGCCATCGCAGCGAAGTTGGTGGAGGGCTGGGCGGAGCGCCGGGCCTTCGCCCGGAGTGTGAGTTTGTAATTACCGTTTCGACGAAGGGTGTGACGCTCCGCGCGGAAGGTTGGCCTGCAAGCTCGGGGCGCCGAGCGGTGGCGGTCTTATCGCCTAACCCCATAAGCCTGCGACGGGTCGGCGGTCCCTGCGAGGACCGGCCCGAGTGCGATCGAGTATCCCCCTCGACCCTCCGACACCGCTCCATGAGTCGCTGTCGGCGCGAGCCGTTTCAGACCCGCTCCCGTTCCATCCGCTCTCGCCGCCGCAAGGTCGCAGGCCTTACGAGCCCTCCATGCGACGAGACGGGTGCATTATGGCGCTGTTTGACCCCGTGGACGGGAAAAGGCGCACATAAATCGGCAAGCGTTTGAAGTCGCAGGAAATGGACCAGCGGCATTGCGATGGCTAAGTATCGTCTCCGCCCCATCCGTGGGGAGGTGGCTCGAAGCGCAGCGAAGAGACGGAGGGGCTCTCCTTCGCATCCCCGGCGCCCGTGGGACTTGAAGAACCCCTCCACCGCTTCGCGGTCCCCCTCCCCACGCGTGGGGAGGAGACGAGATACCTCGTCGGTCCCCTGCGGCATCGGTGCGCCTTCACGCAATGTTGCGAGCGGCGAAACCCCGTGCTATCAGGCGCCCGGCTTGAAGGGGGCGTATTTACGGATACGGCCTCCGTCGTGCTTTCCGTAAGCATTTCAAGCTTTTGACCGTTGCGAGCCTCGCAGTCGGTTGCGACCCTGACACAACGACCTCGGACCCTAATCAGTGGCTGATGATTTCAGAACGACGGAAGTCGGCGATCGCTACGCACAGGCGCTGTTCGACCTGGCGCTGGAAACCGGCCGCCTGGACGCCGTCCGCGCCGACCTGAAGTCGCTGAGGGCGGCCTGGACCGAAAGCGCCGATCTGCGTCGCCTGGCCACCTCGCCCGTCATCGCCGCGCCGGACCAGGCCAAGGGTCTGGTGGCTATCGCCGCCAAGGCCAAGTTCGAGCAGACCACGACCAACTTCCTGGGTCTGCTGGGTCAGAACCATCGCGCCAAGGATCTGCCGGCCGTGATCGCCGGCTTCGAGGCGCGCTACGCCAAACACGCCGGCGTGGTCGCCGCCGAGGTCGTCTCGGCCCAGCCGCTGGACGCCAAACAGGTCGCCGCCATTACCGCCGCCCTGTCCAAGAGCCTGGGCAAGGCTCCGGAACTGACCGCGCGCGTCGATCCGTCGATCCTGGGCGGCCTGAAGGTCAAGGTCGGCTCGAAACTGTTCGACGCCTCGCTGAAGACCAAGCTCGACCAGATGAAGTTCGCCCTCAAGCGCGCCTAAACGCGCTCCCGCCACCAAGAATGCGCGCCTGAACGGCGCACCCGCAGAAGACTGAAGAACAGAGAGCCCGTCATGGACATCCGCGCCGCTGAAATCTCGGCCATCCTCAAGTCGCAGATCGCCAACTTCGGCGTCGAAGCCGATGTCTCCGACGTCGGCAGCGTGCTGTCGGTCGGCGACGGCATCGCCCGCATCCACGGTCTGGACAATGTCCAGGCTGGTGAAATGGTCGAGTTCACCAAGGCCGGCGTGAAGGGCATGGCCCTGAACCTCGAGCGCGACAACGTGGGCGCCGTGATCTTCGGCGCCGACGCCGCCATCGCCGAGGGCGACGACGTGCGCCGCCTGGGCGAGATCGTGGACGTTCCGGTCGGCAAGGGTCTGCTGGGCCGCGTCGTCAACCCGCTGGGCGAGCCGATCGACGGCAAGGGTCCGATCCAGTTCACCGAGCGCCGCCGCGTGGACGTCAAGGCGCCCGGCATCATCCCGCGCAAGTCGGTTCACGAGCCGATGCAGACCGGCCTGAAGGCTATCGACACCCTGATCCCCGTCGGCCGCGGCCAGCGCGAGCTGATCATTGGTGACCGTCAGGTCGGCAAGACCGCCGTCGCCGTCGACACCATCCTGAACCAGAAGAACGTCAACAAGACCGACGACGAGAGCGCCAAGCTCTACTGCATCTACGTCGCCATCGGTCAAAAGCGTTCGACCGTCGCCCAGATCGTCAAGACCCTCGAAGAGTCGGGCGCGCTGGAATACACGATCGTTGTCGCCGCGACGGCGTCGGAACCGGCCCCGTTGCAGTTCCTGGCCCCGTTCGCCGGTACCGCCATGGGCGAGTTCTTCCGCGACAACGGCATGCATGCCTTGATCGTCTATGACGACCTGTCGAAACAGGCTGTTGCGTATCGCCAGATGTCGCTGCTGCTTCGCCGTCCGCCCGGCCGTGAAGCCTATCCCGGCGACGTCTTCTATCTGCACAGCCGCCTGCTGGAGCGTTCGGCCAAGCTGAACGAGGATTACGGTTCGGGTTCGATGACCGCCCTGCCGATCATCGAAACCCAGGCCAACGACGTCTCGGCCTACATCCCGACCAACGTGATCTCGATCACCGACGGTCAGATCTTCCTGGAATCGGACCTGTTCTATCAGGGCATCCGTCCGGCCGTGAACGTCGGCATCTCGGTGTCGCGCGTCGGCTCGTCGGCCCAGACCAAGGCGATGAAGAAGGTCGCCGGTTCGATCAAGGGTGAGCTGGCCCAGTATCGCGAGATGGCCGCCTTCGCCAAGTTCGGCTCGGACCTGGACGCCTCGACCCAGAAGCTGCTGGCGCGCGGCGCCCGTCTGACGGAACTGCTGAAGCAGCCGCAGTATTCGCCGCTGGCGATGGAAGAGCAGGTCGTCTCGGTTTACGCCGGCACGCGCGGTTACATCGATGGCATCGCCGTCGGCGACGTGGGCCGCTTCGAGAAGGAGCTGCTGGCGCGCATCCATGCGAACCACGCCTCCTTGCTTGAAGGCATCCGCACCAAGAAGGACCTGACCTCGGACCTCGAAGCCGAGCTGAAGGACATCCTGGCCGCCTTCGTCAAGACCTTCGCCTGAACCCGTCTGGTAAGCTGAGAGAGTAAGCGCCGGATGGCCAGCCTCAAGGAAATGCGCAATCGGATCGGAAGCGTGAAAGCCACGCAGAAGATCACGAAAGCCATGCAGATGGTCGCCGCGGCCAAGCTGAAGCGCGCCCAGGACCAGGCCGAAAGCGCCCGGCCCTATGCGCAGAAGATGGCCTCAGTCATCGCCAATCTGGCCGCCGGCGTCTCGGGCGCCGACGCGCCCAAGATGCTATCGGGCACGGGCCAGGATCAGCGCCACCTGATCGTCGTGGCGACAGCGGACAAGGGTCTGGCGGGCGGTTTCTCGACCAACGTCATCCGCGCCGCGCGCGAGCGGATCAACAGCCTGATCAACGCCGGCAAGGATGTAAAGATCATCGCCGTCGGCAAGAAGTCGCGCGATCAGCTGGCGCGTCTGTACGGCGACAAGGTGGTCCACACCTTCGAACTGTCGGACCACAAGACGATCGGCCTGCCGTCGGCCCAGCCGGTCGCCGAGATGATCGCCACGGCGTTCGAAGAGGGTCAGGCCGATGTGGTCACCCTGTTCTACAGCCAGTTCAAGTCGGTGATCCAACAGGTCCCGACGGCCAAGCAGCTGATCCCGGCCGTGGTCGAGGGTGACGCCCAGCCGATCGACCTGAACGGCGCGGTCTATGAGTACGAGCCCTCGGAAGAGGAAATCCTGGAAACCCTGCTGCCGCGCGCGCTGACGACCCAGATCCTGGCCGCGCTGTATGAGAACCAGGCCGGCTTCTTCGGCTCGCAGATGGCGGCGATGGACAACGCCACGCGCAATGCGGGCGACCTCATCAACGCCCTGACGCTGCAATACAACCGCAAGCGCCAAGCCCAGATCACCACCGAGCTGATCGAGATCATCGCCGGCGCCGAAGCCCTCTGATCCCGACCGAACAGACATTCCGATACGGACCCTGACCATGACCGACACCGTCGCCGCCAAGAAACCCGCAGCCCGCAAGCCCGCCGTCAAGAAGGCCGCTCCGGACGCCGCTCCCGTCAACGCCGCCGGCACGGGCAAGATCGCCCAGGTCATCGGCGCCGTCGTCGACGTCGAGTTCGACGGCCACCTGCCGGCGATCCTCAACGCCCTGCACACCCAGAACATCGACCAGAAGACGGGCGAGCCTTTCACTCTGGTTCTGGAAGTCGCCCAGCACCTGGGTGAGAACATGGTCCGCGCCATCTCGATGGACACGACCGAAGGCCTGACGCGCGGCCAGCCCGTGACCGACACCGGATCGTCGATCCAGGCGCCGGTCGGCCCCGGCACCCTGGGCCGCATCATGAACGTCGTCGGCCAGCCGATCGACGAAGCCGGCCCGATCGCCACCACCGAATACCGCCCGATCCACAAGGAAGCGCCCAGCTTCGAAGAGCAGTCGACCTCGTCGGAAATCCTGGTCACGGGCATCAAGGTCATCGACCTGATGTGCCCCTACACCAAGGGCGGCAAGATCGGCCTGTTCGGCGGCGCCGGCGTGGGCAAGACCGTGACCATGCAGGAGCTGATCAACAACATCGCCAAGGCGTACGGCGGTTATTCGGTTCTGGCCGGCGTGGGCGAGCGCACCCGCGAAGGCAACGACCTGTATCACGAGATGATCGAGTCCAACGTGAACGTGGACCCGTCCAAGAACGGCGGCTCGACCGAGGGCTCCAAGTGCGCCCTGGTCTACGGCCAGATGAACGAGCCCCCCGGCGCCCGCGCTCGCGTCGCCCTGACCGGCCTGTCGATCGCGGAATACTTCCGTGACGAAGAAGGCAAGGACGTGCTGCTGTTCGTCGACAACATCTTCCGCTTCACGCAAGCCGGTTCGGAAGTGTCGGCTCTGCTGGGCCGCATCCCCTCGGCCGTGGGCTATCAGCCGACGCTGGCCACCGAGATGGGCAACCTGCAGGAGCGCATCACCTCGACCAAGAAGGGTTCGATCACCTCGGTCCAGGCCATCTACGTGCCCGCCGACGACCTGACCGACCCGGCGCCCGCCGCCTCGTTCGCCCACTTGGACGCGACGACGGTTCTGAGCCGCGACATCGCCGCCCAAGCCATCTTCCCGGCCGTTGACCCGCTGGACTCGACCTCGCGGATCATGGACCCGCTGGTCATCGGCGACGAACACTACAACGTCGCCCGTTCGGTTCAGGAAGTGCTGCAGCAGTACAAGGGCCTGAAGGACATCATCGCCATCCTGGGCATGGACGAGCTGTCGGAAGAGGACAAGCTGGTCGTCTCGCGCGCCCGCAAGATCCAGCGCTTCCTGTCTCAGCCCTTCTTCGTGGCCGAACAGTTCACCAACTCGCCCGGCAAGTTCGTCGAGCTGGCCGACACGATCCGCTCGTTCAAGGGCATCGTCGCCGGTGAATACGACCACCTGCCGGAAGCCGCCTTCTACATGGTCGGCTCCATCGAAGAGGCCGTCGCCAAGGCCGAGAAGATGGCGTCGGAAGCCTGATCATGGCCGGCAAGCTGAACTTCTCCCTCGTCTCGCCGGAACGCGAGGTCTTCTCGGGCCTCGTGGACCAGGTCGATGCACCGGGCGTCGAGGGCGACTTCGGCGTTCTGCCGGACCACGCGCCCTTCATGACCGCCCTGCGCGAGGGTCTGGTGACCGTCTATAACAACGGCTCAAAGACCCAGTACGACGTTCACGGCGGTTTCGCCGACGTGAACGGCGAAGGCCTGACCATCCTGGCCGAACAGGCCACCGAGGTCGTCGCCGCCTGATACTGGCAACGGGTCGAACGATTTGAGGCCTCCCGTTTCGGCGGGAGGCCTTTTTCGTGGGCGGTGGGCGCGCTAGGACCGGCCCATGACCGATCTCATCGACATCCACGGCGTTTGCGCACCCGGTTTTGAGGCCGTCCGCGAGGCGTTCGCCGCCAACTTCACCGACGCTCCCGAGGGGCTGAACGAGCAGGCGGCGCGGTTCAGCGTGCTGGTCAAGGGCGAAACGGTCGTCGATCTGTGGGCGGGCCATGCGGATACGGCCAGGACGACGCCGTTCACCGACGCCACCCTGACCTCGGTGTTTTCGACCGGCAAGGCGGTGATGGCCATCCTGATGGCGAGCGCGGTCGAGGCCGGGCAGATCGACTATGACCAGCCGGTCGCCTCGCTGTGGCCCGAGTTCGGCGCGGCGGGCAAGGCGGAGGTCACCGTCGCCCAGCTGATGAGCCACCAGTCGGGGCTACCGGGCTTTTCCGAGGCGGTCGATCCAACGATCTGGTTCGATGTGTCCGCGGTTCTGTCGCGTCTGGCGGCTCAGCAGCCGATGTGGGCGCCGGGTTCAGCTTCCGGCTATCACCCGATCACTGTCGGCTATCTGGCCAATGAAGTCTATCGCCGCGCGACCGGACGGACGATGGGCCAAGCGCTGCGCCAGGACTTCCCGGAGCTGGACCTGTGGATCGGCCTGCCCGAAAGCGAACACGGGCGCGTGGCGCAGATGCGCAAACCCACAGCGGCGCCTAGCCTGGGGGCCATCGATCCGATCAAACAGGCGGCCTTTCTGGATCGTGGCTCGGCGCCGGGCGGGCGCGGTTCGGCGGCCTGGCGCGAGATGGAAATCCCTTCGGCCAATCTGCACGGCACGGCCTTGGGGCTGGCGAAGATGCTTGGCGTGGTCGCCAATGACGGCGTGCTGGACGGCCGGTCGGTGCTGTCGGCGGGAACGCTGGATCAGCTGACGCGCGAGCGCATCCATGGGCCGGACAAGGTGCTGCCCTATACGATCAGCTGGGCGGCGGGGCTGATGCGCAATGACCGGCTCAAGGTGTTCGGGCCGAACGACGCCTTTGGCCATTACGGCTGGGGCGGATCGATGGCCATGGCGGATCCGTCGCGGAAGCTGTCGGCGGCCTATGTGATGACGCGCCAGTCGCCGCACCTGATCGGCGACCCCCGGCCCAAGCGATTGCTGGACGCGCTTTACGCCGCCTTCTGAACCGGGCCGGGCGCGGTCAGCAGGCCGATCAGGCCGGCCAAGCCCGCGCAGCCGGCGCAGGTGAGGATCACGGCCCGAAACGCCGCGTGGAAAGCGTCGCGGACGACGGGCGTGATCTCGGCGCCCGACATGGCCTGGGCCAGCTGGGCGCGCGCGTCAGGCAGGTTGGCGACCCCGGCGAAGACCGCAGACAGCACGAGGCCAAGGAGGGCGACAGCCAGAAGGCTGGCCACGCGCGCCACCGCATTGTTGACGCCCGAGGCCACGCCGGTGTGGCTCGCCTTGACCGCCCCCATCACCGTCGCCGTCAGAGGGCCGACCGCCAGGGTCATGCCGATCGCCAGCACCGTCATCCCCGCCAGCGGTCCATCGACATAGCCGGCGCCCGGCGCAGGCACGGCGAGGAGCGCCAGTCCGATCCCGGCCAGGGCCGGCCCGACGCTCAGCGACAGACGCGCGCCGAACCGATCGGCGACCCGACCCGCGAGGCCGGAAAACAGGCCCATGACGGCGGCGAAGGGCAGCATGGCGGCGCCCGCCTCGGTCGCGCTCCAGCCGTGCACCCGGATCAGATCAAAGGGCAGGAAGAACATCGCCCCGCCCAGGGCGAAATAGAGCAGCAGGGTCAGCAGATTGATGCCGCTGAAGACCGAGGACGAAAACAGGCCCAGCGGCATCATCGGGTGGCTCTGGCGCGCCTCGGCCCAGACGAAGGCGGCCAGCAGCGCCGCGCCCACGGCCAGCCCGGCCAGGATGACGGGCGATGCGAACCCCAGATCGGGCGCGGCGGTCAGGGCCCAGGTCAAGGCACCCAGTCCGACGACGGCCAGAACCGCGCCCAGACCATCCAGACCGCGCGCGTCGGAATCGCGGCTCTCGGGCGTGGCGGCCAGGGTCACGACGGCGGTCAGGATCGCCAGCGGGACGTTGATCCAGAAGATGGCGCGCCAGTCGGCGGCGTCGGCCAGCCATCCGCCGATCAGCGGCCCGACCATGCCGGTCAGGGCCCCGAACCCGGCCCAGGTTCCAAAGGCCTTGCCGCGCTCCTCGGGCGGGAAGGTGGCGCCGATCACCGCCAGGGCGCCGGGCGTCAGCAGGGCCGCGCCGATCCCCTGGATCGCTCGGCCGGCGACCAAGGCTTGGACGGTGGGCGCCAGGGCGCAGCCGATGGAGGCCAGGGCGAAGATCGCGACCCCAATCAGAAAGACCCGCCGCCGTCCGAACCGATCGCCGGCCGCGCCGCCGATCAGAACGAGAGCGCCCAAGGTCAGCAGATAGGCGTTCGACACCCACTGGACCGCCGCCGTGCCGGCCGCGAGATCCCGCTGCACGGCGGGCAGGGCGACGCCCAGGGCCGAGCCGTCGATGAAGGTCAGGCTGGAGCCCAGCACCGTCGCGGCCAGCACCCAGCGTTTGCGCGACGCTGACAGCGGATGGGCCGGTTCGGCGGCGGCGTGGACCTGTCCGCCTTCGCAGGGGCCCGGTTGGGCGGTCGTCATGGCCTCGCCTCCGTATGGGCGAAGGCTACGCCGGTTCCGCCGTGGTCTTCAACGCCTCGCGTGCGGCGCGGCTGCGATTGAAGGCGGCCAGGGCGAAGACGCCGGCGCCGGCCCAGATGAAGACGAAGGAGACGATCCGCAGCAGGGTCAGCGGCTCGCCGGTCGCGACGCCGCAGGCGAACTGCAGCGTTGGGGCCAGGAACTGGATGAAACCGACCGTGGACAGGGGCAGGCGGCGCGCCGACCAGGCGAACAGCGCCAGCGGGATCACGGTCGCCGGGCCGTTCACCAGCGCCCAGATCAGGCCGGAGGGCGACGCAAATCCGACCGCCTGACCGTGGGTGGTCAACCAGGCCAGGAAGACCGCTCCGATGGGCAGCAGCACCAGACATTCCACGAACAGACCGGTCTGGGCCGAGGCGGGCACGCGTTTTCGGATCACCGCATAGGCGCAGAAGGTGAAGGCCAGGGTCAGGCCGATAATCGGCACATGCCCGAGGGCGATCGTCTGGATCACGACCCCGATGGCGGCCAGACCGATGGCGAGCGCGCTCCAGCGGTCGATCTTCTCGCGGAACAGCACGGCGCCGGCCGCCATGTTGAGCAGGGGATTGATATAGTAGCCGAGGCTGGCCTCCAGCGTCGCGTGATGCGTGGTGGCGAAGACGTAGAGGCTCCAGTTCGTGCCGATCAGCAGCGCGGACAGGGCCAGCCAGGCCAGGGTGCGCGGTGTGGCCAGCACCCGGCGCGCCTCGCCCCATTGCCCGGCCAGCAGCAGGACCAGGCCCGCCACGAAGACCGACCAGACCGCCCGGTGCGCCAGGATTTCGGGCGCGCCGAAGCCGTGCGCGGCCATCGCCATGAACAGCAGCGGCAGCAACCCCCACAGGGTGTAGCAGGCGATAGCCGTACCGACGGCGCGGGGGTCGTTGGGAGAGGAGGAGGCGGTCATGGGGTCCTTCATCCCCGCCGTCGTCCTCGGGCTTGACCCGAGGATCGGGCGCGGCGGGCGAGTGTGCGTCGCTCGTTCGCACCAGCGGCGGAACATCCGTTCTTCGGGTCAAGCCCGAGGATGACGGGGTGGAGCGTCAGACCGTGATCGAACGATATCCCGACGACGACTTGATCACGCCAGTCTCGTCCAGCAGCTGGGCGATCTGCACCGCGTTGAGGGCGGCGCCCTTGCGCAGGTTGTCGGACACGACCCAAAGGTTCAGGCCGTTCTCGACGGTCGTGTCTTTGCGGATGCGGCTGACATAGACGGCGTGTTCGCTGGCCGCGTCGACGGGGGTGATGTAGCCGTCGTGCTCCTGCTTATCGATGACCAGCACGCCCGGCGCCTCGCGCAGGATGGCGCGGGCCTCGTCGGGTTCGATGGGGCGGTCGAACTGGACGTTCACGGCCTCGGAGTGACCCACGAAGACCGGCACGCGCACGCAGGTGACAGTGACCTGGATGTCGGGGTCCAGCATCTTGTGCGTCTCATCCGACATCTTCTTCTCCTCGTCGGTGGAGCCGTCTTCGAGGAAGGAACCGATGTAGGGGATGACGTTGAAGGCGATCTGTTTGGGGAACTTCTTGGGCGTGGCGTCGCCCAAGCCGTAGATGGCCTTGGTCTGGTTCCACAGCTCGTCCATGCCTTCCTTGCCGGCGCCGGACACCGACTGATAGGTCGAGACCACCACCCGCTTGATCTTGGCCGCATCGTGCAGCGGCTTCAGCGCCGTCACCAGCTGGATGGTCGAGCAGTTGGGGTTGGCGATGATGTTCTTCTTGGTCGCGTCCTTGATGGCGTCCGGGTTCACCTCGGGCACGATCAGCGGCACATCGGGGTCCTTGCGGAAGGCCGAGGAGTTGTCGATCACGATAGGACCGGCCTTGCCGATCTTTTCGGACCATTCCTTGGACACCGCGCCGCCGGCGGACATCAGTACGATATCGACCTTTGAGAAGTCGAACTGCTCGATGTCCTGGCATTTGACGGTCTTGTCGCCGAAGGAGACCTCGACGCCCTTAGACTTGCGCGAGGCGATGGCGTGGATTTCATCGACGGGGAATTCCAGCTCCTCGAGGATGTTCAGCATTTCGCGGCCCACATTGCCCGTGGCTCCGACGATGGCGACGCGATAACCCATGATGCTTGGTCCTTCGGACGCGCTACCGCTCGGCTCAGCGGAGCCTTGCTGCTTGAGCGCGGTTTGGTGTGTGCTGTGCATTTAGGCGTTCGCGGCCGCGAAGCAATCGCTTTTCACTGTGCCGGGCTTTAAGCAGTCCTCCCATGACCTCCCGTATCCGCAACGCCTACGACATCCGCGTGGAAGAGGGCGTGCTGACGCCCGATCCAGCGCAGGAGAGCGTGATCACGGCGCTGGAGCGGCTGGAGGTCGATCTGGCCAAACGCGGCCTGTTCGGCAAGGCGCCGGAGGTGCGGGGCGTCTATCTCTACGGCCCGCCCGGACGCGGCAAGTCGATGCTGATGGACCTGTTCTATTCGGCGACGCCCGAGCCGCGAAAGACGCGCGCCCACTTTCACGCCTTCATGGCCCGGATCCACGATCTGGTGAGACAGTGGCGCGAGGGGGATGCGAAGGCTCGCAAGGCCGTGTTCGGCACCCATAAGGGCGACGACCCCATCCCGCCGATCGCCAAGCTGATCGCGTCGGAAGCCCGGCTGCTGTGTTTCGACGAACTGCAGGTCACCGACATCGCCGACGCCATGATCCTCGGCCGGTTGTTCGAAGCGCTGTTCGAGGATCGGGTGGTGCTGGCCATCACCTCGAACCGCGCGCCGGAGGACCTCTACAAGAACGGCATCAATCGTCAGCTCTTCCTGCCCTTCATCGACATCATCCGCGAGCGCTGCGTGGTCGTGGAGACGGCCGGGGCGCGGGACTGGCGGCTGGATCGGATGACCTCGGCCCAGGTCTGGCACACGCCGGACGACCGCGCGGCGTTCGAGGCGTTATGGCGCGAGCTGAAGGGGGGCGAACCAGAAGAGCCGGCGCACCTGAGCGTGTTGGGCCGCGATGTGGTGGTGGAGCGCACCGTCGGGTCGATGGCGCGGGCGACGTTTAATGACCTGTGCGCCAGGCCGCTGGGGCCGCAGGACTATCTGGCCATCGCCCAGCGGTTCCACACCCTGTTCCTGGAGGACGTGCCGATCCTGAGTTCGGCCAACCACCACGAGGCGCGGCGTCTGGTGACCCTGGTGGACGCGCTCTATGAGGCCAAGACCAAGCTGATCGTGCTGGCGGCGGCCAAGCCGGAGGCCCTCTATACCGAAGGAGTGGGGGCGTTCGAGTTCGAGCGCACCGTGTCGCGCTTCAATGAAATGCAGAGCAAGGACTGGCTGGCGCACGTCCGCGACTGACGGCTAGGGTAGGGCTGACCCTCGGAGTGTTTCCATGCGCCGTCTCGCCCTCGCTGCCGCCCTTTCGTTGACCTTATCGCCGCTGACGGCGGGAGGAGCGTTCGCCCAAACGGCGCCGGCTGCGGCCAGTCGCGGGCTGACGCCGGCCGAGGTCGCGACGTGGATCACCGGGCTGGGCGGGCGGGTCGGGCCTGTGCAGACCGAGAACGGCCTGACCTTCTTCACAGTGACCAATGCGGGCCTGACCTGGGCGGTCTTCTTCTATGGCTGCGAGGCGTCTGGCTGCGGCGAGGTTCAGTTCAGCGCCGTTGTGCCGGGCGCCGGCGTGACGCTGGACAAGGTCAACGCCTGGAACCGCGACAACCGCTATCTGAAAGCCTTCCACACCGCGGCCGAAACGCCGACCGCGACGGTGCAGTACGATGTCGTCGTGCTGTCGGGCGAAGGCGTGACGCAACTGGCGGACCCGCTGACGGTCTGGCTGCAACTGCTGCCCAAGTTTGCGGCAGGCATGGGCTACGTCCCGCCGCAATGATGTCCCTGTCCCAACGGGAGAAGGGAAAAGAAAAAGGGCCTGCGGATCGCTCCGCAGGCCCTTCGTCATTCGATGGCCGCGCGGCTTAAGCCAGCGAGGAATCGATGTCCTTGCAGGCTTGCAGCAGGCCCTGGACCGAGGCGACGGACTTTTCGAACATCGCCTTTTCTTCGTCGTTGGTCGTGAACTCGACGATCTTCTCGACGCCGCCGGCGCCGATCAGGGCGGGAACGCCGACGTAGAGGTCCGACAGGCCGTATTCGCCCGACAGCCAGACGGCGCAGGGCAGGACGCGCTTCTGGTCCAGCAGATAGGATTTGGCCATGGCGATGGCGGATTCAGCCGGGGCGTAGAAGGCCGATCCGGTCTTCAGCAGGGCCACGATCTCGCCGCCGCCCTTGCGGGTGCGCTCGACGATAGCGTCCAGTTCGTCCTGCGACAGGAAGCCGGCGGCGACGGCGTCCGGCAGGGGCAGGCCGCCGACGGTCGAGTGGCGCACCATCGGCACCATGTCGTCGCCGTGACCGCCCAGGGTCCAGGCGTGGATGTCCTGCACCGACACGCCGGTCTTTTCAGCCAGGAAGTAGGCGAAGCGAGCCGAGTCCAGCACGCCGGCCATGCCGACCACCTTCTCCTTCGGCAGGCCCGAGAACTTCTGCAGGGCCCAGACCATGGCGTCGAGCGGGTTGGTGATGCAGATGACGAAGGCGTTGGGGGCGTGGGCCTTGATGCCCTCGCCGACGGCCTTCATGACCTTCAGGTTGATGCCGATCAGGTCGTCGCGGCTCATGCCCGGCTTGCGCGGCACGCCGGCGGTGACGATGCAGACGTCTGCGCCCGCGATGTCGGCATAGTCGTTGGCGCCCTTCAGGGCCACGTCCTGGCCGAAGACGGCCGAGGCCTCGGCGATGTCCAGCGCCTTGCCCTGCGGGGTGCCTTCGGCGATGTCGAACAGGATCACGTCGCCCAGGGCTTCGCGCGCGGCCACGTGGGCCAGGGTTCCGCCGATCATGCCGGCGCCGATAAGGGCGATCTTCGCGCGAGCCATGGATGTCTCCGTTTATTGCGTGTGCGAAAGGGGATTAATCGTGCGGGCGGTCTAGACCCCTCGCGCGGCTGTCGCAAGAACCTCGCTTTACGGCCTTGGTCAGGCTTGCGAAGGTCCGGCGAAAACCGGAGGATTTCGATGCGCCGTTCATTCGCTTTCGCCCTGCTGCTGGCGTCGGTCGCCACGCCTGTGCTGGCCCAGACGCCGCCCGCGACCATCGGCGACCGCTATATTCCCGCACCTTGGTGGATGCGCGATCCGGTCATCGCCTCCGTCGGCCAGGTGCGGGTGGAGATTCAGGCCAACCGCGCCTTCGTTTCGGCCAGCTTCCAGTCGGTGGACCGCAGCGTCGCCGAGGCCTCGCGCGCCGCCGCCGATCAGGTTCGGGCGCTGAGCCAGGCCTTGTCGGCCTATGGGGCGGACAAGGTGCGCGTCGAGACCAGCGTCACCACTCGGCCGCTCTATGACCAGTACCGCGACGAAAACGGGGTGATGCGCGACAACACCCGCGCCGACCGCGTGGCCCGCTATCAGGCCGACGCCTCGGTCAATGTGACGGTGCGCGATGTGCGCCTGATCGAGCGGGTCTATGCGACCATCGTGGCTTCGCGTCCGACCTCGATCGGACAAGTCAATTTCAACCTGGACCCCGACAACAGCTGGAAGGCCAATCTGCAGGCCGAGGCGATGAAGGATGCGCGACGTCGGGCCGAGGCGGCGGCGACCAACGCCGGCGCGACCCTGGGCCGGGTCAAGATCATCGATCCGTCGGGCCGAGTCTGCCAGACGGACGTGCTGGCGGGCTGGCCTTCATACGCCGCAGGGGGCGGGCAGGAGACGACGGTGGACGACATCGTGGTGACGGGGTCGCGGTCGGAAGCGCGCATGGAATATGCCGCGCCGCCAGCCCCGCCCCCTCCGCCCGGAGGCGGGGCGCCGAGCGAGGCCCAGATCGAGGCGGCTCGGCTGGCGCTGCAACCGCCCTTGCAGGTGATGACCGACAGCGCCTGCGTCATCTACGGGCTGAATTGATGGGGTTCGAGGTCGCTCCGGCCTTCGAGGCAGGATCGGTCGCCGCTGTCGAATGGCCGCTGTGCCATGTGCGGCTTCAGGACGACGCCCGCTTTCCTTGGCTGATCCTGATCCCTCGCGTCGAGGGCGCAGTGGAGCTGGAGGATCTGAGCGTCGAACAGCGAGCCGTGTTGATGGAGGAGACGGTGCGGGCCGGGGCGCTGGTTCGGCGGCTGGGTGCGGTCGAAAAGCTGAACGTCGGCGCCATCGGCAATGTGACGGCGCAGCTGCATGTCCATGTGGTCGGCCGCCGCCGCGACGACGGTCTCTGGCCCGATCCGGTCTGGGGTCGCGGACCGGTTATTCCGTATGCGGACGGTGAGCGGGCGCGGCGGCTGACGATCGTCTCCGGCGGCTAGATGATATCCAGCGGCACGGCGTGTCTCGGGGGCGGGAAGGCCGCATCCAGCCGTTCCAGGTCTTCCAGGTCGAACTGGATGTCCAGGGCGTCGGCGTTGGCCTCGACGTGTTCAACCGAACTGGCCTTGGGGATGGCGATGACGCCGTCGTGGCGCAGGACGGCGGCCAGCGCCACCTGGGCCGGGCTGGCGGAATGGCGATTGGCGATGTCGCGGATCAGGGGCTGCTCCAGCAGTTCGCCGCGCCCAAGCGGCGAATAGGCCATCATCGGCATGTCGCGCGCCTGCATCCACGGGAAGAGGTCGAACTCCACCCCGCGTGAGGCGAGATTATAGAGCAGCTGGTTGACGGCGCAGTCCTCGCCCCCCTCGATCTCCATCAACTGCTCCATGGCGCGCAGGTCCAGGTTCGACACGCCCCAGCGGGCGATCATCCCTTCGTCGACCAGGTCGCGGAACGCTTCGACGGTCTCTTCCAGCGGAACATGGCCTTCCCAGTGCAGCAAGTAGAGGTCCAGCCGCTCGACACCGAGCCGTTCCAGCGACTTCTCGCAGGCCAGCATCATCTTCATCTCCGACGCGTTCTCGGGCCGGACCTTGGAGACCAGAAAGACCTCATCGCGGCGTCCGGCGATGACCTCGCCCACCAGACGTTCCGAGCGGCCGTCGCCATAGAGTTCAGCCGTGTCGATCAGGGTCATGCCCAGGTCGATGCCGCGCGCCAGGGCCTGCTGCTCCTCATCGCGCCAGGCCGGGTCGTCGCCCAGCTCCCAGGTGCCTTGGCCGAGGGCGGGAACGGTCGTACCGTCCGCAAAAGTGACGAGGCGGGTCATGTCCGTCCTGACGATAATGAGCGGCGAAGACGCCGTCGGAGGAAGCGATGCGAACCCGGCATATCAAGACCGACGGTCTGGTCCAACAGGTTCTGGAGGCCGGGTTCGAGGATGACAACGCGCCGCTGGTCCTGCTGATCCACGGCTTCCCAGAACTGGGGATCAGCTGGCGCGCCCAGGTCCAGGCGATCTCGCAGGCGGGCTATCATGTCGTCGCCCCGGACATGCGGGGCTATGGCGGGACGGACAAGCCGGCGGGGGTGGAGGCCTACTCCATTCTGCATCTCGTCGGCGACATGGTCGATCTGATCCGCGCGCTGGGCAAGGGGCCTGGCGTCGTCGTCGGGCATGACTGGGGCGCGCCGGTCGCCTGGCATTGCGCCCTGCTGCGGCCGGATCTGTTCACGGCGGTCGCGGGCCTGTCGGTGCCGTTCCAGCCGCGCCGACCCAAGGGACCGCCCACGGCCGCCATGGCCGCCATCTCGAAACGGGCCGGGCTGGGCGACCTCTATATCAGCCGCTTCCAGGCGCCGGATGCGCACCGCGTGCTGGACGCCGATCCGGCGATGGCGCTGAGGAAACTGTTTTACGCCTATGACGGCGCGACCCCCGCCGATCGCAGATCGACCGGCTTCATGCCCGAAGGCGTGGCTCTGCTCGACACCATCGCCGACGACGCGACCCTGCCGCCATGGATGAGCGAGGCGCATTTCGACGAATATGTGCACGGCTTTTCGGCGGGCGGGTTCGAAGGACCCCTGAACTGGTATCGGGCGATGGACCTGAACTGGTCGCTGACGGCCTTCGTGCAGGACCAGAAGATCACCGTGCCCGCCCTGTTCATCGTCGGCGAGGACGATCCAGTGCGCCACTACGCCGGCGCGCACGAGGCGGGCCTGAAGGACTGGGCGCCGAACCTGATCCGCTCGGTCGTCGTGCCGGGCGCGGGCCACTGGATCCAGCAGGAACGGGCGGACGAGATCAACCGTCTGCTGCTGGATTTTCTGAACGGCCTTTAGGCCGCCTGCTTCGTCGCCATCTGATCACGCGCCTCGGCCACGATCTCCAGGCTGCGGATGCGGGCGGCGTTGTCGAACATCATGCCGGTGACCATCAGCTCGTCCACGCCGGTCAGGGCGATGAAGTCGGCCAGTTGGCGTTTGATGGTCTCCGGGCCGCCGATGGCGGAATAGAGCAGCCGGCCCTTGGCGCCGGCGATCTGCTGCGGCGTCAGGATCGCGGCGATGTCATCGACCGGCGGTGGCAGCTTACCCGGCCTCCCGGTCGAGAGGCGGGCGAAGCTCTGCTGCATCGAGGTGGACAGGCGCACGCCCTCGGCGTCCGTGTCGGCGGCGAAGACATTGATCGCGGCCATGGCGTGGGGCTTGGCCAGGCGGTCCGAGGAGACGAACTCGCGGCGATACAGGGCCAGGGCCTCCAGCAGCAGTTCGGGTGCGAAATGGCTGGCGAAGGCGTAGGCCAGGCCGAGCTGGCCGGCGAGCTGGGCGCTAAATAGGCTGGAGCCCAGAAGCCAGATCGGTACGCGCAGGCCGGCGCCCGGGACGGCGCGGACGGGCTGGTTCTCCGACGCCGGCTCGAACCAGTGGATCAGCTCGACCACATCGCGCGGGAACTGGTCTGCGCCTTCGAAATAGCGCCGCAGCGCACGAGCGGTGGCACCGTCCGTGCCGGGCGCGCGGCCCAGGCCGAGGTCGATGCGGCCAGGGAACAGGGTCTCCAGCGTGCCGAACTGTTCGGCGACGACCAGGGGCGCATGGTTGGGCAGCATGACGCCGCCGGAGCCGACGCGGATGCGCTCGGTCCCCGCCGCGACATGGCCGATGACGATGGCGGTCGCGGCGCTGGCGATGCCGGGCATATTGTGATGTTCGGCCAGCCAAAACCGCTCATAGCCGAGCCGGTCGGCGGCCTGGGCCAGGGCCAGGGTTTCATCCAGGCCGCGTCGGGCGTCGCCGCCTTCGACGATGGGGGAGAGGTCGAGAACTGAAAACGGGATCATGACGCCTAGATCGGGTCTGTCCCTCGGGGTTCAAGGGCGAGGGTCTGGAACCGCAACCGGATCAGGCGCTTTAAACTCATCTCGACGAACGGAGACTGCGTCATGACCGACACCGATCCCACCAAGCCCGAAGCGGATTGCGACGACGCCCGCGAAGCCGCCGACATGGGCGAGAAGCCGGATCTGGGTCACAAGGCGGATACGCTGATCGACGCGCTGGACGGCAGCGATTCGGGATCGGACACGCGGGCAGGCTCGCTGCGCGGCGGGTCGGCAGCAGGCACGGATGACGACCCGGATTCGGCCAAGATCAATGCACGTTTGGCCGAAGAAGGGTCGGCCGGTAAAGGCGCGGCGGATCAGGACGACGCCGCCGACTGAGCGGGCGCCTTGTCGCCGCCGCAACCATGCGCCACGGTGGCGCTCTGACCCTCTCGGTCCAAGGACGATCTCTCGATGACGCTTCGCTTGGCGGTCTCCGCCGTCTTGGTTCTGTTTTGCCTCGCAGGATGTGATCGCTCGGCCCAATCGGTCGAGACCAAGGCTGCGCCCGAAGCGTCGGCGCCGGTCACCGCCGATGCGACGCCTCCAGCAGCTGAAGCCCCCGCCGTCGTAGGGGGGGCTGCGCTCGCCGCCGCCGACGGCGCGCCGTCCTTTGCGGTCCTCTATCCCGGCGCACAGGTGGACGGGCAGCCGCTGGCCGCTGGCGGCGAGGCCGGGCCGGGCGGCCTGATCACCTTCACCACCACCGCCTCGCCGGACGATGTCGTCGCCTTCTATCGCGAGCGCGCCGAGAAGGCGGGCCTGCGGTCCGTCGCCGGAATGAACCAGGGCGACACGCGCGCCTATGGCGCGGCGGCGGACGCGGTGAACGGCGCCTCGCTGCAGGTCGTCGCCACGCCGACCGAGACCGGCCAGACCTCGGTCCAGCTGGGCTGGAGCGCCGGTCAGTGAGGCGGGTCGCCGCCTGGGGCGCGGCGACGGCGGTGCTGCTGGCCGTGGGGTGCGCCGGCGCACCCAAGCCGGACGGCGCGATGCCGACGGCGGGCTTCCTCAGCGATGAAGCGATCGCCCAATTGACGGATGCGGTCCCGCCGGCGCCGGCCCCGGGGTCCGTCGCAGACCTGGCGGACAAGGCGGCTTCGGCGCGGTTTGCAGCGCTGGAAGACGGCGACCGATGGCTGCTGGCGACCGCCCATGCCGAGCTGCGCCCGCCCCTGGCCTTACAACATTTCGACTGCGCCTTGGGCGTGCGGCTGGGGTCGGCCGAGACGCCGGCGCTGGACCGCGTGATGGCGCGGATCTTCCATGATGCGAACAGTGCGGCCGAACGCGTCAAGGCGCGCCAGGCGCGGCTGCGGCCGGTCGGCGAAGATCCCAACCGGCGCGCCTGCCAGACCCTGACGCCGGCGGCGAGACGCAGCGCCTCCTATCCGTCCGGCAGCGCAGCGGTCGCGACGGCCTATGGCGAGGCCTTTGCGGCGCTGGAGCCGGACCGGGCCGAGGCCGTGCGCCGGATCGGCTACGAGATCGGGGTCAGCCGCCTGATTTGCGCTATGCACTATCCGACCGATGTCGCGGTCGGCGAACGGATCGGGCGGGATGTTGCGGCCAGGGTCGTCGCCACCCCGGCCTTCCAGGCGGACATGGCGGCGGCGAGGGCCGAGCTGGCGGCCGCGCGCCGCAGCGGCCTGACCAATCCCGGCTGCGCGGCCGAGCGCGCGGCCCTGGCGATCCCGCTGCCCTGATATGACGGCGGCGCTGGCCCTGGCCTTGCTGACCTTTCAGGCCCCGGCCGACCGGCCGTGCACGCCGCAAGAGGTCGCGGCGCTGACGACGCCGTCGACGCAGCCCTATCGCCTGACATGCCAAGCCGACCTGTCGGGCGTCGATATCCGCCGCCGCGTAATGATCGAGGGCGCGGAAGGCTCAGGGGCCTCACTGGATTGCGGAGGCGGATCCATCCGCGCGCCGGGCCCGGCGACGACCGCCGCCCCGACCCTCGCCGTCTGGTCTCGCCGCGAGGGCGATCGGTGGTCGCGGCCGGTCGATGTGACGATCCGAAACTGCACCGTCGTCGGCAATGTGCGGATCTGGGGCATGGGGGCGGGCGGGTCGATGCGCGACCTGCTGGCCTCGTCACGCACCGCCGGACACACGCAAGCGGCCCAGTCCGCTGCGCCGATCCGCGTCACCCTGGACCGGGTCCGGTTCGAGGGCGTGGGGACCATTCCCCTGTATGTCGGACCCGGGGTGACGCGCACCACGGTGACGCGATCCCGCTTTACGGGGCGCTCGACCGCCACCGCCATCTATCTGGACGCCGAGAGCGCAGGCGCGCTGATCCAGGACAACGATTTCGATATCCGCACCGGACGCGAGCAGATCGCGGTGGACGGGGCGGGCGCCAACCGCATCGTCGGCAACCGGCTGGCGTTGCACGGCAAGGGCGGGGTGTTTCTGTACCGCAACTGCGGCGAGGACGGCGTCATCCGCCACCAGACGCCGTCCTATAATCAGATTACGGACAATCTGTTCACCGGCGCGGGCTGGCTGAGGCCGCGCGCGGTGGTGATCGGGTCGCGCGAGGGCGGACGACGCTACTGCGGCGACGACCGGGGCTGGCCGTTCGGGTCCAGCGCGGACGACGGCGACGGGGCCACGGGCAATCTGACGGCGCGGAACATCGTGCGACGCTGATCGAGGCCTTGCGCACACCGGCGGTTCGGGGATGATTGCGGGACAGAGCGATCGGGGGATTGGATATGCGTTGGGTGTTGTTTCTGGCCTCCCTGGCGGCGGCCATCGGTTTGGCGGTGCTGACCGCCCAGACGCCCAAACCCCTGCCCGCCTCGACGCCTGCGGTCCAGTTCTCGGCCGCGCGCGCCATGATGGACGTGAACCGGATTGCCCGAGCGCCGCATCCGGTCGGCTCGGCCGAGCATCGGCAGGTTCAGACCTATCTGGTCCAAAGGCTTACGGCGCTGGGGCTTCAGCCCAGCCTGCAGACCGGCGCCCTGTCGCCCGCCGCCGTCGCGCGGCTCGAGCGGGAGGGTGGAAATGCGGGCGGCGTCCAGGCGGTCAATATCATCGGCGTCCTGCCGGGACGGAATCCGGCCCTGCCTGCCGTCGCCCTGATGGCGCATTACGACACCTCGCCGACCTCGCCGGGCGCTGCCGACGACACGTCCGGGGTGGCCGCCATTCTGGAGGCCGTGCGCGCGATCAAGGCGCGGGGCGGGGCCGAACGCACGCTGGTGGTCCTGTTCACCGACGCCGAGGAGCTGAATCTGGACGGGGCGCGGGCCTTCTTCAGCGAACATCCGCTGCGCGACGACATCGGCGCGGTGATCAATCTGGAGGCGCGGGGCGGCGGCGGGCGCGCCATGATGTTCGAGACCGGGCCCGGCAACGCCCAGACCATCGCCCGCTATGCCCAGGCGACGCAGCGGGCGACGGGCGGGCCGTCCAGCAACGCCCTGGCCATCTTCGTCTATCGGCTGATGCCCAACGGCACGGACTTCACCGTAGCGGCGGATCGGAGGCTGGCGGGGATCAACCTGGCCTTCATCGGCCGCCCGGCGCAGTACCATTCGCCGTCCTCGACGCCACAGGCGCTGGATCAGGGCAGCGTGCAGCATATCGGCTCCCAGACGCTGGAAATGGCCGATGACCTGCTGCGGGCGCCGGCCCTGCCGCAGGTGACGCAGAACGCCGTCTATGCCGACGTCTTCGGCCTGTTCGTCGTGCAGCATTCGCCGGCGATTGGCTGGCTGCTGCTGGCCGTGGCGGTTCTGGCGACGGCCTTCGCCGCCTGGGGCGCGCGCCATGCGACGGGCTTGAGAGCCATGTCGGTCGTGCGCGGCGCAGCGGATGGCCTGTGGCTGCTGGCCAGCGCGGTGGTGGTGGGACAGGCGGTGCGCGTCCTGGCCGGGCCGATCGGCCGTCGCGTGGATTCCGCCGACCTCTATTACACCTTACTGCGTCGCCTGCCGGTTCTCGAAATCGCCGTGGCCCTGGCCATGCTGGCCCTGGTTCTGATGCTGACCGCAGGGCGACGCCTGCTGGGCCGATGGGGCGCAGCTGGAGTGATACTGGCCGCATTCGCACTTGCAGCGGTGCTGGGCGGTTTCAGCCTGCCGGTCCTGGGGGCGACGGTGATCGCCCTGGCGCTCAGCCTGGTGCGGCCGAGGCCGCAGGACGCAGACGCCGTCTGGGGCGGCTGGCTGGGGCTGATCGTCCTGGTTCTGATCCTGGGCGGCGGGGTGCAGGCGGCGGCGCCGGAAGCCGCCTTCCTGCTGCTGTGGCCCGCTCTGATCGCCGCCCTGGCGGCCGCGTCGACGGCGGTGATCGGCGCGCGCTTCGGGTCGTGGGTGTCCTTCGCGCCCGCCGGCGTCGCCACAGCGCTGGTCGGCGGGTGGTTGCTGGTTCAGGGGCACGGCGTCTTCCTGGGGGTCGGCATGGACATGCCTGGCGCGGTGGGGCCGATCGCCCTGATGATCGCGATGCTGGTCCGCCCGCTGGCGCCGCGCTCGGGGCGGGCCTTGCCGATCTTCGCCGCCGCCAGCCTGGCGCTGGCCGTCGCGGTCGCCGTGGGGGCCAGGTTGGTCGCTTGATCCGGATGCGTTTCGCAGTCGTCCGAGCGATGAAACCGGGCTAAGCATACCGCTGCTGTTTCTCGGGGCCTCGGCGCATTTGCACCATCTTCACGTCAATCCGTTCACCGTCCTGTCGCTGGCGATAGCGATCCTGGGCGCGTGGACGGCTCTGGATCTGTTCAACCGCACCCGCGATCAGATCGGCGCGACGCGGTTGCGTTGGCTGGGCGTCGCCGCCCTGGCCTTGGGCGTCAGCATCTGGTCGATGCATTTCATCGCCATGCTGGGGTTCGAGGCCGAAGGCCCCGTCTTCTATGATCCCGGCCTGACGCTGGTCTCCTTCCTGCTGGCGACGGCCGGCACGTCCGCGGCCTTCCTGACGGCGGGGACAGCGCAGGCCAGCCCCTTGCGACTGGCGCCGGCGGCCCTGCTGATGGGCGGGTCCGTCGCCGCCATGCACTACGTCGGGATGGCGGCGATGCGGATGAACGCCGTCCTGAGCTATCAGCCCGTGCTGGTCGCCCTGTCGGTGCTGGTTGCGGTCGCCGCCGCCTACGCCGCCCTGATTGCGGCCCGCCAGGAGCGGAGCCTGGCCTGGCGCGCGGTCGCCGCCGTCATCCTGGGTCTGGCCATCGTCTCCATGCACCATGTCGGCATGGCGGCCCTGATCCTGACCCCGATCGCTGACGCAGGGCCGGTGGAGGGCGGGGCGTCGCCGGTGGTCCTGGCGGTCGCGGTGACGACCGGGGCGGTGACACTGCTGTTCCTCGCGCTGGGCGCCTCGATCGTGGATCAACGCGCCAATGTTCTGGCGGCCGTGGACGCCGGCGGCGTCGGCTTCTGGGAAGCGACCCTGCCGATGAAGACGACGATGATGTCGCACCGCGCGCGCGAAATCCTGTCCATTGATCCGTCCTGCCGC
The DNA here is from genome assembly GCF_040545985.1 of Brevundimonas sp. 1080. NCBI lineage: Bacteria > Pseudomonadati > Pseudomonadota > Alphaproteobacteria > Caulobacterales > Caulobacteraceae > Brevundimonas > Brevundimonas sp. 1080. The sequence continues at coordinate 774,605 of NZ_JBEPMW010000002.1, read as the reverse complement.
CTTGGCGCAACCGAGGTCGGCGATCGTCTGTCGCCCGAGGATTTGCCGTTGCATCGCCAGGCGCTGCAGCGCGCCTTGGCGGGAGAGGGCGAATATGATCAGGAATGGCGTCTGCCGGCCTCGGGTCGCTGGATCCATCTGCGCGGGCGCCTGATCCGCAGTCGTTCGGGCCGGCCGATTAAGATGTCGGGCGTCATCACCGACATCACCGATCGCCGCGAAGCCTTCGCCGCCCTGGCCGACAGCGAACGCTTGCAGCGACTGCTGATCAACGAACTGAATCACCGGGTGAAGAACACCCTGGCCACGGTGCAGTCCATCGCCCATCAGACGGCGCGGCGCACGCCGGACGTCGCCACCTTCACCGCCCTGTTCGAGGCGCGGCTGGTGGCCCTGTCCAATACGCAGAACCTGCTGACGGCCGCGAACTGGGAGCGTGTCGATCTGCGCGCCATGCTGGCTCAGGAACTGGCCCCCTATGCCGAGGAACAGGTTCGCCTGACCGGTCCGGCCGTCGATCTGAACGCGCAACAGACGTTGGGGATGGGGATGGTCTTTCACGAGCTGGCGGTGAACGCCGCCAAATACGGCGCCCTGTCGAACGCCTCGGGCTGTGTGCGGATCGACTGGTCCGTGGCGGAAGGCCATCTGCTGCTGGATTGGGTGGAAAGTGGTGGGCCTGCGGTGTCGCCGCCTCAGCGCAAGGGTTTCGGTTCGGTGCTGATCGATTCGACCATCAACCGCTCGCTGCACGGCTCGGCGGTCATGACTTACGACCCCGAAGGCGCCAGCTTCAGCCTGCGCCTTCCGCTTTAGCTGGCGTCAAAAACGGTCGTAGGTTTTGGATGTTCTCGTTTTGATCGATGAGAACATCTTGTGAACCAGAACAAACCATGCACATAGTCGACCTCACGAAACGGGGGCGGGTCCAGGCGGGTCTCTCCCAAGCTGAATGACGGGAATCATGGCAAGGGAGACGAAGGCAATGGCTTCACAGGCGGCACTCAAATTGGTGGGCAAGGACGACGGCGACAAGCAACGCGCCCTGGAGGCGGCGATCGCGCAGATCGATCGCGCCTTCGGCAAGGGTTCGGTGATGAAACTGGGCAAGGCGGGCGTGGTCGCCGAGATCGACAGCGTCTCGACCGGCTCGCTGGGCCTGGACATGGCGCTGGGCATCGGCGGCCTGCCGGTCGGGCGGGTGATCGAGGTGTTCGGCCCGGAATCCTCGGGCAAGACGACCTTGGCTCTGCACACCGTCGCGGAAGTGCAGAAGAAGGGCGGGGTCGCCGCCTTCGTCGACGCCGAACATGCGCTGGACCCGGTCTATGCCCAGAAGCTGGGCGTCAATCTGGATGATCTTCTGGTGTCGCAGCCGGACACTGGCGAGCAGGCGCTGGAGATCGTGGATACGCTGGTTCGGTCGGGCGCCGTCGATATTGTGGTCGTCGACTCCGTCGCGGCCCTGACGCCGCGCGCCGAGATCGAGGGCGAGATGGGCGACAGCCTGCCGGGCCTTCAGGCACGCTTGATGAGCCAGGCGCTGCGCAAGTTGACGGCCTCGATCTCCAAATCGAAATGCATTGTGCTGTTCATCAACCAGATCCGTCACAAGATCGGCGTCATGTACGGCTCGCCCGAGACGACGACGGGCGGCAATGCGCTGAAGTTCTACGCCTCGGTGCGTCTGGATATCCGCCGCACCGGCGCGATCAAGAACCGTGACGAGGTGGTCGGCAACACCACCCGGGTCAAGGTGGTCAAGAACAAGGTCGCCCCGCCGTTCCGCGAGGTCATCTTCGACATTATGTACGGCGAGGGCATCTCCAAGCTGGGCGAAGTCATCGACCTGGGCGTTAAGGCCGGCATCATCGAAAAGTCGGGCAGCTGGTTCAGCTATGACTCCACCCGGATCGGTCAGGGCCGCGAGAATGTGCGCGAGTTCCTGAAACAGAACCCCGACATCGCGGCCTCGATCGAAAAGGCCGTGCGCGCCTCGACCAACAAGATCGCCGACGAACTGCTGGGCACGCCCGAGCCGGACGAAGGCCAGGATCTGGAAGGCTAACACCAACATCCGTGACTGGGCGGACTTTCAGAGTTTGTCCCGGGCTCGGTCCGGTCTTTTCACCGCTACTCCGTCGCCCCTAGCGACCCGCCACCGACCCCGCGAAGGGCGGCGGAGCGACCCGCTCGACCTCGTGTCGAGCGGGTCTTTCTTTTGATAGCGGAGCATCTTCCCCTTTCGTCATTCCGGGTGTGCGCTGCGCGCCCGGAATGAAGAAAGAAAAAGTGGTGCCAAACGAAAACGGGCGACCCCAAGGCCGCCCGTTCCGTCTTCTGTGGATGTCCGCAACCGATCAGGCGGCGGCCTTCTCCGGGGCGAACTTGCCGTAGAAGGTCTCGTTCTTCGCCGCCATGTCGCGCAGCAACTGCGGGACCTTGAAGCGGTCGCCGTAGGTCGCGGCCAGACGGTCGGCGGTCTCGACGAACTTGGCCAGACCGATGCCGTCGATCATGCTTATGGGGCCGCCGGTCCAGGGCGCGAAGCCCCAGCCCAGGATGGCGCCCAGATCGGCTTCGCGCGGGTCGTCGATGACGCCCTCTTCCCAGCAGCGGGCCACTTCGACGGCCTGACGATACAGCAGGCGCGTCTTCAGCTCGTCGATCTGAGCGAAGGCGGTCGGCTCTTCCGGCTGGTCGATGCCCTTGGTTGTCGGAGCCAGTTCGCCCAGACCCTTCCAGATCGTCTTGGGCTTGCTGTCATAATCGTAAAAGCCCTTGCCGTTCTTGCGACCGAAGCGACCGCCCTCGACCATCTTGGCGACGATGTCGGCGCCTTCCGATGGGACGTATTTGTCGCCGAGATCCAGCGCCGTCTGTTTGGCGATCTTGTAGGACAGGTCCAGGGCGACGTCGTCGTGCATCTCCAGCGGGCCGCGCGGCATGCCGGTCATGCGGCCGACATTGTCGATTAGGGCCGGGCCGTAACCCTCTTCCAGCATCGCCATGCCCTCCATCAGGAAGGTGGAGAAGCAGCGCGAGGTGTAGAAGCCGCGGCTGTCGTTGACGACGATCGGGGTCTTCTTGATCTTCAGCACATAGTCCAGCGCCTTGGCGATGGCGGCCTGACCCGTCTTTTCGCCCAGGATGATTTCGACCAGCATCATCTTGTCGACGGGCGAGAAGAAGTGGATGCCGATGAAGTCCTCGGGCCGCACCGAGGCCTCGGCCAGACCGGTGATCGGCAGGGTCGAGGTGTTGGAGCCGAAGACGGCGCCCTCGGCCAGTTGCGCCTCGGCGCGCTTGGTCACGTCAGCCTTGATCTCCCGGTTCTCGAACACGGCCTCGACGACCAGGTCCGAGCCCTTGATCAGCTCATAGTCGGTCGTCGCCGTGACCGAACCCAGCAGGGCGTCATACTTCTCCTGCGTCAGCTGACCGCGTGACAGGCGCTTCTTCAGCAGCTCCTCGACGTGGGCCTTGCCCTTGTCGGCGGCTTCCTGCGTCTGGTCGATCAGGATGGTTTCGATGCCGGCCAGCGCCTGCACATAGGCGATGCCCGCGCCCATCATGCCGGCGCCGATGACCGTGACCTTCTTCGGATCGGACTTGGGCACGCCGGCCGGGCGCACGGCGCCCTTGTCCAGTTCCTGCTTGGACAGGAACAGCGAACGGATCATGGCCTGGGCCTGCGGCGTCATCAGGGTCTTGATGAAGTAGCGGGTCTCGATACGCAGGGCCGCGTCCATCGGCACCTGGGCGCCTTCGTAAACGGCCTTCATCAGGTTCACCACGGCCGGATAGTTGCCGTAGGACTGCTTGCGCAGCATGGCGTTGCCGACCATGAAGTTCTGAATGCCGGCCGGGTGATAGGGGCCGCCGCCGGGCAGTTTGAACGACTTCTCGTCCCAAGGCTGGACGGCCTTGCCGCCGTTCTTGATCCAGGCCTTGGCGGCCTCGACCGACTGGCCCTTTTCGACAACTTCATGGACGATGCCGGCGCCCTTGGCGTCGTTCGGGCGGAAGGACTTGCCCTCGCTCATCGCCATCATGGCGTTCTGGACGCCGACCAGGCGGGTCAGGCGCTGGGTGCCGCCGCCGCCGGGGAACAGGCCGACCTTGATTTCGGGCAGGCCCAGCTGGATCTTGTTGTCATTCTCGACCACGCGGTAGTGGGCCGCCAGGGTGAACTCCAGCCCGCCGCCCAAGGCCAGGCCATTGATCGCAGCTGCGATCGGCTTGTCCGAGGTTTCCAGCGCACGGAAGGCGCCGTTCAGCTTCCAGCCGGCGTCGAACGCCTTCTGGAGGTCGCCGCCGCCCGACAGCACGCCGCCGGCCATGTCGCCCAGGTCCGCGCCGGCGCAGAAGCCCGAGGCCTTGCCCGAGGTGATGACGGCGCCCTTGATGGCGTCGTCGGTCTTGATGCGTTCGACCAGCTCGGGGATTTCCTTCATCACCGAGGAGGTCAGGGTGTTCATCGAACGGCCCGGAACATCAAAGGTGATCAGGGCGATGCCGTCGGCGTCGACGTCGATCTTGAAGTTTTCCATATCCATTTGCTCCTGGATCAGACGCGTTCGATGACGGTGGCGGTGCCCATGCCGCCGCCGATGCACAGGGTGACCAGAGCGGTCGACTTGTTCGAGCGCTCCAGCTCGTCCAGCGCGATGCCGGTGATCATGGCGCCGGTGGCGCCGAGCGGGTGGCCCATCGAGATGCCGCCGCCGTTCACATTCATCTTGGCGTGGTCGATGTCCAGCGCCTGCATGTAGCGCAGGACGACGGCGGCGAAGGCCTCGTTCAGTTCCCACAGGTCAATGTCGTCGGGCGTCATGCCCAGCTTGTTCAGCAGCTTGCGGGTCACATATTCCGGGCCGGTCAGCATGATCGACGGCTCCGAGCCGATCGAGGCGCCGCCCAGGATCTTGGCGCGCGGCTTCAGGCCCAGGGCCTGGCCGGCTTCCAGCGAACCGATCAGAACGCCGGCCGAACCATCGACGATGCCGGACGAGTTGCCGGGCGTGTGGACGTGATTGACGCGTTCGACCTCGGGGTAGCGCTGGTTGATCACGCCGTCGAAGGCCATTTCGCCCATCATGGCGAAGGAGGGGTTCAGGCCGCCGAGCGCCTGCATGTCCGTGTTCGGACGGATCGTCTCGTCATGATCCAGGATGGTCAGGCCCAGCTGGTCCTTGACGCCGATCACCGAGTTCTTGAACCGGCCCTCGGCCCAGGCCTTGGCGGCGCGCTTGTGGCTCTCGACCGAATAGGCGTCCACGTCGTCGCGGCTGAAGCCGTATTTGGTGGCGATCATGTCCGCCGAGACGCCCTGCGGCACGAAATAGGTCGGGAAGGCCGAGGAAGGGTCGGTCGGCCAGGCGCCCATGTCCGAACCCATGGGCACGCGGCTCATGACTTCGACGCCGCCGCCGACTGCGAAGTCGGCCTCGCCGGACTTCACTTTGGCCGTCGCCATGTTCACGGCTTCCAGGCCCGAGGCGCAGAAGCGGTTGATCTGGACGCCCGCCGTATATTGCGACCAACCGGCCGAGAGCACGGCCGTACGCGCGATGTCGGCGCCGAGTTCGCCCACGGGCGTGACGCAGCCCAGGATGACGTCGTCGACCTTGGAGGTGTCCAGGTCGTTGCGATCACGCAGGGCTTCCAGCACCTGGGTCGCCAGGCTGAGGCCGGTGATCTCGTGCAGCGAGCCGTCCTTCTTGCCCTTGCCGCGCGGCGTGCGGACGGCGTCGTAGATATAGGCGTCAGCCATGGAAGTGCGTCTCCATCTTTGGGCCCATCCTCAACGTGCGGCAGGTCGCGGCACGACGGACAAGGCGGTTCCAAGCGTGGACGCCAAGAACCCTACGTTTACGTCAACGTCAAGTAATAAGCCGCGTGATCGCGGCCGCTTGAGGCGGATGCCTCGCCAAATTGACGGTATGAGAGCGTGGAAACGCCGGCCGAGCGCCCGCTGTCAGCGCGGCGGAATACGCGTGGCGCCGCCGGTGATCTTGCAGGCGTATTCGGTCTGCGGACGGCCGGTCTGAACGCCAGTCGGCGTCAGAATGCCTTGGTCACGCGTGCAGGCGGCTTCCAAGGCGTTCAGCTCCTGCTGATAGCTATTGGTCGCGCCCATCGTGCCGCAGCCCGAAAGCAGCGGCAGGACAATGGCGGCGGAAAGGATGAGGATACGCATGGTTCGGTGCTCCCTTTGGAGCGTCAACCGCTCCACATAGCCCCCCGGCCCTCGAAGACTACTGCGTCGCCGACAGCCTGACCAGCTTGCCATTCTGCTCGTCGGTGATGGCCCAGACCGACCCGTCGGCGCCGACCGCCACGTCGCGGATGCGTTCGCCTAGGTCTGTCAGCAGGCGCTCTTCGCCCACCACCCGATCATTCTGGATGACCAGACGCGCAATGTGTTTTTCCTTCAGGCCCGCGACCAGCAGGTTGCCGTCCCAGCCGGGGAACATGGCACCCTGATAGAAGGTCGCGCCGCCGGGTGCGATGACCGGATCCCAGTAATAGACGGGCTGTTCGGTGCCAGGGGTCTGGGTGGCGCCGCTGTTGATCGCGCCGCCCGCATATTCGACGCCGTAGGCCGCATCCGGCCAGCCATAGTTGGCGCCGGCCTTGTCCAGATTGACCTCGTCGCCGCCGCGCGTGCCGTGTTCGATGGTCCAGATGGCCCCCGTTCCCGGCTGAACGGCGACGCCCTGGACGTTGCGGTGTCCTAGGCTCCAGATTTCCGGCAGAGCGCCGGCGCGGCCGACGAAGGGGTTGTCCTGCGGGACCGTGCCGTCGTCGTTGATGCGAATGGTCTTGCCCATGTGCGAGCCCAGATCCTGCGCCTGGGGCCGCATCGGCTTGTCCGATCGTTCGCCCAGGGTGATGAACAGCTTGCCATCCGACGCGAAGGCCAGGGACGACCCGAAATGCTTGTCGCCGTCATAGACGGGCAGGGCGCGGAAGATGACCTGTACATTTTCGACACGCGAACCGTCGTCCGACAGACGCCCGCGCGCGACCGAGGTGGCGTTGCCGCCCTCGCGGGGTTCGGCATAGCTCCAATAGATCATGCGATCCTGCGCAAAGCTCGGCCCGACAATCACATCCAGCAGGCCGCCCTGACCGCGCGCGTCGACGGCGGGCAAGCCCGCGACCGGTTCGCCGACCTGGCCTTGAGCGGTGATGATGCGCAGACGACCCGGCTTTTCCGTCACCAGCCAGCGGCCGTCGGGCAGGGCCGCCAGACCCCAGGGGTGGACAAGCCCCGAGGCGACCACCGTGTGGGTCATGGCCTGTTCGGTCTTGACGCCCGGCGCGCGGGTCTGGCCGGCGAAGGCCGGTTGCTGATCCGGATTGTTCGCCGGACGGGTTTCCAGCGGGGCCCCAGCCTGAGGCGCGGCGCCGGCGCTCTCGCTATTTGCGCCACAGGCGGCGGCGAGAACGAGCAGGGATGTCGAGGCGGCGGCGACAATCAGGCGCATGAAGGGCGAGCTCCGGCTGGGCTGTAGGCAGTCGTTACGAAACGGCGAGGCCAGCGTTACCGTTCCTGCCGCAAGCCGTCTTGCGCTCTATCGCCGCAGGTTCTGGTCCGAGACGACTTGAACCGCGCGCCCGACGGAGATATAGGCACGCCTCTTTCGCGCTGGCCCCGGCCTCGCGCAGGGCCCGGGACTGGGTAGCTCAGATGGTTAGAGCGGTGGATTCATAACCCACAGGTCGGCGGTTCGATCCCGCCTCCAGTCACCATTTCCACTATGCTGAGCAAAGTCGTCAGTTCAAAGCGGTCCAGGCGGAATGCCGACGATCGAGCGGTCGTATTGCACGGCGTCTCGGCTCTGAATTTCGCGAAGTTCCTTGCGCTTGGCCTCGACCAGAGCAGCATATTGCTCAGGCGTATAGCAGATGGTCTGCTCAAGCCTGCGACCTGTCAGGGCTCGCCGCTCGCAGACGCGGCGCGCCCGGGGAGGGGGCGCTGCTTGGTCCTCAGCGGCAACCTGAGGTGACGGCGCTGTCGTCGCTGGAGGGGTTTGAGCTAATGCTTGCAATGCTAGCGTGGATGCAAAGGCCAATGATGTTGCGAACATGCGTGTCTCCTTGATGATCTACGGTCTCATGTCTCGTCCCAACTAGCAAATACAACGCGCGCAGCGATCGATCGTGAGTTGCGCGTAACGACTGCCGTTGCTTTGGCTGGCTGCAACCTGCGCCGTTGTGCTGCGTTTTTCGGTCGAGCTTTCAACCTTGACCGGAGTTTCGTCGTGACGATCCGAACCAAAGCCCTGATGACGGCCGTGGCCGCAATGACGCTGGGCGCGGCCGCCTGCACCCAGGCCGAGCAGGAAAAGACCGAGGCGCATGCCGAGGCTGCCGCCGACAAGACGGCCGATGTGGCGTCTCAGGCCGGCGAAGTGATCGAGGGCGGCGCGATGAAGGCGGCGCAGGCGGTCGAGAGCGGCGCCGGCAAGGTCGCCGACAAGCTGGAGAACGAACAGGCTGAGGCTGCGGCCGAGGGCAAGCCCGGCGCGATCAATCCCGCGACCGATCAGCGCGTGCCGGCCAATAACAACTAAGGTCAATCAGGCGGGAGGCGGCGCGCCGCCTTCCGCCAGGATCGCATCGATCAGGGCGCGGGCCTCCGGGCTGGACCAGTCCGCCTCGCCTTTCATCACGGCGCGAATGCGGCCCTGACGATCGAGGATGATGGTCTGCGGCATGGCGCCCTTGCCGGGAAACTCGAACGGCAGCTGGAATTTGGCGTCGCTGTAGAAGGGCAGGGGGGCGTGGTCGGCCAGGAAACGTTTCGCCTCGGCTGCGGCTTCGGGTGTGGCGTCCACGTTGATCGGCAAGACGACCAGATCCTCGTTGGTCTCATAAGCCTTCGCCAGCGCCTGGAGCGTGGGCATCTCCGCCTTGCAGGGCGCGCACCACATCGCCCAGAGATTCACGACCACGACCTTGCCCTGGAAGGCCGAAAAGCGAACGGCCGTGCCGGTGCGGTCGCGGAAGGCGTATTCGGGCGCCGGCGGCGTCTCGGCCGGGGTCGAAAGCGCGGCCAGGGATCCGACCGCGAAGCGCGCCAGGTCGCTTTTTGGCGCCGCAGCGGCGGTTGTCGTCTGTTCGACTTGCGCCTTCTGGCGATGATTGGCGTATAGCGACATCGCCATGCCGCCGGCGCCGGCGATGGTGCTGACGACGACGACCGCGCCGACGACCGCCCAGATCGCCTTTCTTGAGCCGCTCATGACCGAAACACCTTCTTCCGACGCCAATCCATCCGGCGGTTCGACTGCGCCGGTGAAGCCCGCGGGTCAAGACATGTGGGGCGGACGCTTTTCGTCGCGCCCCGCCGAGATCATGCAGGCGATCAACGTCTCCATCGGCGTGGACCAGCGCCTGTGGCGTCAGGACCTGTCCGGATCGCGGGCCCACTGCCGCATGCTGGCCAAGCAGGGCATCATCGCGCAGGCCGATGCGGACGCGATCCTGGGCGGGCTGGACGTCATCCAGTCCGAGATCGAGGCCGGGACCTTCCCCTTCCGCGATCAGTTCGAGGACATCCACATGAATGTGGAGGCGCGCCTCAATGAACTGATCGGCGAGCCGTCCGGCCGGCTGCACACGGCGCGCAGTCGCAACGATCAGGTCGCGGTCGATTTCCGCCTGTGGGTCCGCGACGCCTGCGATCGCTCGGTCGCGCAATTGAAGGCCTTGCAGGCCGCCCTGCTGACGCGCGCCGAACAGCATGCCGGCGACCTGATGCCCGGCTTCACCCATTTGCAGACCGCCCAGCCCGTGACCCTGGGTCACCATCTGATGGCCTATGTCGAGATGTTTGGCCGCGATGCCGGGCGCTTCAGCGATGCGCGCGCCCGCATGAACGAAAGCCCGCTGGGGGCGGCGGCCCTGGCCGGTTCGCCCTTCCCCATCGATCGTCAGGCGACGGCGTCGGATCTGGGTTTCGACCGGCCGATGGCGAACTCGCTGGATGCCGTGTCGGACCGCGACTTCGCGCTGGAAAGCCTGGCCGCCGCCTCGATTACGGCAGGGCATCTGTCGCGCTTGGCTGAGGAGATCGTGGTGTGGATGACGCCGATGTTTGGTTTCGCCAGCCTGCCCGACGACCTGACCACCGGCTCGTCGATCATGCCGCAGAAGCGCAACCCGGACGCCGCCGAACTGGTGCGGGCCAAGACCGGCCGGATCATGGGCTCGCTGGTGGCCCTGTCCACGGTGATGAAGGGCCTGCCGCTGGCCTATTCTAAGGATATGCAGGAGGACAAGCCACCGGTGTTCGAGGCGTTCGACGCCCTGGATCTGGCCCTGGTCGCGATGACGGCGATGGTGTCGGCCCTGCAACCCAACACCGAACGAATGGCCCAGGCGGCGGGCGCGGGCTTTTCGACTGCGACGGACCTGGCCGATTGGCTGGTGCGCGAACTGAACCTGCCGTTCAGGAAGGCGCACCATGTGACGGGGGCGGCGGTCAAACAGGCAGAGACGCTGGGCGTGGATCTGTCGCAACTGCCGCTGGAAGAAATGCAGAAACTGGAGCCGGGGATCACCGAAGCGGTTTACAAGGTGCTGACCGCCGAGGCTTCGTGCCAAAGCCGCCAAAGCTATGGGGGAACCGCGCCGGAACAGGTCCGTGCGCGCATCGCCGACTGGAGAGCCCGCTTGTGAAAAAATCTCTGATCCTCGCGGGCGCGCTCGCCCTCCTGACCTCCGCCTGCGGCCGGATGGCCGATCTGGAATCGCCGGTGCGCGAGACCGAGCGTGCGCCGCGCAGCAGTCGCGCGCCGGGGCTGCCCGAGCCGGCGACCATGAACCGTCCGTCCAGCAGCGTGCCGATCGACGGTGGCCCGTCCAACCCGATCGGCGCCGGCGCCGCCCAGAACGACCCGCGGTAAGTTGCACCATTTCGACCTGAAGGACGGCGCCCTCCATGCTGAGGGCGTGCCGCTGGAGCTGATCGCGGACGAGGTCGGCACGCCGGCTTATGTCTATTCGACCGCGACCCTGAAGCGGCATTACGGCCTGCTGCGCGCCGCCGCCGATGCGCATCGGGACGCTTTGGGCGAGGCCCTGATCGCCTTTGCGGTTAAGGCCAACTCCAACCTTTCGGTGTTGGCGACCCTGGCGAAACTGGGGTCCGGCGCGGACACCGTCTCCGAGGGCGAAATCCGCCGCGCCTTGGCCGCCGGTGTGCCGTCCGACCGGATCATCTTCTCCGGCGTTGGCAAGACCGATGTGGAAATGGCCTTCGCCATCAGCGTCGGCGTGCGTCAGATCAATATCGAATCCGGCGCCGAGCTGGATCGGCTGATCGCCGTTGCAGCCATGATGGATGCGTCGCCGGCCATCGCCGTCCGGGTGAATCCGAACGTGGGCGCGGGCGGTCACGCCAAGATCACCACGGGCGGCAAGGGCGACAAGTTCGGCGTGCCGGTCGAGGAGGCGATGGACCTCTATGCCCGCGCCTCGGCCTCGCCCCATGTCACGCCGGTGGGGTTGGCCTGTCATATCGGCAGCCAGATCACCGATCTTGAGCCGCTGAAGGCCGCCTTCGAGGTCTTGGCGGACATGACGCGCAAACTACGGGCGCAGGGTCATGCCGTGACCCGGTTGGATCTGGGCGGCGGGCTGGGCGTGCCCTATTCCGGCGGCGCCGAGCCGCCGTCGCCGGCCGAATATGTCGCCATGGCCGCGCGGGTTCTGAACGGGCTGGATGTCGAGGCGGCGTTCGAGCCGGGCCGGCTGCTGGCCGCCAACGCCGGGGTATTGTTGAGCCAGGTGATCCAGGTCAACGAACGTTCGGACGGACGGCGCTTTCTGGTGTTGGACGCGGCGATGAACGACCTGATGCGGCCGGCGCTGTACGACGCCTTTCACGACATCCAGCCGGTCAATCCGCGCGGGGGTGCGGCGACGTCCTATGACGTGGTCGGGCCGGTGTGCGAGACGGGCGACACCTTCGCGCGGGACCGCGCGCTGCCGCCGCTGGAGGCCGAGGACCTGATCGTCTTCACCGGCGCAGGGGCTTACGGCGCGGTGATGTCCAGCGAATACAACAGCCGGCCCCTGATCCCCGAGGTGCTGGTGGATGGCGATCAGTGGGCGGTGATCCGGCCCCGCCCGACCTATGAAGAGATGCTGGACCGCGAGCCGTTCGCCGATTGGCTTTGATCGCCGATTCTTCTCGACTGTTATAAAGTAACACGCTATAGGGCCGGTCATGTCCCCCGGCCCCGAACAGTCTGTCATGCTTTCCCTACTGGGAGGCGGCTTCGTTGCGGCCTTTCTGCATGCGGCCCTGCCGACGCATTGGCTGCCCTTCACCCTGGTGGGGCGGGCGCAAGGCTGGCGACCGTCGCGGATTCTGATAGCGGTGACGGCGGCGGGTCTGGCCCATATCGCCACGACGGCGGTGGTCGGTGGTCTGATCGTGGCGGCGGGTCTGGCGCTGGATCAGTGGATTGAGGGCGTGCTGCCCCACCTGGCGGCGGTGCTGCTGTTCCTGTTCGGCGCCTTCTATCTGGCCCGCGCGACCCTTAAGCGTCCTGCCATGGCCGGCGGGCCTGCGGTCGAGACGCCCGAGCCGGCCGTGTCCGATAAGGCCGCCTTCCTCGGTCTGGTCGCCATGATGGCGGTTTCTCCAGGTGAAGTGCTGCTGCCCATCTATCTGTCGTCGGCCTCGGCGGGCCTTGGCGCCCTGGCGCTGCTGACGGTGGTGTTCGCGGCGGGGACCATCGCCGGCATGGCGGTCTTCACGGCTCTGGCCAGCGCCGGCGCCTCGATCCTGCGGCTGGAGCGATGGGCGCGATACGAGGGCGCGGTGCTGGGCGTGGCCCTGATCGGTCTTGGCCTCATGGTCGCCATGCATCAACACTGACGCGATATTACATGATAACATTCAATGCGTTATCATGTATCGGCTTGGCTGTTTCGCCAGAGGGCGTATAGGCGAGCCATGAACGCCGCGCACGACCACAGCCCCAGCCGCCGGCATGACCACGATCATGCGGGTCACGACCACGGGCATTCCCACAGCCACCACGGACACAGCCACAGCCACGGCGGTCATAGCCACGGCCCGGTGGACACCGGCGACTGGCGCTATGCCGTCGGACTGGTGGTCAATCTGGTTTTCGTGGCGTGCGAGTTCGGCGCCGGCCTGATCGCGGATTCGACCGCCCTGTTGGCCGACGCCGGGCATAATCTGTCGGACGTGCTGGGTCTGGCCATGGCGGGCGGCGCGGCCTGGCTGGCGCGACGCGGCGCACATGGGGCGGCGGGCGGTCGGCGCACCTATGGTTTCGGCAAGGCGACGGTGCTGGCGGCGCTTGCCAATGCGCTGCTGCTGATCTTCGCCTGTGGGGCCATCGCCTTCGAGGCCGTGCGGCGGTTCAACGAGCCCGCGCCGGTCGGGTCGGGCGTCATCATGGCGGTCGCGGGCATCGGCTTCGTCATCAACCTGGGCACCGCGCTGCTGTTCATGAAGTCGCAGCACGATCTGAACGCGCGCGGCGCCTATCTGCACATGATGGCCGACGCGGGCGTGTCGCTGGGCGTGGTTCTGGCGGGCGGGCTGATCATGATGACCGGCTGGTCGGTGGTCGATCCGCTAGTCAGCCTGGCGATCGTGATCGTGATCCTGTGGTCGACCTGGGGCCTGCTGAAGGACTCGGTCAATCTGGCCATGGACGGCGCCCCGACGGGCGTCGACGTGCCGGCTCTGGAACAGGCGCTGGTCGGCCTGCCGGGCGTGCGGGCCGTGCATGATCTGCACGTCTGGGGACTGTCGACGACCGAGACGGCGCTGACCGCCCACCTGGTCCACGACCGCGCCGACACGGCGGCCCTGATCTGCGAGGCCCAGGCGGTGGCGAAGCGCTACGCCATCGGCCATACGACCTTGCAGCTGGAGACCGAGCCGCTGCCGGATTGCCCGGGCTGCTGAGCCCTCAGGCCTGTTCGAATGTCACGGGCGCGCCCCAGAACTGGGACACCAGTTCCGACTGAGGCCCGGCCTGGCCGGTGGTCAGGAAGTCGCGACGCCCGCTGTCGCCCAGATCGTATTCGGGGTGCGCCTTGAAATAGCGCTCCAACGCATCCGCCACCGCCGTCGGCTGTTCGATCAGAACGGTGCCGGCCGGCAGGGCCTGGGCGAACAGTTCGGCGACGATCTCATAGTGGGTGCAGCCCAGAATGGCCTTGTCCGGGTGGCGGCCGATGCGGCGACGCAGCGCATCGACGTGGTCGTCGATCACCACCTTCAGCTCCTCCGGCGGCGCGCCCAGCTCGATCAAACCCGCCAGGCCGGGGCAGGGCTCGGAAAAGACGGCGATGTCCTCGCGCCGCTTGTCGATCTCGATTTCATAGACGCGGCTGATGGCCGTGGCGGCGGTGCAGAAGACGCCAGTGATGTCGATGGAGGCGACCTTTTCGCCTTCCTGCGGGCGCTCGGCCTCGAAGCTCCAAGGCTTGCCGGTCGCCGCCTCGATGGTCGGGACGATGATGCCCAGGATGTTGACCGGGCGGCCCAGACGCTCGCGCAGACCCGGCAGCCAGGTCTGTTGCAGGCGGCGAAGCGCAATGGCGCTGGCGGTGTTGCAGGCCAGGACGACGACGGAGGCGCCGGCGTCGAACAGCCTTTCGCAGCCGGTTTTCGTCAGTTCGACGATGTCTTCGCCGCCGCGCCCGCCATAGGGGGCGTGGGCCTGATCGGCCAGATAGACGAAGTCCCGCTGGGGGAAGCGTCGGGTCAGTTCACGGTGGACGGTCAGACCGCCCACGCCGGAGTCGAAAACGCCAATAGCCATGGCCCGGCTTTAGAACAGTGCGACGACGTATCCAACCGGATTGGCGACAAGTTTATCCCCGCGTCAGGTGACGGGGCCGATCCGTGCGCCTAAGTGTATCGCAACCATGATCTTGTTTCGGAGCATTCCATGCATAGACGCCAGCTTCTCATCGCGGGCGGCAGCCTGATGGCCCTGTCGGCCTGCGCTTCCACAGGCGCGACCTCGGGCGGGTCCGCTGCGGCGCCGTCCGCCGCCAGCGTGGCCGAGGAAGCGCGCATCGCCCGCGCCGTCCTGCCCAGCCAGACGCCGCGCGCCGAGCTGCTGCAGGCCTGGACCGGGAAGTATGATGGCGTTCCGCCCTTCGACAAGGTGACGCCGGCCAAGCTGCGCGAAGCCATGCTGGAAGGTATCGAACTGCAACGCGCCGACATCGCCGCCATCGCGAACAACCCTGAGGCCCCGACGTTCGCCAACACCATGGCGGCGCTGGAGCTGGCCGGCGAGCCGCTGGACCGGGCGTCCAACGTCTATGGCGTGATGACGTCCAACATCGGGGGCGAAGCCTATGACGCGGTCGACACCGAGCTGTCGCCGCTGCTGTCGGCTGCTTCGGACGAGATCACCTTCAACGAGAAGCTGTTCCAGCGGGTCAAGACCGTCGCCGACACCGCGGATGCAGCAGGCCTCAGCGCTCAGCAGAAGCGTCTGGCCGAGCGTCGCCGCGACGCCTTCATCCGTTCGGGCGCCAATCTGGACGCGGCCGGCAAGGCCGAACTGGGCCGGATCAACACCGCCCTGTCCAACGCCTTCACCCGCTTCGGCCAGAAGGTCGTCGCTGATGAGAATTCCTGGACGCTGATCCCCAACGAGGCCGGCGTGCGGGGCCTGCCAGACTCCAACAAGGCCGCCGCCGCCGGCGCGGCGCGCAGCCGCAACCTGCAAGGTTGGGCGATCCTGAACACGCGTTCGGCGGTCGATCCCTTCCTGACCTTCGCTGACGACCGGGCCCTGCGCGAGCAGGTCTGGAAGAAGTTCGTCAATCGCGGCGACAACGGCGACGCCAACGACACCAACTCGACCATCGCCGAGATCGTGAAGCTGCGCGATCAACGCGCCAAGCTGCTGGGCTATCGCAACCACGCCGAACTGCGCATGCAGGACACGATGGCAAAGACCCCGGCCAATGCTCAGGCCCTGATGGACCGCGTCTGGGCGCCGGCCAAGGCCCGCGTCGCCGAGGAAGTCGCCGACATGAAGGCGATCGCCGGCTTCGACATCGAGCCGTGGGACTACCTCTACTTCGCCGAGAAGGTGCGTAAGGCCAAATACGACCTGGATCAGAACCAGCTAAAGCCCTACTTCGAGCTGAACGCGGTCCGCGCCGGCTCCTTCGCCATGGCCGAACGCCTGTACGGCTTCCAGTTCAAGAAGCTGCCCAAGGGATCGGTGCCGACCTTCGAGCCCGACGTCGAGGCCTACGAGGTCTATGACAAGAGCCGGGACGGCCGACTGATCGGTTTGTACTACACCGACGACTACGCCCGTCCGGGCAAGCGTTCGGGCGCCTGGATGACCACCTATCGGTCGTTCTCGCAGCTCGACGGCGCCAAGGTCATCCTGGCCTCGAACAACAACAACTTCACCAAGCCGGAGCCAGGCGAGCCCGTTCTGATCTCGCTGGACGACGCCGAGACCCTGTTCCACGAGTTCGGCCACGCCCTGCACTATCTGTCGTCGGTGGTGACCTATCCGTCGTACGGCAACACGCCGCGCGACTTCGTCGAATATCCGTCGCAGGTGCACGAGCACTGGGTGCTGAGCCGCCCGATCTTGGACGGCTATCTGAAGCACTATCAGACAGGCGCGGCCATGCCGGCCGAATTGGTCAACAAGATCGAGGCCGCCGCCACCTTCAACCAGGGCTATGCGACGGTCAGCTATCTGTCCTCGGCCATCGTCGACATGGACCTGCACACCCAGGCCGTGCCGCCGACCGACATCGACGCGTTCGAAAAGGCCAGCCTGGCGCGGATCGGCATGCCCAAGGAGATCGTGATGCGGCACCGCCTTCCGCAGTTCAATCACCTGTTCACGTCAGACGCCTATTCGGCGGGCTATTATAGCTATCTGTGGTCCGAGACGATGGACGCCGACACCTGGGCCTATTTCGAAGAGTCGGGCGACGTGTTCAATCCAGACATCGCCGGCCGCTTCAAGTCGATCATGCTGGCGCCGGGCAACACCACCGATCGCGCCGAAGCCTATCGCGCCTTCCGCGGTCGCGACCCGGACGTGGCGGCCCTGCTGAAGGTCCGGGGCTTCCCGGTTTCCTGATCAAGGGCGCTACCGCGCTTCGCGCGAGTTGAGCGCATTCGTAAACCTAACGGCCGGCGGAGCGATCCGCCGGCCGTTTCGTTTGGCGGAAACCTGGCCTAGAGCAGGTCGAGACCTGCGCAGATCCCGGAACCCCCGCATGACCGTCGTCGCCTCCTACGTCTATCGTGACGGCCAGCGGGTGCGAGAGGCGCCGCTGACGCCCGAGGGGTTGGCGCTGGAGCCGGGCGAGTTCGTCTGGGTGGGGCTATACGATCCGACGGACGCCGAGATCGACGTCTTGGTGGAACGGTTCAAGCTGCATCCGCTGGCGGTCGAGGACGCCCTGGCGGCGCACCAGATGCCCAAGGTCGAGGTCTATGGCCGCGAGCTGTTCGTGGTGGCGCGCACGGCGATGAAGATCGATGACCGGCTGGCCTATGGCGAAACGCACGTCTTCGTCGGTGACGACCATGTGGTCAGCATCCGTCACGGCTCGGCCCGCGCCCACAACCATTTGCGCACACAGCTGGAAGCCTCGCCCCTGCAGCTCAAGAAGGGTCCCGACTTCGTCCTGCACGGCATTCTGGATTTCATCGTCGACGCCTACGCCCCCATCGTCGACGATGTCGAGGACAGCGTTCTGGAGATGGAGCAGCGGACGCTGGACGCTTTTCTGTCACGCCTGGAAATCCGCCGGCTCTTCACCCTTCGCCGCGAGCTGCTGAAGTTCAGGCGCATCCTGGGGCCGATGGAGGAGGTGCTGGGACGGCTCCAGTCGCTGGACCTGCCCTGTATCGACCCGGACGTGCGGCCCTATTTCCGCGACGTGGGGGACCATGTGCGGCGGGTGAACAGCCGGCTGGGGGGCTTGAACGACATCCTGTCGTCGGTCTTCGAAGTGGCCAACCTGCTCGAACAGCAGCGTCAGGGCCTGATCACCCGCAAACTCGCCGCCTGGGCCGCCATTCTGGCCGTGCCGACCGCCATCGCCGGCATCTACGGCATGAACTTCGAGCACATGCCCGAACTGCGCTGGGAATACGGATACTATGCCGTCTTGGGCGTGATCGCGGCCATCTGTGCGGCGCTGTATGTGACGTTCAAACGGACGAAGTGGCTGTAGTCAGCCGCTGTTTCGCAAGCCTGCCGCCACGCCATTGATGGCCAGAAGGATGCCCTCGCGGACGCGGGGGTCGTCGTCGCCTGCGCGGCGGCGGCGGATCAGTTCGATCTGGACGTGGTTCAGCGGCTCGACATAGGGCATGCGCAGCCGGATCAGCCGGTCCAGCTCCGGCTGGCCGCCCAGCAGGGCGTCATGGCCGGTGATGGCCAGGATGGCGTCGTGGGTGCGCTGCCACTCCTCGCGGATTTCACCATAGATGCGCGAAGCCAGAGAGGCGTCGGGCACCAGGGTCGCATAGCGGCGGGCGATGGTCATGTCGGACTTGGCCATCACCATCTCCATGTTCTGGACCAAAGTCTTGAAGAAGGGCCAGGCCTCGGCCATCGCCTTCAGCTCGCCCATGTCCTGGCCCTGCACCGCCGAGCCGAAGCCGAACCAACCGGGCAGCATGACCCGGCTCTGCGACCAGCTGAACACCCAGGGAATGGCGCGCAAATCCTCGATCCGCGTCGAGGCGGTGCGCGACGAGGGGCGCGAGCCGATCTTCAGATCGGCGATCTCGGCGATGGGGGTGGCGGCGCGGTAGTAGTCGACGAAGCCGTCGGTCTCATAGACCAGCTTGCGATAGGCGGCCATCGAACGCGCCGACAGGTCCGACAGGGTCGCACCATGTTCGGCGGTGAAGGCGTGATCCGTCCCCTTGCCCAGCGAGGCCAGCATCGCGCCGCAGGTCAGGGCGTCCAGATTGCGCAGCGCGATCTCCGGCTCGCCGTATTTGTTGGCGATGACCTCGCCCTGTTCGGTGGTGCGGATGCGGCCCTGGACCGTGCCTTCGGGCTGGGCCAGGACGCCGGCGAAGGCCGAGCCGCCGCCACGCCCGACCGTGCCGCCGCGCCCGTGGAACAGTTGCAGCTTCAGCCCGTGTTTCTGCGTCACCTCGACCAGGGCGCGCGAGGCCTCGTGCAACTCCCAGCCCGAGGTCAGATAGGAGCCGTCCTTGTTCGAATCCGAATAGCCGATCATCACCTCCTGCACGCCTCGCGCCTTGGCGACGGCGAGGGCGGAGGGCTCCTGCAGCAGCCGCTCCAGGGTGGGGCGCGCGGCGCGAAGGTCTTCGATGGTCTCGAACAGAGGCGCGGCCTGGATGGGACAGGCGGCGGGGTTTTCGGGTCGGTAGAGACCGACCTCCTTCAGCAGCAGATAGACTTCCAGCAGGTCGGACGCCGCGTCCGTCTTGGACACGATATGGGTGCGGATCGCCTGGGGCCCGAAGGCAGCGAGTGCGGTCGCGGCCGCCTGAAGAATGGCGCGCTCCTTCAGGGTTTCCGGCTCATAGTCGGCATAGGGGCTGAACAGCAGGCGCGACGAGGCCAGTTCGGCGGCCAGCACCTTCAGGCGACCTTCCTCGTCCAACGCCAGATAGTCGGACTGGACGCCCGCGACCTTCAACAGGTCGGCGACGACGCGTTCGTGGACGTCGGCGTTCTGGCGCATGTCCAGGGTCGCCATATGGAAGCCGAACACCTCGACCGCCGTGATCAGGTCGCTGAGCCGGTCGTCGGCGAAGACGCCGCCGTGGTGCGACACCAGGCTGTCGTGAAGCGTCTTCAGATCGGCCTCAAAGGCGTCGGGACCCGGATAAGGTTCGGCCTGGACCGCCGGGCGACGGGGTGGGGGGGCGTCGCCCAGCTTTCCATGCGTGGCGGCGAGGCGAGCGTAGACGCCGGTCAGGGCGCGGCGATAGGGCTCGTCCGCGCGGTGGGGCGAGGGGTCGTGGGCGGCGTCGGCCAGGGCCTGAAGCTCGGGCGACACCTGGGCCAGTTCGGCCGCGAGGCTGAGTTCGGCGCCCAAGGCGTGGACCTCGTCCAGATAGAAGGTCAGCACGGCCCGCGCCTGGGTGCGGAAGGCGGCGGCCATCACCGTGGCGTCCACATTCGGATTGCCGTCGCGGTCGCCGCCGACCCAGGTGCCGACGCGCATGAAGGGCTTCAGCTCGGGCGCCTCCAGCAACCGCCGCCAGGCCGACAACTGCTTTGGCGCGACGTGCAGGAAGATGCGGTCCAGGAAGGAGACCACGGTGTCGATCTCGTCCTGCACCACCAGCCCCTGGGTGCGGACCAGACGCGTGGCCCACAGGATGACGATCTGGCGGCGCAGCGGTTCGGCGATGGCGTCCAGGGTGCAGGCGTCGCCGGCCTTGTCGCAGGCGTCCAGCAGGTCGGTGATGGCGGCGATGCGGTCGATGACGCTCTTGCGCCGGACCTCGGACGGGTGGGCGGTCAGGACGGGCGAGATCAGCGACTGATCCAGCAGGGCGCGCACGGCCTCGCGGTCCACACCCTGATCGGCCAGACGCTTCAGCGCGCCTTCCGGAGTGTCGGGCCGGGCGCCGGCCTCGGCCTGGCTCTGGGCGCGACGGCGAGTCGAGCGGTCCTCGGCGATATTGGCCAGCAGCGAGAACAAGGCAAAGCCGTGCGCCAGGCCGGCCGCCTGATCCACCGACATGGCGGTCAGCAGCTTCTCCAGACGCTTGGCGGGGTGCGAGGCCGGGTCGCGGTGATAGGCGATCGAAGCCTGTCGCACCGCCTCGACATGGTCGAACAGGGCCTGACCGCCCTCGTCGCGGATGATGTCGCCCAGAATGCCGCCCAGGAGTCGAACTTCGTCACGCAGGGCGTCATCAGCGGCGGGGCTCATCATCTTAAATATCCTGGGTCGGCACGGGGAGATGGGCATCTGGAAGGTCGACGTCGCCCGCGTCAACGCACGATCCGTGACAGCCGCCACCAGAAATCACCGCGTCGATCATGGTGAACCGCCCGTTAGGGTTTCTTAACCGACGGCGCGCGATGATGCGGGCGTAGGATTCCAGATCGGTTCCACTCTTGCCCATGTTCGCCAAACGCCAATCCGCACTCGCCGCCACCGCCGGGACCGCCCCGCGCGCCAAGGACGGCCCGAGCCTGAAACCTGTCGTCGACGCCCTGAAGAAGCCGCCGGTCGCGGCGGGTCTCGCGGGCTTGCTGCTGCTCAGCACCAGCGCCCTGTTCCTGACGGTGCTGGGTGATCCCAAGGCGGGAACACCCTCGGCCCATGTCGCGCTGGAACGCGAGGCACCCGCAGCGCAAGCGCCGGCGCCGACGGGCTTCGAAGCCTTCTCCATGGGCGCGATGGGGCTGTATCAGAATCTCGCGGGCGGCGCCGATCCGACCGCGGGCGGCGACGCCGTCATCACCCTGCCGGACGGCGGCAGCGTCTCGGGTCAGGGCGCGCCCATCACGGCGCCGGTCCACGCCGCCTCGCCCCTGGCCAAGGCTCCCATCGCCGGCCTGTCGCAACCCGGATCGAACGGTCCCCTGCCGATGATCGCGCCCGACGGCCGCGTGCCGGCCCAGGCCTATGCCCGACCGTTCCGTCCCAACGGCAAGCCGCGCGTGTCGCTGATCGTCGGCGGGCTGGGCCTGAACGCCGTCACCACCCGCGCGGCGATCGAACGCCTGCCGCCGGAGGTCACGCTCAGCTTCGTGCCCTATGCCGACAATCTGCAGGGCTGGATCGACCAGGCGCGCGCGCAGGGCCATGAGGTCATGCTGGAAATGCCGATGGAGCCGACCGGCTATCCCGACAACGACCCCGGCCCCTATACGCTGCTGGCCGACGGCGGCGCCGACGACGTGACCGCCAAGATGGACTGGCTGCTGAGCCGCGCCACCGGCTATTTCGGCGTGACCAACTATCTGGGCGACCGGTTCGCCGGCTCGGACACGGGTATGAACGCCTTCCTGAGCGTCCTGCGCCAGCGCGGCGTCGCCTTCTTGGACGACGGCTCGTTCCAGCGTCGGCCGGGCGCCTGGGCGCGGGCCAGCGCGGATCGCGTCATCGACCGGACCCAGTCGCCCGCCGCCATCGTCGCCGCCCTGAATGGTCTGGAGGCCCAGGCCAAGCTACGCGGTTCGGCCCTAGGGGCCGGCTTCAGCTATCCGGTGACGGTCGAGGCCGCCGCCCGCTGGACCGCCGGCCTGGAACAGCGCGGCCTGCAACTGGCGCCGGCCTCGTCCATGTCGATGCGGCCGGGGCGCTAGTGTCCGATCTCGACGCCTATCGGCCCAATGTCGGGGTCGTGCTGTTCAACCGCGAGGGCCTGGTCTGGTACGGCCAGCGCCACGCCACTCCCGGCCCGCATAGCTGGCAGTTCCCGCAAGGCGGCGTCGATGCGGGCGAGGATCTGGAAGCGGCCGCCCGCCGCGAACTGCATGAGGAGACCGGCGTCACCTCGATCGAACTGCTGGCGCGGACGGACGACTGGATCCTGTACGACTTCCCGCCCGAAGCCATGAACAACGCCAAGGCCTGGCGCGGTTTTAAGGGTCAGAAGCAGCAGTGGTTCGCCTTCCGCTTCACCGGCGACGAAGCCGAGATCGATCTGGCGGCCGACGACGAGGTCGAGTTCGACGCCTGGCGCTGGGGGCCGCTCTCGGACGCCTGCGACCTGATCGTGCCGTTCAAACGCCCGGCCTATGAACAGGTCGTCGCCGCCTTCTCGCACCTGGCGGCATAGAAAAAGGGCGACGCGAACGCCGCCCTTTCATAGTTGGCCTTGAAACGGCTTAGGCCGCTTCAGCCTTCTTCTCAGCCTGGCCTTCGATCAGCGGCTGGCCGGCGCCGATTTCGATACGGCGGGGCTTCAGCGCCTCGGGCAGTTCGCGCTTCAGCGAGATCGACAGCAGACCGTTGACCAGATTGGCGTCGTTGACGACGACATAGTCGGCCAGCTGGAAGCGGCGCTCGAAATCGCGCTCGGCCAGGCCGCGATGCAGATAGGTCTTCTGCGTCGCCGTATCGTCGTTGGCGGTCTTGCGGCCGGTCACGGTGAGCAGGTTTTCCTTCACCTCGATGTTCAGCTCGTCGGGGCTGAAGCCGGCGACGGCGATCTCGATGCGATAGGCGTTCTCGCCCGTGGTCTCGATGTTGTAGGGGGGATAACCCGTGTCCTGGCTGGTCGCGCGCGAGGCGTTTTCCAGCAGATTGGCCAGACGGTCGAAGCCGACGGCCGAACGGTACAGCGGGGTGAAATCATAGGTACGCATCAGCATCCTCCTGAGGATCAGCAAGGTTGAGCCGCCCGGCGTTTTGGCCCGGACGGTAGGAGATCAGATCGACGACCCGAAACCGGCGCCGTCAGTCTGGAGAACCCGAAATCGGCGTCCTCGGAAGCAAAGATGGGAACCGGTAAAATGGCGTCAAGGGCGCCGCCCGCACGATTTTGCTTGCGTCAAATCCGCCTGTGTCTCGCGAAGTTCATTTGCGTGGGCGGTCCGCCTGCCTATGGAGAACGACCTGAACCTGGAGCCCTCGATCATGCGCCTTGCCGTCTACGGCCTCGCCGCCGTCCTGCTGTCCGCCGCCCCCGCCCTGGCCCAACAGTCGCCCCAGACCCAGGGCGCGTGGACGCCGCCGCGTTCGGCCCTGTCCAGCGCCATGCCGACCTTCTCCGACGATACGGCCTTGCAGACCGCCATCGCCGCCGAGACCCGCCCCGCCGCCGACCGGGCGCGCGACGTCTATCGTCATCCGTATGAATCCCTGACCTTCTGGGGCCTGACGCCGGGCATGACGGTGGTGGAGATCGAGCCGGGCGGCGCCAGCTGGTGGCGGCACATCCTTGAACCCTATGCGGCGGCGACCGGCGGGCGTTATGTGCCGGTCAATCGCCCGCTGGAAAGCATGGGCGTGGCGGACGGAACCGCCGACTTCATTCTGGTGGCCCGCGCCTTCCACAACTGGTCACGCGACGGCCGGACCCAGCCGTATCTGCAGGCCTTCTTCAAGGCCTTGAAGCCCGGCGGCGTGCTGGCTGTCGAACAGCACCGCAGCGCGGAGGGTCTGAATGTCGCTGACGTCGCCTCCACCGGCTATGTGCCCGAAAGCTACGTGATCCATGAGGCGCGCAACGCCGGCTTCGTGCTGGAGGCGCGCAGCGAGTTGAACGCCAATCCCAAGGACGACCACAATCACCCGTTCGGCGTCTGGACCTTGCCGCCGATCCGCCAGTCGGCCGCGCGGAACGATCCATCCGGCCGCACCTTGACGCCCGAGGAACGCGCCGCCTTCGACGCCATCGGCGAGAGCGACCGGATGACCCTGCGTTTCCGCAAGCCCGAATAGGCTGTCTTGCGTTTTGACCGGACCTGCGAACCCGATTAAGCCCAAGGCGTCAGGGTGCGTCGGACGCGGGTCCCGGCGTCCTGCGGAGGTTTTGA
Source organism: Brevundimonas sp. 1080 (assembly GCF_040545985.1). Classification (NCBI taxonomy): domain Bacteria; kingdom Pseudomonadati; phylum Pseudomonadota; class Alphaproteobacteria; order Caulobacterales; family Caulobacteraceae; genus Brevundimonas; species Brevundimonas sp. 1080. Next base: position 750,090 of record NZ_JBEPMW010000002.1, on the reverse strand, counting down.
ATGGCTGATCGTCTGGCGAGCGCGAGCGGATTGTCGCGTCGGTTTCTGCTGAGCGGCGCTGCGGCGCTGGGGCTGACCGGCGTGGCGGCTTGCGGGCGCAAGGACGAGGCCGCAAAGGCGCCCGCCGCGCCGCCTACGCCGGCCGGGCCGCCGGAGGGCTCGCTGGAATGGGCGGTCGAGGGATCGTGGCGTTCGGCCCAGGACAAGGCGCGCGACGCCTTCCGCCATCCGATGGAGACGCTGCGGTTCTTCGGTCTTCAACCCAAGATGACGGTGGTGGAATTCTGGCCCGGCAGCGGCTGGTACACCGAAATCCTCGCGCCCTATCTGGCCAAGGGGGCGGGCACCTATGTCGCCGCCCTGTTCCCCGAAGGACCGACCGCCGATCCGGCGCAGGCCGTGCTGAACACCGCCTTCCGCACGCGGTTCTCCAGCGACAAGAAGCTTTATGGCGAGCCGCAGTTTTCGGTCTTCGGCGCGGGGTCCGGCCCGGTGACCGCAGCGGGTACGGCCGAGATGTGCCTGTTCATGCGAACCCTGCATGGCTGGATGGCGGCGGGCATTGCGGAAAAGGCCTTCGCCGACGCCTTCGCCGCCCTGCGCCCCGGCGGTATCCTGGGCATCGAACAGCACCGGCTAGCCCCTGCGCAGGATCAGGACCCGGTCGCGGCCAACGGCTATGTGCAGGAAGCCTTTGTGCGCCAGTTGGCGGCCGAGGCGGGCTTCGTCTTCGTCGAGGCGTCCGAGATCAATGCCAATCCGGAAGACACCAAGGACCATCCTTTCGGCGTCGACACCCTGGCGCCCACGCGCCTGACGGCGCCGCGCGGCGAACCGGCGGACCCCGCCTTCGACCGCTCCAAATATGACGCGATCGGCGAGAGCGATCGCATGACCTTGAAGTTCAGGAAGCCCGAGTGAACCGCGCCCAAGCCTTCGCCGCCAACGCCCCGTTGATGGGGGTCCCCGGCGCCGCCCCGCCGCCCGGCGGAAAGGGCGACTGGTTTCGCGGCGCGGGCGGAATGCGCCTGCGCGCCGGGCTGTGGAAGCCGTCTCATCTCGCAGCGGACAAGGTGCGCGGCACCGTGGTGCTCAGCCCCGGCCGCACCGAGCCGATCGAAAAATACTATGAGGTGATCGGCAACTTCCTGGCGCGCGGCTGGTGCGTGCTGACCCACGACTGGCGCGGCCAAGGGCTGTCGGCCCGCCTGCTGCCCGACCGGCTGAAGGGTCACGCCCGTGCGGTCGAGGAGTTTCTGGATGACTACAATCGCCTACTGAACGCCTATGAAGACCAGTGCCCCAAGCCGTGGATCATGGTCGGCCATTCGATGGGCGCGTGCCTGAACCTGTTGTCGCTGGAGAGCGGCGAGGACCGGTTCGCCGGCGCGGTCCTGTCCAGCCCCATGCTGCGCATCAAGACCGGCAAACGGTCGATGTGGTCGGTCAAGCTGGTGGTGCGCTGGAACATTCGCCACGGCCAGGCCGGCGACTATATCCTGGGCGACCCCGACGATCCCTTCGACCACAACTTCGCCGAAGACGCCCTGACCTCGGACGAGGCCCGCTATGAGATGTGGCGTCAGCAGCTTTACGCCTGCCCGCACCTGGCCATCGGCGGTCCCACCTACGGCTGGCTGGCCTTTGCGCTGGACGCCGGCGAGCGCGCGCTGAAGCCCAAGGCCCTGAAGGCGGTCAAGGCGCCGGTCGTGATCGTCCAGGCCAGCGCCGACGACGTGGTGTGGAAACAGACCAATCAATGGGCCGCCAAACGCATCCCGCGCGGCCGCTACGTCGAGGTCGCCGGCGCCAAGCACGAGGTCATCATGGAGGCCGACGACCTGCGCGCGGTCTTCCTGAACGAGTTCGACGCCATGGCCGATTTGGTCGCGCCTACGGCCGACGCGGCCGCCGATCCTTCGGCGAGGACTGCGGACGTGACGGCGGTTTGATCGTTTAGGCGGCGGTTTCGGCACGCCAGCGTCGGTCGATCGTTTGGGTGACGCCGCATAGCTGCAGGAAGGCGACGGCGACGCCGGGGCCGGTCTCGGCCTTGATCAGCAGCGGCAGGACGATCCATTCGCGCGGGAAGCGCATGACCATCACATCGTCGCTGGCGCGCAGGTGCGGGCAGTATTTCATCGAGCGGTCGCCGCAGCGACGGTGCAGGGGCGCGATTGAGCCGGCGTCGATCATCACGCGGTCGTCGGCGATGTCCGCGCGAACCTGACCGCCGCGCGCCCTGAGCTGACCGGCGCAACGTCGCGCGGCGATCTGGGTCCAGCGATCGCCCTCCTGGGTCGGCTCGCCGCACATCGGGCACAGCATGCGCGCGACGGTGAGGCGCTGTCGGACCAGATGGTTCTTCGAATATTGCGGCTTGCCCGCGCCGGGCGCACTGGCCTGCATCAGGGCGAGACGGCCGCCGACGGTTCGGCATGGAGCGGCGCCCGTAATCTCTTCGCCGCTCCAACTCGTGACCCAGGGCACGTCGACGCCGACAACCAGTTTGGACTGCCCAGTCATCGAAATCCGTCCCCTCAACCGTTCGCACCCTGACGCCGTCTCTCGACCTGCGTCAATATGCGCCAGGTGAGAGCTTCATGCGGCCGCGCGTTTCAGCGTCACCAGGGCCTGGTCGATCAGACGCGCGTCGCCGACGGCGAGGACCTGACCCCTGTCGTCCGGCGCTGCGCCGCGCCAGTTCACGACCTTGCCGCCCGCCGCCTCGATGACGGGTACGAGGGCCGACCAGTCCCAGGGCTTCAGGCTGGTCTCGGCGACCAGATCCATCTTGCCCGCCGCCACCATGGCGTAGGCGTAGGCGTCGCAGCCCAGGCGCGCCAGGCGGGCGGTCGCGCGCACCTGGGTCCAGGCGCCCAGTTCGGCGCCGTTGAAGATGTCGGGGTCCGTGGTCGAAATCACGGCGTCGGTCAGCGTCTCACAGGACCGCACGGCCAGCGGCGTCTCGGTATCGCCGCGCAACAGGCGCGCGCCGGACGGGCCGCCGATGAAGATTTCATCCAGATAGGGCTGGGCGATGACGCCGACCGTGGGCTTTCCGTTGGTGCGCAGGGCGATCAGCGTCGTCCACAGCGGCAGGCCCGAGATAAAGGCGCGGGTGCCGTCGATGGGATCCAGCACCCAGACGTGCTCGGCGTCCGGCCGATCCTCGCCATACTCCTCGCCGATGACGCCGTGGTCGGGATAGCGGGCGGCGATCAGGCGGCGGATGGCGGCCTCGGCCTGTTTGTCGGCTTCTGTGACGGGATCGAAGCCGGCCGCGCCGCCCTTGTCCTCATGCCCGATATCCGAGCGGAAGAAGGGCAGGGTCACACGCGCGGCTTCACGCGCCAGTTCGATGGCGAAGGCTTCATATTCGGTCATGGGGCTCCCTTACCGCGCTTTCCCCGGCATGGGCGCCCCTTGAGACGTGCAGATCAGGGAGAGGCGCCGATCAGGCGGCGGCCGCGTCGCCCGCATGCAGGGACTTGGCCAGATCCAGCAAACGCCGGCGGGGCCGTTCGTCCAGCTGATAATAGGCCTGGATCAGATCCAGCGTTTCCTTGCGCGAAAAGACTTCGCCGCCCTTGGGCGGCGGGGCGTCGGCGTCCATCGCCTCGGCCAGACCATCATAAAAATAGGCGACGGGGGTTTCGAGCGCCTCGGCCAACTGCCACAGGCGCGCGGCGGAGATGCGGTTGGCGCCGCATTCGTACTTCTGGATCTGCTGAAAGCGGATGCCGACCTGAACGGCCAGCTGCTGCTGGGTCAGGCCCAGCAGGCGACGACGGCGGCGCAGGCGGCGGCCCAGATGAAGGTCGATGTCGTCGGCCATGACGGTGATCCTCGTCTCAACGTCTGTCCCGATGCGGGACGACACGCGTCGATCACGGCAATCGCCATGCCGGATCGCGCCTGAAGCGAATTCGGCCTTATTGCGGCGAGGTTGGAACGAGGACGCAACCGTATGGCCCGAGCCGCATTTACTGCAACAGCTTGGCTTTTAAAGGAAGGAACCACAGCATGGGTCTCGGAATCATTGGTTGGCTCGTCATCGGCATCGTCGCCGGCTGGCTGGCTGAAAAGGTCATGGGTCGTAATCACGGCCTGCTGACGAATCTGATCGTCGGCGTCATCGGCGCCCTGCTCGGCGGCTTCATCTCGAACAACGTCTTTGGCACGCCGGTTGGCGGCTTCAACTTCGTCACCCTGATCGTGGCGTTCCTGGGCGCCTGCCTGCTGCTGTTCCTTCTGGGACTGGTCAAGCGTCGCGCTTGATCCGACAGTTGGTCGATAAGGAAAGGGCGGCTCTCATGAGCCGCCCTTTTTGCTGCGCCATTGTCGGCGCCGGGTTGCAGACAGACGAAAGGGCGGCCGGGAAATCCGACCGCCCTTGGTCATTCAGCCTTGGAAGACTGTCTTATTGCGGCTCGGTCGGAGCCGGCGTGGCGCTGTCCGGAGCCGGGGTCGCCGGCTCGGTGGTCGCCGGACTGGTCGGTTCAGCAGCAGGCTCCGAGGTCGGAGCGGGCGCGGCGGCCGGATCAGCGGCGGGGGCCGCCGGAGCGCCGGCGATCGGAGCGGCGGCGTCAAACTCGGCCTTGGTGTAGGCCACCACGACGCCGGTTCCTTCCTGACGGATGCCGCTCAGCGGCACGGCGCGAAGTTGGCCGTCGGCGCCGCGAACGGTGAGCTCCTGCTTGCCTTCGGCGTTGTTCTGAACGCCTTCCAGCTTGCCCAGCTCGCCGTCAGGACCGGAAACGCTCGATCCGGGGTTCAGCGACAGCGATTGCTGCGAGGACGCGGCGGCGGCAGGCGCGGCGGCGGGAGCGGGCGTGGTTTCTTGCGCCAGAGCCGGCGCGACGGTCATGAAGGCGGCTGCAGCGCCAGCCAGAAGAGCGGTCTTGATATTCATGGGTCATCCCCAGTTGCACGGGCCCGACGCCCGCACCCCTATATACTCGCTCTGTTACGGATTGTTTCGTGTGCCCCGAAATGACCTTGGCAGCGCCCCGGATGGACGATTCTTGGTCTATGTTCGGGCGATCCGCGATTCGAGAGGCCACGTTTGTCCAGCCGCCCCCGGCACACATCCGGTCTGATCCGCCGACTGGCGGGTCTGGCCTTCGAACTGACGCCCCAGATCTTTGCGGTGGTGGCCTTTGGCGCAGGCGCGCTGATGCTGGCCTCTGCGGTGACGCCCGAGTTCGACAGTCGGCTGCGTCAGCTGACAGGCGTCGTGTCTCCCATCCTGATCGACCTGTCGCACTTTGTTGGCAGCATCGCCGGTTTCCTTCTTCTGCTGTTATCGGCGGGTCTATGGCGGCGTCGACGCGGCGCCTATTGGGCCGCCCTGCTCGTCCTGGCGGCCGGGGCGGTGTTCTCGGTGCTGAAGGGTCTGGACTGGCAGCAGGCGACGGATCTGCTGGTCGTCGCCGCGCTGCTGGCGCCGTGCCGTACGGCCTTCAACCGGCGCTCGCGGCTCAGCGAACCGCTGCGGCCCAGCTGGCTGTTGCTGCTGACGGCGGTGGTGGCGGCCATGCTGTGGCTGGGCTTCTTCGCCTATCGCGACGTAGCCTATAATGACGAGCTTTGGTGGCGCTTCCTGAGTGATCGCCAGGCGTCCGGCTTCCTGCGGGCCGGGCTGGTTCTGGCGATCCTGACGCTGGTCGTGGCCGGCCGCTCGCTACTGAGCTCGCCGGGCGCCCACAGTCACGGACCGGCCAGCAAGGCCGACATCGATCGCGCGCTCCAGGCGCTGCAGACGGCCGATACGGCCACGCCCGAGGCGTGGCTGGCCATGCTGGGCGACAAGGCGCTGATGTTCAGCCCGTCGGGTTCCAGCTTCCTGGCCTATCGCGTGCGGGGACGGCGCTGGATCGCCATGGGCGAACCGGCCGGGCTCAAGAGCGAACGGCTGGAGTTGCTGTGGTCCTTTGCCGAGATGGCCGACAGTTATGGTGGGGCGGCGGTCTTCTATTCTGTCAGCGAAGAGGTGCTGGGCGATCTGGCGACCATGGGACTGGCGGTGCGCAAGGTCGGCGAGACGGCCGTGATCGACGCCCACCGCTTCTCCATCGAGGGCAAGGGCAAGCAGAACCTTCGCACGGCCATCAATCGCGCCGAGCGTGAAGGCTCTTCGTTTGAGGTTCTTCCGCCCGGTTCGGCCGCAGAGATCGCGCACGAGCTGCACGAGATTTCGGACGCCTGGCTGGCCATGCACGAGGGCTCGGAGAAATCCTTCTCCTTGGGGCGCTTCGACGTCGACTATCTGGACCTGACGCCGTTGGCGGTGGTCAGGGAGGGCGGCCGCATCGTCGCCTTCGCCAATCTGCTGACCTCGCCCGACGAAGCGGCGGTGGATCTGATGCGCCATCGGCCGGACGCGCCGCATGGGGTGATGGACTATCTGTTCATTCGCTGCGCACAGTGGGCCAAGGCGGAAGGCTTGGCCAGCTTCGACCTGGGCATGGCGCCGCTTGCCGGGCTGGAGGATCGTCGCATCGCGCCGGTCTTCGCCCGCGTCGGCGCCCTGGTGTTCGAAGAGGGCGGGGCGCTCTACGGCTTCCAGGGTCTGCGCAGCTACAAGGCCAAGTTCGGCCCGGACTGGCGTTCGCGTTTCATCGCCGCGCCGGTTTCGACGCCCCTGCCGCTGGCCCTGCTGGATGTCGCTTTGCTGACCAGCGGCGGCTGGTTGGGGATGCTAGGGCTGAAGAAGGCTTAGGTCAGCAGCGCCTTCAGCACGCCATCCAGCACAGGTCGGCCGCGCTCGGTGGCGATCAGTCGCTCGGCCTTCAGCATCAGGAATCCGTCGGCGATCAGGTCCGCGACCGGCGCGCCTTCAGGCGACAGGCCGAGCGCCGACAATAGGGCGACAGGCGCGCCTTCGGTAGTGCGCAAGGCCAGCAGCAGCCGTTCCTCGGCGGCGTCGGCCGGCGTCTGGGCGTCGCGCTCGGACCAGGGCGTGCGGCCCGAAACGCCCGCCACATAATCGTCGATGCGGCGGTGGGCGACGGTCGCGGTCCTGACCCCGTCCAGCGTTAGCCGGCCATGGGCGCCGGGGCCAAGGCCGAGAAAATCGCCGCCGCGCCAGATATGCAGATTGTGCGACGACCGGGCGGCGGGACCGCGCGCATGGTTGGACACCTCATAGGCGTCGAAGCCAGCGGCGGAGAGGACGTCCTGGGTGGTTTCGTAGAGGGAGGCGGCCCGGTCCTCGTCCGGCGGGGTCAGGGTTCCGCGCACGAAGGCCCGGCCAAAGGCGGTCGTCGGCTCTATGGTCAGCTGATAGGGCGAGACGTGTTCGAACCCGAGCGCCAGCGCCGCCGTCAATTCGGCGGCCCAATCTTCAGGCGTCTGGTCCGGGCGGGCGTAGATCAGGTCGATGGACAGACGGTCGAAGGCGCGGCGGGCCAGATCGACCGCGCGCAGGGCCTCGGCCGCCGAATGGTCGCGGCCCAGAAAACGCAGGGCGGCGTCGTCCAGCGCCTGGACGCCCATCGACAGGCGGTTGATCCCGGCGTCGGCCAGGGCGGCGAAACGGCCGGCCTCGGCGTCCGTGGGATTGGCCTCCAGCGTGATCTCGATGTCGCCAGCGGGCGGGAACAGGTCGCGGGCCGCCGCCACGATGCGCGCGACGGCGTCGGGCGCCATCAGCGACGGCGTGCCGCCGCCGAAGAAGATCGAGGCCAGCCGGCGCGGGCCTGTCAGATCTCTCTGGGCGCGCAGATCGGCCAGGATCGCCTCGACCAGCGCGGCCTGTTCCTCGGTGCGCCCGCGATCGCGCACGACGTTGAAGTCGCAGTAGGGGCAGATGCGCGCGCAATAGGGCCAGTGGACGTAGAGGCCGACGTCCGATCCCGGATCAAGCGGATCAGTCAATCAGGGCGGCTCTCAGCTTGGCGAAGGCGACGGTGCGGTGGCTGATGGCGTCCTTGGCCGCCGGCTCCATCTCCCCGAAGGTTTGATCGCCGCCATTAGGAATGAACAGCGGGTCGTAGCCGAACCCGCGATCGCCGCGTGGCGGGAAGGTCAGCTGGCCGTGAACCTCGCCCTGGACCACCACACAGGGGCCGTCCGGCCAGGCGACCGCCAGGGCCGAGGTGAACCAGGCGGCGCGGTCCGTCGCGCCGATCTCTTCCAGCCGCTCCTCGACCTTTTTCATGGCGACGGCGAAATCCTTGCCCGGCCCGGCCCAGCGCGCAGAGAAGATGCCCGGCGCGCCATCCAGCGCCGCGACCGACAGGCCGGAATCATCGGCCAGCGAAACCTCGCCCGACAGTTCCGCCGCGTGGCGCGCTTTCAGCATGGCGTTGCCGGTGAAGGTGCTCTCCGTTTCGTCGGGTTCGAGCAGGTTCAGCTGGCCGGCGGTGACGAGTTCGTAATTTCCGCCCAGCAGCGCCGAGATTTCGGGAACCTTACCGGCGTTGTGCGTCGCCACGACGATCCGCATCCCCTTGATAAGCTTGAGATTCATCGTCGATCACGCTCCTGAAACAGTCTATTGCCAAAGTTTAATATCGTTAAACGATATGTAACGTGCCTTTTTCGCCTGCACGGCCTATCTATTGATCGTCAGGAACGAGGTCGCGGCGTTCACGACTTCCGGAAAACCGGGAACGATCATGCGGCTAACAAATCCAAACGGCGATAATCGCCCAAACATGAAAGACGGAGAACCACAATGCATACGATGAACACCTCGATGTGGCTCGACAAGGTCGGCGCTGCTTTTGTCAGCACCGTTCTGATCGCCGCCCTGCCCACCGCCCTGGTCGTCACCCTGTTCCAAGCCCTTTGATCTCTTTCTTTTCGATCACTGGAGCTTTGACGACCTGCATGAAGACCGCGATGTATAGCGCCGCGCGCGGGTTCGCCGGACCCCGCGTGGCCATCGCCCCGCCTTCCCCGGCTTGAGATCAAAAAGACCATGCGCCTGCCCCTGCCGCCAAATCCGCTGAAGCGAGGCGAGGCAAGCGTTCCGAACTGGCTGGGCGCGCCGATCAAAGCGCTCGGCCCGGGTTCGGTGTCCAGCGTGTTGAAGGTGGTTCTGGACGTCGCCTACATCCTTCTCTGGCTGATCACCGGCGTGCTGCTGCTGCTGGTCATCGCCGCGATCTTCATTCCCCTGGACAATGTGAACATCACCGTCAGCGGGGATTCCGGCGGCAAGCAACTGCCGCTGACGCGCACCCTGCTGCTGTTCGGCCTGGGCGCCGCGACGGCCTATTTCGGCGGTTTCATGCTAATCCTGCGCAGCCTGCGCCGCATCATCCGCACCCTGACCATGGGCGACCCGTTCCAGCCCGATAACGTGCGCCGTCTGCGCCAGATCGGCCTGACCCTGGCGGTCGTGACCGGCGGCGTCTGGGTGGCCCAAGGCTTCGTCGCCAAGCGGCTGGCGCCCGGCGTCATGGATCCGCAGGGCTTTGGCGAACTGCTGACCCCCATCTTTTCCGTGCTTATCGTCTTCGTGCTGGCGGAGGTGTTCCGCGAGGGCGCGCGCCTGCGTCGCGAATCCGAACTGACGATCTGAGCCGTTTAGAAGTAGGATTTGCGCATGGCCATCCGCGTCCAGCTCGACCGCGTCCTCGTGGAACGCCGCATGTCGTTGACCGAACTCGCCGACCGGGTCGGGGTGACGGTGGCGAACCTGTCGATCCTGAAGACCGGCAAGGCGCGCGCGGTGCGGTTCTCGACCCTGGACGCCCTGTGCCGCGAACTGGACTGCCAGCCCGGTGACTTGCTGGCGCACGAGCCTGGTCCCGGCGACACGATCGAGGACGACGGCGAGGCATGAGGCGAAAGGGCTCGAGCCGTGATGAGAACGGACTGACGACCGAAGACCGTCGCATCTGGACCCGTGTGGCCGGATCGGTCGTGACGCCGAGGACGCGCAAGGCTGCCCGCGTCACGCCCGGCGCCGAAACGCCGCCCGAGATCGTGGTGACGCCGATCGAGCGCCCGCGCCCTCTGGTCAAGGCGTCTCCCAAACGCACCGATGTCGCGCAGCCCGCGGAAAAGCGACCTCCGCCGAACAAACCCAAGCCCGCGCCCGAGGATTTGGAGCCGCGCCGCAAGCAGCGGCTGTCGCGCGAACGCGACCCCATCGAGGCGCGCATCGACCTGCATGGCTTTGGCCGGTTCGAGGCCGAGGATCAGCTTCGAGGCTTCCTGACATCCTGCCAGGCGCGCGGCATGCGGGCCGTGCTGGTCATCACCGGCCAGGGCCGGATGGGCGACGGGGTGATCCGTTCGGCCTTTGCGGAATGGATGCATTCGCCCGCACTGCGCGGCGTGGTGTCAGGCTTCACCATCGCCCACCAGAAGCACGGCGGAAACGGCGCCTTCTACGTCACCCTGAAACGCCGGACCTGACGCTCACGAAAAAGGCCGGGCCCGCGCTGGCGGCCCCGGCCTTTCGATAAGCGGCTTTGCTCTGGCTTATTTGGCGGCGATGGCGCCGGCCAGGATCACGTCGATCTGCTTGCCCATATGGTCCGACAGGGCCTGCGCGTCCCATTCGTCATAGGCGGCGCGGCGATAGTTCGACAGATAGGCGTCCCAGATTAGCTCGACCAGCAGACGGCTGTCGGCGTCCTTGGACAGTTCGCCCTTGGCCACCGCATCCTGAAGGATGTTGCTGATGGCGAGCAGCAGGTTCTTGGTCGCGGCGCGGGCGCGCATTTCGGCGGCTAGGGGTTGGAACCACGAGCGGGCCACGATGGCCTGGAACAGGGGCAGTTGGTCCAGCGACGAGTGATAGCCGGCGCTCAGCGCGCTGACGAGGCGCTGGCGGACGGGCTCGCCTTCCGGAGCCGCCGCTTCGACCACCTCGGCCAGACGCGTCATGTCTTCGGTGAGGACGGCTTCGAACAGTTCGGCCTTGTCCTGGAAGTTGGCGAAGACGGCGCCGGTGGACATGCCCGCGCCCTTGGCGATGTCGCGGATCGTGGCGGGCTCATAGCCGCGCTCGGCGAAGAGCGAGCGGGCGGCGTCCAGAACCTTTTGCCGCGTGCGGATCTTGGCGGCCTGGCGGCGGTTCAAGCGGGGCTCGACAGCGAGGGAGGCGACGGTATCTGTCATATAATCAGGCTTTTACTCTACTTTCGGTCTCTGGTCGGGGCGAGCCCGGCAGCGACCTCGAATGAATATCTGAGCCCCTGGATCGAACCGAAAGGGCGCTTCTGCTCCGCAGATGCAGTCATGGAGAGCGGCGCTTGCATCACGGAACCATGACGAAAATGGGTCCGGCGACGGTCTGTAAGGGGCTTCCCTTACTCCGACGCGGGATCGACGCGCGTCGGGCGCAGCGTGCGGCGCAGCGCCCGGCTGGGGCGATTGCGACGCTCGATCGGGATGGCCGACTGGAAGGCCTTGCGAAACTGATCGCGACGTTCGTGGACCGAGGCGAGCACAAGGCCCATGGGCACGCCCAGATCGACCAGGGTGTTTTCGGCCAGCTGCAGACTGGCCTCGGTCGTCTCTGGCACGGCGTCGGTGACGCCCAGTCCATAAAGCCGAATGGCGTGCTGATCGTCACGGGCGCGGGCGATCAGGATCAGGTCGTCGCGCATCGACCGCGCCGTAGTGACCACCTCGTCCACTTTCGTCGGCGCGTCCATGGTGACGATCAGGGCGCGGGTGGATTGAACACCACAGTGCTGGAGCATCTCGCGCCGCCCTGCATCACCATAGAAGACATCGAATCCGTCACGACGGCCCGCAGCGACGGCGCCCGCATCGGTATCCAGGGCGATGAAGGGCTGATCGTGCGCCTTCAGCATTTCCCCGATCAAACGGCCGACGCGCCCGAAGCCGACGATGATGACCGCGCCGTCGGCCGCCTCCAGCTTTGGAAGCTCGACGGGTTGGCCTGCGGCTGCCGACTTGCGCGCCAGCTTCTGGCCCAGCAGGGCGAGCAGGGGGATCGAAAAGATGCTGACGGTCGCCGACAGGGCCACGGTGTTGGTCAACTGCGGCGGTGCGAGGCCCTCGACCAGGCCGGTGGCGAAGACCACGAAGGCGAACTCGCCCGCCGGCGCCAGAACGAGCGCCGTCTCCAGCGCCGGGCGGGCGCCCAGGCCCCAGAAACGCGCCAGGCCGAAGATGACGCCGGTCTTCACGATCGTCAGGGCCAGGGCCAGGCCGAAGACGCCGACCGGATCGGCGGCGATGGCGTCCAGGTCCAGGCCCAGGCCGACGCCGACGAAGAAGACGCCCAGCAAAAGCCCCTTGAACGGCTCGATAGAAACTTCAACCTCGCGCCGGAACTCGGTCTCGGCCAGCAGCACGCCGGCCAGAAGGGCGCCGATACTCATCGACAGGCCGCTGGCTTGGGCGGCGAGACCGGCCCCGACCACCACCAGCAGGGAGGCGGCGACAAACAGTTCGCCGCCCTGGTCGGCCTTGCGCGCCTTGGCCACCGATCGGAACATCGGCCGCAGCACCACCCGCCCGAGCAGCACCATCAGACCCAGGCCGATGGCGGCCGGAACCAGGGTGAACAGGGCGCGTCCCAGCACGGCGGGATCCAGCGCGCCGCCCTGCTGGGCCAGGGCCGCCAGGACGGTGACGGTGATCAGGATCGGGGCGACCGACAAATCCTGGGCCAGCAGGATGGCGAAGGTGGAACGGCCGACCGTCCCCTTCAGCCGCCCGCGCTCGGCCAGCACGGGCATGACCACGGCCGTCGAGGATAAGGCGAGGCCCATGCCCAACACGACGGCGCTGGCCAAGGTCTGTCCCATCAGCATGAAGCCGCCCGCCAGCACGGCGGTGCAGACGACGACCTGCATCAGCCCCAGGCCGAACACGAGCCGACGCATGGCGCGCAGCCGCTCCCACGACAGCTCCAGACCGATCATGAACAACAGGAAGGCGACGCCCAGTTCCGACAGCTGCGCCAACTGGCCCGGATCGCCGATGGTCAGCCAAGACAGCCAGGGCAGGCTTTGCGCGAACCGACCCAGGCCGTCCGGCCCCAGCAAAACGCCCGCAGCGAGGAAGCCCAGGACGGGGCTGACCTTGAGCCGATTGACCAGGGGCACGATGACGCCGGCGGCCGCCAGAAAGACCACCAGATCCTTATAGTCGCCGCCCTGACTGTGCATCCGCCCTCCTCGCGTCGGCGTATCTGACCCTGATCCCGGCGCTGTGGCGAGAGGCCGCATCGGAATCATGAACTTTTTTTAAGGCGACACCCCCCCTCGCCGGACTAGGGTCTGCGCCGAACCATCCAAATGCCGGGTGGGAACAGGGACATAGTGATGAAACGTCTGCTTATCGGGGCCGCCGTCGGCGCCCTTCTTCTGCCCGCCAGCACGGTTCTGGCTCAGGATATCGGTCACGACCACGCCTGCATCGACGACGCCTGCACCATCGTTTCGCTGTTCTCGGGCGAAGAGACGGCAGCCGGCTGGCAGGGCACCGAGGCGCCTCGCTACGGGACCTGGGGCTTCGACATGGCCGGCCGTGACACCTCGGTGAAGCCGGGCGATGACTTCTTCCAGTACGCCAACGGCAAGGCGCTGGAAAAGCTGGTCATTCCGTCGGACCGCACCAGCTATGGCTCGTTCGCCTTGCTGCGCGAACTGTCGGACAACCGCATGAAGGAACTGGTGCTGGGCCTGGCCAACCGCACCGACCTGGCGCCCGGATCGGATGAGGCCAAGGTCGCTGACGCCTATCGGTCCTACATCGACGAGGCGCGCATCGAGCAGTTGGACGCCCAGCCGCTGCAGCCCTATCTGGCCGCGATCCGCGCCGCCGACAGCCACGACAAGATGGCCGTCTATATGGGCCAGACGGCCGGCCGCTTCGGCTCGTCCTTCTTCGGCACCGGCATCACGATCGATTCCAAGCAACCGACCCGCTACGTCGTTTCGACGGGCCAGTCGGGCATCGGCCTGCCGAACCGCGACTATTATCTGGACGCCCGTTTCGCCGACAAGAAAGAGAAGTATCAGGCCTATGTCGGCCGGATGCTGGAGATGATCGGCTGGACCAACCCGACCGAGACCGCCGCTCAGATCGTCGCGCTGGAAACCAAGATCGCCGAGGCCCACTGGACCCCGGTGGAGAACCGCAACCGCGACCGGACCTACAACGAGTTCACCATCGCCAAACTGGCCGAGGACGCGCCGGGCTTCGCCTGGCAGGCCTATTACGATGCGGCCAAGCTGGGCGGCGTGCCGCGCCTGATCGTGCGTCAGGATACGGCCATGCCCAAGATCGCGGCCATCTACGCCGAGACGCCGGTCGAACTGCTGCAGGCCTGGCAAGCCTTCCACACCGCCGACGACATGGCGCCGCTGATGTCCAAGCGCTTCGCCGACGCTCAGTGGGAGTTCCGTTCGCGCGATCTGTCGGGTCAGCCTGAGCAGCGCACCCGCGAAAAGCGCGCCATCTCCTTCGCCGAAGGGTCGCTGGGCGAGGCTACGGGCCGGCTCTACGTCGCCCAGTATTTCCCGGCCGAATCCAAGGCCAAGATGGAAGAGCTGGTCGCCAATCTGCGCACCGCCCTGTCGCACCGGATCGACAACCTGACCTGGATGGGGACCGAGACCAAGGCGGCGGCGCAGGAGAAGCTGCGCAAGTTCACCGTCAAGATCGGCTATCCCGACAAGTGGCGCGACTACTCCGGTCTGGACATCCGCGCGAACGACCTGGTCGGCAACGCCGAGCGCCGCGGCCTGTTCGAATGGAACTATGATCTGGCCCGTCTGAACGAGCCGGTCGACAAGTCGGAATGGGGCATGACCCCGCAGACCGTCAACGCCTACTACAACTCGGCCAACAACGAGATCGTCTTCCCGGCCGCGATCCTGCAACCGCCCTTCTTCGATCCGAATGGCGATGCGGCGGTCAACTATGGCGGCATCGGCGGCGTGATCGGGCACGAGATCGGCCACGGCTTCGACGATCAGGGCTCCAAGTCCGACGGCGACGGCGTGCTGCGCAACTGGTGGACGCCGGAAGACAAGGCCAACTTCGAGGCCCTGACGGCGCGTCTGGGCGCGCAATATGCGACCTACGAGCCGATCGCCGGCTATCACATCAACCCTGGCCTGACGATGGGCGAGAACATCGGTGACGCGTCTGGCGTGGCCGTCGGTCTTGAGGCCTATCACCTGTCGCTGAACGGTCAGCCGGCGCCGGTTCTGGACGGCGCGACCGGTGACCAGCGCTTCTTCTACGGCTGGGCCCAGGTCTGGCAGTCGAAGTATCGCGACGAGGCGCTGAAGCAGCAGGTCGCCACCGACCCGCACTCGGCCGCACAGTTCCGCGTCATCGGCCCGCTGCGCAACGTCGACGCCTGGTACGACGCCTTCGACGTCCAACCGGGCACGAAATACTATCTGACGCCCGAGGAGCGCGTCCGTCTCTGGTAAGGCGACGCTTGTTCGAGAATCGAAAGGCCGGGGTTAGCCCCGGCCTTTTTCCATATCGAGACCGGGCTGCTCGATCTCGACGCCGTACCAAGAATTTGTCGAGATTTCAGAGGAGTTTGTCTGGGCTTCAGACGCGAAAAAGCCCGCTGCGGGGGATACATCGCAGCGGGCTTTCGCGCTCTTTAAAGAGCGGACGTTTCCTCCCCGAAACGCCTTCGAGTGCTGCGCGCTTGAGCAACGCTTGCCCTCGAGTGAGGTCATTTGACGCAAGGGCCGGTCGGTCGTCAACGGCCGGTTTGGCGAGAGTCGAACTTTCTTCGACTTATCACTGATAACCCATCTCAGGGGTCTGTCATTATCGAAGCTTATTCGATAATGGACCTTATGGCGGCGATCAGGCCCTCACGGGGGACTTTCATCTGGCCGGGGCGTTCCGCCTTCCAGGCGTCGTTGTCCGTGATGGCGGCGGCGGCGGCGCGGCCGGCGTCCAGATCCTTGATCGTGACCTCGCCGGCGGCGATTTCATCGCCGCCCAGGATGACGACAGCCGGGGCGCCGCGCCGGTCTGCGTATTTCATCTGCGCCTTCATGCCGGCGCGACCCAGATAGAGCTCGGCGGCGATCCCGGCGGCGCGTAGTTCGGCGACGGCGGTCAGATAATGGGCCATGTCGTCCTCGGAGAAGACGATGACGACAACGGGGCCGCGCACGGCGTCCTCGCCGTCCCGTCCCGCCGCGCGCAAGGCCGAGGCCAGACGCGAGACGCCGAAGGAGAAGCCGGTCGCCGGCGTGCTCTGGCCGGTGAAGCGGGCGACCAGATCGTCATAACGGCCGCCGCCGCCGATGGAGCCGAAGCGGACCGGGCGGCCCTTGTCGTCAACCGTGTCGAGCAGCAGCTCGGCTTCGAACACGGCGCCGGTGTAATATTCCAGGCCGCGCACGATGGTCGGATCGAATTTCACGGCGTCCTGACCGACCGACATGGCCGCCAGCGCGTGGTCGATGGCGGCCAGCTCGTTCAGCGCCGCCTCGCCCGCCGCGCCGAGGTCGCCGGAGCGCGCGACGGCGTCCAGGGTCTGCGCCCGCGTCAGGCCAGGCGTGTTCGCGGAGGCCAGGAACGCCTCGATGGCGGCCGTGACCTTGGCGGGCAGCTGGGCCCCCTTGGTGTAGTCGCCCGAGTCGTCCAGACGACCTTCGCCCAGCAGTTGGACCACGCCCTCCCAGCCCAGGCGATCGAACTTGTCGATGGCGCGAAGCGCCGTCAGCCGCTGACCGGCCTCGGTCACGCCGCCGGCGTCGAACAGGCCGTCGAACAGCTTGCGGTTCGAAACGCGGATCTGGGCCTGGCCGGCGTCCAGACCGGCCGCGCGCAGGCCTTCGCAACCCATGGCGATGATTTCGGCGTCGGCCTCGGGCCGGTCCGAGCCGACGGTGTCGGCGTCGCATTGCCAAAACTCGCGGAAGCGACCGGGGCCGGGCTTCTCGTTGCGCCAGACGGGACCATAGGCATAGCGCCGGAACGGTTTGGGCAGGGTCTCCCAGGTCTGGGCGGCGAATCGGGCTAGGGGCGCGGTGTGATCGTAGCGTAGCGCCATCCAGTCGCCCGGCTCGTCCGATCCGGCGTCGTCCTGCAGTGCGAAGACGCCCTCGTTCGGCCTATCGGCGTCGGGCAGGAACTTGCCCAGCGCATCGGCATATTCGAAGGCCGGCGTCTCGAGCGATTCGAAGCCCCAGCGCTCGTACACCTCGGACACGCGCGCGACGATGCGCCGTTCGGCGGTCAGGTCGCGGCCGCGCTTGTCGGCGAAGCCGCGCGGGTTGCGGGCGAGGGGGCGGGGAGGCGCGGCATCGGTCATGGCGCGCGCTTAAGCCAAGGGGCCTTTGATCGCAAATTGTCCTATCACCTCGGTGCCGGCGTCGTGTCCTCCGGCGTCGCACAATGATTTGTTCCTAAAGGCGAAATCTCGGCTTCGAAGGAACCGCCGGGACAATGTTTCGTTAGTGGCGCATGACGCCCCACGCCCTTCTCGTTCCGCGCACCTGCAACACCTCCGATCGGCGCACGATCCGGTGGTGGGAGTGCGAGCTGATCGACGACGCGGGGTCGCGGCGTATGCAGAACCAGGCCTTCTTCTCGATCCGCGAAGCCCGGTCCTGGGCGTCGGCCCAGGGCTATCCCATCAGCGACGACGCCGCCGCCGCGGCCGAGCTGTGATGTCCGAGGCGGCCCCGAGCGGCATTCTGACCGCCGAAGCATTCGATACGCCACGCATTCTGCTCGCCGGCGCGGTCGATTACGCTATGTACGACCGCTTTCGCCAGCAGATGGCGGAGGCGCCCGACACCGGGCTGACCGTCATCGAACTGTCCACCCTGGGCGGTGATCCGGAGGTGGCGCGCATGATGGGCGAGGACGTGCGCTTTCAAAGCGACATCAATCCGTCCCGCCGATTAGTGTTTCTGGGCAAGGCGGCGATCTATTCCGCCGGCGCCACCTTCATGAGCTTTTTTGCGGTGGAGAACCGCTATCTGACGCGCGGCGCCCGGGTGATGATCCATGAGCGCAAGATGGATAAGCAACTGCATGTCTCGGGGCCGCTGACGACCTGCATCGCCTCGGTTCGCGCCATGCTGAACGAGCTGGAACACTCCATCGCCATCCAGAACGAGGGTTTCGAAAACCTGGTGCGCGGATCGTCGGTCACGATGGAGGAGGTGCTGAAACGCGCGCCCGCTAACTGGTACGTCGAGGCCCAGGAGGCCAAGGCGCTGGGCCTGATCGCCGAAGTGATCTGACCCGTCGGCCAGATCACGCCTGAAGCGTTTCCACGGTCAGATTGCCATTGGTGTAGACGCAGATTTCGGCGGCGATCTTCATGGCCTTGCGCGCGACCTGTTCGGCGTCCAGATCGGTTTCCTCGATCAGGGCGCGGGCGGCCGACAGGGCGTAGTTGCCGCCCGAGCCCACGGCGGCGACGCCATACTCCGGCTCCAGCACATCGCCGACGCCCGTCACGGTGAAGATGGACGACTTGTCCGCCACCAGCAGCATGGCCTCCAGCCGGCGCAGATAGCGGTCGGTGCGCCAGTCCTTGGCCAAGTCGACGCAAGCGCGCGCCAGCTGATCGGGATACTGCTCCAGCTTGGCCTCAAGCCGTTCGATCAGGGTGAAGGCGTCGGCCGTGGCGCCGGCAAAGCCGGCCAGCACCTTGCCGCCGGCCAAGGTGCGCACCTTGCGGGCGGCGCCCTTGACGATCGTCGGGCCCATCGAGACCTGGCCGTCGCCGGCGATCACGGTGCGTCCGTTCTTGCGCACCGCCAGAATGGTGGTGCCGTGCCAGTCGGGGAAGTTGGATGCGGTCTGGGTCATGACGATCAGATGGCGCGGCCGGGCGCCGGCATCAAGTCTGTCGCGCCTTGGTGTAACGCTGTCTTATTTTGACCCCAATATTGGCTAGAAGGCGCAATCCGCTTTCGCGGTTCTTTGAAATCGAGGGGCAGGTTTTGCTTTATCGCGTCGTTTTCGTGAGTGAAATGATCGGTGGCGCGAACCACACGACCCAATCGCTTGCCGAAATCCTCGGCGCGTCAGAGCGAAACAATCGCCGCGACGAGATCGGCAGCGCCATGCTGTTCCATGAGGGCGAGGCGGCCCAAATCATCGAGGGCACCCGTGCGGACCTGGATCGCTTGATGTCTCGCCTCTGGAAAGATCCGCGTCATCACAACATTCGTGTCCTGGATGATCGACCCGTCATGCAGCGGCGGATGCGCGAACCCGCACGGCTGTGCGCCCTCAGCACCCAGCAGGCCGCCGACATTCTGCGCGGACGGCGTCTGAGCGATCTGTCCAGCGCGGGTCTGGAAAAGCTGCTGTCGTGCGAACACGTCCGGATGGCCGCTTAAGGCGCCGGGCGACAGCCCCCTCGCGCCGGAACCTCTGCGGCGCTAGATAGGGCGGTGATCTTTTCCGAAGACGAAGTCGAACGCTATGCGCGCCATCTGGTGCTGTCCGAAGTGGGCGGGCCGGGGCAGCAGGCGCTGAAGCGCGCACGGGTGCTGATCGTCGGCGCGGGCGGCGTGGGATCGCCGGCGGCGCTCTATCTGGCGGCGGCAGGTGTCGAGACGCTGGGCCTGATCGACGACGATGTGGTCGGCCTGTCCAACCTGCAACGGCAGATCGCCTTTTCGACGGCGCAGGTCGGCCGGTCGAAGGTCGAGGCGGCGTCGGAACGGCTGATCGGCCTCAATCCGCATGTCGCGGTCGAAACCTTCGCCGAGCGGATCACGGCCGAGAATGCGGCGGCTCGGATCGCCGCCTTCGACATCGTTCTGGACGGGACCGACGATTTCCAGACCCGGCTGTGGGTCAACGCGGCCTGCGTCGCGGCGGGCAAGCCGCTGGTGTCGGGCGCGCTGGGCCGCTGGAACGGGCAGATCGGGGTGTTCGCAGGCAAGCCCTGCTATCAATGCCTGGTGCCCGAGATTCCGCCGGATGCCGAAACCTGTGCGCGCGTCGGCGTGGTGGGCGCCCTGACCGGCGTGATCGGGTCGATGGCGGCGCTGGAGGTCATCAAGCTGATCACCGGCGCGGGCGAGGCCCTGACGGGGCGGTTGATGCTGTATGACGGTCTGGCGGGCTCGGCGCGGACCGTGCGGGTCGCCGCTGATCCGGAGTGCCCGATCTGCGGCGGCTGACGCTCAGGCGGCCGTCGCGAAACGGATGTCGGCCAGGTCCAAGTCAGCCAAATCCAGATCGGGCAGGGGCGGCGCAAAGCCCAGCGCCGGGTTGCTGAGCACCGTCACCAGACGCTCGCCGCAATAGAGATAGAGGGTTTCGAACCCAACCCAGTTGCGGGCGATCGCCTCCAGCGCCTGATTGGCCGCCGTGTCGTTCGCCGCGTCCAGGACGCAGATGTCCCGCACCGGAACGCCGGGCAGGTTGACGATGCAGTAGTAGGAGTCCAACGCACACTTCCTCGATCAGGACGCCGGAAACGAAGCGCGTTTACGACGGTTCCTCCCCTGCCAGCGGTTTTCGACAGCCGTGTGAGTTCGGTCCGACAGACTTGTGAAAAGGAGGCCTGATGGCCCGACGTCCCGCCTCGCCCAAACGGCTGAACGCTGCGAATCTCAGCGGCTTGGGGGCTGAGCGTCTGGGCGAACTGCTGATGCAGGCGGCGGATGCGGATGCGATCCTGAAGCGGCGGCTCAGGCTGGTGATGGCGGCCGAGGCGGGGCCGGATCTGCTGGCCCTGGAAATCGACAAACGATTGACGACCATCGCCGCCAGCCGCGCGCGGGTGTCATGGAGGAAACGGCCGGACCTGCTGCGTGATCTGGAGATTCTGTGGGCTGCGATCGTCGAGGATCTGGCCGAGGCCGCGCCGGCGATGGGTTTGGAGCGATTGATCGGCTGGTTCGACCTGTTTCGCGGTCTGGCGTCGCGGGTCAAGGATCAGAAGGGCGAACTGGCCGATGCGTTCGAAACGGCGGCTGCAGATTTGTGGCGGATCGCGGAGGACGCGGTTCGGACGGACGAAAGCACAGTGGGTCTGCTGGCGGATGCGGTGGCGCGGCAACCGCTCGAATACGCCCGCTGGATAGGGGCGGGCGGCGATGATCTGACGGCGGACCTGGCCAAGAGGCTACTGGTTCGTCTCGATACCACCTCGAGCGCGCGCGGCATGCGGACGGTCGTGCGACGGCTGGCCGACCGGGCGGGCGATCTGGACCTGTGGCTGTCGATGACGACGCCGGAGGAGCAGGGCTCACCGGATTTTGCGGCGGTGATGGCCAAGCGGCTGCTGGTCGCTGATCGCATTCCAGAAGCGCGTCAGGCGCTGGAGGCGGCGCTGAAACCGTCGTCGGGCAACCGGCGCTGGACCTTCGGGCGATCGCCGCAAGCCGGACCGCTGGTCCTGACCCCGGCATGGGAGGCGACCTCGATCGATCTCTTGGAAGCCGAGGGGCGCAAGGACGAGGCGCAGGATCTGCGCTGGGCGATGTTCGAGCGCGACCTGTCCGCGCCGGTGCTGCGGGCCTATCTGGCGCGCCTACCCGACTTCGACGATGTGGAGGCGCTGGACCGCGCGCTGGCCCATGCCGCGACCTATGCCGACGTCGAGACGGCGCTGGGTTTTCTGATGGACTGGCCCGCCCATCGCGAGGCCGCCGCCCTGGTCGAACGCCGCATCCCCGAGGTGCGCGCGCCGCTGCCGCTCAAGGCCGACTGGGCGGCGCGGCTGGCGCAAAAATATCCCGATGCGGCCGAGCGTTTGCTGGCTGCGCCCTAAAGCATTGCGGGGATGACCCGATCCGGCGGGCGGTGGCCGTTCTGGTAGGTCATGACGTTGGCGATGACGCGGTCGCCCATGTCCTGGCGCGCTTCCAACGTGGCGGAACCCAGGTGGGGCAGGAGCACGACATTGGATTGACCCAGCAGGCCATGATGGATGGCGGGCTCGTTCTCGAAAACGTCCAGGCCGACGCCGGACAGAGCGCGCATGGCCACCGCCTGGGCCAGAGCCGCCTCGTCAATCAGTTCGCCGCGCGCGGTGTTGATTAGGATGGCGTGGGGCTGGAGCCGGGCCAGGCGTTCGGCTGACAGCAGATGGTGGGTGTCCTTCGTCGCCGGACAGTTCAGCGAGACGATGTCCATCCGCGCCAGCATCTGGTCCAGGTCGTCCCAGTAGGTCGCGCCAAGCTCTTCCTCGATCAGGGCCGGGACGGGCTTGCGATTGTGATAGTGGACTTGAAGCCCGAAGGCCTTGGCGCGACGGGCCAGGGCCTGGCCGATCCGGCCCATGCCGACGATGCCCAGCCGCTTGCCCCACAGTTTGCGTCCGCACATCCAGGTCGGGGTCCAGCCCTCGAACCGGCCTTCGGCCACGACCTGTGCGCCCTCGACGATGCGGCGGCTGACGGCCAGGATCAGGCTCATGGCCAGGTCGGCGGTGTCCTCGGTCAGGACGCCGGGGGTGTTGGTGACGATGATGCCGCGCGCCACGGCCGCATCGACGTCTATATGGTCCACACCGGCGCCGAAGTTGGCGATCATCTTGAACTGCTCGCCTGCGCCATTGATCAGGTCGGCGTCGATGACGTCGGTGATTGTGGGCACCAGAACCTCGGCCCGCTGGACGGCGGCCTGCAACGCGGCGCGGTCCATCGGCTGATCCTTCAGGTTCAGCTCGGCGTCGAACAGCTCCCGCATGCGCGTTTCGACCGCGTCGGGCAGGCGTCTGGTTAATACGACCTTAAGCTTGCGGGGGGACATTCTCGGCCTTGGTTAGCGGGCGGCGATTCAGACGGATCAAAGCCCGCGCGACGGGTCGTTCCAATCAGTGTCTAGCAAAGCCGCCGCCATCTTCCAAAGCCTGCGACGCCGCATCGCCATCGTTGGAGCCATTCTCGGCCTCGGCGTGATGGCCAGCGCCGGCGCGACCATGCCCGACGGACGCCCGACCCCGACCGGGCTTGAGGTGCCGCGCTGGATTTCGCTGAAGTCCTCGCACGTCCGCGCGCGCCAGGGGCCGGGTCTGGATTATCCGATCCTGTGGGAATACCGGGCCGCCGGCCTGCCGGTTCAGGTGATCGCCGAGACGACGGAATGGCGCAAGATCTGCGATCCCGACGGAGCGGTGGCCTGGATCCACCGCACGGTTTCGTCGGGCCGGCGCTATGTCTTCAACACGACCGCAGAGGAAGTGCCGATCCGGTCGGGCCGATCCGAGACGGCGTCGGTGCGCGCGCGCCTGTCGCCGCGCGCCCTGGTGATGCTGGACGAATGCGAAGAGGGCTGGTGCAAGGTCCGGGCGCGACGGCTGGAGGGTTTCGTGGCCCAGCGGGCGGTCTTCGGCACCCAGGAGCGGGCGCTGTGCAACGCAAATCGCCCCGCGGGCACGGGTCGCAACTGACCGCACGCTGTTGAGCGAAGCAGCGCGGTCGTGTAACCCGCGCGCAACGTATCAAGAAACGGAAGCGCCTTGACCCAGTCCCAATATCCTTCGTCCTTCGATCATGAGGCCCTGCTGGCCTCGGGCCGCGGCGAGCTGTTCGGTCCCGGCAACGCCCAGCTGCCCGCCCCGCCGATGCTGATGTTCGACCGCATCACCACGATCAATGCGGACGGCGGAGAGCACGGCAAGGGCTATGTCGAGGCCGAACTCGACATCCATCCCGACCTCTGGTTCTTCCAGTGCCACTTCATCGGCGACCCCGTCATGCCGGGCTGCCTGGGCCTGGACGCCATGTGGCAGCTGGTCGGCTTCTATCTGGGCTGGATCGGCGGTCCCGGTCGCGGCCGCGCCCTGGGCGTCGGCGAGGTCAAGTTCACCGGCCAGGTCACCCCGGACATCAAGAAGGTGGTCTATAAGATCAACCTGAAGCGCGTCATCAACCGCAAGCTGGTCATGGGCATCGCCGACGGCGTGCTGGAGGCCGACGGCCAGGTCATCTACACCTGCAACGACATGCGGGTCGGCCTGTTCGGCGCCAAGGATGAGGCGGCGGGCGGTTAACGCCCCTATATAACCGCGAACAAGGCGGACGGTCCTCGGACCAGGAAGCATCAAGAAGGAAACACCATGCGTCGTGTCGTCGTCACCGGCCTGGGCATCGTCTCTTCCATCGGCCACGGCGCCGAGGAGGTGACCCAGTCCCTGCGCGAAGCCCGGTCGGGCGTCGTTCATGCCCCCGACCACGCCAAATACGGCTTCCGCAGCCAGGTCTGGGCGCCGCCCAAGATCGGTCCGTGGGAAGAGCTGGTCGACCGTCGCGCCGCGCGCTTCCTGGCCAACGGCACCGCCTGGGGCCACATCGCCTTCGAAGAGGCGCTGAAGTCGTCGGGCATGACGGCGGACGAGATCAAGGATGATCGGATCGGCCTGATCGTCGGCGAGGGCGGCCCCTCGACCCAAGTGATCCTGCAGGCGGCAGCGACCACGGTCGAGAAGGGCGCGCCCAAGCGCATCGGCCCGTTCGCTGTGCCCAAGGCGATGGCGTCGGGCCCGTCGGCGGTGCTGTCGACCTGGTTCCAGATGCGCGGCATCAACTATTCGATCAGCTCGGCCTGCGCGACGTCGGCCCACTGCATCGGCGCCGGGGTCGAACAGATCCAGTGGGGCAAGCAGGACGTGGTCTTCGCCGGCGGCTGCGAAGACATCGACTGGTCCATGTCCAACATGTTCGACGCCATGGGCGCCATGTCGTCGGACTTCAACGACAATCCCTCGGTCGCCTCCAGAGCCTATGACGCCAACCGCGACGGCTTCGTCATCGCCGGCGGCGCCGGCATCGTGGTGCTGGAAGAGTACGAGCGGGCCAAGGCGCGCGGCGCGACCATCTACGCCGAAGTCACCGGCTATGGCGCCAACGCCGACGGCTACGACATGGTCGCCCCCTCGGGCGAGGGCGCCCAGCGCTGCATGAAGATCGCGCTGGAACAGGCCGGCAATCCGAAGATCGACTATCTGAACCCGCACGGCACCTCGACGCCCGTGGGCGACGCCAAGGAGATGGAGGCCGTGCGCGCCGTCTTTGGCGACCATATGCCGATGATCTCGTCGACCAAGTCGCTGACCGGCCACTCGCTCGGCGCAGCCGGCGCCCAGGAAGCCATCTACTGCCTGTTGATGATGCAGAACGGCTTCGCCGCCGAAAGCGCCCATATCGAAAATCTCGATCCGGCCTTCGAAGGCATGCCGATCCTGCGCCAGCGCCACGACGGCGAACTGACCCACGTCATGTCCAACAGCTTCGGCTTCGGCGGCACCAACGGCACGTTGATCCTGTCCAAGGTCTGAAACTTTCACCCGTCATCCTCGGGTCAAGCCCGAGGATGACGGGTGGGAGGGCTTAGGGGCAGCGGCTTTATTGCGTGTGCAGGGCCGTTGTCCTTCTCTTTGCGTGAATTCTTTCGTCACTGCCCGTTTACACGACCGTTTCTCACCCTTAGAGAGCGTCGCCGTGACCAAGCGCCCGATTAAAGCGATGACCTCGAAAACCACCGGCTTCGGCGGGGCGGTTTCGGGTGCGCGCACGGTCTAGCGCCAGACCCGATCCAAGCCCCGCCGATGCGCGGGGCGGTCGATCCGGCTGAACCCCGCGCCTCCACCCTTCCCAGGAGACGCCTGAATGTCCTTTTCCCCGTCCAATCCGTCCCATGTGGGCATCGTCGGCGCCACCGGCCTGGTCGGCGAGATGATGCGCGGCCTGTTGGCTGAGCGGAACTTCCCGCTGGCCTCGCTGCGCCTGTTCGCCTCGGCCCGGTCGGCGGGCACGACGATCCGCTTCGGTGACAACGACATCGTGGTCGAGGATTCGGCGAGCGCCGACTACGCTGGTCTGGACATCGTCTTCTTCTCGGCCGGCGGCGAGACGTCCAAGGCCCTGGCGCCCAAGGTGGCGGCCGCCGGCGCCGTGGTGATCGACAACTCCTCGGCCTGGCGTTCCGACCCGCAGGTGCCGCTGGTGGTCGCCGAGGTGAACCCCCACGCCCTGGCTGATCTACCCAAGGGGATCATCGCCAACCCCAACTGCACCACCATGGCAGCCATGCCGGTGCTGAAGCCCTTACACGACGCGGCGGGCCTGAAGCGTCTGACCGTCTCGACCTATCAGGCCGTCTCGGGCGGCGGGATCGAGGGCATCCGCGTGCTGGAGGACCAGTCGCGCGCGACCGTGGGGCAGGGCGCGGCCCTGGCCCGCGACGGCGGGGCCGTGGACTTCGGCGCCCCCGAGAAGTGGGTCGTGTCGATCGCCGCCAACGTGGTGGCCCTGAACTATGCGCTGGGCGAAGACGGCTATACCGACGAGGAGCTGAAGCTGCGCGACGAGAGCCGCAAGATCCTGGAAATCCCCGGCCTGCCGGTCTCGGGCACCTGCGTGCGGGTGCCGGTCTTCACCGGCCATTCGCTATCGATCAACGTCGAGTTCGAGCGCCCGCTGTCGGCGGCTCAGGCACTGGACCTGCTGGCACAGGCGCCCGGCGTGGTGGTGACGGCCGTGCCGAACCCGCTGGAGGCGTCGGGTCAGGACCCGGTCTTCGTCGGGCGCGTGCGCCCCGATCCGACGGTCGAGCATGGTCTCGCCCTATTCGTCTCGAACGACAACCTGAGGAAGGGCGCGGCCCTCAACGCGGTCCAGATCGCCGAGGTGCTGGTCCAGCAGCGCGGCTGACCGGCGGGTTCAGTCGTAGCGCACGCCGCTGAGATAGAGCCCTGCCGAGGGGGCGACGGGGCCGCACCGCGCGCGGTCCTTCGCCTCCAGCGCGGCCTTGACGTCGTGGGCGCTCCAGCGACCCAGGCCCACCTCGACCAGGGTGCCGGCCATGGACCGGACCTGGCGGTGCAGGAAGCTGCGCGCCTGAAACACCAGATGCACCTCCTCGCCGAACCGAGTGACGCGCGCCACGTCCAGCGACTTGACCGGCGACTTGGACTGGCAACCTACATCGCGGAAGGTGGTGAAGTCGTGATGGCCGACCAGCACCTGGGCCGCGTGGTGCATGGCCCCGGCGTCCAGCGTCTTCTTGACGTGCCAGACCCGGTCGCGTTCCAGCACGGGCTGGGGGCGGCGGTTCAGGATGCGGTACAGATAGCCGCGGCCGGTGGCGGAGAAACGGGCGTGCCAGTCGGGATCGGGCGCGTATTCAGCCAACAGGACGCAGACGTCCTGGCGCACCAGATGCGCGTTCATGGCGTTCAGCACCGTATCGACGGGCCAGTCGCGGTCCAGATCAGCATGAATGACCTGGGCCGTCGCATGGACCCCGGTGTCGGTGCGGCCGGCGGCCGCGATGCGAATCCGCTCGCCGGAAAAGGCGTGGATCGCCGCCTCCAGCGCGCCCTGCACCGTCGGCTGGCCTTCCTGCGCCTGGAAGCCGTTGTAGGCCGTGCCGTCGTATTCGATCGTCAGCTTGTAGCGCGGCATCAGCCGAGCACGGTCCCGGCCGGCAGGGGGAAGCCGCGCAGCATCTCCTCGGCCGATTGCGCCGCCTTGCCCTCGCGCTGAACGCGGATCAGACGCACCGCGCCGGCGCCGCAGGCCACCGTCAGGGCGTCATCCAGCACGGTTCCGGGCGCGCCCGATCCGTCCGCCAGACCCGACAGCAGCGCCTTGATCCGCACGGGGCCAGACTCTGACGGGGCCTCGAACCAGGCGCCCGGGAAGGGCGACAAACCCCGGATATGGGCGTCCACCTCGGCGGCCGGGCGGGTCCAGTCGATCCGGGCCTCGGCCGTGGTGATCTTCTTGGCGTAGGTCGGCTCTCCGACCTGCTCGGACGGCGTGACGCCGCCCCGGTCGATGGCGGCCAGCGCCCGGGGCCACAGGCCCGCGCCGACATGGGCCATCCGTTCGGACAGGCTGGCGGCCGTGTCGTCGGGCAGAATGTCCATCCGTTCGCTGAGCAGGATGGGGCCTTCGTCCAGACCCAGGCTCATCTGCATGATCTGGACGCCGGTCTGCTTGTCCCCGGCCATGATGGCCCGCTGGATCGGGGCGGCCCCGCGCCAGCGCGGCAGCAGGGAGCCATGCAGGTTCAGACAGCCCAGACGTGGCGCCTCGAGCACCTCGGTCTTCAGGATCTGGCCGTAGGCCACGACGCAGGCCGCATCGAGATCCAGACTTCTGAAAGTGTCGATCGCCTCGGCGTCCTTCAGGCTTTCTGGCGTGAAGACGGGCAGACCCATGGTCTCGGCGAAGGCGTGGATGGGCGACGGCGTCAGCTTCTGGCCCCGGCCCTTGGGGCGTGGTGGCTGCGAATAGACGGCGACGATCTCGTGACCCGAGGCGATGAGCTCGGCCAGGGACGGCACGGCGAAGTCGGGAGTTCCCATGAAGGCAAGGCGCATGGGCACGCCTTTAGAACTTTAGGCGGCTTACTGCCAGCGGGTGAAGACGCCGCCGCCCTCGTCCCATTCGCCGCCCGCGTCCAGGGCGTCGTCGAAATCGAGCAGCCGGTCCAGCAGCAGGCCCGCCACCACGCCCAGCAAGGCCACGCCGGCCAAGGTCGCGACACCGGCGACGCCGACCTTCTGGCTGCGCGTCAGGCGACGACGGCCCGAGGCGTCGATGATCAGCGAGAGGCCGCGCGGGATGGACGGCGCGATCCGGCGCGCAGCGCGTTCGATACGTTCGGGGCGGACGATCTTGGTCATCAGGCGGCGATCCTGTCGCGGGCGGCCTTCTTGACCTTAGTCACGGCGCGATCCCGCTTGAGACGCGACAGATGGTCGATGAAGAGTACGCCGTTAAGGTGGTCCATCTCGTGCTGGATGCAGACGGCGTAGAGGCCCTCGGCCTCTTCCTCCACCGACTGACCGTCACGGTTCAGATAGCGAATGCGGACACGGGCCGGGCGTTCCACCTTGTCGAAATACTCGGGGATCGACAGGCAGCCTTCCTCGTAGGTGTAGAGCTCGTCCGACGTCCACAGGATTTCCGGGTTGGCGAAGAAACGCGGGTTCTTGCGCGCCTCGGCGTTCTCGGCCGCCTCTTCCTCGGTTTCGCAGACCACGCCGTCCTTGTCGCCCAGGTCCATGACGATCACGCGGTCCAGCGCGCCGATCTGCACGGCGGCCAGGCCGATGCCCGGCGCGTCATACATCGTCTCCAGCATGTCATCCATCAGGGCGCGGACGGCGTCGTCCACGGCCGCCACGGGCTTGGATACCTGCTTCAGGATCGCCAGGTCGGCGGCGTTGTCGATGGTGAGGATGCGTCGAATGGCCATGGCCGGGACGTAGGCCCGCCCCGGCGATAGGTCAAGATTTGCGCCCCTTGCCGCGCTCTACGCCTTGCCGGGCAGAGCGCGGGGTTTGCGGTTCTCGTCGATGGCCACATAGGTGAAGACGCCTTGGGTCACGCGCACCGACGCGGCCTGGGGCTGGCCCCGCGCTCGCTTCCAAGCCTCGACCTGGACGCGGACGGAGGTGCGGCCCGAGCCGATGACATGGGCGTAGATGCTGACTTCGTCGCCGACCGAGACAGGCTGGTGAAAGACCATGCCGTCCAGCGCCACGGTGGCGCAGCGCCCGCAGGCCAGTTCGAACGCCGGGGTCGCGCCCGCAAGGTCCATCTGCGCCAGCAGCCAGCCGCCGAAGATGTCGCCCTCGGGGTTGGTGTCGGCGGGCATGGCGATGATGCGACCAACGGGCTGACCTTCGGGCGGATGTTCGGGGACGTCGGACATGGAGGGGCCTGCGGTTTGGGGAGGCGGGCTCTCTAGCGCGGCTTTAGCGGCTTGTCGCCCTTGAGCGCCTTGGGACGTGCGGGCTCTGGCGCCGACAGGGTCAGACGCGATGTGCGAAAAGCCTGCGCATCGCGCAAGGCGCGCCAGGCGGCGCCCAGTTCCATGGCGGTCAGCAGATGTTCTTGGGTGAGGACGGTGCGCCGAGACGCCCGCAAGGTCGCGACATCGGCCATCAGACGCGCAGCGGCCTGCACATCCTCGCGGTCCGACCGCGCGCCCAAATCCTCGAGGCGGGCGAAACGCCATCCCTGTTCGGGCGGATAGCGCAGGGCCAGGGCGAAGCGTTCGGACGGCTCGATCTGACGGGCCATGAAAATCCAGTCCGCCGTGTCGGGATCGCGACGATAATGGCCCGGCTGGGTGGGAAGGCCGGCCTGAGCATAAATCTCCAGCGCCCCGGCCTCGATTTCGGCTAAGGCCAGGCTGAAGGCGTCAAGTTCTTCCGGCTCCAGATCGGTCGGCCGCTCGAACGGGTCGATCGTGCCCTCGGCGGGTGCAGCCGGTGACTTGCGTGAAAACAGTCCCGAAAGCAGCGCCCGCCGTCTGGCCATGACGTCAGTTGTTGTTGAGCGTGCTGGTCACCGACACGTCATAGACGACGCGGGTCAGGCTCTGAACGACCTCGAAGAACTTGCGCATCTCCGCGGCGCCGGCCAGGGGCACATAGATCACGTCCTCGGGCATGACTTCCATGTTGGTGGCGGCGAAGACATTGGCGGCGTCGCTGAAGTCCAGTTCGTATACGACCGGCACACCGCGCGGCTGCGCAGGTTGGTTGATGCCCAGGGCCTGAGCCACTTCAGGGCGCTCGAAGCGGAAGATCAGCACGCGACGGGCGTTAGCGGTGTTGGTGTTCAGGCCGCCGACCTTGGACAGGGCTCCGGTCAGGGTCATGGGACCGGCCGGCATATCGACCTGCGCCACGGCGTTCAGACCGCCGAAGGTCGAGAAACGACGGGGCTTGTACTGAACATTGACCACGTCGCCACGCTGCAGACGCACGTTCTCGCCGAACTCGGTTGTCACCGCCGACAGGGGCGCGGTGTAGGTGCGGCCCTCGCGCTGGATCGAGATGGTCAGGTCGTCGGTGGTGCGGGCTGAGCCGCCGGCCGCAGCGATCACGTCCAGGATGCGGTCGCTGTTGACGCCCAGCGGCGCACGACCCGGCTGGCGCACGTCTCCCAGCACATTGACCGTGTTGGAGGCATTGCCGGCGATGGACACCAGCACCTGCGGATTGGCGACCTTGCCGACCAGGGCGCGCCGGATCGCCGCCGCCGCCTGGGTGGAGGTCAGGCCCTGAACCCGAACCTGCCCGCCGAACGGAATGGTCACTGAGCCTGACCGATCGACTGTCGCACCCGGCAGCGCCTGATTGCCGCCGGACATGGTGGCGGCGTTACGGCCCGACGCCGAGCCGGCGCCCAGGGTTCCACCGAATAGCGAACCAGACGGATCGAAGATCGAGATCGCCAGGGTGTCGCCCTCGCCGATCACGTCTGCGGGCTGATCGCTCGATCCTGCCGCGAGGCTGCCGAAGAACTGCGGCGGGATCTGCTTCATACGTTCGGTGGCTTCGAACGTCAGCGGCACCAGCGCGTAGCTGCCCAGCGCCGAAGCGGTGGTGGCCCCGGCGTTGACCGAAGCGCCCGAGGGTCCGTCTCTAGGTAGGGTGGAGCAGCCGCCGAGAATGGCGACAATAGCAAGCGGCAGGATGGTGCGCGTCATGAAGCTGGAAAGCCCTCGTTCGCGGATTGATTACAAGCCTTTGGGCGCGCTCGCCAGTGGCGAAACGGTTTGAAGCCCGATGGCGTCAGCGATGCTGCGGAAATGCTCGGTCCAGGACGGCGCCCTGTAGGAGGGCGAGGGTATCGGCGCCGCCTTGGTCGCGCGCTCGATGGCGGCCAGCCAACCTAGGCCGTCAAGCGGATCGATCAGTTCGGCGTTCGGCGTCAACTCGCGGTGGGGCGGAATGTCGGAGGCGATCAGCGACAGACCCATGGCGCAGGCCTCTACGGCGGGAAGGTCGAAGCCTTCGACGGACGAGGGGGCGAGTATGGCGCGGGCCCCGCGCATCAGCCTGGCCAAGACAGCATCGGAGAGATTCGCCGCCTGGTGAACGACCCCTTGCAGATTGGGCGAGCGCTGCAGATGATCCAGCACCGCCTCGTTCTCCCAGCCGTAGCGACCGACCAGCACCAGGGACGGCGTCTGATCGCCCATCCGTTCTTCGAGGCGCCGCCAGAGGGTCAAAAGCAAGGCCAAATTCTTGCGCGCCTCGATCGTGCCGACGTGGACGAAATAGGGGCGTGGCGCCGCAAAGGCGTCCCCTGCGACGAAGGCCGGCTCTAACCCGAGGTGGGCGACGTGGACCGGCGGCAGCGGCAGGCCCTCGCGCTCGGCGAAGGCGCGAAGTTCGTCGCCCGTGTAGGCGGAGTTGACGATGATCCTGCTGGCCAGACGCAGGGTGTTTGAGACCCGCGCATGATGTTTGTCGCCGTCGCCGGGCCGGCAGAACTCAGGATGGGTGACGGGGATCAGATCGTGCAGCAGCACGACGCGTTCGATCCCCGCGGCCTTCAGATCTTCGAGCGCCGTCGGCTCGTGCAGGGTGGTGTGGCCGACGGTCAGATACAGGTCGGCCTGCGGCAGCGGGGCAACGTGGCGCGAACGAAAGAACTGTTTGATCACCCGCGTCCTGTCGGCGGGCTTCTCCTTCTCCGGAGCGGGCGCTGGGCAAAGCACCGAGGCGGCCGGCCGTCGTTCCGCCGTCAGGGCAGCGAGCAGCCGCTGTTCGTGCGCCAAATCGGCCGCTGTGCTGGCGGCGCCGTTCCATTTGGCGCGCAGATCGGCCACGAACCGCCGGAACCAGCCGATCTCGACGGCGATCAGGCGGTTCTTGCGGCCACGCACCGGGATGGTCGTGACATCGGGCGAGGCCAGCAGCCATTCGGCATAGGCCAGACAGACTCGGTCTACGCCCGTCGGCGCCGACCGTTCGGCCCGGCTCATCAGCCGGCTGGCGTCGTAGAGAATGCGCATACTAGGCGACGTAGCCGGCCTGCATCAGTTCGGCGATATGGACGATGGCCGTGGGTTTGCCGTCCTCGACCACGAACAGATTGGCGATCTTGTTGGCGGTCAACAGATCGACGACGTCGCTCATGCGCGCATCCGGATCCACGGTGATGGGGTTGGCGCCCATGATATCGGCCGCTGTCAGATGGGTGGTGTCGCGCTGGAAGGCCCGGCGCAGGTCGCCGTCGGTCACGATGCCAGCCAGCGCGCCATCGGCGTCCAGGACGGCCACCGCGCCCTTTCGACCTTCGGTGATGGCCGAGACTACATCGCCGAAGCTGGCGTTCAACGGCACGCTAGCGGGGACGGCGGCATTGTCGCCCATCCATTCGCGCACGCTTTGCAGGCTCATGCCCAAGGCGCCGCCGGGGTGGTGCAGGCCGAAGTCCATGGCCGTGAACTCGCGACGATCCATCAGCACCATGGCCAAGGCATCGCCAAGGGCCAGGGTCATCAGGGTCGAGGTGGTGGGCGCCAAGCCGTTGGGGCAGGCCTCTGCGACCTTGGGCATGGTCAGGCAGACCGCTGCGTTGCGGCCCAGGAAGCTGGCCGGTCGCTGGGTGATGGCGATGACGGGAATGCCGTTGCGTTGGCAATAGATCAGGGGGTCGCGCAGTTCGCGGCTCTCGCCCGAGTTGGAGATGGCTAGCACCGTCACGTCGGGACGCAGCATCCCCAGGTCGCCGTGGCTCATTTCGGCGGGGTGAACGAAGAAGGCGTTGGTGCCGGTCGAGGCCAGGGTGGCGGCGATCTTGCCACCGATATGGCCCGACTTGCCCATGCCGGTGACGACGACATAGCCCGGCCGGCTCATGATGACATCGACCGCGCGCGCCATCGACACGTCGATCGAGCGTTCCAGCGCCTCCAGCGCTTCAATGTTCAGCCGCACGACTTCACGGGCGCGGTCGGTCATTACGGCGATGTCGTCGGGGGTCGAGTGAGCGATCTCGGTCATAGTGTTCTGGCCCGCAGCCGGGCTCTCCTTCGTTGACGAGCGCGATCCGCCATGAGTGCGTTTCGCGCGCCGCCTCCCTTTCAGACGACTTTGTCGGTTTCTGGTCAACCTTTGCCGCTCTGGCGCGTTACGCCGACCGGGGAACTAAAACAAAGAGTTTGATCGTCAATGCCGTCTCATGCCGGAGCCGCTTCGCTATTGCTCCCGACACCGCCCGTGGTCGCCGACGGGATCGCCCTGTTCCTGGACATGGACGGCGTGCTGGCGCCAATGGCCCCGACGCCCGACGCCGTCGTGCCGACTGCGCGTCGTACGGCGGCGCTGAAGGCGGTAGAGGCGCGACTTGCGGGCCGCGTCGCCATCGTCAGCGGCCGCACTATCGCCGAGATCGACCGCATTTCCGATCACGCCCTGGTCTCGGGCTCGGGCGTGCATGGCCTGGAGCGGCGTCTGAAGGACGGCTCCATTGAACGCAAGACGCCCGACGCCGGCGTCGCCCAGGCGCTGGATGCGTTCGAGGAATTCGCCGCCGATCGCCCCGGCGTGATCGTCGAGGACAAAGGCGTCTCCGTCGGTCTGCACTATCGTCAGGCGCCGGATGAAGCCGGCGCCGCCAAGGGGCTGGCGGCCGAGCTTCAGGCCGAAACGGGACTGACGCTCCAACCCGGTCATATGGTGCTGGAGCTGAAGACGCCTGGCGCCGACAAGGGCACGGCCGTCACGGCCTTTATGCAGGAGGCGCCGTTCAAGGGTGCGGTCCCGGTCATGCTGGGCGACGATCTGACCGACGAATATGGGTTCGAGGCTGCGGCGGCGCTGGGCGGATACGGCGTGCTGGTCGGTCCCGAGCGCGAAACGGCGGCCCGATACCGCCTGGACGATGTGGACGCCGTGCTCACCTGGCTTGAAGCCGTAGCGAAGGCCTGAACCGATGAAGCCCAATCTGGATCTGTTTCCCATCGGCAACTGCGGCGTCAGCGCCCTGATCGACCGCCAGGGGCGTTTCGTCTGGGCCTGCGCGCCGCGCGTGGACGGCGACCCGGTCTTTTCCGCCCTGATGGATGGCATGGAGCCCGAGCACGGCTTCTGGGCCATCGAGATGGAGGACGTGAAGTCGATCGATCAGGCCTATGTCCGCAACACGCCGGTTTTGCGCACGGTCATGACGGCCGATGACGGATCGTCAGCCGAGATTATCGATTTCGCCCCGCGTCATCCGAAGCACTCGCGCACCTATCGGCCGCTGGCCTTTGCGCGCATCGTGCGGCCGCTGTCGGGCACGCCGCGCATCCGTGTGCGATTGCGGCCCTCGACAGACTGGGGCGCGCGGCCGGCGCCGCACACCTCCGGATCCAACCACATCCGCTATATGTGCGCCGACGTCACCTTCCGGCTGACGACCGATTGTCCCGTGTCGCATGTGCTGGAGGAGCGCGTGTTCCGGCTGGAGCGGTCGCACGCCTTCTTCCTGGGTCCGGACGAGGGTTACGACCAGGATGTCGGCCACGGCGTTCAGGGCGCGCTGGATCGCACGATCGCCTATTGGCAGGACTGGGTGCGCAAACTCTATTTGCCGCTCGACTATCAGGAGGCTGTGATCCGCGCGGCGATCACGCTGAAGCTGTGCGCCTATGAAGAGACCGGCGCCATCGTCGCCGCCATGACGACCTCGGTGCCCGAGTTCAAGGAGAGCGGGCGCAACTGGGACTATCGCTACTGCTGGATCCGCGACGCCTATTACACGGTGCGGGCGCTGAACCGGCTGGGCGCGGTCGACATCCTCGAAAACTACCTCGTCTATCTGAGAAACCTAGTCGACGACTCCGCCGGCGGCCATGTCCAGCCGGTCTATGGGGTGGGCCTGGAGCCCGGGATCGGCGAGAGCATCATCGACAGCGTCGAGGGCTATCGCGGCATGAAGCCGGTGCGGATCGGCAATCAGGCGCACGAACATCTGCAACACGACGTCTACGGACAGATCGTGCTGCCTCTGGTCCAGGCCTTCTATGACGCACGGCTGCTGCGTCCGGGCACGCTGGAGGATTTTCACGCGCTGGAAGCGATCGGCGAGCGGGCCTTCGCCATGCACGATCAGACCGATGCGGGCCTGTGGGAGTTCCGCACCATTGCGCGGGTCCACACCTATTCGTCCGTCATGTGCTGGGCCGCCTGCGATCGTCTGGCCAAGGCGGCCGACCATCTGAATCTGCCGGACCGGGCCGCCTTCTGGCGTGAGCGGGCCCAGATCATCCGTCAGCGGATCGAGGCGGAGGCCTATCTGCCCGACGAAGGCCGGTTCGCCGCCAGCTTCGGCGGACGTGAGCTGGACGCCTCCCTGCTGCAGATGACCGATCTGGGCTTCCTCGACGCCCATGATCCGCGTCAGGTCGCCACCTTCGACGCCATCGAGCGCGACCTGAAGAAGGGCAGCCACCTGTTCCGCTATGTCGAACCGGACGACTTCGGCGAGCCGGAAACGGCCTTCAACTTCTGCACCTTCTGGTTCATCGAGGCCCTGCACCAGAACGGCCGCATCGAGGAAGCCCGCACCATCTTCCAGGAGATGCTGAGCCGGCGGACGGCCGCC
This sequence comes from Brevundimonas sp. 1080, assembly GCF_040545985.1. Classification (NCBI taxonomy): domain Bacteria; kingdom Pseudomonadati; phylum Pseudomonadota; class Alphaproteobacteria; order Caulobacterales; family Caulobacteraceae; genus Brevundimonas; species Brevundimonas sp. 1080. The sequence continues at coordinate 713,818 of NZ_JBEPMW010000002.1, read as the reverse complement.
GGTCTTCTAAGCGAGGACATCTCGATCGACGATGGCGAGCTGTGGGGCAACTATCCGCAGACCTATTCCCTGGTCGGCATCATCAATTGCGCCGTGCTGTTGAGCCGTTCCTGGACCGATGTGCGTTAATGTCTGGACCCCGGGGCTGGGGTCGCCGAGTGAAGTGAAGTCATGAGCCGCCTGATCGTCGTTTCGAACCGGGTTTCGGCCCCGACCGACCCCGCCGCCGGGTCCGCCGGGGGCCTGGCCATGGCCCTGTCCGCCGCCCTCAGAAAATACGACGGCCTGTGGTTCGGTTGGTCGGGCGAGCGGGTCGATCACTACACCGGCGAGGTGAAGATCGAGGACCGGGCCGGCGTCACCGTAGGGCTCGTCGATCTGGAGGGGCAGGACGTCGACGAATACTACAACGGCTACGCCAACAAGACGCTGTGGCCGCTGTTCCACCACCGCATCGACCTGGCCCAATATGAGCGCTCCTACGGCGAGGGCTATGAGCGGGTGAACCGGCGTTTCGCCGAAGCCCTGGCGCCGCTGATCCAGCCGGACGACATGATCTGGATCCACGACTACCACATGATCCCGATGGCGCGGGATCTGCGCCGCCTGGGCGTTCGCAACCGGATCGGCTTCTTTCTGCACACGCCCTGGCCGGCGCGGCAGTTGCTGGTGACCCTGCCGCATCACCGGCGGCTGGTGGAGTCGATGTTCGACTTCGACCTGATCGGTTTCCACACGCAGGAATGGAGCGATCTGTTCACCGACTATGTGGTGTCCGAGGCCCAGGGCGAGCTGGATGGCGTCGGCGGGCTGGAGTGTTTCGGGCGCAAGGTCCAGACCGGCGTCTTCCCCATCGGCATCGATGTGGACGGGTTCCTGGCGGCGCGAAACTCGGCGCTTGGGGCGCGGACCTATGACCGAATGGCGGCGTCTTCGGCTTTCCGCTCGATGATCGTGGGCGTGGATCGGCTGGACTATTCCAAGGGGCTGGAAGAGCGGCTGCTGGGTTACGAACAGTTCCTGCACGACAACGCCTCGATGCGGGGCGAGGTCTTCCTGTTGCAGGTCACGCCCATCTCGCGCGACGACGTGGACAGCTATCAGGACATTCGTTCGCGGCTGGACGCCTTGGCAGGACGGATCAACGGCGCCTTCGCCGACATGGACTGGCAGCCGATCCGTTATCTGAACCGCACCTATCGCCGGGATCAGCTAGCGGGCATTTACCGCGCGGCGCGGGTCGGTCTGGTGACGCCGCTGCGCGACGGCATGAACCTGGTGGCCAAGGAATATGTCTGCGCCCAGAACCCGGACGATCCGGGCGTGCTGATCCTGTCGCGCTTCGCCGGCGCGGCCGAACAGATGGGTGAGGCGCTGCTGGTCAATCCCTACAGTCGCGAAGAGCTGTCCGACGCCATCCAGAAGGCGCTGACCATGCCGCTGGCCGAGCGGATCCGAAAATGGGAAGCTCTGATGGATGTGGTTCGCGCCACCGATGTCGGCATCTGGCGCGATGATTTCGTGCGCGCCCTGCAAGCCGATGAATCGACCTCGCAACCCACGCAGTGGGCCGGCGCGGCCTGACGCCTAGCGGAGGTCGAAGGCCAGCATCAGGGTGCGCTGGGCCGGATTGAAGTTGTCGTCGGACAGGATGTAGAGGCGGGTCCTTCCGTTGCGCGTCTCTGCGGCGATACCCTCGAAATTGTCGGTCGTGCCGGGCAGTTTCAGCTCGATCAACACCGGCCCCAGCGTTCCGTCGGGGGCCATGCGGCGCACGCGCGCGCGCATGTCGATGGGCGCCCGGTACAGGCGCTGGACCACGAACCATCCAACGCCGGACGGATCGCGATCCAGACCGGTGATGCGGTATTCGCTGTCGGGAATGGGGGTTGCAGGCGGCGCGCTGACGACCGTGCATCTTGCCGCCGTGCAGTCCCAGATGCCGCCCGCCTCGCCAGAGACGCGCCAGCCGCCGGGTGCAACGGCCAACCCCTCCATCCCGTCGTTCTCCGTGAAGGCGAAGTCGGGCGACCGCACCGGCGTCGGATGGGTCTTCAGCGCCGACAGGGGACCGTAGTTCCAGATCCGGTGACGCCGCTCGAAACTGACCAGCAGATCGCCGGAGGGGGTGATGGCCAGGCCCTCGGCGTCGCCGTCCGACTTGTCGGAAATCGCGGCGCCGTCCTGAAGGGTCAGCCGACGCGAGCGGAAATGATCCAGCCCGACCAGCCGTCCCGGGGCGTCCAGGCGAATGTCGCCGCGCACCAGATCACCGGTGTCCGATACCGTGACGAAACCGCCGTCGCCGGTCAGCTTCAGGTCCGACAGGCTGTGCAGCGGGGAGGTCGGCGCGGCGCTAACCTGCAGGCCGCCGGCGAACGTCACGCCGTCAGCCAACTGCGTGCCGCCGGGCAGGCCCAGGCTGACGCTTCGCAGCTCTGCGACTTGGGGCGTCCAGCCGTCCGATGACAACGGATAGGGACGCGGCGCGCCCAGCGAGGCTGCGCAGGCCGACAGCGACAGGGCGATCCAGACACTGGCCAGGCGGCCGAAACGGCTCATGCCGCCAGCTTTCGCTTGGCGCGACGGGTGAGACCGGCCGCGCCTTCGTTCTCGAACAGTTCGGCCAGCTTCTCGGTCATGGCCCCCGCCAGCTGCTCCACATCCACGATGGTCAGGGCCTTGCGATACCAGCGGGTCACGTCATGGCCGATGCCGATGGCCAGCAGTTCGACCGGCGAGCGGTCCTCGATCTCTGCGATCACCTGGCGCAGGTGCTTGTCCAGATAGAGGGCCGCATTCGCTGACTGGGTCGAATCGTCGACCGGGGAACCGTCGGAAATGACCATCAGGATGCGGCGCTGTTCGGTGCGGGCCAGCAGGCGGCCGTGCGCCCATTGCAGGGCCTCGCCGTCGATATTCTCCTTCAGCAGGCCCTCGCGCATCATCAGGCCCAGGTTCTTCTTGGCCCGGCGCCAGGGCGCGTCGGCGGCCTTGTAGATGATGTGGCGCAGGTCGTTCAGGCGGCCGGGATTTTGCGGCTTGCCGGCGGTGATCCAAGCCTCGCGGCTCTGCCCGCCTTTCCACGCGCGGGTGGTGAAGCCAAGGATCTCGACCTTGACGCCGCAGCGTTCCAGCGTCCGCGCCAGGATGTCGGCGCAGACCGCCGCCACCATGATCGGCCGTCCGCGCATCGAGCCGGAGTTGTCCAGCAGCAGGGTCACGACCGTGTCGCGGAACGGGCTTTCGCTCTCGGCCTTGAACGACAGTGGGGCGGTCGGGTCGGTGACGATCCTGGTCAGCCGCGCCGTGTCCAGCATCCCCTCTTCCAGATCGAAGACCCAGGAACGGTTCTGCTGGGCCAGCAGGCGCCGTTGCAGCTTGTTGGCCAGGCGCGACACGACGCTGGACAGGATGGCCAGTTGGCCGTCCAGCAGGGCGCGTAGCCGGTCCAGTTCGACGGGGTCGCACAGGTCGGCGGCGTCCACCACCTCGTCGAAGGCGGTGGTGAAGACGCGGTAGAAATCAACCGCGCGGCCGTCGTCGGCCGTCTGCTGACGGTTCGGCTGCTGGCCTTCCTGAAGTTCCGGGCCATCGTCGGCGCCTTCGCCGTCGGGATCGGCGGGCGCGCCTTCGGGGCGACTTTCGCGCTCCTGCTCGGAAGACTGATCGTCGGCGTCGCCTTCCATCGACTGGGAGCCTTCGCCGCCGTCCTGCTCTTCCTCCTCGTCCTGATCGTCGTCAGCCGCGGGGTCTTGGGGATCGGGTTCTTCGTCGCCGGGATCTTCGGACGTATCCTCGCCGCGTCCGTCGCCGGGGTCGAGGTCCAACGCGCGCAGCACTTCGCGCATCTTCAGTGCAAAGCCTTCCTGATCGCCCGCCGTGCCGGCCAGGGCGTCCAGCTTCGCGCCGGCCTTGGTCTCGATGTTGGCGCGCACCAGATCCAGCATGGCCCGGGCGCCGTCGGGGGCGGGGCGCCCGGTCAGCCGCTCGCGGACAAGCAGGGCCACGGCCTCGGACACGGGCACGCGGTCGGCGTCGCTGATCCGCAGGGCGCCGGTCTTTTCCAATCGCGTGATCAGGGCGGCGCCCAGATTGTCGCGCACCCCGGCCAGATGTTCCGAACCGAAGGCCTCGACCCGCGCCTGTTCGACGGCATCGAACACCTCGGCCGCCTTGGCGTCCGCTGGCCGCATCCGGCTGTTCACCGCCGCATCGTGATTGGCCAGACGCAGCGCCAGCCGGTCGGCCTGGCCGCGCAAGGACGCGCTCTCGGGCCCGGACGGATCGCGGGGCGGATGGGGCAGGGTCAGGACGCCGTTCGACAGTTTGGGCCCGTCCGACCCGAACACCACCTCCAGCTCGGGCTGTTCGGCCAGCGCCCGCGCGGCATGACCCAGCGCGCGCTTGAAGGTTTCGGCGGGAGTATCCGGGGCGGCCATGGCCCTCAGTTAATCGCTTCGCGCCTGCGATAAAAGCGCCGTCAGCCGCCTTTTGAAATCGGCACGCGACGGCCGTAGGTCAGACAGCGCCAAACCCACTCCAGCGGCCCCATGCTGAACCGCGACAACCACAGCGGCGACCAGATCAGCTGAAGCGCCCAGACCGCCAGGACCAGGCCCCACATCTGGACATAGTCGACCCGTCCGAACAGCCGCGGTCCCCACGGCATGTAGAATATCGAGGTCATGATCAAGGTCTGGGTCAGATAGTTGGTGAAGGCCATCTGACCTACCGGCCGCAGCGCCGCCGTGATCCAGGCCGCCCCTCGCGTCGTGGCCAGTACGATCAGGCTGACGTAGGCCAGGGTGACAAAGACGGGGAAGGACGCGACGACTTCCGCCAGGCCGCGCGTCGGGTGGGTTCCGGCCGGCGCCATCGCCTCGCGCCATTCCAGCACGCCCAGCAGGGCCAGTACGGCGCCGCCGACGCCGATCAAGGCGACATAGACCCCGTTGGGCGTCCGGCCGCTGAACACGCCGGCCTTGAACAGGCCCAGACCCAGCATCATCAGGGCCACGGTCGAGAAGACGAACATCGTCAGGCTGGCGCCCTGCAGCAGCAGCCAGTTCTGAATGTTCTGGCCCATCGCCCCGGCCCAGCCGCTGCGATAGGCGGCGATCGACTCCGTCACCATGGCGGCGGTGTCATGCGGCCCGCTCTGGTTCATCGCCTCGGTGATCGCCGGCGGCCCGGCGATCATCAGCCAGGTCGCGCCCGCCTGCATCGCGCCCAGCAACAGGGTTACGCCCAGGCCGATCCCGATCAACGTCCCGGCCCGCATCGACCGCATCAGCATTACGAACAGGCCCGACCAGGCGTAGAGCAGCAGCACGTCGCCATACCAGAAGGCCAGGCCGTGGATCAGGGCGATCACCGCCAGCCAGAACAGGCGGCGTCGCAGCAGTTTGCCACGCGCCGCATCGCCCCGCTCGCCCCCGACCAGATAGATCGAGGCCCCGAACAGCATCGAAAACAGGGTGATGAACTTCTGATGGAAGAAGACGTCCATCGTCCAGCGCGCCACGGCGTTGGCGCCGGTGACCGGAAACGGGCTCAGGCTGGCGTCCTGATAGACCATGACCGGCAGGCCGAACGAGACGACATTGACCGCCAGAATGCCCAGCACCGCCAGCCCCCGCATGACGTCAAGGCTGGCGATGCGCGAGGTCGCCGCGACGGGCGACAGGATCTCCGCCGCATCCTTGTCCGTGTCGTCCATGGTCATTCTCGGATCCCCCAATCCTCGAACTCAGGCGTCAGGCGCGAATGCCAACCCTGCGTCTCAGCCCTTCGGCATCAAGCCCAGTCGATCCTTGACCGCCGGCCGCGCCTCGAAGGCGATGAAGGCGGCGCACAACCCGGCCCACAAGGCGTAGCTGACGCCCACGATCATGGCGATGGGCAGGCCGCCGACGCCGAAGATCAGCAGGGTGGTCTCGGTCGCACCCAGGGCCTGCATCACATCGCCGGCCTCGAACCAGCCCATCACGCTCATGGCCAGGGCGACGACGATCTGGACCAGGGCCGCCGCCAGGCCGCCGTACATCATGAAGCGCCAGACGACGCCCAGCCGCGTGCCGGGTCGCCCGTCGCGCTTGCGCTCGTTCAGCACGCGATACAGCGCCAGCGGCACGGTGATCAGGCCGATCAGCATCACCACCAGCCGCCAGTCCATGTCGCGACCCGGCAGATAGGCGTGCGGCCGCCAGAAGGGCAGGGTCAACCACAGGGGCGGCCAGGCCGCGCCGGCCAGGCAGGCCAGAATCCGAGGCGTCCGCCCAGGCCGCACAGCGATGGTCGCCTGACCGGGCAGGTCGGAATAGCTCTCGAACCGGCTCATCGCGTCGGCGCCGGCGCAGCGCCGGAATAGTCATAGAAGCCGCGGCCGCTCTTCCTGCCCAGCCAGCCAGCCTCGACGTATTTCACCAGCAGGGGGCAGGGGCGGTATTTGCTGTCGGCCAGGCCGTCATACAGCACGTTCATGATGGCCAGGACGACGTCCAGCCCCATGAAGTCGGCCAACTCCAGCGGGCCCATCGGATGATTGGCGCCCAGGCGCAGCGCCTTGTCGATCGAGGCGACGTTGCCGACGCCTTCGTACAGGGCGAAGATGGCCTCGTTCATCATCGGCACCAGGATGCGGTTGACGATGAAGGCGGGGAAATCCTCGGCGTCCGTGGTCGTCTTGCCCAGGCTCTCGGCGAAGGCGACGGCGGCGGAATGGGTCTCGGCCGAGGTGGCGATGCCGCGGATGATCTCCACCAGCTTCATCACCGGCGCCGGCTTCATGAAGTGCAGGCCGACGAACCGGTCCGGCCGGTCCGTCGAAGACGCCAGGCGGGTGATCGAGATCGAAGAGGTGTTGGACGCCAATAGGGTCTGCGGCCCCAGGTGCGGCACCACCTGCGCATAGATGGCCTTCTTGACCGCCTCGTCTTCCAGCGCCGCCTCGATGACCAGATCGGCGCCGGCGACGGCTTCTGCCATTCCGTCGCTTGTCGTGATGCGGCTCAGGGCCACATCGGCGGCGGCCTGATCGACTAGACCGCGCCCGACGTGACGCGCCAGGCTGGCCGCGATCTCGCCCTGCGCCAGCGGCAACCGGTCGGCGACGACGTCATAAAGGCGAACCGAATAGCCCCCGAGCGCGACCGCCTGCGCGATGCCTGCGCCCATCTGTCCGGCGCCCAGAATGGCGACTGTGGTGATCGAGGTCATGAACCGTGGTCGAAAGTGGTCGGGCGGGCACCTTTAGAAAGGAAGGCGCGCGGCGCAAGAGCGGATCAACCCTCTCGCATCAGATTTCCGCCCGCCGTGTCGCCTCAGCCGAGCAACTGGATCAGGGCCGGCGCCGCCGTGCGGTTGAACAGCACGCTGATGAACTGCAGCAGCAGGATCACCACGATGGGCGAGATGTCGATGCCGCCCAGGTTCGGGATGATGCGGCGGAACGGCTCCAGCAGGGGCGCGGTGACGCGGTCCAGGAAGGTCCCGACCGAATAGACGAAGCGGTTGCGATAGTTGACGACGTCGAACGCCACCAACCAGCTCAGAATGGCCTGGGCGATGATGAACCAGATCATCAGACTGATGATGGTGTTGATCAACCAGACGAGCGCATAGCCCATGAACGGTAACTCCTGCTTGGATCGGCGCTTCTAGCCTGTTCGCCCCGGCTCCGACAACGGCCGTATCCGACCTGCGCGCTTTGCGCGCACAAGCCCGTTGACACCACGCCCGCCCGCCTTCTATGTCCGCCACGCCTGTGAAACCCAATCCCACGCTGGAAACGGGGCCGTAGCTCAGTTGGTAGAGCGCGTCGTTCGCAATGACGAGGTCAGGGGTTCGACTCCCCTCGGCTCCACCAGGCTTGATCTGACAACGACTTAGGTCGCGCAGAGCAGCGTTGCTACGCACGCTTGCTACGCGAGGCCCCATGTCGCTAGTCACCAATGTCTTCCGACGAGGTGCTTCCTACTACTTCCGGACACGCGTTCCAGCACGGTTCAGAGCGCTCCTGGAGCGCAAGGAGCTCTGGAGGTCACTGAGGACTGCTGAAACTCGCGAAGCACGTCAGCGCGCGTCTATAGCGGTCCTCTTGACGGAGGCGCTTTGGCGCGATCTTGAGCGCACCATGTCGGCTTCCAGTAGCGTCCCTTCCCCCGCCCTTATCCGGGCATTGATCGATCAATGGCTTAAGGCTGAGCTTGATCAGGACGCAGGACTGCGTCGACGCTTTGAACGGGACCGGGAAGGCGATTGGCATGCCGGGGTGATCCTCGAGCCGGATCCTCTTGGACCGCCCGACCGCGTTATCGAACGACTGAATGAAGCGGACCTGGAAGCGCTTCTTGCTGCCTCGGAAGAGGAACGCGAGGCCCGAATGCGACGGCCACGGACTTTGCTGACAAACCTCACCGAAGCGCACTTGCAACGTGGCCTGCGGCACCAGCTCTACGAAGACGGTGTGGAGCGCCACCGGAAAGGCGACGTCAGCGTGGCGATCAGGCATGTGCGTGACCTCTTCCAGGCGGAGGGTCTTGCCCTCGACGAGAAAGGCGAAGAGTTCGACGCAGCCATCCGCCTGATGACCAAGGCTCATCGGGACCTAACAAGAGCAATCGGCAGGCGAGACGTCACTATGTGGCGACCAAACCTGGATGACGACCCTGCGGCCCCCCTGATTTAAAGCCTCGGGCTTCCGCCCGCTGAACCTTCCATCCCCGGCGCGCCTGATAAGCCCCCTGTGAGCGGCACCACCCTCACGCAGGCCATCGGACTGTTGTTGGCGGAGGCTCGCCAGACCCGACTGTTCACGTCGGGGCGCGCTGGCGAATACGAGAAGGCAGGTCGCCTCTTTGTCGGGTGGCTGGGTAGGGATCCAGACGTTGCGGAGGTAACGCCCGCGTTGGCCGGAGGCTTCCGCGAAGCCCTAAGGTCCTATCCCCTCAACGCGTCTAAGAGAGCAGCTTATCGTGAGTTGTCCGTGCCCGAGCGACTCGCAAAATCCCGAGCGGACCAGGATACACAAACACTCAGCCCGCAAACGTCGAACGGCAAATATCTCGACCCTCTCAGGCAGGTGTTTGACTGGGCCAAGAAGACAGGGCGAGTTGCAGCAAACCCGTTCGTGGGTATCACCGTCTCGCTGTCGAAGGGCGGTTCCAAAAGGCGACGGCGCGACAACTTCGACGTCCCGCAGTTGCAGGCCCTGTTCAGCGCGCCCCTGTTCACTGGTTCTGCGGGCGAGCGAGGCGAAAAGCTCTACCAGGCTGGGGAAACTCGCGTAGACGACTGGCGCTATTGGCTTCCTTTGATCGCGCTTTTTTCCGGTGCGCGATTGAACGAACTGTGCGGGCTGCGGCTCGCCGATTTCGATCAGATTGAGGGCGTTCCCTTCTTCCACATCCGAGCGCTGGCAGCGGATCAGTCGCTGAAGACGGCAGCCTCAGAACGCATCGTGCCGATCCACAAGGCACTGCTGGAGCTGGGTCTCTTGATCTATGTCGACCGACTCCGGGCCGCTGGTGAGAAGCGGCTTTTTCCGTCACTCCAGCCTGGGCCAAGGGGTCATTTATCCCACCAGCCGTCGAAGTTCTTCGGGCGGTTGATTGACAGAATGGTTGGGGAAGACTCGTCGGTCGTTTTCCATTCCTTCCGGCACACCTTTATCACCAAGATGCGCGAAGCGGGCGTCGCCCGGGAGGTCCGAACAGCACTTGTCGGTCACGAGGACGACAGCACCCACGAGGGCTACGGAACGGAGCCGATGACCAGGCTTAACGCTGGCATTCAGGCCGTCGAATGGAAGGGGCTCGACCTAGCGCCCGTTCGACTCAATCTCGGTTGACGCAAACTTAGGCTGCGCGCCGTAGTGGCGCCTCGGACGAGGAGCGATCAGAGCTGCCCTGAGTTGCGAGCCGGGCCGCGATCAATTCCCCAAGACACCGGGCCATGAGGGGAGGCACTGCATTGCCGACCAACCGGGCGACGCTCTTCTTGTCCGCAAGGAAACGGAACCAGTTTGGGAACGATTGAAGTGCCGCAAGCTCTCGCCCAGTGAGCGGTCGGTTCTCCGTTGGATGTGCATAGCGGCCCCTCGAAAAGCTATCCGAGTGGGCCGTGATCGTTTGAGCGACTCCGGACCAGCTTAGACGTCCGAAAACGTCCAAATGACCGTGCCCCTTGTGATTCTTGTGACAGTCTAACTGAAGGTGCTCTGGGATATCCTTCCAGCCACCGCCCTCGGGCACGAACGAGATCCGCTGTCGGTTTAGCTCCGATATTTTCGTCGCAAGATGGTTCGCGAAGGTTGGATGGTCTCTGTCACTGTCAGAGGGCGTAGGTAGTCCTCCGATTGCATCGCGAACCGTCCTCGCCGGAACCTTTCTTATTGCCTCGAGGTCTATGGAGTCCGACCCGAGGTAACCAATGGCGACAAAACGAGGCCGATGCTGTGGAACGCCAAAATCCTTAGCATTGAGCACTGCGGTCGCGACGGAATAACCCGCCTCCTCCGTGGTCCGCAGGAAGCGTTCCAGGATTGCACGCCCCCTCTTTGCCGCGATGTAGGGGACATTCTCGAGTAGGAAGGCGCGCGGTTTGATGGCGGCGATGGCATTCGCATACCAAAGAACGAGATCATTTCGCTCGTCCTGATCGCTGCCCCGTCGTTGTTGCGAGAACCCCTGACAAGGCGGCCCCCCGGCAAGGAGGTCAATCCTGCCAGGCCCCACGCCAAGGCGTTCAAGCAACTGATCTGGTTTCACGGCCAGCGCGTCGAGCTTATGGACATGATCACCGAGATTGTAGCGATATGTTTGGACCGCATCTGGATCGTGGTCGAATGCTTTGACGATCTCGAATCCTGCCTCCTGCAGGCCGAGCGAAAGGCCCCCCGCGCCTGCGAACAAGTCTATGGCGACCAGCCTGTCGGAGCGGCCCTTAGCTCCGCCCCGCTTGCGACCGGCAATTGAGCTCGTGAAAGAACGCCCCTGAGCAGCGCGGACGTCATGCATCAGGCCATGGACAGCCAGGCTGGGCTCTCGAATTTCCGACTTGATACAGGCCGCAACCGCTGCTGCGAAAGTCGGGCTGACGGCGTTGCCGATCTGTCGATACCGCTGAACCAACGGGCCGGAGAACTGGTAGTCAGCAGGGAACCCTTGCAGAAGAGCAGCTTCCCGAACCGAGATATTTCGATCCTGCTCCGGATGCAGGAACCTCCCACACGAAGGAGTGGAGCACTTCGCCGTGATGCTGATTGCTGGGCGATCCCAAGCCAAGCGCCCGTAGACGTCGCGGAAGCCATCGACCTGCGAATGACAGTTCGGCAGTAGGGCCAAGTTTGCAGATTTGCGGCTTCCCCCATCCTTCGGCACGGATCGGATTAGTTCGAGCACGCGACTGATGTGGTTTGGCGCGACGTGCATCGCGTCTGAAGCAGAGGCTTCACCCGCCTTCAGGGCAGGGAGATCATAGATCGCATCTCGAACGGTCTTTTGCGCACCAACAATGGTAGCTGGCATGTTGAAAGCCTGACCCGCTCGTCGTGCGATCAGGAGTGCTCTGAACCTTGCCTGCGGCACGCCGAAGTCCGCGAGGTTGTGCACCTGGGCACGCACCCTAAACCCGAGATCCTCAAGGTAGGCCATTGACGCTCGCGTCGCCGCCCAGTGCTTGTCGTCGAAGATCTCAGGCACGTTTTCCATGACGATGAACTCAGGGTTCATCGCCGCTGCGACCTCTACGAATGTGCGAACGAGGTCATTGCGCGAGTCCTGCCGAGCGTCCTTCTTTCGATGCGCGGAGAAGCCTTGGCAGGGAGGGCCACCCACAACGACGAGAGGTCCATCACCCCTAGGTAGAAGCCGCCGAACCACGGCTTCCCGCGCGCTTTCGTTCAAGAGCGAGGCTACGTCGACGTTGAGACTGGGAGCCCCGATCTGACTAGTGAATGTCGCGCAGGCGTGTGGGTCGATATCCAGTCCACCAAGGACCCTGAAGTGGTCGCCGTGAGGATAGCGTGAGAAGCCTGCCGACAAGCCCCCGCATCCGCAAAAGAGATCAATGACGTCGATCTTCTTTGTCACCCCTGGAAAGCCCCTACACTTAGTCCGAGAATCGGCATTGCGAACACGGTCTGTGTGGGTCAGCCTAGCGGGTCAGTGAATCGGGTGGAAGTGCGATTTGGCCCGAATGCGCTCAGGGGGCGACATTGCCGATAGACAACTGGGGCACCCCATTACGTGACGTGCTCGTTGACGCCGACATTGTGTTCGCGCCAGCCGAGATCAACGAAAAGTTCCAAGCGTTCTTCCGAGCTGACGGGCATCGTTACAGCGCGCCCTATGACGAGATAAACGCGCATCTGCCCGACACTCTAAGTCCGAACCGGGTCGAGACCTGGAAGAAGCTCTTCGACACGGTTGGCCTTCTGTATGTCGACGAAGGCCGGGTCCGCATCTCCAGATTTGGCCGACTGTTCGGAGGGGAATGGGAGCGCCTTGCCCGCGAGGCCGCCGGCGCAAGGAGAGTGGTCGCCGAGTCTGCCGTCGGAGTGCTCGGACGGTATCAGCTGCTGAACCCCACCACCCTGAACCGGGGCTACCCTCCTGACTGCGACGTCCTTCCGTATCGAGTGATTTGGGCAGCCATGCTGAGGCTGGGAGACCTCCACTGGGAGGAACTCCATCGGGTTCTCCTGAAAGTCATGAAGCAGGCGGATTTGGAGAGCGCGCTTATCAAAATTGAACAAGCGCGCGCTTCGAGCGGCTACAATCCGAACGACCGCGCCAGCGCGAGCGCTCACCTCGGTCCGGCGATCTATTCAGATGGGTCGCAGGCAACACGCCGGATGACTCCATGGTTCTCTGTAGCCGGGTTCGGCGGAATGTTAATTGACCGAGAAGCCACGCACGGTCGCCGCAGGCTCAACCCGGAGTTTGTCGACCTCATTGCATCCGAAGTCGCGACACCACGCCCGTGGATCGATTTCGGAACCGATCAAGAAGGTTGGTTCTCATACCTAGACGAGGGCGTGAAAACATTGGCTAAGACATCTGTCCCGGAATTGCCGGTCATTGCCGATGATGACCCAATCTACCAAGCAGTCGTTGACCTCGTCATAAAAGATAACATGGGCGGAGCACTGCTACTGGGCGCACCAGGGACTGGAAAATCCTGGTATGCTCGACAAATCGCGCTCAAGCTCACCAGCGGTAAAAAAGAGCGTGTTCGCGAGGTCCAGTTTCACCCCTCTTACCAGTATGAAGACTTTGTTGAAGGCTACGTGCCAGACGCGAAGGAAGGCTTCCGGCTTGCCGATAAACATCTGCTGGAGATGGCGGAGGTCGCCAGGCAGTCGGACGGGCCGGTCGTGCTAATTATCGACGAGTTCAGTCGAACAGATCCCGCCCGTGTGCTCGGAGAGACGATGACCTACATGGAGGGGTCTCTCCGCGATGCTCCGTTTTTCCTGCCCTCCGGTCGCCAAGCAACCATTCCTAAGAATCTCATCTTTCTAGCGACCATGAATCCAGATGATCGCTCAGTCGATGAGATTGACGCGGCCATGGATCGAAGATGGGCGAAAATCATGCTCCAGCCATCTTCGACTAAAGTGAATGACTTCCTGGTGGCGAACGCGACGCCAGATAAGGTCCGTGCTCCTGCCATGGAGCTATTTGCCCGCCTCCAGGATCACCTTGACGTCGGACACGCGTTCTTCCGGAACGTTCGTGATGCGGACTCGCTCGAAAGACTTTGGACGACCCAACTCAAGTTTCTGGTTAAGAAGCGTTTCCGTTTCGACCCAGGCGCACTTCAGGAGATCGAGGCACTTTGGGCGACCTGCGCCGAAGCCATAGCCACCCCGGCGGCTGGGCCACTCGAAAGGAATGGATCCGGCACCCAGGACGAAGCGCCGGAGGGGGCACCCGAACAGCCTGAAGCGGCTGCGGGGGCCTAGTGTGGCCGCAACAGAACGAACGGTCCTGACGCTAGAATCTCGGCGAGCGGTAGAGCTACCGCTCTCCATGTTCGTGCATGGCGGCGAGCTCACTGTTTATCCTCACGTCGAGGAAAAGGCCCTTCTCTCCCTACAATTTCGCAAGGGCCTGGTTACCCTCACTGCGGGCCGATACGTGGGGTTCATTCCCTTGTCCCCGCGCATCGCTGTGGACGTGCGCCCGAAGCTGCCGGTCAGCAACCTCGCTAGGGTTTTAGATCTGGCCGGAACCCCGATAGGGGCATTGGCGGGGGCAGACAGGTCCTACAGCCGCGAGAAACTGCCGAGCAGAAGCATCACGTTGTTCCTGCTTGCAAACCTAACTCGCGCAATTCAGCCGCTGTCCGAGCACGGCATCTGGAAGTCCTATGTAAGAGTGGCCCGGAGGACCTCCACTCCATCAGGCAGGATAAACGTATCGTCCACGCTTAAGACCTGCCTCTCCCGAGGGATGCGCCACCACGCAGTCGCCGAGCGCTTTCTTCTCACATCCGACACACCAGCCAATCGGGTCATACGCGCCGCGCTTACCTATCTATTGTCGGTTTCGCAGCGAGACGAAGCGAGCCTCACAACCCTCAGCAATGCAAATCGAGCGCTTAATCTCCTTCCAGAGGAGATAGGAAGCATTCAACCTGGCGACATCGACATAGTCGTCAATACTATGCGCAATCAGGCGCTCCCAAAAAACAGGTTATACTATAGCAAGGCGCTGGACATCGCCACGCTAGTCCTACAAGGGCGATCCATTGGCCTCGACCGAGTCGGGGACGACCTAATAATGGAGACATTTATTGTCGATTTCGAGGACATATTCGAGAAATATATAAGAAAAGTGCTCCATCTGGCTTCAGGTCCGGACCTACTCGTCCTAGACGGTAACGTTGAGGGAAAAAAACCACTCTTCGACGACCGGAACGATCCTCCGGCGCAGCCAGACATCATCTTGTCTAGGCCGACGACCAACGAAAGCGTTGTCGTAGAGGTGAAATACAAGGACAAGCCGGACCGCAGCGACATAAATCAGGCGATCACCTACGCCGTGGCCTACAGGTGCGATCGCGTGGTCCTTGCCCATCAGTGTAAAGCTAACGGGCCTCGCGGCCTTCGGCGCCTAGGCGTTGTTAACGGGATTACCGTCGACGCATACGCTTTCGACCTCGGACGCCAGGACCTGGAGGCCGAGGAGCAAGCATTTGCCGTTACAGTCCTGGGAATGATGCCCCCAGTCGGGCAGATGGCTGCTGCTTAGGGCACGCCAGTGAAGCAGTCCCCCCTGAAGGGCTCGGAGCCGCCTCTTGTGCTCTTAGGGCTCCGCGACGCGCTGCCAGACGCTGCCTCGAAAGGTATAGTCCTTGGGAACGGGTTGGCTTGGGGCGGCGCGAGGCGGACGATCAGTGCTGGGTCGGCCGGACCAAAGTCAGATCATAGCCCAGGGCGCGGGTGCGGTTCAGGATGGCTTCGCGGCTCTGGGCCGACGGTTGCGCGGTGCGGCTGAGCAGCCAAAGGTAGCGACCCGACGGCTCGCCGACGATGGACCAGGAATAGTCGTCGGCGTGGTCCAGAACCCAATAGTCGCCGACGTAGAAGGGGCCGAAGAAGGATACCTTCAGCTTGGCGTTGTCGCTGCCCTCGACGATCTTCGCCTTGCCCTCTGAGGTTTTTTCCGGACCATCGACCGTACCCTGTCGGCAGGTGTTCAGCACCCCGACCAGACCGTCATCGCGCACCGTGTAGTGAGCGGTCACCCCTTCGCAGCCGCGCTCGAACCCGTTCTCGTAGCGCCCGATTTCATACCACAAGCCGGCGTAGCGGTTCAGATCGACCGGCTTGGCGGGTTGGGGCACGGCGGCGTTGCCTACGGGGCCGCGTTGCAGGGTGGCGCAGGCGCCCAGCGCGAGGGCGGCGCCGACGATCAGGGCGATGGAAGCGGTGCGAGCGATTTTCATGGCCGCAGAACGACGATGAGGGCGCCCGGTTCCGGACACTCGGTCTCGGCAGATCACCGCAGCGCGACGTAGCCCCGTTCGATGACCCGGCGCAGAGCCTCGTAGGCTTCGGCCAGTTCGTCGTAGGCGGTGCGGGCGGCGGTCAGGCGGGCGACTTGGTCCGGCGTGACAGCCGAGCCGGAGTGGGCCAGGCGCAGCGATTCCGCGACCCATTTGGCGCGGGCCGTGGCTGTCATGACCGCCAGCTTTTGCAGCGAGCCGGCGTCCACGCCGCTCAGGGCGTGCCCGATCACCTCCTTGTTGGCGACGTAGGCGGCGTAGTCGATCTGCTCCAGCTGCCCGCGCAGGCGACGCTGTTCGTGCGGATCGGTGTCCTGCGGCTCGAAATGGTCGCTGTGGCGGCGGGTGCTGGACGTCATCTTGGTCGACATGGGCGAGCCCTCCCCGGCCTGTCCTGGCGGTCTCGGCGGCCGCTCGACAAAGAAGGTGCGCCGTCTCGGTTAACGCCGCGTTGCGCTGGGGACCCGCGCATCCGATATCGGGGGCACACAGGATCGGAGAAAACCATGGACCTGAAACTGAACGGCAAGCGCGCCCTGATCTGCGGCGGCTCATCCGGCCTTGGCCGCGCCGTGGCGACGGCCTTGGTTGCGGAGGGCGCGCACATCGCCCTGCTGTCGCGCGATGAAGGCAAGCTTCAGGCCGTGGCGGATGCGCTGAACGCATCCGGGCCGGGCAAAGCGGTCGTGGTCACAGCGGACCTGGCGGACCATGAGGCGCTGTTGAAGGCGACGGACCGGGCCGAGGATCTGCTGGGCGGAACTATCGAAATCCTGCTGAACAACACCGGGGGGCCGCCGCCGTCGGGCGTGTCGGGGTTGGAGCCGGCGGTGTGGCGCGATCATTTCGAGTCGATGGTGCTGTCGATCTTCCGCCTGACCGATCGGGTGCTGCCGGCCATGCGGGCGGCCGGCTGGGGGCGGATCCTGAACGTCGCCTCGATCACAGTGGTCGAGCCGTCGGCGGCGCTTGGCGTGTCCAACACCCTGCGGGCCTCGGTCGCGGCCTGGGCCAAGACGCTGGCGAACGAGGTCGGACCGGACGGGGTGACGGTCAACACCCTGCTGCCGGGGCGGATCGATACGCCGCGGATCGAAAGGCTGGACCAGGCGACCGCCGATCGCAACGGCACGACGCCGCAAGAGGCGCGGGCCGAATCGGTCAAATCCATCCCCGTCGGCCGCATCGGCACGACCGAGGAGTTCGGCGCGACCGCCGCCTTCCTGGCCAGCCCGCTGGCGGCCTACGTCACCGGCTCTTTGATCCGGCTGGACGGCGGGGCGATCAAGGCGATCTGATCAGCCGGGCGTCCGACGGCGCAGCACGCCGCCGAAGGCCACGCGGCTGCGCCCGTAATCCAGAGTGATGCGGCTGAACCGGCTCAGGATATCGGCACCCAGCAGCAGGGCCGGCTTGTCGATCAGGTCCATGACCTGAAATACATGCAGGTCGGCGAACAGCAGCGGGGTCGGGCCCAGCGATCGTCCCGCGATGTGCAGGGTGGGCGTCGTGCCGGTGCGGGCCGTCACCGCCCCGCCGACGATGCCAACCATGCGCACCGGCTCGGATGAGGCGGGGGCCTGACCGATGTCGATCGCCTGCATCAGGGTTAGATTGCCGATCGAATATTGCGCGCCGCTGTCGATGAAGGCGGCGACCTCCACGCCGGCGACATTGATCCGGGTCAGGAGTAACTGACCAAATCGGCCGCGACGACCGGCGACCAGCACGTCCTGCTGACGAAGCCGCGTGGCGTCAGCGCTGGTCGTCAAAGCGATGCTGGTCGACCCCGATGGCGACAGGGCGACCTGGCGGGCGTTGACGTCCAGCGTCAGGCGAAAGCGGGACAGCAGGTCCAGACCGAGCAGGCCGTCGGCGCCCAGGGCGTCGCGCGGGAAGACCGGCAGGGTCAGGTCGCTGAAGCGCCGCCGCCCGATCTCGATCTGCGCCAGTTCAACGGTCGGCGTGACCTCAGCCGCCGTGATCCCGTGCACCACGACCGGGCGGCCGGGCGGCAGGGCCAAGGCCTGGGCCAACTCGGCCGAAACCGCGCTGCGCTCGGCGCCGGTGTCGATGACGAAGACCTGATGGACGCTTCCGTTCAGACGCACGCCGACGCCCATCCGCGTCAACAGATTTTGCAAGAGCCGCACCTGATCGGGCGGGTCTGCTGGGATGGCGGTCTGGACGGACACAAACGGAACAGCCGCCAGCAGGCCCAGCGTCTTGCGCCGCGACGTTTTCACGCTCGATTCTTCGCCAAACCCTGGCCGCAATTGCCTGTCCTCCTCGGGCCTTCGTCAGGGCAGGGCAGGCTACGCGCTTTTGGCGAAGAGCCTGAGACATATTCTTGTCCGTCGTGTCTCAGCGCGGCTGCGCCTTCTCGCCCAGCGTTCGGCGCCGTTTGGCCAATCGGGGGTTGTCGACGTATCGTCCCAGCCGAAACAGGAGGATGCGATGCTGACCTTGCTTATGCTGGCCCTGGCCGACCCCGCGGCGGCGTCTTCCAGCGCGATCACCAGCCGTGATCTTGTTGTTTCCGCACCAAGGGCGGACACGCAGCGTTGCGGCGATCCGCTGATGCAGGCTCGGCAAGGCGGCGCCGGCGCCATGACGCTGGATCGATCGCTCGATGATGGACAGGTCCGGCGCTATCTGCTGCTGGACCGGCGCGATCAGAACAACTGCCCCCTGCCGATCAGCTACGCCGTGCCGGATCAATGGGCGCTGGGTCGAAACCTGATGCCGGCGCAGCCCGATGTCGGCGTGCCGCCGGCTCCGCCCGCGCCGCGTCGCTAGGCGCGGGGATGGGCGGCCGCATAGGCGTTCAAGAGGCGATCCGCGTCGACGCCGGTGTATTTCTGGGTCGTCGACAGGCTGGCGTGGCCCAGCAGTTCCTGGATCGACCGCAGGTCGGCGCCGGCGCCCAGCAGGTGGGTCGCGAAACTGTGGCGTAGGGCGTGAGGCGTCGTGCGCTCCGGCAGACCTAGCCGGCCGCGCAGCCGCTGGACCGAGGCCTGGACATGACGGGGGCTTAAGGGGCCGCCGCGGCGGGCGCGGAACAGGGCGTCGGCGGGCTGGAGCGGGAAGGGCAGTAGAGCCAGATAGGCGTCCACTGCGGTGCGCACGGCGGGCAGGATCGGCGCGATCCGCGTCTTGGACCCCTTGCCCACGATGCGCAACGTCTCGCCCAGCGGCGCATCGGCGCGGGTCAGGGACATGGCTTCGGAAATGCGCAGGCCGCAGCCGTAGAGCAGGGTCAGCACCGCCCGGTCGCGCGCGGCCTCCCACGGTTCGGCGTCGGGATCGGCGTCCGGCTCGGCCAATAGCCCGCGC
The DNA here is from genome assembly GCF_040545985.1 of Brevundimonas sp. 1080. Lineage (NCBI taxonomy): Bacteria > Pseudomonadati > Pseudomonadota > Alphaproteobacteria > Caulobacterales > Caulobacteraceae > Brevundimonas > Brevundimonas sp. 1080. The sequence continues at coordinate 694,462 of NZ_JBEPMW010000002.1, read as the reverse complement.
GCCTGATCCTCGGTCACCGGCCGGGGCAGGGACGGCTTGACCTTGGGGCCGCGCACCAGGGCCAGCTGTGGAGCGGGGGTGTCCAACCGCCGATCGAGGAAGGCATGAAATCCGCGAATGGCCGACAGGCTCTGGCTCAGCGACCGGGCCGCCAGCGGGTGCTCGCCTGAGCGGCGCTCGGCCATGTGGGCGCGGGCCTCGGCGGCGGTGATCGTGCCCATGTCTTTCAGCGACAGGGTCTCGCCGCGATGGCGTTCGAGGAAGGCGACATAGAGCCGCCCGATGCGGCCATAGGCCTCCAGCGTGCGCGGCGACAGCCGACGCTCGTTCGCCAGATGGTCCAGCCAGGCGCGCAATGCGTCGGAGGCGGTCAGTTGAGAACCGGCCATCGCTCGGCCATCCGCTCCGTCACCCGCGCCAGGAAGGCGGCCAGTTCGCAGCCCATATTAGGCGTGAAGCCTTCAGGCTCGGGCGAGCCGAAGGCGCAGATGCAGGGGCGCGGCGGCCCGCCCGGCGTCAGGTGCGGGGCCATGCGGACCAGGGCGATGGACCGCACCTGATCCTCGGCCGCGCCGAAGAAATTCAGTCCCGAGATCATCGGGCCCAGCCAGGTCAGGCCGTGCTCGCCCAGCAGATTGTCGACATCGCCCTCTTCCAGGGCGCGCCAGCCGAAGGGTACGCCGCCGGGCTTTTCCAGGGCGATGGCGGCGCCGGCCAAGCCGAACCGTCCCTGCGCCGCCGCATCCAGTCGTCGGGCCAGGTCGGAATGGTTCTTGGCCTCCATCAAATCCAGGGTCGCGACGTGCGTCTGGGTCTGGGCGGCGAAGTTGGCGCGGGCGACCAGTTCGATCTCGCGCCGGGCGCCGGTCTCGCGCTCGACCACGGCCTCCAGCCGCGTCAGGGCGGCGGCCCCGAACTCGACGACGTTGCGGCCATGCGGCCGCAGACCGATCTCTTCCAGCAGGGAGCGATCGTCCAGCAGGGTCTGGGGATGGGTCTGCAGCCAGCCGCGCACGTCGGGCCAATGCAAGCCGTCGCCGATATAGGGCGTTGCGTCCGATTCCGACGTTTCGAAAAGGTCCAATGAGCCGCTCAAACAGACCTCTCCGGGAACCGCGATGCTACAGAATAGACTGGCCTGTCTTGGCCCAGTCCGACACGAAGGCATCAAGACCCTTGTCGGTTAACGGGTGGTTCACCAAGGCCTTGAATGTGTCGGCGCCGAAGGTGGCGGCGTCCGATCCGGCGACGGCGGCGGCGGCGACATGGCCGACATTGCGCAGGGACGCGGCCAGGATCTGGGTCTCGAAACCATGCACGTCATACAGGACGCGGATTTCTTCAAGCAGGCCGATGCCGTCCGCGCCGTTGTCTTCCAGACGTCCGACGAACGGCGAGACGAAGGTGGCGCCGGCCTTGGCGGCCAGCAAGGCCTGGGCGGCCGAGAAGCACAGGGTGACGTTGGTCTTGATCCCCTTGTCGGAGAAGACGCGGCAGGCGCGCAGACCGTCCCAGGTCAGAGGCAACTTCACCACCACGTTCGGAGCGATGGCGGCCAGCTTGTCGCCTTCCTTGACCATGGTCTCGAAATCGAGCGAGACGGCCTCGGCGGAAATCGGCCCCTCGACCAGGGCGCAGATTTCGGCGATGACCTCGGCGATGTTCCGACCCGACTTGGCGATCAGCGACGGATTGGTGGTGACGCCATCCACCATTCCGGTGGGGACCATGTCCTTGATGACGACGACGTCGGCGGTATCGAGAAAGAGTTTCATGGGCACGGCTTTTAGCGTTGCAGAAGCGCCGCGTCGATCCTCCCCCGCGACGCGGGGGAGGGGGACCGCGAAGCGGTGGAGGGGGCGGAACCGTGTGCCGGCCTTTGCCGCGTCTGCGCGGTTCGCGCTGGCTGCCGTTGATGGGGCGTTCGCCCCCTGCACCACCCTTCGGGCGGTTCCCCTCCCCCGCTGGGCGGCGGAGGATTTATGAAAGTCGCCTCGGTCCTCATTCCCCTGCCGGTGCCGGAGGCCTTCGACTACGAGGTTCCTGAGGCGCTGAGCCTGGCCCACGGAGATTTGGCGCGGGGCGATCAGGTCGCCGTGCCGCTGGGGCCGCGCCTGATCCGGGGCGTGGTGTCCGAGGTGTTCGAGACGACCGGGTCGAACCGGCGCCTGAAGGCGATCGACAGCCGCCTGGACGATCCGCCCCTGCCGGCGGGCGTGATGGATTTCGTGGAATGGGCCGGACGATGGACCTTGTCGGCGCCCGGCGAGATGGCGGCGACGGCGTTGAAGGGCTTGCGCGCGCCCCGGCCCCGGCCGGAACGCCGGGTGCGTCGGGTGGGCGAACGGTCGCCCTCGCGCGCCACCCCGGCGCGGACGGGCGTGCTGGAGGCCCTGGGCGATCGCGCCATGCCGCCGGCCGATCTCGCGCGGGCGGCGGGCGTGTCATCGGGCGTGGTCAAGGGCCTGATCGACGACGGGGTGTTGGAGATCATCGAGATCACGGCCGAGGCGGCGTTCGACCGGCCCGATCCCGACCACGCGCCCGCCGCGCTGAACGGCGACCAGGCGGCGTCGGCGACGGCGATGGCGGAGGGCGTGGCCGGCGGCGGCTTTCGCCCCTTCCTGCTGGACGGTGTGACGGGGTCGGGCAAGACCGAGGCCTATCTGGAGGCCATCGCGCGGGTGCTGCGGGCCGATCCGGCCGCGCAAATCCTCATCCTGCTGCCCGAGATCGCCCTGACCCAGGCCCTGATCGAGCGGATCACGGCGCGGTTCGGCGCCGCCCCGGCCGAATGGCATTCCGGCGTCGCCCCGCCGCGCCGTCGTCAGGTGTGGGAGGCGGTCGTCGCCGGGCGCTGCAACATCGTGGTCGGGGCGCGCTCGGCCCTGTTCCTGCCATTTACGAACCTGCGTTTGATCGTGGTGGACGAGGAGCACGACGGCTCGTTCAAGCAGGAGGAGGGTCTGGTCTATCACGGCCGCGACCTGGCCGTGGCGCGGGCGCGGATCGAGGGGGCGGCGGTGGTCCTGGCCTCGGCGACGCCGTCGCTTGAGACCCTGTGGAACGCGCAGAGCGGGCGCTACGACTGGCTGAAGCTGGGCGCGCGGCACGGGACGGCGGCGCTGCCGGACATCGCCCTGCTGGATTTGCGGCAGAACACGCCCGATCCGCAGACCTGGCTGTCGCAGCCGCTGCGCCTGGCCATCGGCGAGACCCTGGCGCGCGGCGAGCAGACCCTGCTGTTCCTGAATCGGCGCGGCTATGCCCCCGTCGTCCTGTGCCGCGCCTGCGGGCATCGGCTGACGGCGCCGGACACCGACAGCTGGCTGGTCGAGCATCGCTACACCGGGCGGCTGGTCTGTCACCTGACCGGCTTCTCCATGGCGCGGCCCAAGCTCTGTCCGTCGTGCGGGGCCGAGGACTCGCTGGTCTCGGTGGGGCCAGGGGTCGAGCGGGTCGAGGAAGAGGTGCGCCAACTGTTCCCCGAGGCGCGCACGGCGGTCTTCAGCTCCGACACCGCGCCGGACGCCCGATCGGCCCGCGCCCTGATCCAGAAGATGACGGACGGCGAGATCGACATTCTGGTGGCGACGCAGGCCGCGGCCAAGGGCCACAACTTCCCGCGCCTGACGCTGGTGGGCGTGGTGGATGCGGACCTCGGCCTGCGGGGCGGCGATCTGCGGGCGGCCGAGCGGACCTATCAGCTTCTGGCCCAGGCGACAGGTCGGGCGGGTCGGGCGGATCGGCCGGGGCGGGCGCTGCTTCAGACCTGGACGCCCGAGCATCCGGTGCTGATGGCGCTGGCGGCCGGCGATCGCAACGCCTTCGTCGAGGCCGAGATGGCCGAGCGCGAGGCCGCGTCCCTGCCGCCCTATGGCCGGCTGGCGGCGATCATCCTGTCCAGCGAGAATGCGGCCGCCGTCGATAAGACGGCGAACGACCTGGCCCAGGCCATTCCCAACGCCGAGCGGCTGGAGGTCTATGGCCCCGCCGATGCGCCGCTGGCTCTGGTGCGGGGCAGGCGGCGCAAGCGGCTGCTGGTGCGGGCCGACCGTGACGTGAACCTCCAGGCCTTCCTGCGCGCCTGGCTTCAGCGGGTGAAGGTGCCGGGCTCCGTCCGCCTGACGGTGGACGTGGATCCCTATTCGTTCCTCTAGGCGGAAGTCAGACCGCCATGACGGTGCCGAGCAGCAGGCGGGCGCCGGCGCGGCCCAGTGTGGCGTTGGTCGCCGCCTGAAGCGCGGCCGACAACTGGTCGATGTCGGGCACGACGCCGGGACGCAGGCCGTTGGCGAAGCGCTGGGCGGCGGTGTTGTAGGCGGCGCGAAGACGCGGCGCAGACTGCTGGGCGCGGGTGCGCAGGGCCGCATCGGGCACGTCGACCCCGGTTTCGATGGTCAGCACGCCCCGACGACCGTTCGCCTGAAGGATAGAGGCGGTGATGACCGGCAGGCGGACATAGGTGTCGGCCGACGCCGCCGCGCCGCCGCTCGAAGCGCGGGCGGTGGTCGAGGCGGCGGCCGTCGCGACGACGGCGAGACCGAGAAGAGCGCGGCGTTCCATGCCGACAGCCCTAGCCGAAATCCCTTAATCCGCCGTTGCCTGATCCAGGGCGCCTGCGGGCATGGGCTTCAGATCCAGCAGGGCGAACAGACGGGCGTCCTCGTCCTGTTCGGGATTGGGGGTGGTCAGCAGCTTGCCGCCGACGAAGATGGAGTTGGCCCCGGCGAGGAAGCACAGGGCCTGCATCTCGACGCTCATGGTCTCGCGTCCCGCCGACAAGCGCACCATCGCCCTGGGGCAGACCAGTCGGGCGACCGCGACGGTGCGGACGAACTCGATGGGATCGATCTCGCCAGTCTTCAGGACGCGCTCCCCCAGCGGGGTGCCGGTGACGGGGACCAGGGCGTTGACCGGCAGGCTGTCGGGATGGACGGGCAGGGTCGCCAGGGCGTGCAGCAGGCCGGCGCGATCACGCCGCGCCTCGCCCATGCCGACGATGCCGCCGCAGCAGGTGCTCATGCCCGCGTCGCGGACATGCTCAAGCGTGTCCAGCCGGTCCTGATAGCTGCGGGTGGTGACGACCTGGGCATAGTAGTCGGGGCCGGTGTCGAGGTTGTGGTTGTAGTAGTCGAGCCCGGCGTCCTTCAGTTGGCGCGCCTGATCGGCGGTCAGTATGCCCAGTGTGGCGCAGGTCTCGAGCCCCAGCGCCTTCACGCCCGAGATCATCGCCGCCAGCTTGGGCGTGTCGCGATCCTTCAACTCGCGCCAGGCCGCGCCCATGCAGAAACGGCTGGCGCCGCCCGCCTTGGCGGCCATGGCCTCGGCGATGACGGCCGAAGGCTCCATCAGCTTCTCAGCCTTCAGCCCGGTCTTGAAGCTGGCCGATTGCGAACAGTAGCCGCAGTTCTCGGCGCAGCCGCCGGTCTTGATCGACAGCAGTTGCGACTTCTGGACCTGGCTGGGGTCGAACCAGCAGCGGTGGACCGAGGCGGCGTCGAACACCAGCTCCATGAAGGGTCGCGCGAAAAGGGCCTCGACCTCCTCAAGCGTCCAGTCGTGGCGCGGTTGGGCCGCATCGAGATCGTCGGGGAGACAGGCGGTGAGGGTGCGGGAAAGGTCGTCGGCCATGCGCCACGACTAGCATCCGTTTTCCCCAAAGCAAGCAGGGTCATATGCAAAAGTGAAATTTTGCAAACCTGCACCTTCACAAAATCAATCGTCGTGGCGTCGCATCACATAAGGATATCTTTATGGGTTTCTTGCTCATAAAGGCCGGGCGGGCTATGAGGCCCCAAACCTTCCTGAGGCTCGGAGCCCCGACATGACCGACTACATCGTTCGCGACATCACCCTGGCCGATTGGGGCAACAAGGAAATCGAGATCGCGGAAACCGAAATGCCGGGCCTGATGTCCCTGCGTGACGAGTTCGGCGCCAGCCAGCCGCTGAAGGGCGCCCGGATCGCCGGCAGCCTGCACATGACCATCCAGACGGCGGTCCTGATCCAGACGCTGGAAGCCCTGGGCGCCGAAGTGCGCTGGGCCTCGTGCAACATCTTCTCGACCCAGGACCACGCCGCCGCCGCCATCGCCGCCAACGGCACGCCGGTCTTCGCCACCAAGGGCGAGACGCTGGAAGAGTACTGGGACTACGCCCACAAGATCTTCGAATGGGCCGACGGCGGCTATCCGAACCTGATCCTGGACGACGGCGGCGACGCGACCCTGCTGTGCGTGCTGGGCCCTAAGGCCGAGAAGGACATCTCGGTCCTGGCCAACCCGCAGAACGAAGAGGAAGAGGCTCTCTTCAAGGTCATGAAGCGCTATCTTGCGGAGAAGCCGGGCTTCTATTCGGCCATCCGCGACGCCATCGGCGGCGTGTCGGAAGAGACGACCACGGGCGTGCACCGCCTGTATCAGATGGCCGAAAAGGGCGAGCTGCCCTTCCCCGCCATCAACGTCAACGACAGCGTCACCAAGTCCAAGTTCGACAACCTGTACGGCTGCCGTGAATCGCTGGTCGACGCGATCCGTCGCGGCACCGACGTCATGCTGTCGGGCAAGGTCGCGGTGGTCTGCGGCTACGGCGACGTGGGCAAGGGCTCAGCCGCTTCGCTGCGCCAGGGCGGCGCCCGCGTGATCGTGACCGAGATCGACCCGATCTGCGCCCTGCAGGCCGCGATGGAAGGCTATGAGGTTCAGACGCTGGACGACACCGCCGGCCGCGCCGACATCTATGTGACGACGACCGGCAACAAGGACGTCATCACCGTCGATCACATGCGGCAGATGAAGAACAACGCCATCGTCTGCAACATCGGCCACTTCGACTCCGAGATTCAGGTCGCCGGCCTGAAGAACTTCAAGTGGGACGAGATCAAGCCGCAGGTCCACCACGTGGAGTTCCCGGACGGCAAGAAGATCATCCTGCTGTCGGAAGGCCGCCTGGTGAACCTGGGCAACGCCACGGGCCACCCGTCCTTCGTAATGTCGGCGTCCTTCACCAACCAGACGCTGGCCCAGATCGAACTGTGGACCAACGCCGACAAGTACGAGAACAAGGTCTACACCCTGCCCAAGCACCTGGACGAGAAGGTCGCCATGCTGCACCTGGCCAAGCTGGGCGCCAAGCTGACCGTCCTGACCAAGGACCAGGCTGACTACATCAACGTGCCGGTCGAAGGCCCGTTCAAGGCGGATCACTACCGTTACTAAGCTCTCCCCGAGGCTGGAACCGCGAGGTTCCAAGTGACGAGGGCGTCTTCGGACGCCCTCGTCGACGTCCTGGTGGTCGGGGCCGGCGCGGCCGGGATGATGGCCGCCATCGAGGCCGGGCGACGCGGGCGGCGGGTCAGGGTTGTGGACCATGCCGACCGGCCCGGCGAAAAGATCCGCATCTCGGGCGGCGGGCGCTGCAATTTCACCAATCTGGGCTGCGGACCGGCGAACTTCCTGGGCGAGAACCCCCGGTTCGCGACCTCGGCCCTGCGCCGCTACACCCAGCACGATTTCGTCAAGCGCATCGATAGGGCCGGGATCGCCTGGCACGAGAAGACGCTGGGCCAGCTGTTCTGCAACGACAGCGCCAAGCAGATCGTCCGTATGCTGACCGACGACATGGCGGCGGCGGGCGTCGTCTTGAGCCTGAAGACCGGCGTGACGCGGATCGAACGATCCGGCGAGGGCTTCACGGCGATCCTGTCGGACGGATCGCAGGTCACGGCGGCGTCGCTGATCGTGGCGACCGGCGGCAAGTCGATTCCCAAGATGGGAGCGACCGGCTGGGCCTATGAGGTGGCGCGCCAGTTCGACATTCGCGTCACCGAGACCCGACCGGCGCTGGTTCCCCTGACGTTCGAGGCGGGACTGCTGGAGACGCTGGCGCCGCTGGCGGGCGTGGCGGTCGACGCTTCGGTCGCCTCGGCGCCCGATGGCGCCAAGGCGCGCAAGGCCAGCTTCAACGAGGCGATGCTGTTCACGCATCGCGGCCTGTCGGGGCCGGCCATTCTTCAGATCAGCTCCTACTGGCGCGAGGGCGAGGCGGTGGTGGCCTCTATGGCGCCGGGCCGCGACGTGTTCGAAGAACTGAAGGCGGCCAAGGCGTCGAATGGAAAACAGGCGGTGCACACCGCGCTGGGCCATATCGTGCCGCGTCGTCTGGCCGAGAGCCTGTGCCAGCGCGAAGGGGCGTCGGGCAATCTGGCGGACCTGTCGGACAAGGTGCTGCGGCGGCTGGATCAGGCGGTCAACGCCTGGGCGGTCAAGCCGGTGGGGTCCGAAGGTTACAGGACCGCCGAGGTGACGCTGGGCGGGGTCGATACGGCCGCGCTGGACCAGCAGACGATGCAGACCAAGGCGGTTCCGGGGCTGTATTTCATCGGCGAGGCGGTGGACGTGACCGGCTGGCTGGGCGGCTATAATTTCCAGTGGGCCTGGTCGTCGGGCTGGGCCGCCGGGCAGGTCTGCTAGAATTTTCGAGTGCAATCCGTGCACTTCGGCCGGCGGGTCTGCCGACAAAAACACCGTCTAATTCGTCTAATCTGTCTAATTCGGCGCGGGTTCTGGCGGCGCGCGAAGATGTCAAAGACCGGGCGCCATTCTAACCCGGTCCACGACCATGAGAGGCGAAGGGTCGCTGGTCGGTCGTAAGCCGTGGTAAAAGCTCGCAATCGTCGTCGCCTATACGATGGCAGGGACGGCCGAAGCCCCCTGCGGCCCCGCGACGCATGGCGGCGGGCTGCGACGGCGCCTAGCTTGAAGAGGCGGAACGGGCCCCTCTGGCGTTCTCGCGGTCTGGCGTCCCCCTTCCTTGCGCCGGATCGTGCGACGCGATGTCGGACCGCAAGGGCGTGTCGATGCGGCGAAGCTTTCCCCTCCTGGCCTGTCGCATCGACCGCCCATTCTTTTTCGATCGGAGCCCGACATGCCCCTTCTGATGTGCCCCAACGACAACGCCGCCATGCAGACGCTGGAGCGCAACGGCGTCCAGTTCGACATGTGCCCCGACTGCCGGGGCGTCTGGCTGGATCGCGGCGAGCTGGAAAAGCTGATGGCCGCCGCCGTCGAGGAGGGTCGCGCCACAGTCCCGGTCGCGCCCGCGCCGCAGGCCTATGCGCCGTCGCCTCAGCCCTATGCCCAGCCCCAGTCCCAACCTCAGGCCCAACCGTGGGGCGGCGGGGCGTCACAGCCGTATCGCGGCGACGATCGAGGCTACCGGGGCGACAAATATCGCGACGACCGGCATCGCGACGACGACTATCGCTACAAGAAAAAGAAGCGCGACAGCATCTTCGATATCTTCGACTGAGGTCGGCTAGGCCGCCAGGCCCGCCTGCTGCATCAGGCCTCTCAACGCCGCCACGTTTTGCGGCGCGGCGGTCAGGGCGGTGCGGACGTCGGGCGAACGCAGCAGCTTGATGGCCTCGGCGCGGGCGCGGTCGGCCACGGGGCCCAGCGGGCCGGCTTCACCGGTGGCCAGTTTCAGCAGGGCCGTCAGCTTTTGAGGCGCAGCCGCCTGGGCGCGGACGATCTGGGCGACCAGATGGGCGTCGGCCTCCAGATTGGCGCCGACCGCGCCGATGGCGTCCATGATCTGGGTCTGGTCGTGATCGGCCAGATGCGCGGCCTGAACCGAGCGTTGAAGCCGGGCCAGCGTGGCCAGCTTGTGCGAGGCGCTGGGGCCGCCCGGGACGGACTGGCGGATCTCGGTTTCGAAACGCAGCGAGCCGATACAGGCGCTGAGCCACCGCGCGGCGGCGCGCTTGTTGGCCCCGCCGGTCACGTTCTCGCACAGGCGGGTCAGCTGCTCGGCCTCGGCCAGAACCGTCGGGCAAGGATTGACGTAGGCGCCGACGAAATCGGCCGTGACCAGGCTCTTGGAGCGTTCGACGAAGGCGATCTGGACCTCTTCCAGCGTCAGCAGACGACCGGCCGAGGCGGTCAGGGCCATGGCCAGCAGACGCAGGATGTCGATCTCTCCGACCGGATCGTGGGGGCGGAGGCGGCGCTGGCTGGTCAGTTCGCGGGTGACAAGGCGAGCCAAGGACGCGGCCAGAAGCGGAAACTCACCCGAGGCCAGATGCAGGCCCAGGCGCGCGGCCGGTCCCTCGACCTGGGGCATCATCAGGGCGAGGCGCGGGTCCATCCGCAACAGGGCGTCCATCTCGTCAGGCGCGACCATGCGCACGATAGCCGCCAAGTTGGCGCCTTGGTCCAGCGACGGACCCAGAATCTCGGTCAGGTTGGTGCGCACGGCCAGCATTTCGGCGACGATCTGCTCGACCACCACCACGACCAGGGCGCGCGGTGGGCCGTCGGCGGGCGCGGCGTCCATCAAATCCATCAGCACGGTCAGGCGATCACGGGCGCCGCGCCGATCCTTCAGCGCGCCGGCGACGACGCCGCCCATGCGCAGCGCCCGATCCGGCGCGCCGGTCAGCCGATGCGCCAGATCGGCGATGGAGCGGTCGTCCAGAGCGGGGAACAGGCCGTCGCGTCCGGCCTTGCGCAGGCGGGCCATCGCCTGTTCGGTCAGCTTTTGATAGTGGCGCACGACCCCGTGCACCTCCTGGCCCGTGGCCTGGCTTTCGGGGACTGCGACCTTCTGGATGGCGTGCTGGAGCTCGACCCCGGCCGCCTCCAGCCGTTCGGCCACATCGGGCCTATGCAGCAGTTCGAAGGCGGTCACGCCCTCGCGTTTCAGCCAGTCCTCCAGCACCCGGCCGATCAGGGCGCGGGCATGGGGCGAGTAGAGTTCGGCCGGACTGCTGCAGGCCGGCGGGACCGCCTTTTCGGCGACCTTCTTCTTTCGCTCCTCCGGCGCGCCCAGCGTCAGGATGGTCAGGGAGCTGAACTCCATCGTCTCGGGGTCCAGCGTCTCCTTGGTCACGCGCGAGGCGATGGCGAGACGATCCCGAAGCTGTTCCTCGGCGGTCTCGATGGCGTGTTTGCGGTCTTCGGTCGCGATCAGCAGCGTCCACGACGACGGGGCGCTCTTGCGGACATAGACTTCGTAATGGATCGGACCCGCCATGGGCCGATCCTGCATCCCAAGCCTTTAAGGCGAGGTTTTCGAAGCCGGAATGTTTCTGCGCACGCCGGAGCGACGGTGCGAGCGCGTTGAATCGAGGCGGCGCCGTGACCATCTGACTGTCACCAAACCGCTTTCGGGTTGCAGGCGATTTTCATTCGGCCCGAAACGCTCTAGCCCTAATGTGACCGAGATCGAACGGTTACGCTTGCTGTGCGTTCTTGCTCGCGGGAACGTAAAGTTCAGGAGAAGACACCCTTGGCCAACATCACTCTGGTCGATGACGACGAGAACATCGTGGCGTCCGTTTCGCTGGCGCTGGAAAGCCATGGCCACAAGATCACCGCCTATCACGACGGGGCCTCGGGTCTGGCCGCGCTGGAATCCTCGCCGCCCGATCTGGCGATCCTGGACGTGAAGATGCCGCGCATGGACGGGATGGAGGTGCTGCGTCGCCTGCGCCAGACCTCGCAGATCCCGGTGATCATGCTGACGTCCAAGGACGAGGAGATCGACGAGATCCTGGGCTTCAACCTGGGCGCCGACGACTATATCCACAAGCCCTTCAGCCAGCGTCTGCTGATCGAGCGGGTCAAGGCGCTGCTGCGCCGCACGGGCGCCGACGGCGGCGAACCGGAATCGGCCGCCGAAGTCTCGGGCCGGGCGATCAAGCGCGGCAAGCTGTCGATGGACCCGGCGCGCCACGAGTCGACCTGGGACGGCAAGCCCGTCAAGCTGACGGTGACCGAGTTCCTGCTGCTGCAGGCCCTGGCCCAGCGTCCCGGCTTCGTGAAGAGCCGCGACAATCTGATGGACGCCGCCTACGACGACCAGGTCTATGTCGACGACCGCACCATCGACAGCCACGTGAAGCGGATGCGCAAGAAGTTCCGCGCCGTGGACAATGAGTTCGACGCGATCGAGACCCTGTATGGCGTCGGCTACCGCTACCGCGAGAGCTGAACCGGGCGGGCGCGAGCCCGACGAGGAGCCCCAGCGCCGGCCGTTGTTCCGCTTCGGCGGATCGCGGCTGGGCGGCTTCATCCTGGTGCTCAATCTGCTCAGCCTGCTGATCCTGTTCGGCGGGGCGCTGGCGATCAATGAATGGCGTCCCGGCCTGATCGAGGCGCGTCAGGAATCGCTGACGGTCCAGGCCGAGCTGCTGGCCAATGTATTGCGCGAAGAAGGCGTGACGCGGGGAGAGCCGACGCCCGAACTGGACCCCATCCGCGCGTCGATCTGGCTGACCGACCGATTCATCCCGGCGGGCCAGCGGGTGCGGCTGTATGATGTGAACGGTCTGTTGCTGGTCGACAGCTATCAAGTGACGGAAGCCATCGGCGGGCGGCCACTGCCCGACGCGCAGCCGGCTGGAACGGCGACCGAGGACGCCGCCAGGGCCAATCTGCTGTCCGAGCGCCGTGTCGCGCGCGCCGACAGCGAACTGGCGGCCGAGGTGGCGGCGGCGCTGGACGGCTCGCCCCAATCGACCCTGCGTCGCAACGAATCCGGCGACCGCGTCGTCTCCGTCTCCATTCCGGTGCGCCATGTGCGTCAGGTGCTGGGCGTGCTGACCGTCGAATCCGGGGACGTGGACGAAATCCTGGGCGCACAGAGGCAGGCGCTGTTCCCGTTCGCCCTGGTGGCTTTGGGGGTCAATCTCTTGGGATCGCTGCTGCTGCATCTGTTCGTGGCGCGGCCGATCATGCGGCTGTCTGCGGCGGCGGATCAGGTGAAACTTCAGCGCGCGCGGGCCATCTCCCTGCCGGACCTCGAGGATCGCAAGGACGAGATCGGCGATCTGGCGCGGTCTCTGGAATCGATGACCGACACCCTGTCGACGCGGATGGACGCCATCGAGCGGTTCGCGGCCGATGTGTCGCACGAGATCAAGAACCCCCTGACCTCGATCCGGTCCGCGCTGGAGACCCTGCCGCTGGTCAAGACCGATGCGCACCGCGAGAAGCTGACGGCGCTGTTGCAGCAGGACGTGCGTCGGCTGGACCGGCTGATCACCGACATCTCCAACGCCTCGCGGCTGGATGCGGAGTTGTCGCGGGATCGACCGCGGCCGGTCGATCTGAACCGTCTGCTGGTCGATATCGTCGGCGTCTATGAGACGACGGCCAAGCCGGGCGACATTCCGGTCGTGCTCACGGCGCCCGAACAGGCCCTGCGGGTCATGGGGCGCGACGGGCCGCTGGGGCAGGTGTTCCGCAACCTGATCGACAACGCCCGCTCGTTCAGCCCCGCAGGCGGCGTGGTGCGGGTGACGCTGGAGGACATCGGGGACGATCTGCCGATCCGCGTGCGGGTCGAGGACCAGGGGCCAGGCATCCCGGCCGAGAACCTGGAGACGGTGTTCGAGCGGTTCTACACCTCGCGGCCCAAGGGGGCGGTGTTCGGCTCCAACTCGGGCCTGGGCCTGTCCATCGTGCGTCAGATCGTCGAGGCGCATGGCGGTCGCGTCCACGCCGAAAACAAGACCGAAGGCGGGGCGCGGTTCGAGATCGTCTTCCCGGCGGTCGGCCGCTGGTCGTGACCCCGGGCCAGCCAGTCCACGCCACCACCGTCGCCGTGCGCCGGCGCGGGGCCTGGCAGGGGGTGATGATCCTGGGACCGTCGGGCGCGGGCAAGAGCGATCTGGCGCTGCGGCTGATCGCGCGCGGCTGGCGGCTGGTCAGCGACGACTACACCCAGGTCTGGGCCTCGGACGGGGCCGTTCATGCGTCGGCGCCAGCCTCCATCGCCGGTCGGATCGAGGTGCGCGGCCTTGGAATCGTGGCCGCCAGAACACGCCCGGTCTGTCGCGTGGCGCTGGCCGTCGCCTGTGTGGCGGAAGGCGTCGAACGGCTTCCGGAGCCGCAGACACGGGCTTTCGCGGGGGTCGATCTGCCCCTGCTGGCGTTCGATCCCCGACCCGCCTCGGCCGTCGATGTGGTCGCAGCGGCGTTGGAGACGCTTTGAAACCCCGAAAGACGGGTCTATGACACGCCCCTTGCGGTCCATAGAGGGCGGCGTCCGGCCTCCCTTGCCGGGCGGGGGAATGCCTGGGACGGTTCGGGGCGGGATGCGAGTGAAGTCCTCATGATCGGTCTGGTGATCGTCACCCACGGCGGGTTGGCGTCCGAGTTTCTCTCCGCCATGGAGCATGTGGTCGGCCCGCAGCGCGGGGTCGCGGCCATCTGCATCGGACCTGACGACGACATGGAGCGTCGGCGTCGCGACATCGTGGACGCGGCCGCGGCCGTGGACGACGGCGAAGGGGTCATCCTGCTGACCGACATGTTCGGCGGCACGCCGTCGAACCTGGCCATCTCGGTGATGGAACAGACCCGCGCCGAGGTCATCGCCGGGCTGAACCTGCCCATGCTGATCAAACTGGCCAGCGTGCGCGGGCGCGAGACGCTGGAATCCTGCGTGGCCCATGCGCAGGACGCGGGGCGCAAATACATCTCCGTCGCGTCCTGGGTGCTCGCAGGCGAAAAATGACCGTCACCGCGACCCTGAACATCTGCAATACGCGCGGCCTGCACGCCCGCGCCTCGGCCAAGTTCGTCAAACTGGCCTCGAGCTTCGAAAGCGAGATCCACGTCACCCGCGACGGCGTGACGGTGGACGCCCGCTCGATCATGGGCCTGCTGATGCTGGGCGCCGGCATCGGCTGTAGCATCGACGTCTCCGCCGAAGGCCCAGACGCCGAAGAGGCGATGGAGGCCTTGACCGATCTGGTCGCGCGCAAGTTCGACGAGGATCAATAGGGCGTCGTCATCCCCGGATTCGGAACCGCTTCGATTTTTGAGAGGTCCATCGCCGCGTGGGTGATCTGAAAACGCACCTACAAGACGGCGGGAAGACAGATCTCGATCCGGGATCCCAAGCGAGCGCCGGTCAAATAACGCGCCGATCCGCCGTGGGCCTCGGCGATTGCGCGGACCGCGGCCAAGCCCAGGCCGGTCCCGCCATTCTCGCCTGAACCGTGTTTGAAGGCGGTGAAAACGGATTGGGTCATGGCGTCGGGCAGGCCTGGACCGCTGTCCTCCACGGCGATGACGGCGAAGCGTTCATCGGCCGTCAAGCTGACCAAGACAGGGCCAGGATCGGCGTGGCGGCGCACATTGTCGATCAAAGCCAGAACAGCCTGCTGAATGCGATCGCCGTCGCAAACGACCACAGTGGCCGGCGTCGTCCAGGTGATCGGATAGCCCTCCGCCTCGGCTTCCGCGCCGACGAGGGCGCGGACATCGTCCAATCGCTGAGCCAGGTCCTGGGGCGTCAGGCGCAGTTGCAAACGACCGCTATCGGCCAGACTGACGACGCGCAAATCCTCGATCAGGCGGCCCAGGGCGTCGACCGGCTTGAGCAGGGTCAGGATCATCTCGCGGTCCAGCGGTAGAACGCCATCGGCGGCCGCTTGCAGACGGCCTTTCACGATCGTGACGGGCGTTCGCAGTTCGTGCGCGATCGAGGCGTTCCACGTCGTCATGTCGGCGGCGAGCGTCTCAAGCCGCGCAGCCATCAGGTTGAAGTCGTCCACCAGGTCGGCGGTCTCCGAAAAAGACCGATCGCCAGCCATGGCGCGCGCGGACAGGTCGCCGTCGGCGATCGCACGCGCGGCGCCGGACAAGGAGGTGAGAGGCATGACAAGGCGGCGGGCCAACTGCAGCCCGGCCACGGTCGCGCCGATCAGGGCCACGACGGCGGCTGACGCCAGAGCGACATAATCCACGGACTGCGGTCGCCAGGCCTGGGGCGAGGCCACCGCATCGGGATAATTTTCGAAGACCCACCCGTACAGGGCGAATGCGCCGGCGGCGCTAAGTCCAAGCACCCCCAGGATGACCAGAGCCGTACGCACGGCGATGCGACGGCCGAGGACGCGGGCGGCCCTCACGTCAGGACCTCGAGGCGATAACCCACGCCACGAACGCCGACGAGAACGCCGTCGGCGCCTGCGTTTCGTAACTTGAGCCGCAGCTTGCTGAGATGGCTGTCCACCGTGCGATCAAGCACCTCATCGCCTTTCAAGCAGGCGTCGGCCAGCTCGGCGCGAGAGAAGACCCGCATCGGATAGCGCGCCATGTGGGCCAGCATGCGGAACTCGGTCAGGGTCAGGGGCAGGCGCTGCGGTTTGTCCAGTCCGCACCACTGGACGATGTGCGCCTCCAGATCGATCTCGAGCGGACCCAGGCGGATTACGCCGCCTTGGCCCGAGCCGCCGCTGCGTCGCAGTATGGCGTGGGCGCGCGCCACGACCTCGACCGGATTGAACGGTTTGACGACATAGTCGTCCGCGCCGATGCGCAACGCCTGAAGCTTGTCGATGTCCTGATCCAGCGCAGTGAGCATGATGACGGGCGTCTCGCCCCTACGCCTGAGTTCGCCCAGCACGCTCCAGCCATCGACACGCGGCATGCGCACGTCCAGTAGGACCAGATCGGGCCGAAGGGCGGCGTGCAGGTCCAGCGCGATCTGACCATCCATGGCGCGGACGGTGCGAAACCCCTCGCGCACGAGATAGGCGTCAAGCACGGCGGCGATCTCGGGTTCGTCTTCGGCGATGATGACCAAGGCGCTCATGGTGTCTCCACGACATCGCCCAGCGATGGACGGCGATCCAGACCAGATGGGGTGCCTCCACGATTTCTCCACCAAGTCCACACCCAGGCCCCACGGCCCCGTGCGAAGCGGCCCCAAACCGAAACCGCCTCCGAGATCCAATGAAGTTCAGCGCCCACCAGATCTTCGTCGCCGCCATGACCGCCGTGAACGTCGCCGTGTTGGCCGCCTGTGGCGTGTTCATCCTGGCAATGCTGTGAAGCGCAGGGATCGGCATTGGGCGCGGGTTGCGGCGGCCGCGAGCCTGATCGCGCTCATCGCGGGGTGCGCCAAGCCGGTCGAACCGCCTGCGCCGCCCCCGCCTCCGCCGCCTTCGATTCAGCTGGACGACAGCGTGGCGCAGACGGCGTCGGTCTATCTGGTCTTCATGCGGGATGTCGCCACATTCGAGGGCGGCTTCGTCGATGCGGAGGCGGTGCAGGCGGCGTTGCAGCGCGGAGCGACTTCCAACGCCGAGCAGTTGGCGCGGGGGCTGGTAGCCTATGGAGCGGTGCTGGCGATGCAGTCGCCGGACTTCGTTGCGGGGGTGCGGGCCTATGCCGCCGATCCAGCGCAGCGACGCGAAATCCTGGACCGTCTGACAGCCGACCCCGCCTATGCGGTGAGCCTGCCTGGCGCAGACGTGGCGGCCGGGCTGATCGCCGAGGTCATGGAGGAGGGCGCCGCAACCATCGAAGCCGCTGCGGATCGGGTGGAGGCGGATGCCTATACGATCCAGGCGCGTAGCGATCCGCGCCGTCGATGGGCGGGCCAGCCCATCGCGGACCGACAGGGGCGGCTGGAGCGTGCGAAGGCCGCCTCGGCTGCAATGCAGCTGGCGTCGGACGTCGAGAGCGAGACGCTGCTGAAGGTTGCCCACGCCGAACCCTCTCGGATCCCGACGTCGCCTCTGGCGGCTCCCTATAAACCGGCGGTGGCCCGATCCTTGTCCGTCGCCGCGCGGGCGCTTCTGGGCGAAAGCGTCAAGGACGATGGAAATGACGGTGTCCTGCAGGATCCGAACGCCACCTTCTGTCTGCAGATGTCCAAGCTGAACCTGTTCCAGTGTCTGGCCGCCGCCAAGCCCAGCTATGAAGACATGTTCTGCATCGGCCGACACGTCGTCAGGGACATGGCCGACTGCACGCGCACGGCGCTGAATGCCGTAGGATCTTGATGAAAGAGATGTGATCGAGGGCGACCGCCGCCGAGAGGCCGCTACAGCCCCAGCGCCCGTCGAATGTCGCGCCAGTCGACGTATTTGAAGTTCTGGGTGCCGACGTCGTTGACGTCGTCCTGGATGACGACGAGGCCGTCGGGGAAGGGGCCGACCTGACCGCTGGCGGCCGCCAGGCCGTCGGTGCCGGTGACGCCGTCGACCGCGCCGTCCACGATCTTGAAGCGGCCCTTGTACTCGGGCGCCGCGCCGTTGATGCGCCAGACCGGGAAGGTGGAGTCGCCCTGGCTGGAGGCGATCAGATAGCGGCCCGACGCGTCGGCGATCGTCGTCAGGCCTTCCGCGTCGGCGACCAGGATGTCCCTGGCGATGGGCTGGATCAGGGTGCGGGCCGCGCCCGAGGCCGGGTTCAGGCCATAGCGCCACAGGCCGACGTTCTCCTCGTTGATATAGAGCGCGTCGGTGGCCTCGTCGGCGGCGCAGCCTTCGGAGATGGTTCCGATCTCGGCGCGGCGGACCAGGCGCGCCGTGGGCTGGCCAGCGGCGTCCACGCCCAGGACGAACTGGCGAAGCTCGCCCTCGTGCCCGACCAGGATGGCGTGAACCTCGGCGCCGCGCCGCGCAAAGCAGAAGCCGTAGGGTTCGACCACGTCGGTGGCGACCGCGCCCCAGTAGCGCACGCCGTTCGGGCCGGTCCCGGCCGGGTCGAAGGTGTAGAGGGAGATACCGGTCTTGCCCGGCGTGCGGTCGCTGGCGCCCAGCACTACCTGCGGACGGCCGCCGACCGACAGGCCCTCGACCACATCGACGTTGTTCAGCAGGCCCTCGGGCAGGAACTGCAGGATCTGGCCGTCGAAGCCGTAGATGTAGAGGCCGGACTTCTTGTCCGTGCCGGCGACGAAGCCGGGCGTCTGGCGCCCCATGATCGTGACCGGGTTCGCTGAGGCCCAGACGGCGGGGTCGTCGGCGGCGTCCTGACCTGCCGTGCCGACCGACGGGGTTTCCAGCACAGCCTGGACCGGGGCGCCGGGGCCGACGAGGCCCGCGCCCTCGCCCTGATAATCGACCTCGTGCATGGCGCAGGCGGCGAGCAGGGCCAGGGCGGCGCAGGCGGTCAGCGAGCGGGCGAGGGAAGGGCGCATGTCGGTCTCCGGACGATCTGGACGCGTCCCTGTGGCCAAGCCGCGTGTGGGTCAACGGCGCGGGCGTGACGGTTCGGCGTCGGTTCGATGACTGATGTTCCGTCAAGGGATCAAGCGTCGCCGTTCCGTCGGAAAACCGCGAACTGGGCGTCGTGGAATCGTCGCGGTCGCGTCGCCGCCCAAGGTTAAGCGGCCCCTCCATCGGCTGAAGCGAAACGTCGCTCGCCGAAGGGGACCTGACATGAAACTGAACCTGCTGATGGGCGCCGCGATCGCGCCGATGATCCTGGCGCCGCTGGCCATGCCCGCCCATGCCGATGTCGACGCCATGGCCTCGGCATCAGCTGCGGTCGCCGGCGACGTGATCTACGGCCGGGTGACCAACGCCGCTGGCGCGCCCCTGCCGGGCGCCGAGGTTCTGGTGCGCGGGACCAGCCAGCGGGCCGTGACCAACACCCAGGGCGAGTTCACCCTGCCGACCGCCAGCGGCTCGATGGTGCTGGAGGTCAACTATCTGGGCCTGCCCTCGACCAGCCAGACGGTCGTGACGACGCCGGGCGAAGACGCCAATGTCGCCATCGTCCTGGGCGCCCAGTCTGCGACGGACGTGGCCGATGTGATCGTGACCGGCGTGATCACCGACGGCGTCGCCCGTTCGCTGAACCAGCAGAAGAATGCCGACGGCACGGTCAACGTCCTGTCGGCCGACGCCATCGGTCGCTATCCCGACCCCAATGTGGCGGAATCGCTGCAACGGGTTCAGGGCATCGCCATCCAGCGCGACCAGGGCGAAGGCCGCTACATCAATGTGCGCGGCGCGCCAGCCGCCTTCACCGCCGTGTCGGTGGACGGGGTCGCCATTCCAGCCGTGTCGCCAACGACCCGCGCGGTCGATCTGGACACCCTGCCGTCGGACATCGTCTCCAGCGTCGAGGTGTCCAAGACGCTAACGCCGGCCCAGGACGCCGATTCCATCGCCGGCGCCGTGGACATCAAGACCCGCTCGCCCTTCGACAAGCGCCGTCTGGCGCTGAGCGGTTACGCCGGCGGCAGCTACAACGACTACGGCGGCCAGGACTATCGTGCGGGCGCGAACGTCTCCAACGTCTTCGGCCCGGATCAGACCTTCGGCGCCCTGCTGTCGGTCAGCTTCTCCGAAACCAACCGCCGGCCGGACAACGTTGAGAACGGCTGGGTCCTGATCAACCGCAACGCCGCGCAGGGCGGCGGCCAGGTCTGGGGTCTGGAGAACACCCTGTTCAAGGACTACGAGACCGAACGGACCCGCAAGGCCGTGACCGGCGCGCTTGAATGGCGGCCCAGCGACGCCACCCGTCTGTGGGTCAAGGGCTCCTACGCCCAGTTCCGCGACGACGAGTTCCGCAACACGCTGAACTTCACCTATAGCGACGGCACGCTGCAGCCGGGTTCGACCGACACCAGCGCGACCTTCACCAACGCCCGCATCTACAAGCAGCTGCGTCACCGCACCCAGGAGAACGACATCTCCACCCTGGTGCTGGGCGGCGAGCAGACGTTCGGCAATGGGGCGGTCTGGGACGGCGCCCTGTCGTTCGCCAACAGCAAACAGACCTATCCGCACCGCGACGAGCTGGTCTATCGCTCCAGCGCGACGACCCTGTCCTACAACACGGCCGACCACTATCAGCCGACCTATTCGACCTTCAGCGAGCCGACCGGGTTCTATCTGAACGCCAACAACTACAGCTTCCGCGAAAACACCTTCCGCTCGAACACGACCGAGCAGGACGATGTGGCGTTCAAGACCAATCTGTCGCTGCCCACCGTCATCGGTGGTCGCGAGGTCGAACTGAAGTTCGGCGCCAAATACAGCGCCCGCGACGTGACGGCCGACGAAGAGCGGTTCCGCGACCGCAGCGCGGCCGCCAGCTCCGGCGCCCTGGCGCCGCTGCTGAGCGATCGTCCGTCGCAGAACTACGACTACAATCTGGGCTTCAAGTTCGATGCGGGCTTGGTAACCGACTATTTCGATCGCGTCCGGGCCGGCTCGACCAATCCCGACCCGGCCGCCGGCGTTCGCCGCATTCCGCAGTCGATCACCGCCGACTATACGGCGCAGGAAGATATTCTGGCGGGTTACGGCCAGGCTCGGTTCGATATAGGCGCGACCAATGTGCTGGTCGGCCTGCGTGTCGAGAAGACCGACTTCGAAGGCTCGGCGACCAGCGTGGCCCTGTCGGGCGCCCAGAGTCTGGTCAAGGTTGATCGCGACCAGACCGATTTCTTCCCGAACCTGACGCTGCGCCACAGCTTCAGCGATCAGCTGGTTGGTCGTTTCGCCCTGACCCGCGCCATTTCGCGCCCGGACTATACCGACATCGTTCCGCGCGTTCTGGAAACCACCGACAGCGGCCGCACGACGGTCACGCGCGGCAATCCCGATCTGAAGCCGACCCTGTCGAACAACATCGATGCGGGACTGGAATACTATCTGCGTCCGCTGGGCGTGATTTCGGCCAACGCCTTCTACAAGGACCTGTCGAACTACCGCTTCACTCTGGTGACGGACGGCGTGCCCTATGTCACCCCGACCACCACGGTCGCCCAGGTCACCGAGGCCCGCAACGCCCCTGACGGCCATATCGCCGGCATCGAGTTCAACTGGCAGCAGACGTTCGACTTCCTGCCGGGCTGGGCTTCGGGCTTCGGCGTCTTCGCCAACTACACGCTGACGGATGCGGAGATCAAAACCAGCCGCGCCTTCGCCGGTCGCGACACCTTCGTGCTGCCGGGTCAGTCGGACGAGACCTATAACGCCGCCCTGTTCTACGAACGGTACGGCTTCAGCGCGCGCGTCTCCTACACGCATCGTAGCGACTTCCTGGAGGCGATCGACGCGACCAACCCCGGCAAGGATCTCTATGTCGAGGGGCGCGGCCAGCTGGACTTCACCGCCAGCTACGACTTCGGCAACGGCGTGGAAGTGTTCGGCGAGGCCAAGAACCTGACCGACAGCGCGGGCGTGCGCTACTACGGCGTCAAGGAGCGGACCTACGAGTACGAGAAGTTCGGCTACAACGTCTTCCTGGGCGTGCGCTTCAAGCTCTGAGCGCGCCGATCAGATATGATCGAAGGGGCCGGGCGGCGACGTCCGGCCCTTTTTCATGGTTTCCGCCTCTGCAATTGGTCGAAACCCGGCCCCATATGGGCTCCAGCGGTTGACCCACGCGGGGCCAACGCTAGTGTCCGCGCGCCTTTCCCCGCGCGCCAGAAGACCAGAGGATACCATGGCTGAAGCCACCGCCGCCTACGACGTCGTCATCATCGGCGGAGGCCCTGGCGGCTATAACGCCGCGATCCGGGCGGGCCAGCTGGGCCTGAAGGTCGCCTGCGTGGAGATGCGTTCGACGCTGGGCGGCACCTGCCTGAACGTCGGCTGCATGCCATCCAAGGCTCTGCTGCATGCCTCGGAACTGTGGAACGCCGCAAACACCGAGTTCGCCAAAATCGGCATCGAGGTCCAGCCCAAGCTGCACCTGGACCAGATGCATAAGGCCAAGGACGACAGCGTCACCGCCCTGACCAAGGGGATCGAGTTCCTGTTCAAGAAGAACAAGGCCGACTGGATCAAGGGCAAGGGCAAGATCGTCGGCAAGGGCAAGGTCGAGGTGACCGCCGCCGACGGCTCCGTCCAGACGCTGGACGCCAAGAACATCGTCATCGCCACCGGCTCGGAGCCGACCCCGCTGCCGGGCGTCGCCTTTGAAGACGGCAAGGTCATCGATTCCACCGGCGCCCTGTCGCTGCCGGCCGTGCCCAAGAAGCTGATCGTGGTCGGCGCCGGGATTATCGGCCTGGAGCTGGGTTCGGTCTGGCGCCGTCTGGGCGCCGAGGTCACGGTGGTCGAGTTCCTGGACCGGATCACGCCCGGCATGGACACCGAGGTCGCCACCGCCTTCCAGCGCACCCTGACGAAACAGGGCATGAGCTTCAAACTGGGCGCCAAGGTCACGGCCGCCAAGTCGGGCAAGGACGGGGTGGAACTTGCTGTCGAACCGTCGGCCGGCGGCGCCGCCGAGACGATCAAGGGCGATGTGGTGTTGGTCGCCATCGGCCGTCGTCCGTACACGGACGGTTTGGGCCTGGAGAGCGTCGGCGTGACGCCTGACAAGCGCGGCTTCATCGACCATGACCACTTCAAGGTGGCGGATGGCGTCTGGGTGATCGGCGACGTGACCCACGGTCCGATGCTGGCCCACAAGGCGGAAGAAGACGCGGTCGCCGTGATCGACACCATCGCCGGCAAATACGGCCACGTCGACTATGCCCTGGTCCCCAGCGTCGTCTACACCTTCCCCGAAGTGGCCTGGGTTGGTCAGACTGAGGACCAGCTCAAGGCGGCCGGCGTTCAGTACAAGAAGGGCAAATTCCCCTTCACCGCCAACAGCCGCGCCAAGATCAATCACGAGACCGACGGCTTCGTGAAGGTTCTGGCCGACGCGGCGACTGACAAGGTGCTGGGCGTCCACATCATGGGCCCGCAGGCCGGCGAGATGATCCACGAGGCGGCCATCACCATGAGCTTCGGCGGCGCGTCGGAAGACATCGCTCGCACCTGCCACGCCCACCCGACCCGTTCGGAAGCCGTCCGTCAGGCGGCCATGGACGTCGAAGGCTGGATGATGCAGGCCTGATCCGAAACGGATCGAGACTCCAAGCTAAGGCCCGGACGGCGACGTCCGGGCCTTTGTCACATCAGGCCAGACCCTTCAGCCGATAAAGCGCCTCCAGCGCCTCGCGCGGGGTCAGGTCGTCGGGGTCGACGTCGCGAAGCGCCAGTTCCACGGGGGAGGGGCCGCGCATCGGTTCCGGCTCGGCGACGGCGAACAGGGGCAGGTCGTCCAGTCGGGCGGCGGCGGCCTTTTCGCCTTCCAGCCGGTTCAGCACCGAGCGAGCGCGGGCGACGACGGAGGCTGGGACGCCGGCCAGTTTCGCGACCTGAACGCCGTAGGAACGATCGGCGGCGCCGGGCGCCGCTTCGTGCAGGAAGACCAGTTCGCCGTTCCACTCGCGCGCGACCATGGACAGGTTGCAGACGTGGTCCAGCCGCGTCTCCAGCTGGGCCAGCTCGTGATAGTGGGTGGCGAACAGGGTGCGGGCCCGGTTGGTCTCGTGCAGGGCTTCGGCCGTTGCCCAGGCGATGGCCAGACCGTCGTAGGTGGCGGTGCCGCGCCCGATCTCGTCCAGAACGACGAAGCTGTGCGGCGTGGCCTGGGTCAGGATGGCGGCGGTCTCGACCATCTCCATCATGAAGGTGGAGCGGCCGCGGGCCAAGTCGTCGCCGGCGCCGACACGGCTGAACAGCCGGTCCACCACGCCCAGCCGCATCGACCGCGCGGGCACGAAGGCGCCGGCCTGGGCCAGGATGACCAGAAGCGCGTTCTGGCGCAGGAAGGTCGATTTACCGGCCATGTTCGGGCCGGTGACGATGGCCAGGCGCGATCCGTCCTGGCCCGACCCGTCCAGCCGGGCGTTGTTGGGGGTGTAGGGATCCCCGCCCGCCTTGACCGCAGCCTCCACGACGGGGTGGCGGCCGGCCTCGACGCAGAAGGTCAGGGTGTCGTCCACGATCGGGCGGGTCGCACCGACTTCCTGGGCCCATTCGGCGAGGGCGGCGTGGGCGTCCAGTTCGGCGAGCGCCTCGGCGACGGCCTGCAGCGGCTGGGCCAGGCGGGCGGCCTCGCGTCGCCAGCCCTCGAAGGTCTCGGCTTCGATGGCGAGCGCCCGGTGGCCGGCCTGGCTGATCTTGGCGTCCAACTCCGACAGTTCGACGGTGGTGAAGCGGACCTGGGCAGCCAGGGTCTGGCGATGGATGAAAGGACTGTCAGGCCCGGCACGGAGCAAGGCTTCGGCGGCCTTGGCGCTGGTTTCGAGGAAATAGCCCAGGACGGCGTTGTGCTTGATCTTGAACGGCACGCCGGACTCGGCGACGGCGCGGGCCTCCAGATCGGCGACGACGCGGCGGCTGTCGTCGCGAAGGGTGCGGGCGGCGTCCAGTTCGGGGCGATAGTCGGGGCGCACATAGCCACCGTCGCGCGCCAGATGCGACGGCTCGTCCACCAGGCCGGCGATCAGGTCGGCCTTCAGCCGCGAGACGTCGGGCGACAGGGTCAGGCGGTCCAGCGCCGAGGCGATGCGGCGCGGCTGGCCGGTCAGGGGATCGACCTGGCCCACGAACAGGCCGGCGACGCCCTCGGCGATCGACAGGCCGGTGCGCACGGCGGCCAGGTCGCGCGGACCGCCTCGACCCAGCGCCAATCGTCCGACGGCGCGGGCGATGTCGGAGGAGGCTTTCAGCGCCTCACGCAGGTCGCGACGCAGGTCGCGACGCTCCAAGAGCCATTCGACGGCGTCGAGCTGTTCGTTGATGGCCAGGGGATCCCGAAGCGGCCGGGCGATGCGTTCGGCCAGGGCCCGGGCGCCGCCCGAGGTGACGGTGCGGTCGATGCAGGCCAGCAGGCTGCCCTCGCGCTCGCCGCGCTGGGTGCGGTCGATCTCAAGGCTGGCGCGGGTCGCCGGGTCGATGGCCAGAAAGCCGCTTTCGCCCAGACGGCGCGGCGGGGCCAGGGCGGGGACCTTGCCGGCCTGGGTCGTCTCCAGATAGGCGGCGATCAGACCCAGCGCCGAGACCTCGGCCTCCTCGAAGGCGCCGAAGCCGTCGAGGGCCGAGACGCCGTACAGGCGTTCGACGCGGGCGCGCGCGGCCTGGGGTTCGGCGATGGCCGAGGCCAACGCCTGGACCACGCCGCCCGAGCCGTCCAGGGCGTCGCGCGTCGTCTCGTCCGAATACATCCGGTCGGTGACCAGGACTTCGGACGGGCGGAAGGCGGCGAGCGCCGCGCCCAGATCCGCGATGGCGCAGGCGACACTGTCGACCGCGCCGGACGACAGTTCGACCACGGCGACGGCCGCTCGACCCTTACGCACCGCGACCGCCGCCAGACGGTTGGCGCCGCGCGCGTCCAGCAGGCTGTCTTCGGTCAGGGTGCCGGGGGTGACGACCCGGACCACGCCGCGATGCACCACGGCCTTGCCGCCACGCTTCTTGGCGTCGGCGGGGTCTTCCAGCTGTTCGCAGATGGCGACCTTGTGGCCGATGCGGATCAGGCGGGCGAGATAGCCCTCCATCGCATGGACCGGCACGCCGGCCATAGGGATGTCCTCGCCCTGATGCTTGCCGCGCTTGGTCAGGGTGATGCCGAGCGCCGCCGCCGCGACCTCGGCGTCCTTGAAGAACAGCTCGTAGAAGTCGCCCATGCGGAAGAACAGGATGGCGTCGGGCTGGCCTGCCTTGGCCGTCAGATATTGCGCCATGAACGGCGTCGCGCCTTCCAGCGAGGCGGCGATTTCCGGGGGATGAGAGATGGGCGCGTTCATGTGGCTGCAGGGTGACGGATCGCGCCCTGCGGCTCAAGGCCGTTGACCGGCTCTTGCACAGGCTTGTCGGCCCTGCGATAGGCCGCATCAGGCGGTTAAGGGAACACGGTGTGACGCCGTGGCTGTGCCCGCAACTGTAGGCGGCGAGAGCGTCGTCCGTCCGGGGGTTCGATCCCGGCGCCACTGGGAAACTGGGAAGGCGAGGACGGCGGTTTACGACCCGCAAGCCAGGAGACCTGGCCGCCGACGTCGCTCGCTCCTGTCCGGGACCAGACAGCAGCGCGGTTTCTCCGTGGAAGCGACCCGACCTTGCGCCGTCCAGACCTAAAGCGGTCTGGCGGGTCGGTTCGCTCATGACGGTCTCTCGCGCGCATTCGCGGGACCGAACACGGGGGTATCGCTCAATGAAGCGTTCCATTCTTCTTTCGACGGCTGCGATTGCGGCCGCCTTCGCCGCGCCTGCCTTTGCCGAGGACGCGACCCAGCTGGACGAGGTGATCGTCACCGCCACCCGCATCCCGGCCATCGTCGCCGACACGCCGGGCGCCCGCGTCATCGACGGCCAAACCATCGAACAGCGCGGCGCGATCTTCGCCGCCGACATCCTGGCCGATGTGCCGGGTCTGTCGGTGACGCGCACGGGCGCTTTCGGCGGCGTCGCCCAGGTGCGGATGCGCGGCGCGACGCCCGGCAAGACCCTGGTCCTGGTCGATGGCGCGCCGGTCAATGATGCGGCCGAGCCGAACGGCGCCTATGACTTCTCCAGCTTCGAACTGGCCGATATTGCGCGGATCGAAGTGCTGAGCGGCCCGCAGTCATCGCTGTGGGGATCCGACGCCATTGGCGGGGTGATTTCCTTCACCACGCAAGAGATCGACGGCCTGCGCGCCGAGGCCGAGGCCGGCAGCTTCGACACCGTGCGCGGTCGGGTGTCGGCGGGCGTCGCCAACGAAACCTACGCCTTCAGCGCCTATGCCTCGCGGTTCGACACTGACGGGATTTCGGCGGCGGACGAGGCGGACGGCAACACCGAGGCCGACGGCTTCCGCAGCACGACGCTCGGCGCCAAAGGGCGATATGTCCTGTCCGATGCGGTCAGGGTCGATGGATCGGTGCGCTGGAACAAGTCCAAGGCCGATATCGACGGGTTCCCGGCGCCGAACTATGCGCTGTCCGACACCGACGACATGCAGGAAAGCGAGCAGTGGTCGGGCTTTGGCCGGGTGACGGCCAAGGCGTTCGGCTTGAACCACCAGTTCAGCGTCTCGGCATCGGATCTGGATCGCAACTCGGTCAGCGGCGGCTTCGGCTCGACCTTCACCGGCGACCGTCAGGCCTATCGCTGGCAGGCGAACGGTCAGACGCAGGACATCGACTATGCGTTCGGCGTGGAGCGGAACGAGGCCTCGGCGGCTCTGTCGTCGGGCCTGTCGCGCGACCTGTCGATCACATCGGTGTTCGGCGTGGCGCAATACGATGTCGGCGCGCTGAACCTGACCGGCGGACTGCGGTATGACGACACTGACGATTTCGGCTCCAAGACGACGGGGCGGGTGTCAGCGGCCTATGACCTGGCCGGAGGCTTCATCCTGTCGGGGGCCTATGGCACGGGCTTCAAGTCGCCGACGGTCAGCCAGGCGGTCTGCGATTTCTGCTTTGCGCCTCGGCCCTATCCCGAGCTGAAGCCGGAAACGGCCGACAGCGTCGAGATCGCCCTGGGCTGGGCGTCGGCCGATGGTCGGTTCGATGGGCGGGCGACCCTTTATCGCCTGAACGTCGAGGACCAGATCACCTATTCGGCCGGTCGCTACATCAACGTCGCCAAGACGCGTTCGGACGGGTTCGAGCTGGAAGGCCGCGCCCTGCTGGGTGGCGGCTTCGACCTGACCCTGGCCTATGCCTGGACCGACGCGACGGACCGCACGACGGGCGCGCGCCTGCTGCGCGTGCCGGAACATGCGGGTTCAGCGACCCTGGGCTGGACGGGCGACCGTCTGTCTGGCGCGTTGACGGTGCGGGCGGAAGGCGATCAGGACGATTCGGGCGGCTTCTCGACGGTGGCGCGCGACGGCTTCGTCACCGCCAATCTGAACGCGGCCTATGAACTGACCGACAAGGTCACCCTGACGGCGCGGATCGAGAACCTGGGCGACGAACACTATCAGCAGGTGTTCGGATACGGCGAGCCGGGACGGTCCGGCTATGTCGGGATCAGGCTGCGCTACTGATCCGGGCGCGGGCGTCGGCGGTGAAGGCCGCCGGCGCCTCGAGCGCCAGGGCCGACCAGTCCAGATTGGGACAGGGGGCGTGGGCGGCGGCCAGGATGGCGCGCAGTTCGGCGGCGGAGGCGACGCTGGCCACGACCTTGTCGACGCCGGGCAGGGCGAGGGCGTAACCCAACGCCGCCTGCATCGGATCGCAGCGCTGCTCGGCCAGACGCCGGCGCGTGCGCGACAGGGCCTGGGCATGACTGGCCAGTTCGGCCGGAAGATCGTCGCCGCCTGCAAACAGCAGGCCGCCGGCGAAGACCGAAGACAGATGAACCGAGGCGCCTGTGTCGGCGATGGCTTCCAGCACGCCGTCCTGCGCCGCGCGCTGGTCCAAGAGGCTGCACGGCACCTGGACCACGTCGGCTTCCAGACGGCGGGCCAGAAGCGCGGGACCATCCTCGATCGTGGCGCAGAAACCGATGCGGCGGAACAAGCCGCGATCCTTGAGGCTGCGGGCGCGATCCCACAGAGCGCGGCCCTCGGCGCCGGCCAGATCGGCGGCGTTGGAAATCAGCAGAACATCGCCGCGCGGCAGGCCCATCCGTTCCAGCGAGCGACGAGCGCGGGCCTCGACCCGGTCCAGACCTTCGCTGAGCGGCACGGTGCGGACCGTAACCTGGAAAGGCGAGGGGAAGGGCCAGGCCTGACCCAGCAGGCGTTCGCCGTCGCCCTCGGGCCGGGTGGCGATCAGCTTGACCCCGGCGTCGGCTCCGGTTTGCAGCAGAAAACGCATGGCTTCTTCGCGGGCGCCGGACGGCGCGCTCATGAAGGCGCCGGGCGCGCGCTCGGGCTCGGTCACCACGGCGAGGGCCAGGCGATGGATGGGCGACGACGCCGAAGGTGTGGCGGGGGAATACGACACGCCCGACACTATGATCGCCAATGCTTAAGGGACGCTGAGCGAGACCTTAAGCGAACCCTACTTATCCACCGCTGATATGCGCACTGAGGCGAAAATCAGGCGTCGGCGTCAGGCTGCAAGTCCGGGTGGGCCGAGGCGAAGGCGGGGTGAGCCAAGGCGGTCTGTTCGACCGCCAGCAGACGCGGCCAGGGCGATAGGTCCATGTTGAAGCGCCGCGCCGAATACATCTGCGGAATCAAATAAAAATCGACCAGGGTCGGGGCGTCGCCGAAGCTCCAGCCGGCGCCGTGGCGGGCGACCAAAGCCTCCAGCGCGTCGAAGCCCGGTGCGATCCACCGGGCCGCCCAGGCATCCACGGCGGCCTGATCGGCGTTGAACTCAGACCGGATGGCCTTCAACACGCGCAGATTGTTGAGCGGGTGAATGTCGCAGCCGATCAGCGCGGCCATGGCGCGCACGGTCGCCCGCTCGTTCGCCCCCTTCGGCAGCAGGGCCGGTTCGGGGTGGGTTTCCTCCAGCCATTCCAGAATGGCCGGGCTCTGGGTCAGGACCAGATCGCCGTCCTGAAGCGCGGGGACCATGCCCTGCGGGTTCAGCGCCACATAGTCGGGCGTCTTCTGTTCGCCCTTGCGCAGGTCGTGAGCGGCGTTTTCGTAGCTGAGCCCTTTCAGGTTCAGGGCGATGCGGACGCGGTAGCTGGCGCCCGAACGCCAATAGCCGTGCAGGATCATGGCTGGATCTCGAACGACAGCTTCTCAAGCCCGTCGATGGTCACGACCACGCGGTCGCCGGGCTTGACCGGGCCGACGCCGGACGGCGTGCCGGTGAAGATCAGGTCGCCGGGTTGCAGCGACCACAGGGCGGCGGCGGCCTCGACGATGCGGTCGGGGTTCAGGATCATGTCGTTGAGGACGCTGTCCTGTTTCGTTTCGCCGTTGACGCTCAGGCGGATGGCGCCGTCGGGCGATGGCAAATCGCCCAGGGTGAGGCGGCCGCACGGCGCGGACTGATCGAACCCCTTTGCGGCGTCCCAGGGACGGCCGGCCTTCTTGGCCTCGGCCTGAAGGTCGCGGCGGGTCAGGTCGCAGCCGACGGCCCAGCCGACGATGGCGACGCCGCCATCCTTGCCCGGCCCGATCGCGGCGACCAGTTCTGCCTCGTAGTGCAGGTTTGCGGTCGCCGACGGGTAGGATGGGTTTGCGCCGTCCGAGACGATGGCGTCGCCTGGCTTGGTGAAGAAGAAGGGCGTCTGTTTGTCGGGGTCCGACCCCATTTCGCGCGCATGGGCGGCGTAGTTCTGGCCCACGCACAGGATGCGGCGAACGGGGAACCGCTGGTCCGATCCGACGATCGGCAAGGACGGGACGGGGCGGGGCGCGAACAGCCATTGAGTCATGGCGACCGTTCTAGTGCGGCGAATAGCCCGTGGCGAGAGGCGCGCGCCCTTCCCAACTAAAGGAACCTCGTTGCGCATGTGGCGTTGCAACACGGGGTTCTCTATTCTACCGCCAAGCTTTCAACGGAGCGCGCACCATGGCCACCACCAAGGCTCGAGAAGATATCAAGGCCGACCTGAAGACCCTCAAGGAGGATCTGAAGACCGGCGCCCGCGAAGAGACCCAACGCCTGCGCGACAAGGCCGCCGAGGCCGAGGCCAAGCTGCGCGCCAAGAGCGACGAAGTTCGCGAGCAGGCCCGCAGCTATTACGACGAGGCCCGCGTGAAGGGTCGCGAATATTACGACGACGCGGCCGAACGCTTCGATGAGGCGCAACGCTATGTCGTCGAGCGCGTGCAGGAGCGTCCGCTGCAATCGACCGCCGTGGCGCTCGGCGTCGGCGTCATCCTCGGCATGCTGCTGGCCGGCCGCCGTCGCTGATGTTCAAGGGCATCGTCAAAAAACTGGTGGCGACGGCTGTCGTCGCCGCCAGTGCTTTCCTGGCCGTCGTCTTCCTTGGCGTGGCCATATTCTATGCGCTCAGCCTGACGCTGACGCCGCTCGGCGCGGCGGCCGTGACCTTTGGTCTGTTCGCCCTGGTCGCCCTAATCGTGGCGCTGGTCTTCCTGAAGGGCGACAAGCACGACGAGGCGGACGAAGAGGACGAGCCGGAAGGCTTGCTGGGCAAGATCATCCACATCGTGCGCGAGCGTCCGGTCGTGGGCGCCGTGGGCGGTTTGGGCGCGGCCTTCCTGCTGCTGCGCAACCCGGCTCTGGCGGCGATCGTCGCCAGCATGGTCGCGGATCGCAAGATGGATCAGGGCGGCTATTCGCGTCGTCGCCGTCGATAGGCGATGGAACGGCGAGGCGACCCTGGCGTTGATGATGCAGACCGACGAACGGCTCCCGGGTCGCCGACGGCAACATCAACTCAGGAGAGCTAAACCCATGATGCGCTGGGCAATTATCTTCCTCGTCGTGGCCCTCGTCGCGGCCGTTCTCGGCTTCGGCGGCATTGCGAACTTCTCGTTCGAGATCGCGAAGTTCGTCGCCGTCGTGGCCATTATCCTGTTCGTCATCGCCCTGGTGGCCGGCGGACTGCGTGGACGCGGCGCGCCACGACTTTAGGCTAAATACATAAAGTCGAACGAGGGGCGGAGCCGAAGGCTTCGCCCCTTTTTCATGCGCAACGCGGCCCAATAAGAAAGAACTTTACAACACAAAGCAAATGGGTGATGTTGTCTCAACGGTTCGAGGAGGAGAGCATCATGACCCGCGAGACCCAAGCCATTCAGGACGACATCGCCTATATGCGCAGCCTGGCCCACGAGGGGCGGCATGCGCCGCTTCTGGCCGGCCCGATTCTGGTGACAGCCGGCATCGTGTTCGGAACCACCAGTCTGATCCAATGGGCCATCCAGTCGGGCCTCGTTCGGCTGAACCCTTGGTCCCAGCTGTGGGTGTGGATCGTCGCAGCCGTCGTGTTCGCCGTCGCCCTGACCGTCCTGATCGGCCGCATCAAGACCAAGCCCGGCGTCAACTCCGCCGGCAACAAGGCGGTCAGCGCGGCCTGGGAAGGCGTGGGTTACGGCATCTTCGTCACCTGGTTGGCGCTGGTGGCCTTGTCCCTGAAGACCGGACAGTGGTCCTGGATGGCGGTGATGCCGACAGTGGTCCTGGTCGCCTATGGCTCCGCCTGGATGATCGGGGCGGCGATGACGCGCACACGTTGGATGTCCTACACGGCCTTGGCCGCCTACGTTGGTGCGGTCGCCGTCGCCTGGTTCATGGGCAGCGCTACGATCTATCCGGTCTTCGCCGTGATCCTGTTGGCCGTGGCGCTGGTCCCGGGCATCGTCCTGATGCGTCAGGAACCGTCGGAGGTCGTCTGAGCATGGCCGACGACTTCGACATCAGCCGGATCGACGACGTCATTCACGGGCGCATCCGGCTGGGGATCATGGCTTTTCTGTCCGGGGCCGGATCGGCCGACTTCACCACCCTGAAGACCCGGTTGCAGACCACGGACGGCAATCTGTCGGTCCATCTGCGAAAGCTGGAAGAGGCGGGGTTCGTCGCCGTCTCCAAGAGTTTCAACGGTCGCAAGCCGCTGACTGAGGCCAGTTTGACCGATCAGGGACGCGACGCCTTCGTCGCCTATCTGGATGCAATGGCGGGCCTGCTGCCAGAGCGGTGAACATAGGCTAGAAGCGCGGTCATGACCGACCGCCTTCACGCCTTCGAGGCCATCGACAACTTTCGGGACTATGGCGACTACGCCACGGCGGCCGGGCGGCGCGTGAAGCCCGGCCGTCTGCTACGTTCTGCCCACCACGCCCGGGCCAGCGAGGCCGATCTGGAGCGGCTGAAGGCGCTGGACATCGGAGCCGTGGTTGATCTGCGGCGACCGGGCGAGCGCCGCGATCAGCCGTCGCGTCGGCCTGAAGGCTTCAGCGGGGAGGTCATTGAGGGCGGCGTGGACGACGGGGCCGAGGCGCCGCACCTCACCTTTCTGAAGACCGCCGACCTGACGCCGGACTCCGGGCGTCGCTTCATGACCCAGACCTATCGCAGCCTGCCGTTCGACGCCTCGCATCAGGACGTGTTCGGCCGATATTTCCAGGCGCTGGCGGATCAGGACCGGACGGTGGTGATCCATTGCGCGGCGGGCAAGGACCGGACGGGTTTTCTCGCCGCCCTGACCCACCATCTGCTGGGCGTGTCGCGCGACGACATGGTCGAGGACTATCTGCTGACCAACACCGCCGTCGATCTGGCGGGCCGGGCGCCCGGCATCGCCAAACAACTGCACAAGATGACGGGTCGGGTGGCCTCGGACGACGCGATCGTGGCCTTTCTGGGGGTCGAGGCCGCCTATCTGGAGGCCGCCCTTGCCGAGGTCGAGGCGCGGCATGGATCGGTGGATGCCTATCTGAAGGAGGCGCTGGGCGTCGATGCGGCGCGCCGTGATCGGATCCTGGAGCGGCTGACCGCGTGAGCGAATTTTTCAGCCACACCGTCACGCGCCACGCGCCTTGGGTCGATCCGGTCGAGGTGGCGGCGGGTCTCGGCGGTTGCGACGGCGCGCTGGCCCTGCTGTCGGACGGCGGGCCGGGCGGTCGCTGGTCTCACGTCGCCCAGGCGCCGGACGTTGTGCAGGTCGGCCCGGTGGATGACGCCGCGCCGTTCGAGGCGCTGCGTGATCCGGTATTTGCCGCCGGGGTGGTGGGTCTGGCCGCCTATGACGCAGGCGCCCGGCCGGCCACCGGACCGCGCGAGACGGTTTGGCCCGATCTGATGCTGGCTCGCTATCCCGCCATGCTGAGTTTCGATCATCTTGAGCGCGCAGTGTGCGCTACGGGAAGAGGCGCGACGGCGGAGAAGGCGAGCGCGGCGGCCGACCGCGCTCTGACTTGGCTGGCGACGGCCGCGCCGGTCGTGACGCCCTCCGCGCCGGCCGAGCGGTTCGAGGCCGAGGCGCCGGCGAGCGCCTACCGCGACGCGGTCGCGGATGTGGTGCAGCGCATCGGGGCGGGGGAGCTGTTCCAGGCCAATATCGCCCGGGCCTGGTCCGGGGAGCTGAGCCCCGGCCGCGATCCGTTCGAGGTCTTCCTGCGGCTGCAAAAGGAGCGGGCGTCGCCGTTCGGGGCCTATTGGCGGGTCGGGGATCGGGCGCTGGTGTCGAACTCCCCCGAACTGTTCCTCGCCTTCGATCCCGCCAGCCGCCGCATCGAGGCGCGTCCGATCAAGGGCACACGCCCACGCGCGGACGATTTCGATCAGGACCAGGCCCTGGCGAGCGAGCTTCGGGCCAGCCTGAAGGATCGGGCGGAAAATCTGATGATCGTGGACCTGATGCGCAACGATCTGGCGCGCGTGTCACGGCCCGGATCGGTTCAAGTGGAGACGCTGTTCGAAGTCGAGCAGCACCCGACGGTGCATCATCTGGTCTCGACCGTGACGGGTGAGGCCCAGCCCGCAGTGGGTCCAGCCGACCTGCTGGAAGCGACCTTTCCGCCCGGCTCGATCACCGGCGCGCCTAAACATCAGGCGATGAAGGTGATCGCCGCGCACGAGCCGCCGCGCGGACCCTGGTGCGGGTCGTTGTTCCTGATCGCGGACGGCGGCGCTCTGACCGCATCGGTCTTGATCCGGACCGCCGGTTTCGAACGGAAAGACGGTGTCTGGAACTATCGCACCCTCGCCGGCGCCGGCATCGTCGCGGACAGCGATCCGGCCGCCGAGGAGGCCGAGACCGACGTGAAAATTTCAGCGATGCGACAGGCGCTGGTGGGGATGTAAGGGTCAGCAACCGCTGCAGGGGATCATTTCAACGGTGCGCGGTCGCAGATAGGCCGTACGGCTGAACTTGGTCACATAGGGCGCGACCCGGTCGAATGGTGATTTGTAATCATAAAAGGCTTCGGCAACGATCACTGACTCGCCGTTGGCGAGCATGTCTGAAGGGACCTTGGCCTGTGCGACCGTCAGTTTCGACGAGATGCCCTTTCCAACGCTCCAGTCCACCTTGTACGTCGTCGCGTTTACACGCGTGACGCTGCTGACGCGTTGGGTCAGTGAGGACGAAGCAAACGGCGCCATGATCAAGTCGCCGATCGCAAACACATCTGTCAGGTCGGTTTTGCTTGTGCTGTCGCTCTGGGACACCAGGTCCGCCACCATTGCGGCGACGTGGCCAGTTCGTTTCAGCGCCATATAGCCCTGACAGAACTCCACCATGCTGAAGTAGAACAAGATCAGGATTGGTGCGAGAAATGCGAATTCGACTGCGGCGATGCCGCGGGTGTCGCGTCCATACGATCGAACGAATGAGGCGATGCGGAAGCGCGTCATTGCCACGGTTCATTGCGAAAGGCGGTCGTCGCGCTAAGCAAGACCTTGCCTGTTCCGATCCGAGATACCGCCTGGCTTAAAAGAGGCGTAGCGAGAGGATGTGCATACCAAATACGGACCAAAATCAGATCACCAGCCTTGCCGCCGTTGTAGATGGTCTTTTTGTCATCCATGGCGTTATTGGTAATTGGATCCTCGACAGCCGGCGCGCTGAACTTGGGAATAACTCTCACATCCACGGTCATTCGACTGTCGCAGTCGGATTTGAACACGACCATCTTCGAGCAGACCTGGGCTTTGAACTTGGTCTTGTCGAAACCCTGCGCGTGAGCCTGGCCGGTGCGAATGAGACGGCCGCTATCCATGACCGCCGTTTCAAGCACTGAATCCAGAACGAATACGACGCCTAACTCCAGGATCGAAAAGATCATCAGGAAGAAGGGGATGGCGACCATGGCGAACTCGACCGCGGCCGACCCATTTCGTCTCCGCTTGTCGGGGCTCCAACGCGACTTCAATGATCTCCGAGCGCGCATGGTTGAAGTCAGGGCGCTGTGGGCGCAGCAGATGCCGAGGGGGACCGGACGCTGGGTGTGCACGAGGCGCCGCAGGCCATCTCCGTCGCCTGGGCGCCGCGCCAGACCCGAACCGAACCGGTAGAGCCGCCTGTCACGACGATCTCACGCTGGAAAAGGGTGCGGCCTACACCGTCGACGGCAACGACTTCAGTGACGCCATAGCCCCTGCCGACAATAAACATGGTGTTTGCGTCGACCAGCGACACATCGGCGATCTGGGGGTTGCCGACGATGATGGAAGCGGCGGCGCCGCGAAGCTGAACGCGCGCCGAACGATCGATCTCGACGTTCAGCGCGCCGTCCTGGGCGCTGGCGACGACGGGGACGGCGAAGAGGGCGGCGGCGAGCAGGAGGGACGAGATGCGAGACATCGGCGGCTCTTGATAGTGGCGCGTGTGAACGCGGACGCGCGCATGATGCAGCCGTGATCCTCAACAAAGGCTGAAGCAGTGATATGAGAATTTTCTTTGGTAAATCTGCGCGTAACCAAACCTCGTGACTCAGATTTAACGGGCCTCGTGCATTTTGATCCTGCGTTTGGGGGTCAAGCGGGCTACCGGCTCCCCCCGCCAAGTTGCTCGCTAGATCATTTGAAAAAGGAACTACCCATGACCAAGTTCATCTCGCGCTTCGCCAAAGACGAATCGGGCGCAACCGCCATCGAATACGGCCTGATCGCTGCTCTGATCGCTGTCGCCCTGATCACCGTGCTCGGCACCATGAGCGGCAGCCTGAAAGACACCTTCACGAAGGTCAGCACTGAGCTCGACACCGCGAACGCCGGCTAATCGCCAGACGTTCAAAGTCCTGAGAATGGGGCCGGGGCTGAAAAGCTCCGGCCCTTTTCTTTGGTCGAAACCCAACATTAAGTCCTGTCGCACAAGATGCCGGTCATGGATATTCTGCTGCTCACTCTGCTCGGCGTCTTCCCGGCCCTGGTCGTCGTCGGGGGTCTGCACGACCTGATCACCATGAAGATCCCGAACTGGATTTCGTTGGCCCTGATCGGAGCCTTCTTCCCCATCGCCTTTCTGATCGGCGCCGCGCCGATGGATGTCGCCCTTCATGTCGGCATCGGGTTCGCGGCCTTACTGGTCGGCATGGGCATGTTCGCCGCCGGCTGGATCGGTGGCGGCGACGCCAAGCTGCTGGCCGCCAGTTGTCTGTGGATGGGGATGAGCGGCGTCGCGCCGTTCTTGATCTACACTGGCATCGCGGGCGGCGCCTTCTGTCTGCTGCTGATGACCGCGCGTCAGTATTTTCAGATGGTCGCCCCGTCGGTGTCGCAAGGCTGGGTCATCAATCTGATGCAGCCCAAGGGCGATATTCCTTACGGCGTCGCCATCGCCATCGGCGCCCTGCTGGCTCTGCCTGAGAGCGGGCTGCTGCTGACCTTCGCCTCCGGTCGCTGACACCCCGTTGACCGGCGTTCGCGGCGCTTAGGAAGCGTTAACCCGCAAGGGCCATGATCGTTAACGGTAGGCGTCGGGGGATGAATCCGAAACACAGCGCCTGCTGGAGACATCCTGGATGAAGCCCGCCCGCATCGTCGTCATCTGCATCGCCGCCGTCTCAGCCATTGGCTTGGCCCTCGTGGTCCGGGCCATGG
This sequence comes from Brevundimonas sp. 1080, assembly GCF_040545985.1. NCBI lineage: Bacteria > Pseudomonadati > Pseudomonadota > Alphaproteobacteria > Caulobacterales > Caulobacteraceae > Brevundimonas > Brevundimonas sp. 1080. The sequence continues at coordinate 656,483 of NZ_JBEPMW010000002.1, read as the reverse complement.
GGTCGTCTTCGAACGAACCCACGACACCGGCGGCCGCCGCTCCCGTCGAAGTCCGCCCGATGGCCAAGGTGTTGGTCGCCGCCAAGGATCTGGAACCCGGCAAGCGTCTGGTGGAGGCCGACCTCGAATGGAAAGATTGGCCCGTCGATGAGGTCAATCCCGTCTTCATCACCGACGGCTCCACCCCGGTTCCGGCCAAGCCCGCTGCGGAAAGCGCGGCAGAGAAGGCGACGGACGCCGTGAACCGCGTGACCAAGGCGGCGACGGAGCTGGCCACGACCGGCGCCAAATCCGACTATATCGGCTCGGTGGTCCGCGAACCCATTCTGGCCGGAGAGCCGATCGTGTCGCGCAAGATCGTGCGCGCCGGCGATAGCGGCTATCTCGCCGCCTATCTGGAGCCGGGCATGCGGGCCATGGCCATCGCCGTGACGGTCGAATCCGCCGCTGGCGGGTTCATCCTGCCGGGTGACCGCGTCGATGTGGTGCTGACCGCCGAAACCAATCGCGACGGCGCCGTCGAGGGCGCGACCAAGTCCAAGTTCGCCTCGGGCGTCGTGCTTCAGAACATCAAGGTCCTGGCCATCGACCAGGCGACCCGCGTCGGCGACGACGCCCAGGCCGTGGTGGGCGCCACCGCGACCCTGGAAGTCCGGCCGCAGGACTCGGTTCTGCTGGCCCAGGCTAAGTCCGAGGGCGAACTGTCGCTCTCGCTGCGATCCTATGCCGACACCGCCGGGCCATCCGGCGCCACGCGCCGCCCCGTAGCGGCCGTTTCCCAACCCCAGGCCGTGCGCATCTATCGCGGCGGCGCGCCCGAAGTGGTGGCCGTGCCATGAGAACTCAACCGATGCGCCGACCCAAGATGCGCAAGGCCGCTGCTGCCGCAGCCTGCGCCCTTCTGGCCACTCTGGCCGCCGCGCCGGCCGGCGTCGCCCAGACCCGCGCCGCCGTCTCGACGGGTGCGGCGCAGCGCCTGATTAACCTGCCGCGCGGCACCTCGTTCGCGGTGGATCTGCCCGCCGACGCCCGCGACGTCATCGTCTCCAATCCGCAGGTGGCCGAGGCCATGCTGCACTCGCCGCGGCGCATCACAGTTATCGGCATCGCGCCGGGAGAAACCGACGCCGTCTTCTTGGACGCAGCCGGCCGCACCATACTGAGCCTGCGGGTTCGGGTGGACGCCGGCACCAGCGCGCTTCAGGACACGCTAAGCCGCATCGCTCCGGGAGGGCAAATCCACGCGGAAGCCGTCAACGACAGCGTCATCCTGACGGGCGTCGCGGATAGTCCCGCTCAGGCGGCCCAGGCCGCGCGGGTCGCCGCCGCCTTCGTGTCTGTGCCTGAAAAGGTGATCAACATGATCAGCGTCGCCGGTTCCGACCAGGTGACGCTGCGGGTGCGCGTGGTGGAGGTGCAACGCAACGCGCTGAAACAGCTTGGCTTCAGCTCCGACATCTTGAAGGGCGCGGGCATCCATTCGTATGGCTTCAGCCGACCCAATACCTACGGCGTCAACGGATCGGCGGCCGGCGGAACGGGTCTGTGCTACGGTCAAAATGGCGGCCGGACGACTAACGTGTCGAACTCGAACACCACCACCAGCCAGACCAGTTCCGGCGGGGCGTCGGCAAGCGGTCAACAGGCGACGAGCGGTTCCTTCCCCTCAACCGTCACCGTGACAGATGTCAATGGCAACGTGGTCCAGATTCCTGCGACGGCTATCGGTCAGTCCACTGTGTCATCTGGCTCTAGCAACACGATCACCAGCGCCATCTCCAATATTGCGTCGACCGCCTTCCAGACACTGACGGGCACGAATGCGAGCGGCTGTCTTGAGGCCTTCGAACGCGTGGGATTGGCCCGGACGCTGGCCGAACCCAACCTGACGTCTGTGAATGGCGAAGCGGCGAACTTCCTGGCCGGCGGCGAGTTTCCGCTGCCGACAGGACGTGACCGGGATGGCAACATCACCGTGATCTACAAGCCCTATGGCGTGGGTCTGGCCTTCCGGCCGGTGGTGATGTCCGGCGGTCGCATTTCCTTGCAGGTGAAGGTCGAGGTTTCAGAACTAACGGCTCAAGGCGGTTTCACCATCGGCGCCGGCACGCCCTCGTCCATCACTCTGCCGGGTCTGACGGTTCGGCGCAGTGAAAACACCGTGGAACTGCCATCGGGCGGATCGATGATGATCGCGGGCCTGCTTCAGGAAACCACGCGCCAGACGGTGGACTCTCTGCCGGGGGTGACCAACCTGCCGGTCCTGGGATCGCTGTTCCGATCGCGCGATTATCTGATGGGCGAAACCGAACTGGTGGTCATCGTCGAGCCCTATATCGTCAGTCCGACCTCGCCCGATCGGATGCAGACGCCGGCCGACGGCCTGCGCATGGCCAGCGATAGTCAGACCATTTTCTTCGGCCAGTTGAACCAGGTCTATGGGCTGCCGAATGCGCCCCCGGCCGGTTCGGTCGGCTACGTGATCGAGTGAGCAAATCCATGACTCGCACCCTGATTGCCACGCTTCTGACGACCACGACCCTGGGGCTCGGCGCCTGCGTCGGCGGCCCCGCCAGCCTGGGCGGCGAGCCGCCGCTGACGCCGACATCGCGCTACCAGCTTCAAGTCGAGCCGGATCTAGACCGGATCGCGCTCGCGGTTCACGAAACCGGTCTGTCGCCGGCGCAGAATGGCGCGCTGCAGGAGTTGGTCAGACGCTATCGCTACGTCGACGCCGTGCCGATGGTCATCGAAGCCCCGGCCGGAAACGATGCGGTGGCGCTGAAGACCGCCTATGACGTTCAATCGGCCCTGGCAGCCTACGGCGTATCGCCGGACCGGATCACGCTCGTCAGCTACGCCGCGCCGGATCCGCGCGCGCCTGTGGTCGTGGGCTATCAAACGATCCGTGCGGCGGTGCCGCGGTGCGGCGCGAACTGGGGCAATCTGAGCCGGACGGGCGACAATCAGTCGGCATCGAACTTCGGATGCGCCGTGACGGCCAATCTGGCGGCCCAGATCGAGGATCCTCGCGACATCCAGCGGCCCCGCGCCATGACGCCGGCGGACGCCGGGCGCCGCACCGTAGTGTTCGATGCCTATCGCGGCGGCAAGCCGACATCGGCCGAGCGCGAAGACCTGATCCGGGATACCGCCGTGTCCCGCGCGGTGAACTGACCCATGAGCACAGCCCCCGCCCCTCGCGAGTTCGACAGCTTCGACGACGCGTTCGACGTCGATATGGAATTTGCGCCCCCGGTTGACGACGTCGCCGCGCCGCGCAGCCCGCTTCAGTTCACGCCTGCGGCGTCGGCGCTGCCGGCCGGGGCGGCGCCTCAGCCCCAATCGCCGCTTCAGGCCGCGCCCTTGGCGCCGGTCCCGGCCGCCCCGGCCTATGCGCCCGACGCCGCTGGCTTCAATCCGGTCGGTGACGTGGTCGCCCAGGCGCAAGCCAGCCTGATGGATACGGGTCTGGCCTTCACCGGTCTGGCCCCCGCCAGCAACATCGGCGAAGTGTCGGTGCCGCGCATCGCCATCCATGTCTTCGCCGAGCGTCAGGACACCCTCGCCTCGGCCGAGCGTGCGGCCCAGGACCGTCGCCTGTCGCGCGCCACGACCCAGATCCGTGTCGGCGGCGTCGCTGCGGCCGTCGAGACCTATCAGCATGAGCCGACACCGCCGCTGATCATCGTCGAGTGCCTGAAAGACCCCCAGACCCTGCTGTGGGAAGTCGATCAGCTGGCCGAGGTCTGCGACGCCGGCACCAAGGTTGTGGTGATCGGCGCGACGAACGACATCATCCTGTTCCGCGAACTGATGCGGCGCGGGGTCAGTGAATATCTGGTCGCGCCCTTGCAGCCGCTGCAGCTGATCGCGGCCATCGGCGGCCTGTTCAACGACCCGGCCCAGCCCTTCGTCGGTCGCACCATCGCCTTCGTCGGCGCGCGGGGCGGGGCGGGGGCCTCGGCCGTGGCGCACAACACCGCCTATGCGATTTCCGAGCGGATCGGCGCCAATACGGTGATCGTTGACTATGACCTGCCGTTCGGCACCGCCGGCCTGGATTTCAACCAGGACCCGCTGAACGGCGTCGCTGACGCCCTGGGCCAGCCCGATCGGCTGGATTCAACGCTGCTGGACCGGATGATGGTCCGCTGCACCGACAAGCTGAGCCTGTTTGCGGCGCCCGCCAGTCTGGACACGGACTGGGACATCTCGACCGAGGCGTTCGAGGAGGTCACCAACCAGATCCGCGCCACGGCGCCCTTCGTCGTGCTGGACCTTCCGCACCTGTGGTCGCCGTGGATGCGCCGCACCCTGATCAGCGCTGACGAGGTGGTGGTCGTGGCGACGCCGGACCTGGCGTCCCTGCGCAACGCCAAGAACATGATCGACCTGATCCGTCAGGGCCGCCCCAATGACGCGCCGCCGCGCCTGGTGCTGAACCAGGTCGGCGTGCCGGGACGCCCCGAAATTCCGGCCAAGGACTTCGGCGCGGCGCTCGGCGTGCATCCCAGCCTGATCATTCCGTTCGACGCCAAGACCTTTGGCGCCGCCGCCAACAACGGGCAGATGATCCTGGACGCCGGCGCGAAGACCAAGTCGGCCGAAGCTTTCCAGACCCTGGCCCAGATCGTGTCGCGCCGCGAACTGCCGATGGTGGCGGGACCCAAGGCCAAGCCGACGAAGGCCGGCAAGGCGGAGAAGACCAAGCCGGCGGACGGGGCGTCGAAATCCCTGTTCGCCAATATGTTCAAGAAGCGCTGACGGATGTTTGGCAAACGCACAGGTCAGCCTGGCGCCGCCCCTGCGCCCCTGCGGCCGGCCGCGGCCCCCGCTGCGGCATCCGCGCCCGGCGGCGAACCTGTGTCCGTGTTCAGCATGCAGGCGGCCGCCGCGCCGATGGCGGCGACGACCAACGCATCGGCCTTTGCCTATGCCGACGAGGATCTGGAGCCGGCGGCCGACGCCTTCGACCGCGCGTCCGCGCCGACGCAGCCCGCGCCGGCCGATCGTCTGGACGCCCTGGCTTCGCGTCCCAAGCCCAAGCCGGCGCCTGAGGCACCGCGTCCCACCGGCAATGTCGCCGGCACGGGTCCGAAGGCCACGGCGGGTCTTGAACAGCTGAAGAAGGCCCAGGCGGTCGCCGAGATCGTCCGGGAACAGAGCGACTACTATCACGCCACGAAGACGACGATCTTCAACGCGTTGATGAACACCATCGACCTGGCCCAACTGGCGCACTTGGACCAGAAGGCGGCGTCGGAAGAGATCCGCGACATCGTCGCCGAACTGGTGGCGATCAAGAACGTCTCCATGTCGGTCGCCGAGCAGGAGCATCTGGTTCAGGACATCGTCAACGACGTTCTGGGCTATGGTCCGCTGGAGCCGCTGCTGAGCCGCGACGACATCGCCGACATCATGGTCAATGGCGCAGGCCGCGTCTTCATCGAGGTCGCGGGCAAGGTCCAGCTGACCAATGTCCGGTTCCGCGACAACACTCAGCTGATGAATATCTGCCAGCGGATCGTGAGCCAGGTCGGCCGGCGCGTGGACGAAAGCAGCCCCATCTGCGACGCCCGTCTGCCGGACGGTTCGCGCGTCAACGTCATCGCTCCGCCGCTGGCCATCGACGGCCCGACGCTGACGATCCGGAAGTTCAAGAAGGACAAGCTGACGATGAAGAATCTGGTGGAGTACGCCTCCATCAGTCCCGAGGGCGCGCGTGTGCTGGGCGTCATCGGCGCGTCACGATGCAATCTGGTCATCTCGGGCGGCACCGGTTCGGGCAAGACGACGCTGCTGAACACCCTGACGGCCTTCATCGACCCGACCGAGCGCGTCATCACCTGCGAGGACGCCGCCGAACTGCAACTGCAGCAGCCGCACGTGGTGCGTCTGGAAACCCGCCCGCCGAACCTGGAAGGCCAGGGCACGATCACGATGCGGGACCTGGTCAAAAACTGCCTGCGGATGCGTCCCGAGCGGATCATCGTCGGCGAGGTGCGCGGACCCGAGGCGTTCGACCTGTTGCAAGCCATGAACACCGGCCACGACGGCTCGATGGGTACGCTGCACGCCAACAGTCCGCGCGAAGCCATCAGCCGGATGGAGTCCATGATCACCATGGGCGGCTACGGTCTGCCGTCCAAGACGATCCGCGAGATGATCGTCGGCTCGGTCGACGTCATCATCCAGGCCGCCCGCCTGCGCGACGGTTCTCGCCGCATCACCCACATCACCGAGGTCGTGGGCTTGGAAGGCGATGTGATCGTGACGCAGGACCTGTTCGTCTACGACATCACCGGCGAGGACGAGAACGGCAAGATCATCGGCCGGCACCGCTCGACCGGCATCGCCCGTCCCCGCTTCTGGGACCGCGCCCGATACTACGGGCTGGAGCGTGAACTGGCCGACGCCCTGGACGCGGCGGAGTAGGACGATGCTTCCAATTCTCGCCGCCGTTCTGGCCTTCATCACCATCGGCGGTCTGGGCTGGGTCTTCGTCGGTGGAGACGATTCCTCGGCCCAGGCCGTCAAGCGCGCCCAAAGCATGGGCGAGGGCAAGAAGAACCCTGCGCTCGCCCGCAAGGCCGCCGCCGCCAATACGCCTGAGGCGCGTCGCAAGCAGATTCTGGTTCAGTTGCAGGACGCCGACCGGCGCGAGCGCAAGGCGCGCACGACCCTGGCGTCGCGCCTGAAACAGGCAGGCCTGAGCCTGAGCGTGACGACCTTCTACATCATCTCGGCCGTGGTCGGGCTGGTGACCGGCCTAGGCGCGCTGATCTTCGGATTGCCGATCCTGGTAGTCATCGGCATCGCGTTGATCTTCGGTCTGGGACTGCCGCGCTGGATCGTGGGCTTCCTCGGCAAGTCGCGGATGAAGAAGTTCTCGCTGGAGTTCCCCAACGCCGTCGACGTGATCGTGCGCGGCATCAAGTCGGGCCTGCCGGTCCACGAATGTTTCAAGATCATCGCCCGCGAGAGCCCGGCTCCGCTTGGGCCCGAATTCCAGACATTGGTCGAGGGCCTGGGCGTCGGCCTGACCCTGGAGCAGGCGTTGGAGAAGATGTACGGCCGGATGCCGACCTCCGAACTGCGCTTCTTCACCATCGTCATCGCCATCCAGCAGAAGACCGGCGGCAACCTGGCCGAGGCGCTGGGTAATCTGTCGGCCGTGCTCCGCGCTCGTCGGATGATGGGCGAAAAGATCAAGGCGTTGTCGTCCGAAGCTCTGGCTTCGGCCGGGATCATCGCCTCTCTGCCGCCTGCGGTCATGACGATGGTCATGTTCACCACCCCCTCTTACATGATGCCGCTGTTCACCGATTTCCGCGGCAACTTCATGCTGCTGATGGCGGCGCTGCTGATGGCGACCGGCATCTTTGTGATGAAACGCATGATCTCGTTCAAGTTTTGAGGCCGGGATCATGGAAAGCTTCATCCGCTTCATCACTGACCCGCAGAACCTGCTCAGCATCGGCGTGGGTGTGCTGGTCTTCGCCACGGTCGTCACCCTTTTGTCGTCGATGACGGGCGGCGTTGCGCTGGACAAGCGAATGAAGGCTGTCGCCGAACGCCGCGACGACCTGAAACGACGGTCTCGCGCGAACATGGCCGGCGGTCAGGGGGCGCTGCGTCACACCGACGACGGGTTCAAGAAGCGGATCGTGGATCGGCTGAACCTCAGCAAGTTGCTGGAAGATCCCAAGGTCGCGGGTCAGATGGTGCAGGCGGGCTATCGCGGGCCGCGTCCGCTGACGACCTTCTACTTCTTCCGCTTCACCTCGCCCTTCATCTTCATGATCGTGGCGGCGTTTTATCTGTTCGTGATCAAGGTCGTGGACTGGCCCACGATGAACAAGGTTACCGCGACGATGGCGGCGGCGGTCGCCGGCTTCTATGCGCCGAACATTTATTTAAAAAATCGGATCGACAAGCGCCGCGCCTCGATCATGCAGGCGTTCCCTGACGCGCTGGACCTTCTGCTGATCTGTGTCGAGGCGGGCATGTCAATCGAGGCGGCGATCGCCAAGGTCAGCCAGGAGATGGGGCCGTCTTCGATCGATCTGGCCGAGGAACTGTCGCTGCTGTCGGCAGAGTTGAGCTATCTGCCCGACCGTCGCATGGCCTACGAAAATCTGGGCAAGCGCACCAACCACCCGGGCGTGAAGTCGGTCGCGACCGCCATGACCCAGGCCGAGACCTACGGCACGCCGCTGGCCACCGCTTTGCGTGTGATGGCGAAGGAAAATCGCGATTTGCGGATGTCCGCCGCAGAGAAGAAGGCCTCGGCCCTGCCGGCCAAACTGACCGTGCCGATGATCCTGTTCTTCCTGCCGGTCCTGTTCATCGTCATCCTGGGTCCGGCGATCCTGAACGTCATCGACATGATGAAGGACGGGCGTTAGGCGCGCTCCGCCGCCGCCTTGAGCCCATGGGCGGCGCTTTCGAACGCCGCCTTGATCGCTGGGCGGTGCTTATCGTGGAACAGCTCGCCGCGAATGCCCGAAAAGCGGATGCCGATGGCGACGATGCAGTTGCCGGGGGCCAGCTCCTCGATCTGGATGTAGCGCAGGCTCTGGAACAGGAAGCCGCGCCGTTCGGCCCAGACCAGCCGCGCGCGCGGTTGCCATTCCACCACCTGGGCCGCCGCCTGGCGTTCGGCCATGTCGGGCCACGCCTCGGTCATGGTCAGGCGGCCGCCATAGGCGATGGCGCCCTCGACGTCCTTGTCGATCGGGTTCCAGGCGCCCCAGTCGGACAGGTCCGCGACCAGATCCCAGATGCGGTCCGAGGTCGCCTGAACGCCGACGCGTTTTTCGATGCGAGTGTCATCCATGGTTTCGCTCTGACACGGCTGGTCGCCGGAAGAAAGGCGCCGAGCCTCAGTCGGCCCCGTCGATCCGCTTCAACCGCCGTCCGTCGTCCAGCCCCAGCCGCGTCTTAACCTCGAACAGGTCGGCGCCGGCCGGGATGATCAGCAGCTTTTTGGGCTGGGCCGTGTTGACGGCGACGACGGCGCCCTTGGGGCAGATGTCGAAACAGTCGGCGCCGACGACCGTCAGCTCGCCCTTGCGACCCTGTTTGCCCTTCTTCAGATGCAGATATTTTCGCAACGCCTTCTTCAGCGTCAGGTCGCCGCTGGGGCCGAAGCCGCCGTCCAGCTTTTTCGAACATTTGCGGCAGACCAGAACGACGTCGCGCCATTCGGTCTTTGCGCTCTTGAAGGCCTTCTCACCCATGCGGACAGAAATCGGCGTTCGCGACGGCTTGCACAAGCGGGTGCGGCGCCGTCACCTGTCGTCGGGCTGAAAATTTCACGGGACCTTCACATGCACCGACTGTTCGCCGCCTCCACAATGGCGCTGCTGCTTGCCGCCGGCGCCGCTCAGGCTCAGGTCGATACGGCCAGCGTGGACGCCGCCGTGCAGCGCGTCCTGCCAGAGGTCGTCGCGTGGCGGCGCGACTTCCATCAGCATCCCGAACTGGGCTTCGCCGAGGCCCGCTCGGCCGGGGTGATCGCCGACCATCTGCGATCGCTGGGGCTGGAGGTCCGCACCGGGGTCGGCAAAACCGGGGTGATCGGCGTGCTGCGCGGCGCACGGCCGGGCCGGACGGTGGCCCTGCGCGCCGACATGGACGCCCTGCCGGTGCAGGAGGCGACGGGCCTGGCCTTCGCCTCGAGCGCGACCGGGACCTATATGGGCAATACGGTGCCGGTGGCCCACGCCTGCGGCCACGACATGCATATGGCCATGCTGATGGGCGCGGCCGAGGTGCTGGCCGGGATGAAGGACCAGATCGCCGGCACGGTGGTCTTCGTCTTCCAGCCGGCCGAGGAGGGCGCGCCTCCGGGAGAGCCCAAGGGCGGGGCGGCCCTGATGATCGCCGAAGGGGCGCTGAACGATCCCAAGCCCGAGGCCATCTTCGGCCTGCACGTCGTGCCGGGCCGTCTGGGCAGCGTCTTCTATCGGCCGGAAGGGTTCATGGCGGCCTCGGACCGCGTGGATATACGCCTAACGGGCAAGCAGACGCACGGCGCCTGGCCCTGGCGCGGGGTCGATGTGATCGCGGTGGCTGGCCAGGTGGTCGAGACGGTCAACACCCTGACCGCCCGCACGGTCGATCCGACCACGACCCCGACCGTCTTCACCATCGCCACGATCAACGCCGGTGTCCGCTACAACATCATCCCCGACAGCGCGACGCTGTCGGGCACCCTGCGCACCTTCGATACGGACCAGCGCGACGCCCTGGTCGCCCGCGCAGAGACTGCCATCGACCATGTCGCAGAAGCCTACGGCGCCACCGCCGAGTTCGGCGTCAGACAGAACGCCGCCCTGGTGTTCAACGACCCCGACCTGTCCGCCTGGCTGGCCCCGGTCCTGACCGAGGCGGCGGGCGAGGGGAACGTCAACCCCGCCACACCCCCGACCACGGTGGCCGAGGACTTCAGCTATTTCCAGCAGGTCATCCCCGGCGTCTTCTACCATCTCGGGGCCAGTCCCGACGGCGTCGACCCCGCGACCTCCGCGCCCAACCATTCGCCAGAGTTCTCACCCAACGAGAAGGTCCTGCCGCTGGGGGTGAAGACGCACGTCCTGACGGCGCTGCGGTTCCTAGAGCGGAGTTAGGCAACGGCGAGTGCAGCGTCAGGCAATGTCGCAAACCGACCCCTAACGGTCATCAAGCGACTCTGCTGGTGACGATGATAACGATGCGATGTAGCTGACATGACCTAGCCAGCAGGCCTAGTTCGCGCGCTTGACGAGGTGACGTCCCGAATAGGCGGTGAGATCATCTTCATAGTTCCAGTCGTGATCGGCTTCGCCGCTATGGCGACGATCGGCGGCACTCTCTTGCTCTGGCTTGTGTGGATCGCAGCTCGCCGTTGGGGGCCTCGCTCGTCGCGAGCGGCGCCTCCACGCTTCCCGGTCGGCGCGACAGCTGCGGTGCTGCTCGCCATATCTTTGCCGGTCGGTTGCGTCCGAGCTTGCCAGCCTGTTCCGCAACCCGAAAGCGCCAAGATCGTGGCGGCTTTCGAGGTGCCGCTGACCACGGCGGTGGAACGGGCCAACTTCCTGACCATCCTCAACGCTGAGGCGGCTATTGAGGGGCTAGACGTCAGTATCGAGACGGCAGAGGAGATGGACCGTTGGAACGAGATGGCGCTCGATCTTAGCAAGTCGATCGAAGCAACGGCTTATCGCGGCAATGACATTCGCCAAAGCGAAGCTCGCGTCTCGGACCAGAATCACCTCGGCCAAGCGTGGATATCGTTCAAACGAGGTGAAGACCCATCGCTGGCTCGGCGCTTCCGCCAGCGGCTAATGTCACGGATCATTGAGCGCTGGCCCGGTACCCTAAGCGTACCGGTCGCCCAGACAGGGGCGCTTCCGCGCAAGGAGGATTTGCGCCGGAGCGACCACGGCTATGAAATCGACCCATCCAGACTAGCGGGATACATCTGCGGGACTGCTCCCGGTAACGCTCCCAAGTCGGCCTGCGACTAAGCGACCGAGAGCTGATGTCCGTGAACCACCCTTGTTAGACTTATCGGCAGGTCCGCTTGGAGATGAGCGGAATGGGCTAGATTGAGTATCAACGGCCGCACCTACAGACGCTCAAACACCGACTCGATCACCCGTCGATAGACCGCCGTCAACGTCTCCAGCTCCGCCGTCGGCACGCGTTCGTCGATCTGGTGCATGGTCTGGCCGACAAGGCCCAGTTCCAGCACCGGGCACAGGGCGCGGATGAAGCGGGCGTCGGAGGTGCCGCCGGTGGTAGAGGCCTCGGGGCGGCGGCCCGCCACGGCCTCGACCGCATCCTGAACCGCTTCCACGAAGGCGCCCGGCTCGGTCAGGAAGGCCTCGCCCGAGCACAGGTGCTCCAGGGTGATTTGAAGTCCGGTCTCGGCCTGCATGGCCCCGGCCTCGCGGTTCAGCCAGTCGATCAGGGCGTCGCCGGTGTGGCTGGGGTTGAAGCGGATGTTTAGCCGCGCCGTCGCCTGGGCCGGGATGATGTTAGTCGCCGGATTGCCGATGTCGATGGTGGTGATTTCGAGGTTCGACGGGGGAAAGTTCTCGTAGCCTTCATCCAGAACGTGGTCGTTCAGACGGGCCATCAGGCGTGCGATCACCGGGGCCGGGTTGGCGGCGCGCTCGGGATAGGCGACGTGGCCTTGTTTGCCGTGGACGGTGATCCAGGTGTTCAGCGAGCCGCGCCGCCCGACCTTGATCATGTCGCCCAGCTGTTGCGACGACGAGGGTTCGCCGACGACGCAGGCGTCGATGACCTCGCCCTCGGCGGCCAGGGCCTCGACCACCCGTTTTGTGCCGTGCAGCGCCGGACCTTCCTCGTCGCCGGTGATCAGGAAGGAGAGGGAGCCGGCGGGTTCACCGTCTGCGATGACCTGGGACACGGCGGCGACCCAGGCGGCGATCCCGCCCTTCATGTCCACCGCGCCGCGACCGTACAGGACGCCGTCCTTGACCTCGGCGTTGAAGGGTTGCGACGACCACTGATCCGAGGGGCCGGTCGGAACCACATCCGTATGGCCGGCGAAACAGAGGTTGGGCGAGGCGGTCCCGCGCCGCGCATACAGGTTCTCGATCCGCGCATGGACGCCTTGTCCGCCCGGTCCCTCGAAGGCCAGGCGGCGGCAGGTGAAGCCCAGCGCCATCAGGTGCCGCTCCAGCACATCCATCGCCCCTTCGTCGGCGGGCGTGACGGAGGGGATGCGGATCAGGTCGCGGGTCAGTTCGACAGGATCGATAACGGGAGTTGATGCGCGGCTCATGCGGCTATGCTTTAGGACCATCGTGCGGAGGCGAGAAGAGCCATGCCCAAGATCAACATCGACAGCGCGCCGACGACGAACGGCACCACCTATCCCGAGGAATACGCCGGACCGTGCAAGCCGCGTCGCCGCTGGCGGCTGGGCGATGCGGCGGGGCTGAGCCAGTTCGGCGTCAACCTGCTGCGCCTGCCCGACGGCGCCTGGTCCAGCCAGCGCCACTGGCACGCCGAAGAGGACGAGTTCGTCATGGTGCTCGAGGGCGAGGTGGTGCTGATCGAGGACGATGGCGAAACGATCCTGTGCGCCGGCGACTGCGCCGGGTTCAAGTCCGGCGTGCCGAACGGCCATAAGCTGGAGAACCGATCCGGCCGCGAGGCGGTTCTGCTGGAAGTCGGCACGCGCAGCCCGACGATCACCCCCGCCGACTATCCCGACATCGACATGGTGCTGCACGCCGGCGTCGACGGCTATTTCCACCGCGACGGCTCGCCCTATCCGAAATACCCAAGAAGATCGTGACCACAGAATCCATCGACACCGGCCCCGCCGCACCGCCCGTTCCGCCGTCTCCGTCATCTGGGGGGCCAGAAGGCCCGTCCAGCCCGTGGGGCATTCGCGACTTCCGCCTGTTGTGGTTCGGCCGCGTGGTGGCGGTGCTGGCGATCCAGATTCAGTCGTCGGCCCTGTTGTGGCAGGTCTATGAGATCGCCCGGCGCGATCATCCGATCGAGGAGGCCAGCCTGTATCTGGGCCTGGTCGGCCTGTGTCAGTTCCTGCCGCTGCTGGCCTTCACCCTGCCCGCCGGGGCGATGGCGGATCGGCGCGACAGAAAGCGTACGGTGTGGATCTCGATCCTGGTGGAGGCGGCCTGCGCGGGGTCGTTTCTGGCCATGGCCCTGCATGGAAATCCGCCGTTGTGGGGTCTGTTGGCGGTCGCGGCCCTGTTCGGCGCGGCGCGAGCGTTTCTGGCGCCGGCCAGCCAGGCCTTCCTGCCGATGGTGGTGGGGCGCAAGGCCCTGCCGCCCGCCATCGCGGCCCAGTCCATCGCGTTTCAGACCGGCGCCATCGCCGGCCCGGCCCTGGGCGGGGTGATCGTGGGGGTGAACGTGCCCCTGGCCTATGCGGTGTCGCTGGGCATGTTCCTGCTGGCTGTCGCGGCCTTCATCCTGATCCGCACCAGCGGGAGACCTGCGCCCCAGGCCAATCCGCTGTCGCCGGTCGACTCGGTGAAAGAGGGGCTGGCCTATGTCTGGAAGACCAAGATCGTGCTGGGCGCCATTTCGCTGGATCTGGTGGTGGTGCTGCTGGCGGGCGTGGCCCTGCTGACGCCCATCTTCGCGCGCGACATCCTGCATGTCGGACCGCAAGGGTTCGGCCTGTTGCGGGCCTCGTTCGGCGTGGGGGCCATGGTCATGGCCATCTATCTGAGCCGCTATCCGATCCGCCAGAACGGCGGGCGCTGGATGTTCGCGGCGGTGGCGGTGTTCGGCCTGTGCACCATCACCTTCGGCCTGTCGCGCATCGTCTGGCTGTCGGGTCTGGCCCTGTTCATTGGCGGGGCGGCGGACATGATCAGCGTCAATGTGCGCCAGACCCTGATCCAACTGGCCACGCCCGATCATATGCGCGGGCGGGTGTCGTCGGTGTCGATGCTGTTCATCGGCGCCTCAAACGAACTGGGCGAGGCCTATTCCGGCGTCATGGTCCGGCTGCTGGGCGCGGTCGGGGCGGCGGTGTTCGGCGGGTTCGGTGCCCTGGCCGCGACCGGGGCCTGGGCGACGATGTTCCCGGGGCTGAGGAAGGCAGATCGGCTGACATGACGATCGCGTCTCCTCCCCACAAAGTGGGGAGGGGGACCGCGCAGCGGTGGAGGGGCTCTTGAAGTCCCGCAGGCTCTAGCGATACGGTGAAAAGCCCCTCCGTCTCTCCGCTGCGCTACGAGCCACCTCCCCATCAAATGGGGAGGAGACGGTCAGGACTGCCTCACCACGCCTTGAAATGCTTCGACAGCTTCAGGCCCTGGTTCTGATAGTGGCTGCCGCTTTCGCCATACAGACGGCTGGGGCGTTCGGTCAGGGGTTCATAGACCAGGCGGGCGACGATCTGGCCGTGTTCCAGCAGGAACGGCGTGTCGTGGGTGCGGACTTCCAAGACGCCTTTCGAGCCCGCGCCATGCGCCTCGTCGGTGCCGAAGCCGGGGTCGAAGAAGCCGGCGTAGTGGACGCGGAACTCGCCGACCGACGGATCGATGGGGGTCATTTCGGCGGCCTGGTCAACCGGGATTTCGACGTCGTCGGACGAGGCCAGGATGTAGAACTCGCCCGGATCGAGCAGCAGTTCGCCACGGCGCAGGCTCAACGGCTCCCAGAAGTCGCGCGGGTCGTGGCCGTCGATGTGGTCCAGATCGACCACGCCCGCATGGCGACGCCCGCGGAAGCCGACGATGTCGCCGCCCTGCAGATCGACGCCGACCGAGCGGGTCTCCAGTTTGGGCGGATCGCCGGCCTTGAGCCGCAACTGGTTCAGGCGCGTGCCGGGACGGACCAGGATGGAGAAGGTCTGGGGCGCGACCTCCATATAGAGCGGGCCGTCATAACCTTCGGCGACGTCATCGAAGCTGGCGCCCTGATCGGTCAGCAGACGCACGAAGACATCGACGCGGCCGGTCGAGCTTTTCGGATTGGCGCGGGCGATAAGGCCCTGGGGCAGTTTCAGCCGCTCCTGAAGGCGCACGATATAGACGCAGCCCTTTTCCAGCACGACGCCCGCCTCGGTGATCTCGATGGCGTGCATGGCCACGTCGGCGATGCGGTCCTCGACCTTGCGCCGGCCGGGCAGGAAGGAGGCGCGGACGCGCCAGGCCTGATCCGACAGCCGCAGGTCCAGGCTGGCCGGCTGGACCTGGTCGTGGTCGAAGGGGGTGTCGGACGTGACGGCGCCTGTGGCGATCAATGTCTCGATGGACTGGGCGGGCAGGATGCCGGGACGGGGCGCTTGGAAGGAGCTCATGGCGTCTGTCTCACACGGTTTTCACGACTTGTCTCCAAGTCGCGCTTGCAGCCCGCGCGCGGCGGGGCGAGCATATAGCCCATGCACGATGGTCCTGCCTATACCGCCGAGACGAACGGCATCCTGATCCGGGTGCGCCCCAGCTATCTGGCGGGCCAGTCCGATCCAGACGAAGGCCGCTGGGTCTGGGCCTACCAGATCGAGATCGTGAACCTGACGGGTTCAACGGTCCAGTTGATGGCGCGTCGCTGGACCATCACCGACGGCCAAGGCCATGTCGAAGAGGTGCGCGGTCCCGGCGTCGTCGGCGAACAGCCCGTGATCGAGCCGGGCGGCAGCTACGCTTACGCCTCGGGCTGTCCGCTGGGCACCGACAGCGGCTCGATGGTGGGCGCCTATTATATGACGGATGCGGATGGGCGCAGTTTCGAGGCGCAGATTCCGGCGTTTTCGCTGGATACGCCCGATGCGCGGCGGGTGCTGAACTGATCGAAGGGCGGATGGGGCTGCGTCAACCCGGATGAACCGCAGCCCCGCCCCTGAAGTCTCGCCGGCCGCTTGCGCGAACCGGCGAGGGGGAGGTCGGCTCCCTAAGGAGCATCTTTTGGCGCTACGTCGCGACTTGAGCGCAGTCGTGCGCCCTTCGCGAAACGCCGCGCTCATGTCGCGCGAAGCGCGGTAGCGCCCTTAGATGTAACGCCGCAGGCTGCGGGCCAGGTCGGAACCGCTTTCCTTGGAGCCGCGACGGACTTGCGGCTGGTAGGCGACACGGGCGTGTTCGACGCAGTAGACGCCTTCCGACGAGCGGCGGCCGCAAAAGCTGAACTCGCGCGACGACGGGTCGCCGATCGGCCATTTGCACATGTGGGCGCCCAGCGTCATCACGGTCGCCGTGCCCGGCAGGTCCGGGATCGGGGCGGGGACGGGGGCTGCGGGTTCGACCGGCTTGGGCTGGACGGCTTCCAGACGGCGCGGGGCCGAAGGTTGCTGCGCCGGAGCGGCCGGCGCCGGACGCGGACGCGCGGTGCGGAAGGTCGCGGCGACGGTGCGCGCCGGTTGCGACGGGGCGGCCCGGCCCGACAGGCCCAGACGGTGCACCTTGCCGATCACGGCGTTGCGGGTGACCCCGCCGCCCAGTTGTTTGGCGATCTGGCTCGCGGACTGGCCCTCAAGCCAGAGCTTCTTTAGCGCGCCTACGCGGTCGTCGGTCCAGCCTGCGGTCATGCCACCCTCCAGCGAGTTTGGATTCAATATCTAGGTCCAGGCTCCCCCTCCGGGGTCTTGACCTACAACTAATCGTAAACCAGCCGTTAAGAGACGCAAGATGTGCGAATCATCCTGTCCACAGAAACCAGATATTGAATCATCGTTAAGGTTAAGGCGGCGCCGTCGTTTTCGGGACGATCTCGCCTGATCTCTTGCGAAGCGCGGCGGTCGAGCGCATCTGGCGGGCCATGACCGATACGCCCGATCTGATCTCCACCCGGCCTGCCGGCCTGCCGCAGCCGCGTCGCTATCCGGGGATCAACTGGATCGGGGTGCAGACCTTGTATCTGCGCGAGGTGCGGCGGTTCTGGAAGGTGGGCGCCCAGACAGTGGCGGCGCCGGTGGTCACGACGCTGCTTTATATGCTGGTGTTCGTGGTGGCGCTTCAGAACGCGCGGCCTCCGCTGCACGGCACGCCGTTCGCCCTGTTCGTCGCGCCCGGCCTGATCATGATGGCCATGTTGAACAATGCCTTCGCCAACGCCTCGTCCAGCCTGATCCAGGCCAAGATCATGGGTACCGCGACCGACTTCCTGACCCCGCCGCTCAGCCCGCTTGAGCTGACGCTGGGCTTTACGCTGGGCGCCGCGACGCGCGGCCTGGCGGTCGGTCTGGTGACGGCGATCTGCGTGCTGCCGTTCGCGCCTCTGGGCATCGCCAATATCTTCGCCATCGTCTGGTTCGCCCTGGCCGCCTGTTTCATCATGGGCATGACCGGGGTGTTGGCGGGGCTGTGGAGCGAGAAGTTCGACCACCTGTCGGCGGTTCAGAACTTCATCGTCATGCCGATGACCTTCCTGTCGGGGACCTTCTATCTGGTCGAGAACCTGCCCGAGCCGTTCCGCGCGCTGAGCCGCTATAACCCCTTCTTCTATCTGATCGACGGCTTCCGTTACGGCTTCATCGGCCATGCCGAGAGCAATCTGACGGTCGGCGTCATAGGGTCGGCCGTGCTGATGGCCGTCATGGGCGTTGTCTGCTGGCTGGTGTTCCGCTCGGGCTGGCGTCTTAAGAGCTAGATCGCTACCTGTTGCGGATCGCTCCCCCGAGAGGTCCGCTTCATGCTGTTTCGTTCGCTCGTCGCCGCCACGGCCCTGTTCGCCGCCACATCCGCTTTTGGTCCCGCCTTCGCTCAGGAAGCGACGCCCCAGGCCGGCGACCGCCCCGACATCGCCGCCGGCGCCGCCCAGTTCATCAAGCCCACCAACGCCGAGCGGACCCAGGTCCTGGTCGGTTTCCTCACGACGCTGGGCTTCACGCCCGAAATCCAGACCTTCCAAGGCGGCAACCAGGCCACCGGCCCGATGGAAGGCGCCAATGTCGTCGTCACGGTGGGCGAGGGCGCCAAGGATATCGTCCTGACCGCCCACTATGACGCGGTGAAGCTGCGCGACGGGACGCTGTCGCAGGGCATCGTCGACAACGTCGGCTCGGTCATGGCGATGATGGAGGCGGCCAAGACGCTGGACATGGCGCTGGAAGGCCAGCCGGTCGCCCACCGCTTCGTCTTCGTCTTCACCGACCAGGAAGAGCTGGGCCTTCTGGGCGCCAAGGCCTTCCTGGCGAAACACGGCAAGGACCGGATCGCCGCCGTCATCAACGCCGATGTCGCCGCCTATGGTCAGACGGTCATGTACGGCGAAAACAATGGGCCGCAGTCGGCCTTCGTGCTGGAGACGCTGCGCGGCCTGTGCGCCGAACGCGGCTTCGACTGCATGCCCTATCCGACCTATCCGCCCAGCGACGACCGCGCCTTCTCGGCCGCGGGCGTGCCCGTGGTGTCGATGGGTACTCAAGATGCGGTCGGCGCCCACCAGATGTGGCTGGCCTTCAACGGCGGCAAGGACAACGGCCTGAAGGAGGGCTTTGTCCCGCCCGTCTTCCAGCGCATCCACTCGACCGAGGACAAGCTGTCGTATCTGAAGGGCGTCGACGTCGCCCGCTTCGGCCTGTTCATCGCCGACCTGGGCTTGGCGCTGGACAAGAAGCTGGTCGAAATCCAGGCCAAGGACGCAGCGGTCGCCGCCGAAACCGCGCCGGCGGCCCCGGCGACGACGCCCGGCGACGAGTGACGACGGTCATCGAGGTTCGCGGCGTCCAGCCGACGCCGAAGGAGGGCCGGGCGGCCGTCAAGGCGTGGCCCGTTGTCCGGCGCTGGGCGAACCTGCCCGTGCTGTTTCTCGGCGGCGCCATGCTGGCGACCATCGCCGTCTGCCTCGGCCTGCCCCTGGAGCGGATCGGCTGGATCGTCGGCCTGCAGTTGGTCGGGCTGTATGGCTTTATCGGGCTGTCGGTCCTGGCGCATTACAGGGCCATGGCGGCGGCGCGCCGGTCGCCGATCGCGCAAAAGCCAACCGACTGGCGCATCGATGACAGCGGTCTGGCGCTGTCGGGAGCGGATTTCGAAACCTGCATCGGCTGGCGCAATCTTGTCGCGGTGATGGAGGACAAGGATCGGCTAATCTTCGCGGCCTCGCCCAACACCAACTTCATCCTGCCCTTGCGCGTGCTGGAGACGGATCAACGGCAGATGCTCCGCGTCTTGATCGCCGATGTGCGAGCGCGGGGCGTCCTCGGCGCCGGTGTTGACTAAGACCCTCCCGCGTCCGACAACGCCTGACCGTATTGATCCGGCTCCGTCGCGCTCGCGCCGGGGCCGTCTCGCTTTTGGAGGTCTTGGTCCCGTGTCCACTGAGCATTTGATGGGTGTCTACAATCGCGCGCCGCTGGAAGTGGAACGCGGCCGAGGCGCGCGTCTGTGGGCGACCGACGGGACCGAATATCTCGACTGCGTCGCCGGCATCTCGACCAACGGCCTGGGCCACGCCCACCCCGAACTGGTCCAGGCGGTCAAGGATCAGGCCGAGAAGCTGTGGCACGTCTCCAACATCTTCCGCATTCCGGGTCAGGAAGCGCTGGCGGACGCCCTGTGCGAATCCAGCTTCGCCGACGTGGTGTTCTTCACCAACTCGGGCACCGAAGCCGTCGAATGCGCGCTGAAGACGGCGCGCAAATACCACTCGGCCAACGGCGCGCCTGAGCGGATCGACATCTACGGCTTCGACGGCTCGTTCCACGGTCGGACCTATGGCGCGATCAACGCCGCCGCCAACCCCAGCTATACCGAGGGCTTCGGCCCGCCGATGCAGGGCTTCCACCAGCTGAAGTGGGGCGACCACGAGGCGATCAAGGCCGCCATCGCCAACCCCACGACCGCCGCCATCATCGTCGAGCCCGTGCAGGGCGAGGGCGGCTGCCGCGCCATGCCCGAACAGTGCCTGCGGGGCCTGCGCGAACTGTGCGACGAACACGGCGTCCTGATCATCTTCGATGAGGTCCAGTGCGGCATGGGCCGGACCGGCAAGCTGTGGGCCCACGAATGGGCGGGCATGGCGCCGGACATCATGGCGGTGGCCAAGGCCCTGGGCGGGGGCTTCCCCATCGGCGCCTGCCTGGCCTCGGCCAAGGCGGCCAAGGGGATGACAGTCGGCGTTCACGGCTCGACCTTCGGCGGCAATCCTCTGGCCATGGCCGTGGGTCAGAAGGCGCTGAGCCTGATCAACAGCCCCGAGACGCTGAACAACGTCAACGAGGTCGCCGGCTATCTGAAGCAGCAGTTCGCCGGCCTTCAGGAACGCTTCCCCGATGTGATCGCCGACGTCCGCGGCAAGGGCCTTCTGATCGGCATCAAGATGGTGCCGAACAATCGCGAGTTCATGGCCCTGGCGCGCGACACGCAGCAGTTGCTGATCGCCGGCGGCGGCGACAACTGCGTGCGACTGCTGCCGCCGTTGAACCTGACGCTGGACGAGGCCCGCGAAGCCGTGGCCCGTTTCGAAGCGGCCTGCGAGGTCGCCCGCGAAAAGCTGGCGGCCTGAGCCCGACATCCGCTCATCCCCGCGAAAGCGGGGACCCACTTCTTTCGAGAACGCGGGATCGACGGATGAAACACCCGACGGGCGGCTGTCGCCCACAGCACTAGGTCCCCGCTTCGCGGGGATGAGCGGAGCTAGACATATGGTCCGGCACTTCCTCGACATCCACCGGCTGGACGCGGCGGATCTGCGCGCCATCTTGGACGACGCCCATGCCCGCAAGGCCGCCCGCAAGGGCTGGCCCCAGGGGCGCGCCGACGCCGATGCGCCCGGCAAGGACCGCGTCCTGGCGATGATCTTCGAGAAGAACTCGACCCGCACGCGATTCAGTTTCGACGCGGCCATCCGCCAGCTGGGCGGCTCGTCCATCATCGCCACGGCCTCCGACATGCAGCTGGGGCGCGGCGAGCCGGTGGAGGACACCGCCCGCGTGCTGTCGCGCATGGTCGATGCGGTGATGATCCGCGCCAACGATCACGAGGATGTCGAGCGGTTCGCCCGCGTCTCGACCGTGCCCGTGGTCAACGGCCTGACCGACCGGTCGCACCCGTGCCAGATCCTGGCCGACCTGCAGACGATCGAGGAGCATCGCGGACCGATCGCCGGCAAGACGATCGCCTGGATTGGCGACGGCAATAACGTCTGCCACAGCTTCATGCACGCGGCGCCCAAGTTCGGCTTCCATCTGAACGTCGCCTGCCCGGCGGAATACCATCCGGACCTGCGCGACCTGGCCAAGGGCGGCGACGCCGTCACCCTGACCAGCGATCCGCGCGAGGCGGTCAAGGGCGCCGACGTCGTCGTCACCGACACCTGGGTCTCCATGGGGGATCAGGATTATGAGGCGCGGCTGGCGGCGTTCGAACATTACGGCGTCGACGAAGCCTTGATGGATCTCGCCGATCCCGAAGCGGTGTTCCTGCATTGCCTTCCCGCCCACCGTGGCGAGGAAGTCACCGACGCCGTCATCGACGGGCCGCGCTCGCTGGTCTGGGACGAGGCCGAAAACCGCATCCACGCCCAGAAAGCCGTTCTGGCTTGGTGCTTCGGCGGCTGATCTACGCTCAGTCCTCGCCGCTGATCGGCGGCGAGGCTGTCGACGGTCCCAGGGCCAGCAGGCCGTCGTAGGCGCCGTCCTCTACTGGCGTCAGGATGACGCCTCTCACTTGGTCGTCATCGCTGGCGATCGAAGGATTGACGCCGCAGGCGTCCCGCACGCAATTCCAAGCAAAGCCGCCTTGCTGGGCGACCCTCAGGCTTAACGTTTCTCTCGCAGGCAAATGGCCTGTCGCGGGAAGGCCGATGTCCGGATATCTGGTGAGAGGCGTCTTGCGGGCGTGGATATTGCCCACGAGTCCGATCACGCGCGCATCGGGTCTGTTCTGACGTGCCTGGCTGAGAAGCTGACCCATATTCAGCTCATACCACGCCTGATCCAGTTCCTGCCCTTGGGTCATGCTGGGCTGGAAAAGGTGGAGCGAAATGTCGCGTCCCGACGTCTTGAGCATTCGCACCTTTTGCAACGAAGCCAGAAGAGCCTTGCTGGTGCGTCCATCCTGACGAGCGCGGTCCATAAGCGAGCTGCCGCTCAACGTGGCCAATGCGCTCGCCTCATCCGGCTGTGAAATGAACGCATCAAGAATGGGTTGGAGCGTGTCTTCAAGTTCCAGTGCGACGACCACGGTCCCTTGCTCCGCAGCAGCGCAAGCGATTTCGCCGACGGCGCGCGGCGCCTCTTCCGTACCGTGCAACTCGCCTATCATGATGACCCGTTCGGGCCTTTCCAAGAGCGCGGTCGTCCCGTCCGGCGGCGAACAGGCCATGATGGCGGCGCTCAGCAGTCCCAGCATTCTCACATCCCCCTGAAGCTATCGAGTTGCGAAAGACGCAACCTTGAGGGCGGAATTGTGGTGCGCTGGGACTGCTTATTGGCGTCTGTCTTCTTACAGCTTCACGTCCGACACGCCGCCGACATCCGGGACGCTTTTGGTCAGGTTGGCCTTGAGAACTTCGTAGCCGAAGCCCAGGGCGCCCTTGTCGGAGACCCAGACGCGGCCGTCGTCGGCGTCGAAGCGGATCAGGGTCAGGTGGGGATCGTCCTTGCCGTCCGGGTACCAGGCGGCAACGACGGGGTTCCAGTATTTCTCGATGCGGCTGCGGTCCTGATCGATGGCCAGGCGGCCGTGGATGCAGGCCTGAACCTTGCCGTCCTTGGCCTGGTAGCAGAACATGCCGCTCTGGCCGCCGCCGGCGACATCCCGGGCGAAATCGGTGTCGTCGCGGGTGAAGAACCAGATGGTCCCCGTCTCGTCCTCGCCGAAACCGGTCATGGGCTGGTGGTGATAGCCGGGGCGGTCAATGCCCAGCATGCCGGTGTTGGACTCTTTCAGGCTTTTCCAGAATTCCTTCTCGGCCTCGGCGGGGGTCAGTTTGTCGGACACGCGGTCTCTCCTTGAGTGGTTCGCAAGGTTCAACCGACCGGCCTTGATCGGGTTCCCGTCTCTAGGCGCCGGGTATCCAGGGCGCACGCTCGGCGCCGAACAGCGTCGCCAGGTGGATCAGCAGCAGCATTGCGATCGCTGCGGCGCCGACCATCAGGAACCGCCATGGCATCAGACGCGGTCCCTTGAACGGATCCGGCGGCCGGGCGCCGCGCCATCCGCAAAAGACCATGACGGCGAGGGCGACGCCCAGCAGGACGAGGGTGGTGGTCAGGTTCATGCGCCGCAGGTGGCGAAAGCCGCGCCGCTTGGCAAGCGAACCCTTGCCGGGAGGTTAATCTTCATGCCGCGTTAACCGAGATGATTCACAAATCCGGCTGTCTGGCGCGATGTCCACAGGATTGGGATATCGCTGCTAGATGTTGCGGTTAACCATCAGTTTACACCCTCGATATTGACGGTATAGCCTTCGTCGCATGGGCTGGGAGACGAATCAGTGAGCGCTGCAGCGCCGTGGAGCGTTAAGGGAATCGATCCCAAAGCACGCGAGGTCGCCAAGGATCTGGCGCGCCGGTCCGGCATGACGCTGGGCGAATGGCTCAACTCCATGATCATGGAAGACGAGGAGGAGGGCTACGCCACCCTGCCGCGTCGCTCCCAGGCCGCCGAATACGAACGCCGCAACCGCAGCCGCCGTCTGGACGACGCCTATGAGGTCGAAGACAGCCAGCAGCGGATCAGCGCCTCCATCGATGTGATCGCCGCGCGACTGGAAGCCGCCGAACGCCGCTCGACCGTCGCCATTCAGGGCGTGGATCAGGCCGTTGCGGGCCTGATGCGCCGGCTGGACGGTCAGGAGGCTGAGGCCCAGGGCGCCGCACGCCGCATCGACGACATCGCCGAGGAGTTGCGCGAAGGGCATCGCCGCCTGCGCGCCTTCGAACGCGACACCGGCCCGTCGACCCAGGAAGCCTTCGGCAAGATCGAGACCTCGCTGGGTGCGCTGACTGGGCGCCTGTACGACATCGAGGAACGCCAGCGTCTGGGCGTCAGCGATCTGCGCGAGCGGATGGAGGCGGTCGAGAAGGCCGCCGGCCCCGGCGTCGGCACGGACATGCTGGCTCAGGTCAGCGCGCGTCTGGACGAGGCCCAGAACCGCACGACCGAAGCCCTGAAGACGCTGGAACGCTCGTTCGCCGCCCTGGACCAGCGGATGCGGACGGCCGAAAGCCGCGTCGAGCCGGAAGGCGCGCGCGACCTGGCCCGTTTCGAGAAGCTGGCCGAAGGCCTGTCGCGTCAGATCGACAACAATCGCGCCGAGATGATGCAGCGCCTGGACGCCGCCGAAACCGGCGCGCGCATCGACCGTATCGAACGCGCCGTCCAGGCCGTCGGCGATCAGTTGAAGGCGTCCGAAGAGAAGGGCGCCATCGGCCTTGAGGCCATGGGCCGCGAGGTCCTGCGCATCGCCCGCAACCTAAATGCGCGGGTCAAGAAGGTCGAGACGGACAACGACGGTCGCACCGACGCCGTCGCCCGCGCCGCCGCCGACGTCGTCAGCCAGACCATCGAAACCGAAGTCGCCCGCCGCGCCGCGCGTCTGGACCAGGAGTTCGCCCGCCACGTTGACCGCGTCGATCAACGCCTGACCGCCAGCGACGATCGCCACGCCATCGCCCTGGAGAAGCTTGGCGGCGAGATCACCCGCATCTCGGACCAGCTGAGCGATCGCATCGCCCAGTCCGAGCGCCGCTCGCAGCAGGCGCTGGAAGACATCGGCCGACGCCTGTCGGAAAGCTCGGACAAGATCGAGCAGCGCTACGACCGCGCGTCCGGCGAACTGGCCGAGCGGATGCGTCTCAGCGAGGAGCGCACCGCCCGTCTGCTGGCCGAGGCCCGCGAAAGCATCGACGCCCGCGCGCCCACGCCGATCCGCGACAAGCCGCTGGACAATGAGCCCGCGTGGACCCCGGCGCGACAAGTGCTGGAACGCGCCGCCTCGGCGACGATACAGGCGCCGATCCAGTCCGCATCCATCGAAGGCGACTGGCGCGCCGCCGCCTTCCCCGATGAGACCTTCACCGACCAGGACGCCTGGTCCAGCGATCCGGTGACGCCCGAAGTCGCGACCGCGGCGCCCTTCCCCTCGTCGCCCGTCGTCCAGACCGAGGCCGAGCCTGCCGAGGCGCTGGCTGACGACATGCCGATGCGCCAGGTCGATCCCGACGGCGTCGAACCTATCATCCAGCCCTTCAGCGGTTTCGGCGGCGCCGACGTCGAGGACGCGCTGGAGGCGACGTCGCCGGGCTTCTCGACCGCACCGACCGAAAAGCGCAGCGCCGCTGCCCTGGACGCGGACGATGACGATTTCGGCGGCGAGACCGAGTTCGTGGATCCGCGCCGGCTGCGTTCCAGCATGGAAGCCGCCGCCGCCGCCGGCCGCGCCGCCTCGACCCGCAGCACCATCGACGCCGCCCGCGCCGCGATCACCGCGCCGGCCGAGCCGGAACCTGCGCCTCGGTCGGGCTTCGGCCTGAAGCGCGGCGGCAAGTCCAAGCTGCAGGAACGGCTGGACCGGCAGGCGTCAAAAGACGGCTCGACGGTCAAGAAGACCTTTCTGGCTTCGGTCACTGCGGTCGCCCTGACCGGGGGCGTCTATGGCTATCTGTCCCTGACCGACGGCGGCGCCCCGGACTTCGAGATGCCCAGCTTCGGCGGCTCGACGACAAACGGCGCCGTGCCTCTGGCGGCGTCGGCGGTGACGCCGACCGGCCCGAAGGCGACCTTCGACATCGGCGGCCCTGGCGCGGCGGACTATGAGGCGGCGATCGGCAAGCTGGAGGCCGGCGACAACTCGGGCCTGGACGGCATGAAGCGCGCCGCCAACCTGGGTTACGCCCCCGCCCAGACCTATCTGGGTCAGCTGTATCTGGACGGCGCCAACGGCGTGCCCGCCGATCCGGTCCAAAGCCGTCAGTGGGGCCGTCGTGCGGCAGAGGGCGGCGACCCGCGCGGGATGCATCTGTATGGAATGCAGCTCTATGAAGGCGACGGCGGCGCGACCAATCAGGCTGAGGCCCTGACCTGGCTGCTGAACGCGGCCGAGCGCGGCCTGCCGGACAGCCAGTACAATGTCGCGCGCATCTATGAGACCGGCGCCGACGGCGTGGCCAAGAATCCGACCGAAGCGCTGAAATGGTACATGATCGCCGCGCGCGGCGGGGATGCGGAGGCCCAGGCCGCCGTGACGCGCCTGCGTCCGACGGCCAGCGCCACGGCCCAGCGCGCCGCCCGCACCGCCGCCGACGCCTTCGTGGCCCAGTCGCAGGGTCAGTCGCAGGCCCAAGCCCAGGCGACAGGCTAGATTCCCAGGCGCCGGGCGGCTATCGGTCGCCCGGTCGTCCCCGACCTCGCCCGCCTGACGGCGATTCTTGTGTCCGCTCCAGCCGAAGGCGCGTCCTTTGGACATCTATCTGCCGATCGCCGAGGTTTCGGTGAACTGGCCGACCCTGGTGATCCTGGGGGCGGTGGTCGGATTCGTGTCCGGCCTGTTCGGCATCGGCGGCGGCTTTCTGATGGCGCCGATCCTGGTCTTCCTGGGCATCCCGCCGACCGTCGCCGTCGCCAGCCAGGCCAGCCATGTCGTGGCCTCCTCGACGTCGGGCGTCATCCGCTATGCCGGGGCGGGTTCGGTCGATTTCAAAATGGGATCGGTGATGGCGGCAGGGGGCGCGGCCGGCGCCCTGGCGGGGGTCGAGCTGTTTCGCTACCTGCGCCTGCTGGGTCAGGCCGATCTGGTCGTGGCCCTGTCCTATCTCGTCTTCCTGGGCGCCATCGGCATTCTGATGTTGAACGAGAGCCTGACCGAAATCCTGCGCCGCCGCCGGGGGCTGCCCGCGCCGCACAAGCAGCGTCGGCGGCCGATGTGGCTGTACGGCCTGCCGCTGAAGATGAAGTTTCCGAAGTCGGGCCTCTATATCAGCGCCCTGCCGCCGTTCGGCCTGGGCGTCTTTGCGGGCGTCCTGTCGGCCATCATGGGGGTGGGCGGCGGCTTCATTCTGGTGCCGGCCATGCTCTATATCCTGCGCATGCGGGCGGGCGCGGTGGTGGGCACCAGCCTGTTCCAGATCATCATCACCACCGCCATCACCACCATTCTTCAGGCCGGGCGCAACCAGACGGTCGACATCGTCCTGTCCACCATCCTGCTGCTGGGCGGCGTCGTCGGCGCCCAGATCGGCGCGCGGTTCGCCGGGCGGTTCCGCGCCGAGGAGCTGCGGGCGGCGCTGGGCCTGATCGTGCTGCTGGTCGGGATCCAGATGGGGCTGGATCTGTTCGTGCGGCCCAACGACATCTTCATGATCGCGCCGGGGATCGCCGACTGATGCAGGCGCTTCCTCCCCCTCCGCCCCCCGTCGCGGCCCCGCCGCTCGATCGGTCCGAAGCGACGACCGGCGACCTGCGCGTCGCCGCCGCCCTGACCGACGCCCAGGTCCGGGTCGACAGCAGTTTCCGGGGCGCGTCCATTGTCCTCTATGGCGCCGTATTCAATCCGACGCCGGAACCGGCGGATGTGGTGGTGGTGGTGCGGGGGCCGGACGCGCCGATCCGCCTGGTCAAGAAGACGCGCACCTCGGGTGTCTGGCTGAACAGCCGGCCCGTGCTGTTCGAGGGCGCGCCCGGCTTCTACATGACCGCCTCGACCCGCCCGCTCAGCGATATCGCCGACTTCGGCCAGCTGCGCCGCCTGGGCGTCGGCGTCGATCACCTGCGCATCGACGCGCCGGAAGAGAGCCGCATCGTCACCCGCTACGGCGTGCGCGACGTGGTCGTCAGCCGTCTGGGCGACGACTATCTGGACTGGCGGCGCGCCGTGATCCGGCTGAAGGAGGCCGCCGCTCTTTACGATACCGATTCCGAAGGGGTCGAGTTCGTCGACCGGGGCCTGTTCCGCGCCGAGGTCAAGCTGCCGACCGTGGCGCCCATCGGCAAATACTACGCCGAGGTCTGGCTGTTTCAGGACGGCGAGCCGCAGTCGGTGTCGAACCTGACCCTGACGGTCGAGAAGGTCGGGCTGGAGCGCGACATCTATGAGTTCGCCCACCGTCGGCCGTGGCTGTACGGCGTGCTGTGCGTCGTGCTGGCCGCCCTGACCGGCTACGGCGCCTCGCGCATCTTCAGCCGCCGGAGCTGAAGCCCAGATCGCCGCGCAAGGCCTCGGCCGTCAATCCGCCGGCCCTCAGCTCGGCCAGGGTGATCGATCGATCGCGCTTGGCGTAGCGCCGCCCGTCCGGCCCTGTCAGCAAGGCGTGATGACGATAGGTCGGCGCCGGCCAGCCCAGCAGGGTCTGGATCAGCCGCTGCACATGGGTCGCCTCGAACAGGTCCTGACCCCGGATCACATAGGTGATCCCCTGCAAGGCGTCGTCATACGTCACCGCCAGATGATAGGCGACGCCCGTATCCTTGCGCGCCAGAACGACATCGCCCGCCGCCTCGGGATCGACGGCGATGACGCCGGTTTCGCCGTTCGGACCCTCGCCCTCCTCGACGAAACTCAGGTTGTTCCAGGTCGCCTCGCCCAAGGCCTCCCGCGCCCGATCCAGCGACAGCCGCCAGGCGAATGGCGCGCCCGAGGCCAGCAGATGCGCCTCCTCCTCCGCTGAATGCGGACCGGGCCTCGCTGCCTCCATCGTCCCGTGCGGCGCCTCGCCGATGGCGCTCAGGATCTCCTTGCGCGTGCGGAAACACCGATAGAGCAGGCCGCGCGCCCGCAGAATTTCGATCACGGCGGCGTAGTCGCCCAGATGATCGGACTGGCGCCGGACCGGCGTCTCCCAGTCCAGGCCTAGCCAGGCCAGGTCCTCCAGAATGCCCGCCTCGTGTTCCGGCCGGCATCGCGTCGGATCGATATCCTCGATGCGCAGCACGAACCGCCCGCCCGCCGCCTTCGCCGCCGTCCAGGCGGTCAGGGCCGAAAAAGCGTGGCCCTTGTGCAGACGGCCGGTAGGCGAGGGGGCGAAGCGGGTTGTGAACATCAAGACGCTCTTTAGCGGTTTGCGGCCCTCAACGGCGCCCCCGCTCTTTCCGACAAGCGCGACGGGCCGTAAGCATGGCGCATGCCGTTCGCACCCACGCCTGATGACATCGCCACCGCGCGTCGCGCGCTGGTCGCCGCCGATCCGGCGCTCGTGCGCGTGGATGCGCAGACGCCGCCGCTGGAATGGCGGTTGAGAGTGGGCGGATTCGAAGGCTTGTTCCGCATGATCGTGGAGCAGCAGGTGTCGGTCGCCTCGGCCGCTTCGGTCTGGGCGCGGCTGCGCGAAGGCATGGGCGGTATCACGCCTGAGCTGTTGCTAGCGCACGATCTGGATCAGCTGCGCGGCATGGGTCTGTCGCGACAGAAGGCGACCTATGGTCAGGGGATCGCGCGGGCGCAGATCGCGGGCGAGATCGATCTGGAGCATTTGGCCAACCTCGATGACGAGGCGGCGATTGCGTCCCTGACGGCGCTGAAGGGCGTGGGCCTATGGACGGCCGAGGCCTATCTGATGATGTGCGAGGGGCGGCTGGATGTCTTTCCCGGCGGCGACGTGGCCTTGCAGGAGGCGATCCGCTGGGCGGACGGCGCAGAGGAGCGGCCCGATCAGAAGGGCGCCTATGCCCGCGCCGAGGTTTGGCGGCCCTACCGTGCGGTCGCCACGCACTTGCTGTGGGCCTGGTACACGGGCGTGAAGCGCGGCGAGATCGCGCTGGATGCGCCGGCGTGACCCCGCTCGATCCGGCTCTGACCGAACCGCTGCGCAATCCGCAGACCGTGCTGACCGCGCTGGATTTCGCCGGCGTGGCGGTCTTCGCCGCCACCGGCGCCCTAGCCGCCGCGCGCGAGAAGCACGATGTCGTCACCTTCGCCTTCTTCGGCGCCATCACCGGCGTGGGCGGCGGGACGCTGCGTGACCTGTTGCTCGGCCTGCCAGTCTTCTGGGTGCAGGACTGGCGCTATCTGGCGGTCTGCCTTTTCGCCTCGACGGCCCTGTGGCTGGTTGGACAGCGCGACTGGCGTTTCCGCGCCCTGCTGTGGCTGGATGCCGTGGGTCTTGCGGCCTATGGCGTGATGGGGGCGGCAAAAGCCGAGGCGGCTGGGGCGCCGGCCCTGATCTGCATCGTCATGGGCACGTTGACGGCCTGTTTCGGCGGGGTGGTGCGCGACACCCTGGCGGGTCAGCCGTCGATCCTGCTGCGGCGAGAGATCAACGTCACGGCCGCGATCCTGGCGGCGACGGTCTATATGGTGCTGCGGGGGCCAGGCGTCGGCGTCTGGCCCGCCGCCATCGTCGCGGCGCTGTCGGGCTTCCTGCTGCGCGCAGCCGCCTTGCGCTGGGGCTGGACCCTGCCGGGGTTCCCAACCCACGCGCGCCGGGTCTGAGGCAGGACGTCACGAAAACGCTGCACACTGGTCATGGCGATGAGCGGGAATCAGGGGTAGGCTGATCTCACAAGACTAGGGAAGGAGACGTGTCCTCACCTCTGTCGCCTCAAAATCCCCCCGTCTGAGCGGGAGGGCCTGATGCAGGTTCTCCATCGACCGCCCTCCGGTTTTCCCGCCTTGGTGTTGAACGCCGACTTCCGGCCGCTGTCCTACTATCCGCTGTCGTTGTGGCCGTGGGAGGAGGCGGTCAAGGCGGTCTATCAAGACCGCGTGGACGTCGTGTCCCTGTATGACAAGGTCGTCCGCTCGCCATCGATGGAGATGCAGCTGCCCAGCGTGATCGCGCTGCGCAGCTATGTGGATCAGGACCGCAGCCCCGCCTTCACCCGCTTCAACGTCTTTCTGCGCGACGGTTTCGCCTGTCAGTACTGCGGTCAGTCGGCTGAACTGACCTTCGACCACGTCATCCCGCGCTCACAGGGCGGACGCACCACGTGGGACAATATCGTCGCGGCCTGCAGCCCCTGCAATCTGGTCAAGGGCGGGCGAACGCCGCGCCAGGCGATGATGCCGATCCGCCGCGAACCCTATCGCCCCAACGCCTGGCAGCTTCAGGACGCCGGCCGACGCTTCCCGCCGCACTATCTGCACCAGAGCTGGCTGGACTATCTCTATTGGGACATCGAGCTCGAACCTTAGGGGCGCAGGACGGCGACGCCCGGACGGCTGGTTTCGACGCGGCGACGGCGCAGTCGGCGATCCAGACGATCGATCTCGGCCAGGGTCATGTCCGGATGGCGGCGGAAGGCCTGGCGCAACTGTTCGATCCGTCCGGGCGCCCAGGCGGCGGCGACGCCGGCCGCGCCCGCCAGGAAATCGATGACCGAGACGCTGCGGCCGGTCA
This sequence comes from Brevundimonas sp. 1080, assembly GCF_040545985.1. Taxonomy (NCBI): domain Bacteria; kingdom Pseudomonadati; phylum Pseudomonadota; class Alphaproteobacteria; order Caulobacterales; family Caulobacteraceae; genus Brevundimonas; species Brevundimonas sp. 1080. The sequence continues at coordinate 624,754 of NZ_JBEPMW010000002.1, read as the reverse complement.
GGGCCTGAAGCAGTTCGGCGCCGAAGGCGGCGACGATGACATAGAGGGCCAGGTCGTCGCGGCGCTGGTTCGGCGCGATCAGGAACAGGCCGCTGGCCACGCCATAGAAGGCGATCACGTGCGCGGCCTTGTCGTTCAGGCCGAAGACCTGTTCCAGACCCTGGAACGGTCCCAGCATCAGGATGGCCATGCCCAGCGCCGCCAGGGCGAAGCCGAGGCGGGCGGCCATGACGATGCGGCGGGGCGTGAGCATGAGGCGGGTGTCCGTAACCTTGATCCGCCGTCATCCTGCATCGCCGTCCGCCAAGATGCGGTGAAGCGACGTGCTGAACGCTTTACGAACAACTTATCGCAGGATCGCCCAATCCAGAGCGTGGACACGGTCTCGTCCCAGGGCGGCGGCCATAGGAGGGGCGGCGAACAGGTCGGCGATGGCGGGATCGAGCACGTTCAGCCCGCCGGTGAAGGCCCCGAAGGCCGGCAGGACGATCCGCGATCCGTCCGTGACGAAGCAAGGACGGCGCACGCCGCGCCCATAGGCGGCGATCTTGGCGGCGGGATGCAGGTGGCCCGCGACCTCGCCGCGCCGGTCGTCGTCGACGCTCAGCGCCTCCGGTTCGTGGGTCAGGCGCAACGCGCCGAGGATCATATCGCCGACGATCCGGCCGGGCAGGCGGGACGCCGTGTCCGCATCGCGAGCCATGCTGCGATTCAGGGCCTCGCGGTCGTGATTGCCTTCCAGCCACAGCCAGTCGCGCCCGGCCGCCAGCCGGTCCAGCCGCGCCCGGTCGTCGGCCGCCATGCGGGGAATGGCCTTGGTGTCATGGAAGCTGTCGCCCAGCAGCACGACCACGGCCGGGTTCAGTTCGACGATCTCGGCTTCCAGCCTGTCCAGCGTGGCGCGGCTGTCATAGGGCGGCAGAAGTTGGCCGCGCACCGCGAAGGCAGAGCCCTTTTCCAGATGCAGGTCCGCGACGATCAGGGCGCCGTGGGCCGGAACCCACATCGCTCCGGAACAGCGCAGCACGCAGGCCTCGCCCGCGATCCGCACGCTCAGCGAACCGCAGATCTTGCGGGCCGGGGACAGGGTCTGGCGCAGGGCGGCGTTCATGCGGCGGCACCTGACTGGCTTGGCGGCTCGGCGTCGTCCATGACCTCTGCGATCAGCAGGTCGGCGCTTTCGTCCAAGATCATTTCGGCGGCGTCCCCGCTGACCCGCTCGCGTCCGATCTGGACCAGCACGGGCACGCAGAAGGGCGAGGCGCGGTTCAGGGGTTGGTGGCGGATGCGTCCCTCGATGCGGGTCAGCATCTGGCCCAGGCGCGCCACGTCCAGCAGGCCGGATGCGGCGTCGGCGCGGGCGGTCTTGAGCAGCAGATGGTCGGGTTGGTGGCGGCGCAGCACGTCGTAGATCAGGTCGGTGGAGAAGGTCACCTGCCGGCCGGTCTTTTCGGCGCCGGGCTGGCGACGTTCGATCAAGCCCGAGATCAGGGCGCAATTGCGGAAGGATCGCTTCATCATGAAGCTTTCCTCCAGCCAGGCTTCCAGATCGTCGCCCAGCATGTCCGGCTGGAACAGGGCGTCCAGATCGATCGTGTCCATCGGCTTGATCGACCAGATCGCCAGCGAATAGTCGGTCACGACAAACCCCAGCGGCCCGACGCCCATCCGGTCCAGCCGCCGGGTCAGCAGCATGCACAGGGTGGTGTGGGCCAGATTGCCCTCGAACGGATAGGCCACAAGGAAATGCCGGCTGCCGCGCGGAAAGGTTTCGACCAGCATGGATTCGGCGTCGGGAATGACCGAGCGGGTTTCCTGCAACTCCAGCCATTCCTGCACGTCGGGCGGCAGGACGCGCCAGTGATCGCGATCATGGATCATGGTGCGCACCCGGTCGGCCAGCGAGGTCGACAGCGGGAACTTCGATCCGCCCCACGACGGAATCTTGGGGTCGCTGTCATTGGCGTGGGTGACCAGGGCGTCGGTGCCGGTGATGCCCTGGAACGCCCAGGTCTGGCCGGCGAATTGGAAGGTGTCGCCGGGCGTCAGTTGTTCGAAATACCACTCCTCGGCCTCGCCGACTTTGCGGCCGCCGATCAGCTGGCGCGAGGCGCCGCCGCGACGGCTGGCGACGCGGACGTTCAGCGTGCCGGCTGAGACGATGGCGCCGACGTTCATGCGGTGGCGCTGGGCGATATGCTGGTTTCTGACCTTCCAGCGTCCATCCGGCGTGCGCACGATCCGGGCGAACCGGTCGTAGGTGCGCAGCGCATAGCCGCCGGTGGCGACGAAGTCGACCACCTCCTCGAACTGCTCCCACGTCAGGGCGCGATAGGGGCCGCAGCCGGTGATCTCGTCATACAAGACCTGCATGTCGAACGGTTCGGAACAGGCGACCCCCATGACGTGCTGAGCCAGGGTGTCGAGCGTGCCGATATGGACCGGCTCCCAGTCGAAGGCGTTGTCGGCGACGGCCTCGCGCGCCGCCTGACATTCCAGCATCTCGAACCGGCTGGCGGGCACCAGAAGCGCGCGCGACGGCTCGTCCAGCCGGTGGTTGGCGCGGCCGATGCGCTGGACCAGGCGGCTGGACCCCTTAGGCGCCGCCATCTGGATCACCAGATCCACGTCGCCCCAGTCGATGCCCAGATCGAGCGTCGAGGTGCAGACCACGGCCCTGAGGTCGCCGCGCGCCATGGCCGCCTCGATCTTGCGCCGCTGCTCGGCCGCCAGCGAGCCGTGGTGCAGGCCGATGGGCAGGTTCTCGTCGTTGATGGCCCACAGCTGCTGGAACACGAACTCCGACTGCCAGCGGGTGTTGACGAAGATCAGCGCCAGGGTCGAACGCTGGATGGCGGCATAGACCTCCGGGATGGCGTGCTGGCCTGTGTGGCCCGCCCAAGGGACCTTGCCCTCTGAGATCAGCACGTCGATGACCGCCGGCGCGCCGGGGTCGCCGCGGACCAAGGCCACCGCGTCAAGAGCCCCTCCACCGCCTTCGGCGGTCCCCCTCCCCATGGCATGGGGAGGAGACAGGTCGGCCAGCGTCTCCTCCACGCTCTGCGGGGAGGGGGACCGCGAAGCGGGGGAGGGGTTCTTCGTCTCCGCATTTCCCGGCGCCAACCACCCCCGGATCAGAGCGGGATCCTCGATGGTCGCGCTCAGCCCCACCCGGCGCATATCGGGTGCGAAACTTTGCAATCGCCCCAGACCCAGAGACAGCAGGTCCCCGCGCTTGCCGCTCCAGATCGCATGGACCTCGTCCAGCACGACGCATTTCAGATCGGCGAAATAGGACCGGGCGCCTTCCCAGGCGCAGAACAGGGCCAACTGCTCGGGCGTGGTCAGCAGGATGTCGGGCGGAAAGTCGCGCTGTCGCTGGCGTTTGGACTGTTTGGTGTCGCCGGTGCGCGTCTCGACGTGGATGTTCAGCCCGATCTCGCGGATCGGGGTCATCAGATTGCGCTCGACGTCCGTGGTTAGGGCCTTCAGCGGCGACAGATAAAGCGTATGTACCCCCGACCCCGCCCCGGTCGCGGGCTTCGGTCCGCGCTCGGCCAACTCGATCAGGCTGGGCAGAAACCCCGCCAGCGTCTTGCCTCCGCCGGTCGGCGCGACCAGCAGGGCGTGGCGGCCGGCCTCCCCCGCCGCGACCATCTCCAGCTGATGCCGCCGGGGCGCCCAGCCGCGCGCCGCGAACCAGTCGGCGAAAAGGGGCGGAAGCGTTGCGGGAGCGGCGGCGGTCGTCACGGACGGGATATAGCATGTTCCCGTTCCGTTTCAGCCCCAGTCTCGCTATCTATCGGACGTGTCCAATGAATCCGTCCTTTCCGAAACCCGCTCGACCGGCGCCCAGCCGTGGGCGGACTTGCCGCCGGCGCTCGCCACGCCGCCGGGCGCAGGGGCGGTGTGCGACGAGGCGGGGGCCAGGAAGATCGGGCGCGGGGCGGCCGAGGGGTTCTTCAGCACCGGGCCGGTGATGGCAGCCCATGCGTCGCTGACGGCGCGCCGGCTGGGGCTGACGCCGCCGCCGCGATCGACTGATCTGATGGATGTGCTGGAGCTTTACGCCTTCGTGCGACCTGCGCGCTTCTGTGCGCCGTCGCCGACGGGCTTGGCGCTGTCGCTGGGTCTGGCCGAGCCGAAGTCGGCGGAGGAACAGGCGGCGGCCCTGCGCGAGGCGGCGGGGCTGCTGCTGCGCGAACTGGCCGATCCGGCCTATCCGGAGCGCGAGGCGGCCTATGTCCTGGCGCTGACGATGCAGCGCGCCGGCTGGGCCTGGGGCGAGCGGGTGGTTCAGGCGCTGGAGGCCGGCGGCGTGCGGGCGCGCCAGCATCGCGGGTCGGGGATGGATGTCTGGTCGCGCCTGACCGAATGGGAGGACGAGGCGCCGCGCGGCGAGGCGGGATCGGCGCCGGTCGACAGCGAGAGCGCCCGCATCCGGCTGGAGAAGCTGCTTCGGGCCTCGGGTCTGGACGAGACGCGGCCGACGCAGTCCGATTACGCCGCCGAAGCCGCCTTCGCCTTTTCGCCGAGGAACGAGGAGGGTCGGCCCCGCATGCTGCTGGCCGAGGCGGGGACCGGCACGGGCAAAACCCTGGGCTATCTGGCGCCCGCCTCCCTATGGGCCGAGCGGAACCAGGGAGCGGCCTGGATCTCGACCTATACCCGCGCGCTGCAACGCCAGATCGACCGTGAAAGCCATTCGCTGTGGCCCGATCCGGCCGAGCGCAAGAAGAAGGCGGTGATCCGCAAGGGGCGCGAGAACTATCTGTGCGTCCTTAATCTGCAGGACATGGTGCAGGCGGCCCAGCTGGGGAATGGCGACCTGATCGGCCTGGCGCTGGCCGGGCGTTGGGCGCTGCATACGCGCGACGGCGACATGACGGGCGGGGACTTTCCTGGCTGGCTGCCCGGCCTGTTCGCCATGCCGGCGGCCCATGCGGCGGGAGCGGCCAATCTGGTGGATCGGCGCGGCGAGTGCGTCCATGCCGCCTGTCCCCACTACCGCGCCTGTTTCGTCGAAAAGACCATCCGCGCCAGCCGCCGCGCGGACCTGGTCATCGCCAACCACGCCCTCGTTTTGACCCAGGCGGCGTTCGACGGCGCGCGGTCGGCGCGGGGCCAGAAGTCTGACGGTGAGACGGCGGCGCTGAAGCGGATCGTCTTCGACGAGGGGCACCACCTGTTCGACGCCGCCGACAGCGCCTTTTCCGCCTGCTTGTCGGGCCAGGAGGCGGCCGAGCTGCGCCGCTGGATCCGGGGGCCGGAGGGGCGGGGGCGTCGCGGTCGCGGGTTGGAGCAGCGACTGGGCGACATGGTCAACGACAATGAGGCGGCGATGAAGGCGCTGCAGGACGCCATCCGCGCCTCCGCCGCCCTGCCGGGGGAAGGCGTGTCGGGCCGCGTCGCGCCGGCCTCGGGCGAGGTCAATCCGATCGGCCCGATCGAAGCCTTCCTGGCCGCCGCCCTGGACCAGCTTCGGGCGCGCACCGCCGAGACCAACACCTATGGCGGGCCCGAGTTCGGCATGGAGTGCGCGCTGAAGCCGGTGACTGATCCGGTCGCCGAGACGGCGCGTGCGGCGGCCCAGGCCCTGGCCGCCATCGAGGCGCCGTTGCTGGCCCTGTCGCGGCATCTGGAAGACATCCTCGACGACGAGGCGGCCGAGTTGGACGGGTCGCAGCGGTCGCGGATCGAAGGGGCGCTGCGCGGGCTGGACCGGCGCGCGCGCATGACTCTGCCGGGGTGGCGGTCGATGCTGGCGGCGCTGGAGGATGGGAGCGATCAGCCCGATCCCGATTTCGTCGATTGGCTGTCGGCCGAGACCGCGTTCGGCCGCATCCACGACGTGGCGCTGCGTCGCCACTGGATCGACCCGACGGTTCCGCTGGAGGCCGCCGTGATCGTGCCGTCGCACGGGGTGCTGGTGACCTCCGCCACCCTGTCCGACCCCTTTCAGGAAGACCCGTTCGACCTGGCGCGGATGCGGACCGGCTCGGCCCGGCTGATTGAGCCGCCCCGCACCCTGAAGGTCGAGAGCCCATTCGACTATGCCGCCAACAGCCGGGTCATCGTCGTCAACGACCTGGTCAAGGACGATCCGCGCCAGACGGCGGCGGCGATGCGCGAACTGTTCCTGGCGGCGGGCGGCGGGGGGCTAGGCCTGTTCACCGCCATTCGCCGATTGAAGGCGGTCTATGAGCGGCTCGGGCCCGATCTGGCGAAGTCGGGCGTGCCGCTCTACGCTCAGCACGTCGATCCGCTGGAGGTCGGGGCGCTGGTGGACATGTTCCGGGTCGAGGAGAATTCCTGCCTCTTGGGCACCGACGCCGTGCGCGACGGGGTGGACGTGCCGGGACGGTCGCTGCGGGTGCTCGCCTTCGACCGTGTGCCGTGGCCGCGCCCGGATTTGCTGCACAAGGCGCGGCGCGAACGGCTGGGAGGCAAGGGCTATGACGATGCCCTGGCCCGCGCCCGCATCGCCCAGGCGTTCGGCCGGCTGATCCGGCGCGGCGACGACAAGGGGGTGTTCCTGATGCTGGACGCCGCCACCCCGACCCGCCTGTTCGCCAGCCTGCCGCCCGGCACCGAGGTGCAGCGGATGGGCTTGGCCGATGCGGTCGAATTGACCCGCAGTTTCCTGAACCCCGAGACGACTTAGGATGTCCAAGACCACGCCCGCGACCGTCGCCCTGACCAAGGCCGGCGTCGCCTTCGCTCTGTTTCCCTACGACTATGATCCCGACGCGCCGCGCGTGGGATTGCAGGCCGCCGAGGCGCTGGGCGTGGCGCCTGAACAGGTGTTCAAGACCCTGATGGTCCTGATCGACGGCGCTCCGGCTTGCGTCATCGTGCCGTCCGACTGCGAGGTCAGCATGAAGAAGCTGGCGGCGGTGCTGGGGGCCAAGTCGGCCCAGATGATGAAGCCTGCCGACGCCGAACGGCTGACAGGCTACAAGGTCGGCGGGGTCAGCCCGTTCGGCCAGCGAAAGGCCGTCCCCACCGCGATGGACGAAACCGCCATCCTGTTCGATCAGATCCTGATCAACGGCGGTCAGCGGGGGCTTCTGCTGAGGCTGGCGCCGGAGGATGCGCGGCGGGCGGCGAAGGCGGTGCTGGCTGACCTGACCGCCTAGAAGGGCGAGGTGCGGCGCGCTATAGGTCCGGCATGACCGAAGCCTCGACGACCAAGCGACACAGCCGCAAGGGCTTGTATGCGCCCTTCATCCTGGTGCTGATCGCGCTGGCGGCCTGGACCGGATGGTGGATCTTCCTGACGCGCCAGATCGATACGCGGCTTGAGGCCCAGGTCCAGACCCTGCGTCAGGACGGCTGGGACATCCGCTTCGCCGACAAATCCATCAAGGGCTGGCCGTTTCGCACCCATGTAGCGTTGACGAACCTGATCGTTCAGGCGCCGTCGGGCCATGCGATCAAGGCGACCGAACTGACCGCGGAGGCCAACGCCTATCAGCCGACCAAATGGGTCGTTGTGGCCCCGCAGGGCCTGATGCTGACCCGCGCCGGCAAGGGCGAGGTCGCGGTCAAGGGCGACGCCATCCGCATGAGCGCCAGCGGCATCGATCAGCGCTGGCCCAATCTGGCGCTGGAGATGGTCAATCCGGTCTTCACGGCCCAGACCGGCGCCGAACCCTTCCCCATCGCTCGGGCGGCGCGGATCGAATTCTACGCCCGGCCGCATCTGGAGGGCTCGACCGCGCCGACCGACGACGTCGATGTCATGTTCCGTCTGGTGGACGGGCAGGGGCGGGCGGACGGCCCCGTCGAAGGCTTCGCCCAGGATGGCCGCTTGACGACCCAGCTGGAGGCCGAGATCGGCCAGGCCAGCCTGCTGAAGACCGGTGGCGATGCGGCGGGCGTCTTCTCCGCCTGGACAAAGGCGGGCGGAACCTTCCGCAATGTGCGCGGCGATCTGCAGGCCGGCGACAGCCGCGCAACCCTCTCCAGTGACGTGTTGCGAGCCGATGCGAACGGCCGGCTGACCGGCCAGGTCCAGCTTCAGGCGCAAAAGCCTCTGCCCGCTCTGGCCGGCCTGATGGCGACGCGTCAGGGGCCGGTCAACCGGATCGGCGCGGCCGGGGCCGCCGCAGCCGCGGGCGCGGCCGAGGCGACCGGACAGGAGCAGTTGCCGCTGACGCTGGTTTTCCGCGACGGCCGCACCTGGCTCGGCCCCTTCCCGCTGGCCCCGGCGCCCAAACTGTTCTGATGGCGCTGCTGGACGAACCCGAAGCCGACGACGCCCTGCTGGCGCTGGATCGCGCCTTGGTCGAGGCGGTGCGGGCGCGGGTCGCCGCCGGTCCGCGCGACCGGGCCGACGCCTCGGCCATCGCCCTGCGTCAACTGTTGGACGGCGCCTCGGCCGATGAGGCTGCGGCGGTCAAGGCGGTGTGGGGCCGGATCGAGGTGGCGACCGGACCCGCGCTGGTCGTCTGCGGCGGCGTGGCCCAGGCCCTGGCCACGGATCGCTATGGCCTTCGGTCGCGGCCTATGTCCGCCGAGGAGGCGCTGAAGGCGGCCGAGGCGGGCTCGCGCGCCGTGATCGACCTGTCGCCCGACCGGCCGTGGTGGGGCCGCCTCCTGGCGCGGCCCGAACTGAAGATCGTCGCCGCCCTGCCGGACGACCGGCGCGGCCGACCTCAGGCCTTCGTCGTGTCCAAAGAGATGTCCGGGCCCACGGGCGACGACCGCAGCTTCTGGGTCACCGACAGCGGCTGGTCCGAGACCAAGATCGTGGACGCCCTTGGCGACGCGGGACTGGTCGCCGATCCGCTGGCGGCGGCGGGCGGGTTGAAGCTGTTCATGCTGACGGGCTATGTGCAGATCGACGACGGGCGGCTGAAGAGCGCGCCCGGCCGAATGAGCGGCGTGATCGGCGCCGCCCCCATCTTCTGAGATCAAGGCTTTCCATGACCGACGCGACCGCGCCACACGGCCCTGCCCCCAAGCCCGGCATCCTCGACATCGCACCCTATGTCGGCGGCAAGTCGTCCATCGCCGGCGTCGCGGAGCCGATGAAGCTGTCCTCCAACGAGAACATGCTGGGCGCGGGCGAAAAGGCGCGCGCGGCCTATGAGGCGGCGGTCAAGAACATCCACATCTATCCCGACGGCCGGGCGACCAAGCTGCGGAACGCTGTGTCGGAACTGCACGGGTTGGAGCCCGAGCGGCTGATCTTCGGCAACGGCTCGGACGAGGTCTTCGCCCTGTTGAACCAGACCTATCTGACAGCGGGCGACAACATCGTCTGCGGCCAGTACGGCTTTCTCGCCTACCGCATCAGCGCTTTGGGTTGCGAAGCCCAGGTCAAGCTGGCGCCCGAGCCGAACTTCAAGGCCGAGGTCGATGCGCTCCTGGCCCAGGTCGATGACCGCACCAAAATCGTCTATGTCTCCAATCCGTCGAACCCGACCGGCAGCTACAATACGGGCGAGGAGATCCGCCGCCTGCACGCCGCCCTGCCGGCCCACATCATCCTTGTCGTGGACGAGGCCTATGCTGAGTATGTGACCGAGGCCGACTGGGAGACCGCCCTCCCGCTGGCCAAGGACGCCGAGAACATCGTCGTCACCCGCACCTTCTCCAAGATCCACGGCCTGGGCGGTTTGCGTATCGGTTTCGGCTATGCGCCGCTGAAGGTCGCCGAAGCCATCGACCGGATTCGACTGCCGTTCAACGTCTCGGTGCCGGGGCTTGAGGCCGCAACGGCCGCGCTGTCGGACGAGGCGCACCAGACGGCGTCGCGCGATCTGATCTCGAACTGGAAGCCGCGCCTGACCCAGGCCCTGCGCGGCTTTGGGCTGAACGTCCTGCCCAGCGCCGGCAATTTCGTGCTGGTGCTGTTCGACAGCGCCAAGCGCGCCGCCGCCGCCAACGACTATCTGAACACCAAGGGCATCATCGTCCGCCCCGTCGGCGGCTATGGCCTGCCGCAAGCCCTGCGCATCACCATCGGCACCGAAGACCAGAACCGCGCCGTCATCGACGCGCTGAGTGAGTTCGCGGCCACCTGATCAAAGGGCAAGAAGCGGCGGCCGCATCCGCAGCCGCCGCCTTGCTATCAGCCGCCGAAGCGACGGGCGATGAAGACGCCGGTGCGGACGGCGTCGTCGCTCTGCGACAGGGGGCTGTCGGCCACGTCGCCCAGGCGGCGTTCGTAGTTGATCAGGCCGCCCGCACCCCATTTGTCGCCGATCGGGACCAGCAGGACCAGGCTGGCGCCCGCGCCCTGCAGGCCGCCGCCGGGGGAATAAGCGCTGATGCCGTTGGCGGCCGCCTCGGCGGTGCTGACGCCATAGTAGGCATCGGCCAGTTTGGAATCGCCGCCGCGCACATAGACCGAGGCGTTCAGCAGGCCGACCGACGTCACGCGCTGATGACCGACGGAGGCATAGTATTCCGTGCCCTCGCTGACGTCGGACACGTCGCGGCTGATCCGACCGCCGACTACCACATTGCCGGGCAGACGCTTGTAGGCGTAGGCGGCCAGGTCCGCGCCGAAGCCCGGACGATCCAGCGTCAGGCCTTCGATATCATCGGCCGAGAAGCGCGGGCGCAGTTGCAGGCCGGCGCGGAAGTCGTCGGTCTTGATCGCGTTCCAGCCCAGGCCGTCGATCGGGTTCAGATAGACCAAGTCGCGATAATTGGCCGAAACCCACGGAGCGACCGTCGTCTTGGAGCCCGTGTCGCCGTTGGAGTCATTGCGATAGAGGACGCCCGCGCCGAGATCGACGGTCCAGTTGTGGGGGGCGGGCCTGATCTGCTCGTACGGTTGTGACTGGGCCAGGGCGGAGCCGGCAACGGCGGCGAAGGCGACGGAGAGCAGAAGGGGGCGAAGCATCGGGCGTTTCCATGAATGGCGCCCGAGCGGGGAGGTCAGGCCGGTTCAGAATGCGCAAGCTGGGCCTTTGGCTCCAGCAGCGCCAACGACGCCGTCTCTATGCGACTTTCCAGCAACGCCATCATGGCCCCGCGCTTCAGTTGGGCCGGGATCGGCTCAAGAAATTCGAACACGACCGTGCCAGGATACCGGCGGAAGCCGTGTGCCGGCCAGTGGACACCGGAGTTGGTGGCGACGGGCCAGCAGGGGCCTTCCAGATCGCGATAGATGGCGGCGACGCCGGGCTTGTAGTCGCCAGGCACGCCTGGATCGTTGCGAGTGCCCTCGGGGAAGATGACGATCTGGCGGCCTTCGGACAGGCGGTCGCGCGCCTGTCGTGTCATGTCCTTCAGCGCCTTGGCGTGGCCCGCGCGATCCACGGCGATCATCTTTGCCTTCCAGGCGAACCAGCCGAAGAAGGGCAGGGGCATCAGCTCCTTCTTCATCACGAAACAGGCGTCGGGCAGGACGGCCAGCAGGGCCACGATGTCCAGCATCCCCTGGTGTTTGGACGCGATTAGGGCGGCGCCGGACGGGGCGTGCTCCAACCCGCGCACCTCGACCTTCACCCCCGCGATCCAGCGCAGGCCGAACAGGACGATCTTCGCCCACAGCTTGCACACGCCCTGCACATAGCGGTGCGGCAGCAGCAGGACCGGCGACAGGCCGATGGCGATGATCGGCATCGACAAATAGAGCCAGGCGGTGAAGATCAGGGAACGCAGGGTGTTCACTTAGGACGCGGCCTTTTCGTCAGGGGCGGTTTCGCTCTCGGCCGCGACTGCGGCGGGCCGGTCGCGGGTGATGCGGCGCACGCCCTCACGACCCAGAACGGCGAGATATTTCATGTATTCCAGCGTCATCCGACGCGCGGTCACCGCCGCCCGCCACCAGCGCGCATTGTCCAGCGAGGGGGTGGAGATGGCGTAGGGCGTCAGTTTCACGCCCGGCAGCTGGCCCCGGATTTCGACCAGCGAACGCGGCATATGATAGTCGGAGGTCACGACGATCAGGCTGCGATAACCCTTGGCGCGGCTCCAGGCGGCGATCTCCTGGGCGTTGCCGACCGTGTCCTCGGCCTCGAAGCCCAGGTCGACGCAGCAGTTGAACAGGCGGCTGGAGCCGGGCGTCAGCTCACGCAGCTCTTGGCGGCGCACTTCGCGATTGACGCCGGAGATCAGCACCCGTTCGCCCTTGCCCTGTTCAAGCAGGCGGATGGCGGTGTTGACCCGTTCGGACGACGGACCGGTCAGGGCCACGATGGCGTCGGCGCGAGCGGGGTCGTCGGCCGGCGTCAGTTCGCGCACCCGGTGGGCGAAGGCGAACAGGCCGACCAGCCAGATCAGACCGGCGATGAAGATGACGCTCAACAGTCTCATGCGCCCCCTCCCTCTGTCGGCCGTCCTGAAGCCAGCATTCGCATGGCGGCGAATCTCGCCGCGAGAACCGCAACCGTAGCCGCGAGCAGCGGGCAAGGCGAGAGCAACGCCAGGTCGCTCCAGCTGATCGGCAGGGCCGCCGTCAGGCCGCCCGATCCGCCGATGAACCGCAGGAGGATCAGAAGAACCGCCGCCAGTCCGGCGCCGATCGCGCCCGCGCCGGCCGCCATAAGGCCGAACCGCCGCTGGAACAGCCAGGCGATGGCGCCATCGGTCGCGCCGTTCAGGCTCAGGGTCTCGATCACGCCCTGACCGGCCGCCAGGCCCGCCCATGTCGCATAGGCGATGGCGGCGGCCGCAGCGAAGGCGACGGCCAGGAAGGCGGCGCCGGCCAGAACCGTAATCATGCCGGCGGACCGCTCGACCTCGCCGCGCCACAGGCTGTGATCGTCCACCGTAGCGTCCAGCCCGGCCTCGGCCAGGGCGCGGCTCAGGGTGACGGCGCTGGCGGGGGCGTCGCGGTTCAGCCGCACGGTCACCAGATGAGGCAGGGGAAGGTCGGGCAGGACCGCGTCGCCCAGCCAGGGGCGCAGCAGGTCCTCGGCCGCCTTGCGGCTCAGGGCGGCGGCCTCCTCCACCCCATCGACGCCCGACAGGGTCTCGGCCGCGCGGGCGGCGGCGGTGTCGCCGGTTTCGCCGACGCGGGGGCGGACCTGCACGGTGGCCTCCGCGTCCAGCTGTCGGGCCCAGCCGTGCGCGGCGCGGTCGGCGGCGGAGGCGGCGACGGCGGCGAGGCAGGCCAAAAAGCACAGGACGGCGATGACGGTCATCAGCCACGGCTCGCCGGCTGCGGCGGGCGGCAACAGGCCGGGCCGGCGGCTGGAGAGACTAAAATCGGACAGACGGATCATGCGGCGACCCGCGAGCGTTCGCTGAGCCGTCCGGCCTCCAGCCTCAAGACGCGCGCGCCCGACCGCTGGGCCAGGGCCTCGTCATGGCTGGCGATCAGGACGGTGGTGCCCAGTTTGTTCAGCGACTGGAACAGCCGCAGCAGCTTGTCAGCCATCACGGCGTCCACGCTGCCGGTCGGTTCGTCCGCCACGATCAGGCCGGGGCGGGTGATGACGGCGCGGGCGATGGCCAGGCGCTGCTTCTCGCCGCCGGACAGGGCGGGGGGGCGAGCGTCCATCCGGCGACCCAGGCCCACCCATTTCAGCATCTCGCGCACGTCGTCGGCGTACTCGGCCTCGGATCCGCCCGCGAGCCGCAAGGGCAGGGCGACATTGTCGAAGGCCGACAGGTGGTCCAGCAGGCGGAAATCCTGGAACACCACGCCCATCCGCCGCCGAAAGGCCGGGATGTCGCGACGATCGATGCGCGTGACATCCGATCCGAACAGGCGGAGGGTTCCCGTTCGGGGTTGGTCCGCCAGCGTCAGCAGACGCAGCAGCGAAGACTTTCCGGCCCCGGACGGCCCGGTAAGAAAGTGGAAAGAGCCGCGCGGCAAAATGAGGTTAACGTCCCGCAGCACGTCGGGCGCGCCGACATAGCCGAAGCCGACGCCGGACAGGCGAACGGTGTCGGTCATAGCGGCGGGTTCGGCGGGCGAGGACGGCATGGTATGTGTTTCAGGAACAGGGCGCGGCGTCGCGCCTTACGGGAGGGGGCGACAGCCTCGCAGTCAGCCACATGATACTGACCTGCCCCGCCTGCGCCACCAGCTATTTCATTCGTGACGAAGCCATAGGCCCCGAAGGCCGCAAGGTGCGCTGCCAATCGTGCGGCGAAGTCTGGCGCGCGACGCCGGACGAGCCGCTGGAACTGACCTTGACGCCCGAGCCGGCGGTCGCCGCCGTCGCGCCCGCAGCGCCGCCCGAACCCGAGCCCGCGCCGACGGCGGCCAGCCTGGCCGAAACGCCGGCGCCGGAGCTACCTCGCGCCTTCCGCGCCCGCGCCGATCGCCAGAAGAAGCTGCGCCGCGCCGCCACCCAGGGCGTGATCTGGGCGGGTCTGGCCAGCGTCTTCATCGGCCTGATCGTTTCGGCCTTCCTGTTCCGCGTCGAGATCGTCCAAGCCTTCCCCCGGGCGGCTTCGGCCTACAAATTCTTCGGCGCGCCGGTCAATCCGGTCGGGTTGGACTTCGAAGCCCTGACGGCCAAGGCTGCGCCGAACCATCCCGGCATGGTCGTGGTGTCCGGCGCCATCCGCAATGTGCGCGACGTCGAGATCGTCTCGCCGCCGATTCGCGTGGCCCTGCTGGACGCCGCCGGCGCCGAGGTCGGGTTCAAGATCGTAAAGATCGACGCGGCGCCGGTCCTGCCGGGCAAGGTCCAGGGCTTCGCCGCCCTGATCCCCGATCCGGGCGGCCACGGGGCCGGGATCGGCGTCGACTTCGCGCCGGTCAGCCCGGCGCCTGCCAAACCCCCAGCTGAACACGGCGGACATGATGCGAAGGCCGCGCCCGCGCACGCAGCGCAGCCCGCCGCCGAAACCTCGCAGGGACTGCGCTCGGCGACGGCGCCCGGCGCCGAGGCGCCGAACACGGCCGCGCCGGTCGACGCGCGACCGGTCGGGGCTGTGGACAAGGGGCATGGTGAGGCGGTATCGGCCTCGCATCATGGCTGATCCCTCCCCGACGCCGACCGTTCTTCTGTCCGAGGCCGAGGTGGCGCGCATCGTCGCCGATCTGGCCCAGCGCATCGCGCCCGTCATCGACGACGATACGGTCGCCGCCGTGCTGCTGACCGGCGGCCTGTGGTTCGCCGCCGACCTGACCCGCGCCCTGTCGCGCGTCGGCCGCAACGTCCGTTTCGACGCCCTGTGGCTGGCCTCCTACGGCGACGAGCAGACCAGCCGGGGCCGGATCGACGTCTACGCGCCGTTCCAGCGCCCGATCGCGGGCCGCCGCGTCCTTATACTGGACGACGTGTTCGACACCGGCCTGTCGCTGGCCGAGGCCGTGCGCATCGCCAAGGACGCCGGCGCGTCCGAAGTCCTGACCTGCGTCTTCGCGAGGAAGCCTTGGCCCAAGCCCCGCGCGCCCGAGCCGGACTTCGTCGGTTGGGAGGCGCCGAACCGCTTTCTGGTTGGCTATGGCCTGGACCACGCCGGGACGCTAAGGGGCCTGCCGGACATCTGCGCCCTGGACTGAGTTCAAGGCGCCGCGACAGCGGGGATAATCCGTCCAGGGCTGAATTTCCGCCCGGTTCGGCGTTGACTCTCCGACACCCTTCCGTATATGTCGCCGCTCTTCGCCGCCGGGGCCCTCTCCGGGGGCGTATCTTTTTTTGCGTTTGCGCTGAGGCTTCAACATGTACGCGGTGATCAAGACCGGCGGCAAGCAGTACCGGGTCCAACCGGGCGACACCATCGTCGTCGAAAAGCTCGACGGCGACGCCGGCGCTGAGCTGAAGTTCGACAGCGTCCTGATGCTGGGCGGCGACAAGGGCGTGACCCTGGGCGCTCCCCTGATCGACGGCGCCTTCGTCGGCGCGACCCTGGTCGAGACCCGCAAGGGTGAGAAGATCAAGATCTTCAAGAAGACCCGTCGTCAGGGCTATCGCCGCACGAACGGCCATCGCCAGATGGAATCGGTCCTGCGCATCACCGGCATCGAAGGCGCCGGCGAGACCGCCAAGTGGGACGGCAAGGTCGATCTGACCACCAAGGCCGAGATCAACCTGCGCGCTCGCAACCTAGCCGCTCGCAACGCCACCTCCTCGCTGGGTTCGACCGAGACGGTTGTGACCGACGTGGACGGCGCCGAGGTCAAGGGCGTCGTGGTCGAGAGCTCGGCTCCCGCCAAGAAGGCCCCGGCCAAGAAGAAGGCTGCGCCCAAGGCTGAAGCCGCCGGCGACGAAGCCTAAGACATTCACCGGCGCCTCGGCGCCAGACCTAAGTTACGGACGCGCTCAAGTAGGCCGAAAGGCCGGTAGCGCACCAAGAAAGTACGGAGCGGCAAGATGGCTCACAAGAAATCCGGTGGTTCGTCGCGTAACGGTCGCGACTCCGAGTCGAAGCGCCTTGGCGTGAAGAAGTATGGCGGCGAGCGCGTGCTGGCCGGCAACATCATCGTGCGCCAACGCGGCACCACCTTCCACGCCGGTGAGAACATGGGCATGGGCCGCGACCACACCCTGTTCGCCCTGACGAACGGCGCTGTGAAATTCACCACCAAACGTGGCGGCCGTTGTTACGTGTCGATCCTTGCGGCCAATGACGACGCCGCTCAGGCGATGGCCGCCGAGTAACGCAGTCTGGACCTTCCCGGATCGCGTTGCTCCTGCCAGCAGCCGATCCGGACCAGGGATGATAATCCGCGGGGAGTCTGGATCACCAGGCTCCCCGTTTGCGTTTCCCCGCCTCGAAGACCGTCCGAGCCCTTCAAGGAGATGGTCGACAATCCGAGGCAACGCCCATGTGCGTCATCGAAACCTCTCCTGTCGTCGAGACCCGGCGCCTGATCCTGCGCGCGCCCGCGCCCCAGGATGCGCCGCGCATCGCCGCCCTGGCCAATGACCTGGACATCGCGCGCATGACCAAGCGGATGCCGCATCCGTTTCAGATGCGCGACGCCGACGACTTCGTGCTGCAGGTGGCTTCACAGGATCCCAAGCGAGCCAATACCTTTGTCATCGACCATGAGGACGTGGGGCCCATCGGCGTCATCGGCCTGTTCGAGGGCGATGACCGGGTGCCGGAAACCGGCTATTGGATCGGGCGTGAATACTGGGGTCGGGGCTTCGCCACCGAGGCGCTGGACGCCGCCCTGGTCTGGGCCAGCCGCAAGTGGAAGCGCCGGGCCCTGGTCGCCGGGCATTTCGCCGACAATCCGGCCTCTGGCCGCGTGCTGGAAAAGGCGGGCTTCCTCTACACCGGCGAGACGCGCCGGGCGTGGAGCCGGGCGCGTCGGGCCGAGGCCGATACGCGCATGATGGTGTGGCTGGCCTGACGGCCAGCCCGCAGGGTCAGCCGCCCGCCAAGGCGGGGCCATAGACGGCCGCGACGGCGACGGCGCCCACCACCAGCATGGCGCCCGCGCCGGCGATGAAGGTCGCGATGGTTTTGGACCGGCGACGCCGCATGCCGCCCGCCTTGTACTTGCGGATGATGACCGACGGCCCTCGCGTAAAGGCCTCGGATCCTATGATGTTGTGTTGGGACAAGAAAAAAGCTCCCCGAACTCTCGCACAGAAGCAGCGATCAGTCCGGGGCGCTCGTGGTCAGAAGATGGCGATCCGCGTTACCGGGGTCGCATCTTCGTGAGACGGGGCGTGCGGGTCACAGGGTGATGGAGACGACCCGGCCTCCGCGCGTCTGCACCGCCTGCATCAGCACCAGAGGCGCATCGCCCGAGGTGACCGGCACGATCAGGAACCAGCCGCCGTCGGGCAGGCCGTCGAAGCGGAAACGGCCGTTCTCGCACCGCGTGTCTCGGACATAGGTGCGATAATCGGCGTTGGCGTCGGCGACGGTGCGGGCGCGAACGACGGCGGCGGGCACGGCCGCGCGCTGGGTCGAGCCGTACAGGGTGCGAATGCGCGCGCGCGTATAGGGGGTGTCCGGCGTCAGGCCGACGCTGGCGACGCAGTCGAAGGCCTTGCCGTCCCGGGCGAAGGCGATCTGGCCCTGAATGCTGTTGCGGCCGGGCATCTGCGACCAGCCGAAATCCGCCTCGTTGAAGGCGGCCGGACCCCCGTTCGGCAGGCCGCCGCCGGCGGTCGGCGCACAGGCGGAGAGGGCGGCGGCGGTCAGGGCGAGAGCCAGGCCAGGGGCGGCGAACGAACGGATCGACATGGGGCTTCCTCCGGGATTTCGGGGTCGTGGGGGACGACTTCCCTTACTATCGCACGACAGGCCGGGCGACTTCCACGCTCAAGATTCCCCCTCTGGACCCGGACCCGACAACGCGCGAAACAGGCCCGACAACGCGCCCAGTCGTCGAGGCGCGACAGCTCGGAAACGCCCCGCATGACCGTCAACTTCGCCGATATCCAAGCCGCGCGCACCCGGATCGCCGGCGCGGTCGACCGCACCCCGACCCGCTACTCCAGAAAGCTGTCGCAGCTGACGGGCGCCGAGGTCTGGGTGAAATTCGACAATCTGCAATTCACCGGCAGCTTCAAGGAACGCGGCGCCCTGAACCGGCTGCTGATGCTGAGTCCCGAGGAGAGGAAGCGCGGCGTGGTGGCCGCCAGCGCCGGCAACCACGCCCAGGCCCTGGCCTATCACGGCGGACGGCTGGGCGTGCCGGTGACCATCGTGATGCCCGAGGGCACGCCCTTCGCCAAGATCAACGGCACCCGCTCGCACGGGGCGACCGTGGTGATCGAGGGGCTGGACTTCACCGGCTCGACCGAGGCGGCCAAGCGGCTGGAAGCGGAGAAAGGCTATGTCTTCGTCTCGGCCTTCGACGACGAAGGCATCGTGGCGGGCCAGGGCGTCTGCGCGATCGAGCTTCTGGAGGATGCGCCCGAGGTCGAGGCCTTGATCATCCCCATCGGCGGCGGCGGGCTGATCGCCGGCTGCGCCATCGCGGCCAAGGCGATGAAGCCGGACATCAAGGTCTTCGGCGTCGAGGCCGCGCGCTATCCGTCCTTCACCGCCAAACGCGCGGGCCAGCCGCCGGTCTGCACCGGCCAGACCATCGCCGAGGGCATCGCCATCAAGGCCGTGGGCGACATCCCCTTCGCCCTGGCCGATCCGCTGGTGGACGAGGTCTTCGTCTGCCAGGAAGCCGACTTCGAACGGGCCGTCGCCACCTATGTCACCTATGAGAAGACCGTGTCCGAGGGCGCGGGCGCGGGGGGGCTGGCCGCGCTTCTGGCCTATCCCGACCGGTTCAAGGGGATGAAGGTCGGGCTGGAGCTGTGCGGCGGAAACATCGATGCACGGATGCTGGCGGTCGTGCTGAACCGCGAGATGGTCCGTGAGCGGCGATTGATCGTCTATCGCATTCTGGGCGACGACCGACCCGGCATGTTGTCGGCCATGGCGGCGGTGATCGGCGGCCTGGGCGGCAACATCATCGACGTGGTCCACAACCGTCTGGCGCTGGACGTGCCGGCCAAGGGCGCCGAGTTCGACATCATGGTCGAAACGCGCGATAGCGCCCACGCCGACGAGATCGGCGAGGCTTTGAAGGAACGCGGCTATGAACTTCGGATGGGGTAAGGCGGCAATCGTCGCGACCTTCTTGCTGGCGGGCTGCGGCCAGGCCGCGCCGGTCGATCCGAACGCCGGCAAGGCCGAGGCGGCCGCCTTCATGGCCAAGAACGGCAAGGAAGAGGGCGTTCAGACCCTGCCCAGCGGTCTGCAATACAAGGTGGTGCAGGCGGGACCGGCCGGCGGCGTCAGCCCCGACCGCAACGACCTGGTCAAGGTCGATTACGAGGGCAAGCTGGTCGACAACAGCGTGTTCGACAGCTCCTTCGCGCGCGGCGCGCCGGCGGTCTTCACGCCCGAGGAAGTGGTCAAGGGCTGGACGGAGGCGCTGCAGAAGATGCGCGTCGGCGACGAATGGCTGCTCTATGTCCCGCCCGAGCTCGGCTATGGCGAGCAGGGCAATCCCAAGATCCCCGCCAACTCCGTACTGATCTTCCGCCTGAAACTGCTGGACGTGGCCAAGGTGCCCGGCGGCGGATCGGGCGTCGGCACGGCGATGGGGTGAGCTGCTTCTCAGAGCGGTCGAAAGCCAGGGCGGATCACAGATACGGGCCCCACATGAAGGCGGCGGTCCCGAACACGCCGACGGCCGTATAGAGGGCGGCCAGGCAGACGAGGGCGGCGACCGCGATCTTGGGCGCCGTTCGCGGACTGCGGCCCGCCGCCAGATAGAGTTCCAGAACCGCCA
Organism: Brevundimonas sp. 1080; assembly: GCF_040545985.1. Classification (NCBI taxonomy): domain Bacteria; kingdom Pseudomonadati; phylum Pseudomonadota; class Alphaproteobacteria; order Caulobacterales; family Caulobacteraceae; genus Brevundimonas; species Brevundimonas sp. 1080. Next base: position 604,623 of record NZ_JBEPMW010000002.1, on the reverse strand, counting down.
GCGGGATCAGATAGCTGCCGAAGGTCAGGACGATGTCGGTGGGACCGGACAGGATCTTGGTCATGCCGACCGGTCCTTGGCAAAGGATGATCCAGGCCATCAGACCGCTGCGCAGGAACCAGACGCCGCTGACCGCCATGAAGGCGCGCATGGCCCAGACGCGGTGCGCCTCGAACCTGCGTTGAAGCGCGCGACGCCAGGCGAAGACTGCGAAGACGAGGATAAGGACCGCGTCACCCAGGATGGCGACGGCCGAGATTTCGGACAACCAGGTTCCCCGCACGATCGTCAGCCACGCCCCGCTGAGCGCCATGAAGAGGGCGACGATCAGAAAGACGCGGCCGGTCCAGCGGTGCAGGCGTGGAAGGCGACGGCGCAGAGCGGGCCACAGTTGCATCAATCCGCCCAGAGTGACGACCGCCGCCATCAGGACATGGGCGATGAACATGAGGTTTCCCAGATCGTCGCCGGCCACATAGCCGTCGATCAGCGGCTTGTCGTTCCACCCGGCGAAATTCCCTGTCGCTGTCCTCGTCCCGTAGAAGGCCAGGATGAAGACGATGAAGGCGACCTGGCCAATGATGGCCGCGACGAACCACGCGGCGCCGGCCCAGCGCAACAGGCGGGAAGCGAAGGGGAGAGAGGGTGAGGGGACGGGCATTGGATATCCGACGATACGAGCAAGAGACGGCGTCGCATGCGCCGCCGCCGGGGCGCGGTCTCGCCGATTTGGAATTCGGCCGGTCTTTTTCCATCTCTTTCGCTGCAAGGCCCTGCTGGACAGGCGCAGCGGCGCCGGGCGATGACAGAGGATCGCTTCAGGAGGGCGGATGACCGCGACCGCATTCAGATCCGCGACCCTGTTCGGCCAGGATCGACAAGGTCCGTCTGGGCCGCATCAGGCGCCGAGCCGGCTGACTGTTCATGCCTGTGTCGCCGTCGTTGCGTTCGGCGCCTACATCCTGGCGCGCGAGACGCACGGAGGAGTTTCCACGGGCTTCGCCGCCTTCGGGGTTTCGGCCTGCGGCTGGTCATGGCTTTTGGCCCGCGCCCTGTTCGACCCGGCGAAACACGACGCCCTGTGGCCGCGTCTGGTCGTAATGATTGTGGCGACGGCGGGGGCGACGGCGGTGTTGGCGCCGCCCCATCAGCCCGTCTCGACCGTGGCGAACAACCTCTATGTCCTGAGCGGATCGGGGGCCTTGCTGATGACCTTCGTGGAGCCGTTCCACAGACGCGGCTGCGCCCTGGCGCGGGCGGAGATACTGTTTCGGGCGATTTTCGTCGGCGTGTTCGCCCTGCTGGTCGGGGTCGCGGTCCTGGCGGCCTGGAAGGCGCCGGAACCGATCGAGACTGCTTGCGCCGGTGTGGGTCTGTTGGGCGCGATTTTGGCCACATGGTATCGGCTAAAGCGACCTCTGGTCCTGGTCGAGCGCGCGTCAGCGATGAAGAAGACCGCCACGTCGGACGATCTTCTCTTGGCCCGCCGGCTGGAAGCGTTGTTGCGCGACACGGCCGTCCATCTCGATCCCGAACTCAGGATCGGCGACGTCGCGGCTCGCCTGGACGTGCCGGAACATCGGGTTTCACGTTGCATCGGCGCGGCGACCGGCTTTCCCAACTTCAACCGCCTGATCAATCATCATCGGGTCGAGGCGGCGAAACGTCTGTTGGCGTCGCCCGATCAAGCCCGGTCCATCCTGCAGATCGCACTGGATTGCGGCTTCGCCTCGCTGGGGCCGTTCAACCGGGCCTTTCGCGAGGAGACGGGAACCACGCCTCGGGCCTATCGCGCGCTTCAGCGGTCCAAAGCCGTCGAGGGCTGAGCCCCGGCCTGCTCGGACAGCCGTCCGACCGCCCAGATCGCCGCGTCGCGCACCACCGGCGCCGGGTCGTTGACCAGGCGTTCGGCGCAAATCTTCAAAGTCGGATCGCCGCTGTTGCCGATGGCGTACAAGACGTTGCGGACGAAGCGGTCGCGGCCGATGCGCTTGACCGGGCTCTTGGCGAACAGGGCGCGAAAGCCGGGGTCGTCCAACGCCGCCAGTTCCGCCAGCCGCGGCCTTTTTAGCGCCGGGCGCGATAGAAGCCGCATCTCCCGCGCCTCTTGCGCGAACTTGTTCCAGGGGCAGACGGCCAGACAGTCGTCGCAGCCATAGATGCGCGATCCGGTCAGGGTGCGGAACTCGACCGGCCAGGGACCGGCGAACTCGATGGTCAGGTAGGACAGGCAGCGCCGGGCGTCGAGCTGGAACGGGGCGGGGAAGGCGTTCGTCGGGCAGGCGTCTAGACAGGCGGTGCAGCGGCCGCAGTGTTCGCTCTCGGCCGCGTCCGGCGCGATCTCGGCGGCGGTCAGGATGGTCCCGAGGAACAGCCAGTTGCCGTGGGTGCGGCTGAGCAGATTGGTGTGCTTGCCCTGCCAACCCAGGCCGGCGCGCTGGGCCAACGGCTTTTCCATCAGGGGGGCGGTGTCGACGAATACCTTGATGTCCGCGCCATTGCGGGCGGCGATCTGGCCGGCCAGCTGTTTCAGCCGGCCCTTGATGACCTCGTGATAGTCGTCGCCGCGCGCATAGACCGAGATGTATCCGGCCGAACGGTCGGCCAACTGGTCCAGCGGGTTCTCCTCGGGGCCGTAGTTCATGCCCAGGACGATGGCGGTCCTGGCCTCGTCCCACATGGCGGTGGGGTGCTGGCGGCGATCCAGCGTCGTTTCCATCCATTCCATGTCGCCATGCCGGCCCTCGTCCACGAAACGCCGCAGCCGCTCGCCCGCCGGCCAAGCGTCGGCCGCCGAGGCGAAACGGCAGACATCGAAGCCCAGCTCGGCCGCGCGCTGGCGGATGAAGGTTTTCAGGCGGTCGGACACGGGGCGGGGGATAGCATGAAGTCGCCTCCCTGCGGAGCGGGGAGGTGGCGCGGCGCGTCTTCGCGTCGTGACGGAGGGGTTCTTCAGCGCATCACTGGCGTCTGTGGGACTTCAAGAGCCCTTCCACCGCTACGCGGTCCCCCTCCCCACAAGTGGGGAGGGGACGACGTCGTCATTCGCGCGATGCAGGCTCGCCGTCGAACAGTTCGAGAATTTGGGCCCGAGCGTCAGTGGGCCAGGGGGCGATCAGGGCCGTCAGACGATCGCGATCGCCCGCGAACAGGGCGCGGCTGGCCTCTTCGAAGTCGGGGGCGTCGCCGGCCATCTCGACCATGAACCCGTAGGCGGCGTCAGTGCGACGGCGGCGTGCATCGTTTCCGGCGCCGGTCTTGCGGGCCTGTTCCACCAGACGGCGCAGGGCGGCCGAGGCGCCGCCCGGCTGGGTCGCCAGCCAGTCCCAGTGGCGAGGCAAAAGCGTGACCTCGCGCGCGGCGACTCCCAGGCGCGGACGGCCGCGCCTGGGAGTTTGGGCCAAAGCCGGTTCTTGTTCCCGAAGATCCAGATCGACCGGGCGACCGGTCGCCAGATCGAACACGCGCAGCGCAGCTTGAGGCGAGGCCGCCAGGGTTTTGCGAAAGGCGGCCGCCACGGCGGCGTCCGAGCCTCTTGCGATGCGTCGGGGGCCGTCGAACAGGACCAGATCACGATCTTCGTCGCTCATGTATTTACCCGGATGAAATTATCTGTCATGTTTCTACCCAGATAAATAAGAGAACGCCATGACCCCGACAAATCGCAAGAGCCTGATCGCCGAATATAAGGAGCGCGCGACCATCGCCGGGGTCTATGCCGTGATCTGCAGCGCGACGGGCCAGGCCTGGGTCGGCAAGAGCCGCCACATCGACACCGAGCAGAACGGCCTGTGGTTCGCGCTGCGCCACGGCGGCAGTCCGTATCGGTCGCTTCAGGCGGCGTGGACGGCGCACACGCCCGAAGATTTCCGCTTCGAACAGCTTGACCGTCTGCCGGAAGACATCTCGGATCTGAGGCGCAAGGACGAACTGGTCAGTCGCGCCAAGCTGTGGATCGCCCGGTTGAGCGCGGAGGCGCTTTAGAAATCCAGATCCGCATACCATGCCGAAGGCGGCACGCCGACGAAGCGGTCGGCGAGCAGGGAGCGGAAGCAGGGGCGGGATTTGAGCTTGGAGTACCAGATTTTCAGACCGGGCCAGGTCTTCCACTGGATCTCGCCGAAATAGTCGAGCACCGACAGGTGGGCGGCGGCGATCAGGTCGGCCTGGGACAGGCGGCGGCCGGCCAGCCAGTCGCGGGCGGCGACCAGGTCTTCCAGCATGGCGAGGTGGGATTTCAGGGCGTCGCGGCCGTCGCGCAGGGCGCGGGCTTCGGGCGGGCCAAGCTTCAGCAGCGGTTTTTCCATCCGCTCGTGCAGCAGGACGGCGTCGACCTCGTCCATGAAGCGGCGCTCGAACCAGCCGGTCAGTCGGCGCGCCTCGGCCCGTTCGGCGAGATCGGCGGGCAGAAGCAGCGGCCCCTTTTGCTGGTCCTCGATCCAGCCCAGGATGGCGGGCAGTTCGCACAGCACCAGCGGACGGCCGCGATCCATCGTCTGGATCACCGGCGGCAGGCCGGACGGATTGAAGTCATTGACCGGGCAATCGTCTTCCCACGGACGGACCGGGGTGTCGGTCCATTCGATCCGCGCCTCGCCCAGCGCCAGTCGCGCGGCGCGCGAGGCGGGCTGGAAGGCGAAGTGGAAGAGAACGCAAGGGTCGGCCATCAGGGGTTGATGCGCCCGGACCCGTTAATGCGCGTTTACTGCATTGAAATTGGACGCAAGGTCAGGACCACGGCCCCTTGGGCGCGGGGCCGGTCGAGGCGGGGGCGGCTTGCGGCTCGGCTGGAGCGGCGGCCGGGAGCGCGGGCTGCGGACGGGCGTGGCCGCGCGGGTCGGCGTGGATCAGGATGTCGGCGGCGGGATACTGGGCCAGCACCCGGTTCTCTGCGGCGACGACGATGGCGTGTGCGGCGTCCAGCGTCTGGTGCGCGTCCAGGTCGACGTGCATCTGGACCATCATCACCTGACCGGACATGCGAGTGCGCAGCTGGTGCACGCCGAAGACCTGGGGGTCGGCGAGGACGGCCTTGGTGATGGCGGCGCGGTCGGCCTCGGGCACGGCGCGGTCCAGCAGGTGATCGGCGGCGGCCTTCAACATGCCCGTCGCGCCCCAGAACAGCCAGACGGCGACGACGATGCCCGCGGCCGCATCCAGTCCCGGCGCGCCGAGGAAGGCGCCCGAGATGACGCCGATCAGCACCACGACGTTGGCGGCGAGGTCGGCGGCATAGTGGGCGCGGTCGCCGGCGACGGCGAGGGAGCCGGTCCTCTTCAGTGTCTGGGTCTGCATCCACACCAGCCAGGCGGTGATGGCGATGGCCGCGACCATGACGCCCGTGGCCCAGACGCCGGAGGTCACGGGACGGGGATCGAAGATGCGCTGCACCCCCTCCCAGGCGATGAAGAGGGCCGAGGCGAAGACCAGCCCGGCCTGGACCAATGCGGACAGGGCCTCGCCCTTGCCGTGGCCATAGCGATGGTTTTCGTCGGCCGGGGCGGCGGCCCAGCGCACGGCGAAGAAGGTGGTCAGGGACGCCGCCAGATCCAGCACCGAATCCGCCAGGGTCGCCAGGATGGAGACCGATCCTGAGGCGCCCAGCGCAAAAGCCTTCATCGCGATCAGCGCCACCGCGACCCCGACCGACAGGCGGGTGATGCGGCGGGTGGCCAGATGGGCGTCGTCGAGCGAGGCGGGGGCGGGGGCGGGCGTCGTCATTGTCGGCTTCTTCTCGCGCAATCGTGGCTGAAAGCCAACCGCTGGCCCAAACGGGTCGTTCCGTCAGAAACGATCATGCTCTAGGGGGAAGACATCCGGGCGCGGCGCGTTCCGGGCGCATTGGTTTTCGAGGGTCTCATGTCGGACTGGCTTGCCGCCATCATTCTGGGTCTGGTCGAGGGGCTGACCGAGTTCATTCCCGTCTCGTCCACCGGCCATATGCTGCTGCTGGGCCATTTCATGGGCTTCGAGAGCGCGGGCAAGACGTTCGAGATCGTGATCCAGCTGGGCGCCCTGCTGGCCATCGTCAGCGTCTATTTCAAAAAGCTGTGGACCCTGGCGACACGCTGGCCCTTCGACGCCGAGGCGCGGCGGTTCCTGATCGGGCTGCTGGTCGCCTTCGCGCCGGCCGTCGTGATCGGTTTCCTGGCCTATGACTTCATCAAGACCGTGCTGTTCGAGACACCGCAGGTGGTGTGCATCGCCCTGATCGTCGGCGGCGTGATCCTGCTGCTGCTGGACCGGATGGACAAGACGCCCAGGTGGCTGGACGCCGAGACCTATCCGATGCGGATCTATTTCCTGATCGGCCTATTCCAGTGCCTGGCCATGATCCCCGGCGTGTCGCGGTCCGGCGCCACCATCGCCGGCGGCCTGCTGCTGAAGACCGACAAGCGGTCGGCGGCCGAGTTCAGCTTCTTTCTGGCCCTGCCCACCATGGGGGCGGCGGTGGCCTATGACCTGCTGAAGAACCACAAGACGCTGGATTTCAGCGACATCGGCCTGATCGTCGTGGGTTTCGTCGTGGCCTTCATCTCGGCCCTGGCCGTTGTGCGGTTCCTGCTGGATTTCGTGTCCAGGCGCGGGTTCGGCGTCTTCGCCTGGTGGCGGATCGTGGTGGGGGTCGTGGGTCTGGCGCTGTTGCAGGCGGGGTTCTGAGACCATGACCACGCTGCTGTATGGCCGCCCGCCGGTCGTCTTCGATCCGCCCGGCGATGCAATCCAGACCTCGCCCCTGATCCCCGACTCGGCGGCGCTGGAGGCGCAGGACCCCGGCTCGGCCGACAGCGTCATGATCTACGCCCCGCCCGGCGTGCTGGAGCGGCGCTATGTGCTGGCCCTGGCGCTGAGGGCGCTGAAGGTCGGCGGACGGCTGGATGTCATGGCGCCCAAGGACAAGGGCGGATCGCGCCTGGGCAAGGAGCTGAAGGCGTTCGGGCTCGAGGTCGCCGAGACCGCCAAGGCGCATCACCGCCGCTGCGTCGTCATCAGGCCCGAAACGGTCGAGGGGCTGGACGAGGCCATCGCCGCCGGCGGGCCGCAGATCGTGCCGGGACTGGAAGCCTGGTCCCAGCCCGGCGTGTTCGCCTGGGACCGTATCGATCCGGGTTCGGCGCTGCTGGCCCAACATCTGCCGGCGATGAAGGGCGAGGGGGTCGATCTGGGCTGCGGCTATGGCGCGCTGTCGATCGTGGTGCTGCGCTCGCCCGCCGTGACCAAGCTGAAGATGGTCGATCTGGACCGGCGCGCCATCCAGGCCGCTCGACGCAATATCGAGGACGACCGCGCCAAGGTTTGGTGGTCTGACGCCCGCACCTTGGACGCCAAGGGCGACAAGGATTTCGTGGTCAGCAATCCCCCCTTCCACGACGGCGGGGCCGAGGACCGGCGGCTGGGTCAGGCCTTCATCCGCAAGGCGGCCGAGCTTCTGAAAAAGGGCGGCGTCGCCTGGGTCGTGGCCAACCGGCACCTGCCCTATGAGGCCGAGCTGAACGCGGCGTTCAAGCGGGTGCGGCTGGTCGCCGAGGCGGGCGGCTACAAGCTGTTCGAGGCGGTAAAGTGACCGCGCTCAAGCAGTCCGAAGGGCGGTAGCGCATGAAGAAAGTCCCGACGTCGAGGGTCGATCGTCTGCTGGGCTCGATGGGCTATGGTTCACGCGCCGAAATGGCGCGGATGGCCAAGGCGGGCGGCATCGTGCTGGACGGGGCGGACCTGACGGACGTGTCCAAACGCATTGCGGTGACGCCGGACCTGCCCACGCGAATGGAGATCGACGGCGAGCCGCTGGACCCCGTGCAAGGGCTGGTGATCCTGCTGAACAAGCCGCTGGGCATGACCTGCTCACACAAGGAAGAGGGGGCGCTGGTCTATGACATCCTGCCGGGACGTTGGCGGGCGCGCGATCCCGCCATCTCGACCATCGGACGGCTGGACAAGCAGACGACGGGCCTGCTGCTGCTGACCGACGACGGCGATCTGCTGCACCGGGTGATTTCGCCCAAACGCCATGTGGCCAAGGTTTACCGGGCGGGTCTGGCGCGACCGCTGACGGGCACGGAAGGCGCGCTGTTCGCCTCGGGCGAGCTGGTGCTGGAGGGCGAGGACAAGCCGTTGGCGCCGGCGGTGCTGGAGGTGGTGTCGCCGACCGAGGCCCTGCTGACGGTGACGGAGGGCCGCTATCACCAGGTGCGCCGGATGTTCGCCGCCGCCGGCAACCACGTCGAGACCCTGCATCGCGAACGGCTGGGCGGACTTGGCCTGCCCGCCGATCTGGCGCCCGGTCAGTGGCGGCTGGCGACGACGAACGAGGTCGCCTCGATCTTCGCCTGATGGACATCGGGCGGTCCGATGGCTATCTTGATGGCCATGTCCAGCTATTCCGTCGCCGAAGCCAAGAACAACCTACCCAAGCTGCTGGATCGCATGTTGGCGGGAGAGGCCGTGACCATCACGCGACGTGGCGTGCCGATCGCGCGGCTGGAGCCGGCGCAGGAGGCCGTTCCGACGTCGGGACCGATCGACATGGATTGGCTCAAGCGCGTGAGGATCAAATCGGAGGCGGCGATGGATTCGGTGACCTTGGTCCGCAAGATGCGGGATGAAGAGGTTTGACCGTCTATCTGGACACCAGTGTCCTGGTGTCTCTGTTTCACAACGACAAGCACACCGAGCGGGCCTCGCTCTGGATCGCGGGCGTCGACGCTTTCGTGATGAGCAGTTGGACCCTCACGGAGTTTTCGTCCGCCTTGGCTGTGAAGACGCGGATGCGCACTCTGCCAGACAGAAGTCGTCGCGAGTTCGAACTGCAGCTGGACCAATGGCTGGAGAGCCGGGTCGTTCTGCCTGTCGCAGATTGCGACATGGCTGAAGCGCGCCGTCTGGTCAAAAACGATGTGAGACTGCGGGCTCCTGATGCCCTTCATCTGGCGCTGTCCGTCAAACATGGGTGCAGTCTGGCGACGCTTGATGAAGATATGGCCGCAGTCGCGCGCGACATCGGCCTTTCGGTGATCGTGCCATGACGACGAAGATCAAGATTTGTGGGCTGACCACGCCGAACACGCTGGATGCCGCGCTGGATGCTGGGGCGGATTTCGTCGGCTTCGTGATGGTCAAGGCCAGTCCCCGGTACGCCGGGCCGGCCTTAGCTAAGCGGCTGGTGGATCGGGCGCGCGGCCGAGCGAAAACCGTGTTGTTGTTTGCCGACATGGTCGGTGCTGAGATGGACGATCTTGTTCACGACCTTCGGCCCGACATGATCCAGCTACATGGTCGCGAAACGCCGCTTCAGGTTCGCAACGCACGGACCGACTGGGAAATTCCAGTGATTAAGGCGGTGGGGGTGTCCGGCGCAGAAGACCTAATCGGACTGGAAGCGATGGAAGCGTCGGCAGACCACCTGCTGCTGGACGCCAAAGCGCCCAAGGGGGCATTCTACAGCGGAGGGCATGGGGTGGCCTTCGACTGGACCCTGCTGGCCGGTCGCGCCTTCCGCCGTCCGTGGTTCCTGGCGGGCGGGTTGAATCCGGACAATGTCGCCGAGGCGCTGAAGATGACGGGCGCGCCCATGGTCGATGTGTCCTCTGGCGTGGAAAGCGCGCCGGGTGTTAAGGACGCCGACCGGATCGCGGCCTTCATCCAAAACGCGCGCCGGTCGTAATTGCGACGCCTCTCCGCGTGAAAGTCGAAACCGTGAACGCCCAAACCTCCATCCAAGCCGCCGATTCCACCCAGCCGCTGTCGAACGCCTATGCCTGGCCGGACGCGCAGGGGCGGTTCGGTCCCTATGGCGGGCAGTTCGTCGCCGAGACCCTGATGCCGCTGATCCACGAGCTGGATGCGGCCTATAAGGCGGCCAAGGCAGACCCCAGCTTCCAGGCCGAGTTGGACAGCTTTCTGACCCACTATGTCGGTCGCGAAAGCCCGCTGTATTTCGCCGAGCGCCTGACCGAACATTTCGGCGGCGCCAACATCTGGCTGAAGCGCGAGGACCTGAACCACACGGGCGCGCACAAGATCAATAACTGCATGGGCCAGATCCTGCTGGCCCGTCGCATGGGCAAGACCCGCATCATCGCCGAGACCGGCGCGGGTCAGCACGGCGTCGCCTCGGCGACCGTGTCGGCGCGCTTTGGCCTGCCCTGCACCGTCTATATGGGCGCGGTGGACGTGGAGCGGCAGCAGCCGAACGTCTTCCGCATGCGGCTGCTGGGTTCGGAAGTCTTCTCGGTCACGGCCGGCGCTGCGACCCTGAAGGACGCGATGAACGAGGCGATGCGCGACTGGGTCACCAACGTCTCGGACACCTATTACATCATCGGCACGGCGGCGGGTCCGCACCCTTATCCGGCCATGGTGCGCGATTTCCAGTCGGTGATCGGCAAGGAGATCAAGAGCCAGTCGATGGCCCGGATGAGCAAGCTGCCCGAAGCGGTTGTCGCCTGCATCGGCGGCGGGTCAAACGCCATCGGCGCCTTCCACCCCTTCATCGAGGACGAGGGCGTGCGCCTGATCGGTGTCGAAGCGGCCGGCCATGGTCTGGATACCCCGGATCACGCGGCCTCGCTGAAGGGCGGGCGGTCGGGCGTGCTGCACGGCAACCGGACGTACCTGTTGCAGGACGAGGACGGCAACATCGTCGAGGGCCACTCGATCTCGGCCGGGCTGGACTATCCCGGCATCGGGCCGGAACACGCCTGGCTGCACGACATCGGCCGGGCCGAATACCGCTCAGCGACCGACAATGAGGCGCTGGAAGCTTTCCAGCTGTGCTCGAAGCTGGAAGGCATCATTCCGGCGCTGGAGCCGGCCCACGCCCTGGCGCGGACGGGCGAAGTGGCGCGCGAAGTCGGCAAGGGCGGCGACGTCGTCCTGCTGATGTCGGGGCGCGGCGACAAGGACATCTTCCAGGTCGCCAAACATCTGGGAGTGAACCTGTGATCCGTACCCTTCTTGCGGCGACAGCCGTCCTGAGCCTGTCCGCCGCCGCTGCGCAGGCCCAGACGCCTACCCCGACGCCGGCCCCCGCTGCGCCGCAGTCGGCGCAGCGGGGGCCGGCCGTTGTCGGGCTGCTGCCCGGCGCCGAGTTGTCGCCCGATTGCGGGGGACTGAACAATCTGACGGGGCGCGCTTGGTGCGTGACCGCGCAACTGGGCCAGATCGGCGCCCTGGCCGACGCCTATATCGCGGATCTCAAGACGAAAGGTTGGCTTGACGCTGGTGGCGACGACAATCGCATCGTCTTCATAAAGCGCCACGAGGGCGGTGGCTGCGACGGCATGCAGATGATGGCCTTTTACGATACGACCAAGACGGCGGCGGCGGAACTGCCCGCCTTTCTCGCTTTCGCGACGATCCCTGTCTGCACGGAGACTTCCACGCCGACCGTCACTGAGCCAACTCCATCCGGATCGGCGCAGCAATGACCACCGCCCGTATCGACGCGCGCTTCAAGGCGCTGAAGGCCGAGGGCCGTGCGGCCTTCATTCCCTATGTGATGGGCGGCGATCCGTCGCGCGAAGAGGCGTTGGCGATCCTGAACGGCCTGCCGGCTGCGGGCGCCGACATCATCGAACTGGGCTTTCCGTTCAGCGATCCGATGGCCGAGGGGCCGCCGATCCAGCGGGCGGCGATCCGCGGCATGGCGGCGGGTTTTGGCCTGCGCTCGACCATGGATCTGGCCAAGGAATTCCGTAAGGGCGACGACGCGACGCCCATCGTGCTGATGGGCTATCTGAACCCGATCGAGAGCCTGGGCTATGACGCCTTCGCCGCTTATGCGGCCGACTGCGGCATCGACGGGCTGATCGTCGTGGACTGCCCCCCGGAAGAGGCCGGCCCGCTGATCGAGGCGCTGGATAAGGTGTCGATTTCGCTGATCCGACTGGCGACGCCGACCTCGGATGACGACCGGCTGAAGATCGTTGTCCAGGGCACCTCGGGCTTTGTCTATTATGTCGCCGTCGCGGGCGTGACGGGCGTCAAGGAAGCGAACGCGGATGTCGTGGCGCCGGCCGTGGAGCGGGTGCGCAAGGCCTCGGGCCTGCCGGTCGCGGTCGGCTTCGGGGTCAAGACGCCTGAACGGGCCGCCGAGATCGCCCGCGTCGCCGATGCGGTGGTCGTCGGCTCGGCCCTGGTGGACGAGGTGGCGGCGGCGCTGGAGACGAACGAACCCGTCGCGGCGCGCGTTCTGGCCCGGGTGAAGGCGCTGGGCGATGCGGTTCGATCCGTCGCCGCTAGTGCTTCCGTGGCGGAAACCGTCTAAGAGCGCGCGGATGAACGACAAGACCAAGCCTCAGGAAAAGCGCGGCGGCTGGCTGAGCCGCTTTGCGCCCGGCGTCCGCAAGATCGTGTCGCGCCGCGACACCCCGGACAATCTCTGGGTCAAGGATCCCGACAGCGGCGAGATGCTGTATCGCTCGGACCTGGAGGCCGCCCTTTGGGTGACGCCGTCGGGCCGGCATATGCGCATCGATGCGCCGACCCGCCTGAAGGCCACCTTCGACGGCGGCGTCTTCCAGGCCATCGACACGCCGGACGTGCCGGAAGATCCGCTGAAATTCTCGGACGGCAAATCCTACAAGGATCGCCTGAACGCCGCGCGCAAGGCCGCGGGCCGCAAGGACACCATGGCCATCGGCTATGGTTCGGTCGGCGGTCAGAACGCGGTCGTGATTATTCAGGATTTCACCTTCATGGGCGGGTCGCTGGGCATGGCGGCGGGCGAAGCCTTCATCAAGGCGGCGCGCGAGGCGGTGAGCCGCAAGGTTCCGCTGGTCTGTTTCACCGCCGCCGGCGGCGCGCGGATGCAGGAGGGCGCCCTGTCGCTGATGCAGATGGCGCGCACCACCCTGGCAATCGAAGAGCTGAAAGACGCCAGACTGCCCTACGCCGTGGTCCTGACGGACCCGACGACGGGCGGGGTGACGGCCTCCTACGCCATGCTGGGCGATGTGCATCTGGCCGAACCGGGCGCCCTGATCGGTTTCGCCGGACCGCGCGTGATCGAGGCGACCATCCGCGAGAAGCTGCCGCCCGGCTTCCAGCGCGCCGAATATCTGCAGGAAAAGGGCATGGTGGACCGGGTCGTGACCCGCGCCGACCTGCCGCGCACCCTGGGTCAGATCCTGTCCATGCTGATGGGCGGAACCCGCGCCGCCGCCTGAGACCGTCTGAAGGGCCAGTCGATCGCGGTCGAGGCCCACAGGCACCACCAAACGATGACCGGCTGAAACAGCAGGCGCGGGCCGTGATAGGCCCAGCCTAATCCTGCGCCCGAGGTCATGAAGTTCACGACATGCTGGATGTTGGCCGGGTAGACGCAGACGGCGTAGGCGGCCAGCGCCCAGCCGGCGGCGACCCGCAGGCGCGGGATCAGCAAGCCCGCCGCGCCCAGCAGTTCGGCGATCCCCGTCAGGGCCACGACCAGGGCCGGCTGCGGAATCCACGCCGGCGTGATCCGCACGAAGGGGCCGGGGACCATCAGATGCAGCACCCCTGCTCCCAGGAAGACGGCCGCGAGGACAATTCGCGCCGCGGTTCTGATCTGCGGCCTGGAAGTCATGTCGCGGTTCTCGAAATCAGGGGGTAAAGGAGGCGGATGGATCCCGTCTCCGAACGACTACGCGCGCGCCACCCCCAGCGGATCGACCTTTCGCTGGAAAGAATGCGCGTGCTGTGCGCGGCCCTTGGCGATCCGCAGCACAAGCTTCCGCCGGTGATCCATGTGGCGGGTACCAATGGCAAGGGGTCGACCGTCGCCTTGATCCGCGCCATCGCCGAGGCGGCGGGGCTGAAGGTGCACGCCTATACCTCGCCTCACCTGGTGCGGTTCAATGAACGGATCCGGCTGGCTGGAACGCTGATCGAGGACGGCCATCTGAACGCGATCCTGGACCGGATCGAGGCGGTCATGGCCGAAACGGACAGCGAGGCCACGGTGTTCGAAAGCACCACCGCCGCCGCCTTCCTGGCCATGTCCGAGACGCCCGCCGACCTGACCATCATCGAAGTGGGTCTGGGCGGGGTTCTGGACGCGACAAACGTGATCGAGCGGCCGCTGCTCAGCGTGATCGCGCCGGTCGATTACGATCATGCGGAGTTCCTTGGCACGGATCTGGCCGCCATCGCCTCGGAAAAGGCGGGTGTGCTGAAGGCTGGAGCGCCGGCCGTGATCGCGCGTCAGAAGGAAGAGGCGATGGCCGCCATTGAACGTCGCGCCGCCGACGTCCATGCGCGGCTGAACGTGCTGGGGGTCGATTTCGACGCCTGGGCCGAGCGGGGCGGTCTGGCGTTCCAGACGGCCGAACTGTTCATGGACCTGCCGGCGCCGGCCCTGGCAGGCGCGCACCAGATTGACAATGCGGCCCTGGCCGTGGCGGCGGCGGTCGAACTGGACCTGCCGGAGGCTGCGATCGCCGAAGGGCTGAAGCGCGTGCGCTGGCCCGCGCGTCTGCAACGGATTTCGGCGGGGCCATACGGTGCTGCGGCCAAGGCGGCGGAGGCGGAGCTGTGGCTGGACGGGGGGCATAATCCGCATGCGGCGCGGGCGCTGGCGGCGTTTCTGGCCGAGCGTCAGGCGCGGGCCCCGCGTCCCCTGGCCCTGATCTGCGGCATGTTGAACAACAAGGATGCGGGCGGTTTCTTCGCTGCGCTGAAGGACAGCCAGGCCACCGTCTTCACCGTCGGCTTTGATGGTGCGGCGGCCGAGCCGACGGCCCTGGCGGCCGTGGCGCGCGGGCATGGGCTAGCGGCGACCCCGGCGGGTTCGGTTTCCGAGGCGCTGGACCTGGCGCTGCGCCTGGGCGCAGGCCGGGTCGCCATCTGCGGATCGCTGTACCTGGCAGGCGAGGTCCTAGGCGCCAGCGAGGAGACCTGGCCCGTCTAGCGCGTCATCCAGGGCTTGGACTTGCCGGCGGCGATGCGGGCGGCCTGTTCGCGCTGGAAGCGACCGCCGCGCGGCGGCTTGGCGCGCGCATCCAGCTTGGCGGTCTTCAGCCGCAGGGCCTTCTGGACCGGGGTCTCGCCGGGGATGTCGTCAGCCGGGTTCGGGGTGTCTTCGTCGCTCATGGCGCCATCCTAACATGAAAAACGCCCGCCGGTCGGACCGGCGGGCGCTTGATCTGACGGGGTCAAAAAGGCTCAGGCCTTGACGCCGGCCTCGGCCAGCCATTCGACGATCTTGCCCTTGGGCATGGCGCCGACCTTCATCGAAGCCATCTGGCCGTCCTTGAACAGCATCAGGGTCGGAATGCCCTTCACGCCCAGCTTGGACGGGGTCATGGGGCTGTCGTCGATGTTGATCTTGGCCACGGTGACCTGACCGCCCAGTTCGTCGGCGATCTGTTCCAGCGCCGGGCCGATCTGTTTGCAGGGGCCGCACCATTCGGCCCAGAAATCGACCAGGACCGGGGTCGAGGATTTCAGGACGTCGGCGTCAAAGCTTTCGTCGGTGACTTTAACTGTCGCCATAAATGGCTCCTTGGGCGCTATCGCTCGGCGCGCGGCGCCTCGCTACGTGAGCGCAGGTTGGTGTTGGCCGGAGCGTCCGGGTTCGGTCACAGATGTGGGAGCGAATCGCGGGCAATTCAACTGCCCGCAAGCGCCGCCGCCAGCAGGGTTTCGGGAATGGGCATCAACTTGGGCCCGTCGGTCCAGACCAGGGCGGCCTCGACGGGGCGGTCGGGATAGAGGCGCTTCAGCACGGCGACATAGACGGCGGCCTGCAGCACATAGGCGGGATCGACCGCCTCGACGGCGTCTGGCGCAGGGCGGTTTGTCTTGTAATCGACGACCAGAACCTTCTCAGGCGTGACCACCAGCCGGTCGATGCGGCCGTTGATGGCGACGCCGGGCGGCAGGTCGGGCGCAGATCCCGTCAGGGCGACCTCGGCGCGGGAGCCGGGACCGAAGACCGGGGCGAAGCGGGCGTCGTTCAGCACAGAGAAGGCGGCGGCGATCATCTCGGCGCGCTGGACCTCGTCCAGATCGGTCTCGCGGGCCAGCAGGCGCCGGGCGGCGTCGGGGCGGTCGGTGGTCGCGATCTCGGGCAGGCGTTCCAGCAAACGGTGGATCAGGTCGCCGCGCCGGAATCGGCCCAGCGATGCCCCGCCTGCCGCGCTGCGGGCCAGGGGCGAAGGGGCGGGGATCCGGATCGCGCCGCCCTCCATCCGCGACGGCGAGGCGAAGCGGGCGGCGGCGTCGGCCGGCGGCGGCGAGGCGGCCCAGGCGGGCAGGACGGCGGCGGGCCGGACTTCATCGGCGGCGACCGGGCGACGCTCGGGGTCGACGCCATAGCGACGCACGCCGTTCTCGACTTCGCGCACCTGATCGCCCAGGCGGTCGAAGGTTTCCTCAAGGATCGACCACCAGCTGCCGGCCTCGGCACCCCGGCTTGAGGCGCGGCCCATGACGATGACGCGGTCGCGCGCGCGGGTCAGGGCGACATAGAGCAGGCGCAGGGTCTCGTCGTCGGTGCGGGCCTGGCGCGCGGCGCGGGCGTCGGCCGAGGCCGGACAGTCGTCCTTCGCCGAGCCGGGCGCCATCAGCCAGGCCTCGCCCTCGCCCTCCGGCGTGACCGCAGGCATCAGCGACGGACCTTGCGCCTTCGCCTTCATGGTGGTGTCGGGCAGGATGACGATGGGCGCCTCCAGACCCTTGGCGCCGTGGACGGTCATGACGCGGACCTCGCCGCGCGCGCCTTCCAGTTCGCGCTTCACCTCGACGTCGGCGGCCTCCAGCTGAGCCAGACAGGTTTCCAGATCGATCGCGCCCCGGTTCTCGGCGGCCAGCACCTGGTTCAGGGTTTCGTCGATCGCTTCTTCCGCCTCGCGCCCCAGCCGGGCCAGGATGCGGGCGCGGCCGGACCGCCCCGTATCGTCCACCCGGTTCAGGGCCTGGGAGAAGAAGGCGAAGGGATCGCCGCCGCGCGCGCCGATGGCGGCCTGCAATGCATCGCGGGCGCGGGCCCATTCGGGGCGTTCGTGCGCCCGGTCGCGTAGGTCGCGCCACAGCTGGCCGGCCTTGCGGTTTTCGCGCCCGGCCAGCGCATACAGGCCGTCCTCGTCCACATCGCACAGCGGGCTGCGCAGCACCTCGGCCAGGGACAGGTCGTCGTCGGTGAAGAGGGCGAAACGCGCCAGCGAGATCAGGTCGTCGAAGACGATATGGCTGGACAGTTTCAGCCGGTCCGCGCCGGCGACGGGCAGACCTTCCGTCTTCAGCGCGCGGATGATTTCTTCGAACGTCGCGTCGCGACGTCGGACCAGGACGATGTAGTCGCCATAGCCGGCGGGGCGCAGGTCGCGGGTGCTGCGATCAAAGACGGCGACGCCGCTTTCGACCTGGCGGCGGATCTCGCGGGCCAGGTCGCGGGCCAGGCGCTTCCTGGCGCTGCCGGCGCTTTCCTGATCGACGGGATCGTCCCAGGCGTCGGTTTCGGGCGCGGGCTCGTCAAGGAACAGGGGCCACAGGTCGACGGCGCCGTGCTGGCCAATGCGGGCGGGCACGTGTCGGGCGATGTCGCCCTGCGGGCCGGTCAGGGCGCGGGTGCGGTCGGGATCGGCGAAGACGGCGTCGACGAAGGCCAGCACCTCTTCGGTGGAGCGGTAGGAGGTGTTCAGTTCCGGCCCGGCGAACGGTTCGCCGGCGCCCTCGGCCAGAGCGAGGAAGGCGCCGCGTTCCTGGCGCAGCCGTTCGGGTCGGGCACCCTGGAACGAGTAGATCGACTGTTTCTCGTCGCCGACGGCGAAGACGGTGCGGCCGGACTTTTCGCCGGAGTAGAACTCGCCGGTCAGGGCGCGCACGATGGCCCATTGCTCGGGGGCGGTGTCCTGGGCCTCGTCGATCAGGACGTGATCGACCCCGCCGTCCAGCTTGTACAGCACCCAGGCGGCGGCGCCGCTTTGGGTCAGCAGGGCGGCGGCGCGCGCGACTAGGTCGGGGAAGTCCAGCGCCCCGCGCTGGGCCTTGGCCGCTTCGTAAAAGGCGGCGTGGGCGCGGGCCAGGGTCAGGACCTTGACCGTATCGTCGGCGACCTTGGCCTTGCGCAGGGCTTCGCGCGTGGCGAGGAATTGGGTCTGGAGGTCCAGCAGCCAGCCGACCGCGCCCTGCGGCGCCGACTTGGTGCCCATGCTCTTTCGCGGTTCGCCCGCTTGGGTGCAGAAGACCCCGGCAAGGGCAGCGAACCCGGCGTAGGGGGGGGCGGCGACGCTCATGGCGTCGGCGATCTTCTTGTCATTGGCCGAGCCGGTTTCCATGGCCTCGGCCATGCGGTTCCATTCGCCGGGATCGATGAAGGCGACGAAGTCGCGCTCCAGCTCCTCCGGGCTGCGGTCGCGCTCGGCGCCGGTCAAGGACCAGGGATCGGGCGCGGTCCCGGCCTCGGCGCGGTCGATATAGTCCAGCAGATCGGCGCGCTTGGCCTCGATCATCGACAGCAGGGCCTGGAACCGCTGCCAGTCCAGTTCGACGGCGAAATGGCTGTAGGCCTGGCCGATGGGGCCGTCAGGATCGGCGACGGCGGCGCGGGCCAGGTCTTCGCGCGCGGCGTGGCTGAGGGCGGTCGCGGCCTGATCTTCCAGCACGGTGAAGCGGGGCGAGACCCCGGCCTCCAGCGGGAACCGGCGCAGCAGCTTTTCGCAGAAGGCGTGGATGGTCTGGATCTTCAGGCCGCCCGGCGTCTCCAGCGCGCGGGCGAACAGCTTGCGGGCGCGGGACAGGGCGGCGTGATCCATCGCCTGCGGGTCGCCGTCGTCCAGCCGGGCCAGTTCACGCGACAGGGCGGCGTCGTCCAGCACGGCCCAGCCGCCCAACTGGTCGAACAGCCGGGCCTGCATCTCGGCGGCGGCGGCCTTGGTGTAGGTGACGCACAGGATGGCGCCGGGATCGACCTGATCCAGCAGCAGCCGCGCCACCCGGTTGACCAGGGTGGTTGTCTTGCCCGAACCGGCGTTGGCGGTGACGAAGACGGTCAGGCGCGGGTCGGCGGCGACGATCTGAGGGGCGATGCTCATTCTTCGTCCCCATCGCCGATCACCGACCACTCCCAGACGCGGGCCAGATGATCGTAGTTGCCGCCCTGGTTGCCCATGAACTGAGGCGCGGCCCAAGAGACGTAAGGCGTGTTCTCGTCGTCGAAACGAGCGACCCGGCGCTTCAGCCCGTCCAGCGCCGCCTGGGCCAGGTCGGCGGCCTCAGAGCCCGAGGCGCGGGTGACGACTTCGCCCGCCGTCTTGCGCCCGACCACGCGGACATAGGTCAGTTCGTCGGGTGTGACCGGGCCGTTGGTGTGCTTGAACCCGCCGTCGGCCAGGATGGCGGCGGTCAGGGTCAGCTGGGGGGCGAAGCCGGACTTGACCTGTTTGGCGGACGGCGCCGCCCCGGTCTTGAAGTCCATGACCGCCGCCCCGTCGGACGCCAGCTCGATCCGGTCGGCGAAGGCCTTGACCGTGAAGGGGCCAGCGGGGGCGTCGAAGGTCATCGTCCCCTGCTGTTCCACCAGGATATCGACGCCGCGCGCCCGACGCCGGCGCTCGAACTCGGTCAGCCAGCGGGCGCAGTTGCGGGCCAGCGGCGCCTCACGCGCCATGGCCGCATCCTCGAACCCGCGCGCGCCCAGTTCGCGCAGCAGATGGTCGTGCAGGATGGCCTCGCAGTCGTCGGGCAGGTCGTTCGGCCAGTCCAGCGTCAGCCGCTCGATGGCGGCGTGGACGGCGTTGCCCCGAGCGAGCGCTTCGGCAGACGCGCCGGGCCGCTCCATCGCCTCCAGCCCCAGCACCCACAGGGTGTAGATGGCGTAGGGATCGCGCACCCAGCGTTCGATACGGGTGACGTACAGGCTGCGCGGACGGCGATGCACGGGCGGGCGCGGCTCTGGGCGTTTGGCGAACTGCGGCGGGCCGGGCGGCGGCGCATCCAGGGCGCGGGCCCAGTCGATGACGGCGGCCGGGCGGGCGATGGCGACGGGCGTTTCGACAGCGTTCGCGCCGCGCGTCAGCATCTCCAGTCGCCACAACCAGCGCGAGCGGACGGCGGGCTGGCCGCCGCGCCGCTCGCTGTGGATCAGGATGACTTCATCGGCGCAGGCGGCCTGGACAAAGTCCTGCGCCGTCTGGCCCAGGCGGCGTTCGGGCGGGGGCAGGCCCAGAGCCTTGCGCATCGGGCGCGACAGGAAGGGATCGGTCGGGGCTGCCTGGGGCCAGGCGCCTTCCTCCAGCCCGGCAAGGATCATCCGGTCCGCCCTGACCAGACGCGCCTCGATGGCCCCGAGAATACGCAGCGACGGATGGGTGGCGCCGCCGGTGCGCACGACGTTTTCCTTGACCAGGGACGTGACCAGTTCGGCCAGTTCCCCGCGGCGGATGAGGCCGAGCGACGCCCCGCCCTCGATCAAGCCAGACAACAAGGCGGCGGCCGCCTCACCGTCGGGGCCGGCCCAGGCGTTCTGGCCGGCCAGGGTTTCGATCAGCCGGGTCAGGGCCGAGGCGGCGACGTTCAGACCCGCATCGGGGGTGAACACGGCGGTCGCGGCCTCGACGGCGGCCTGAAGCTGATCGACCAGGCGGGTCGCGGCCGACAGCCGGACCTGTTTCCATTCCGGCGGCGCCTTGCCGCGCCGGTCGGGCTGCACCGCTTCCAGCAGACGGCGATGGATGGCGGCGAAGTCGCGTGGACGGGGGCCGCGCAGGGCGTGTTCCTCCAACGCGGCGACGGCTGCCGCTTGAGAGGCGTCGCCCAGGTCGAACCGGACCAGCGGATGTTTGACGACGGCCAGCAGCAGATGCGGCTGGACCGGATCGGCGATCCAGCGGGCGCACAGATCGACCAGGGCGCCGGCGGGCAGGCGCGACAGAGGGGCGCCGGCGGACGAATCGGGGATGACGCCCCAGCGCTCCAGCCGGGCGGTAACGCGACGGCCCAGGGCCTGATCTGGCGTGACCAAGGCGCAGGTCTTGCCCGGCGTTTCCAACGTCTCGCGCATCATCAGGGCGATGGCGGCGGCGGCCTCTTCCTCGGCGCGGACGGTCAATAGGGACAGGCCCTGAAGCCCTTCGGCGATGGGGTCGCGCGCCTCGCTGCGCGCGGCGGCGGCTGAGCGGATGTCGCGGATGGCGCGGCGCCAGTCGTCGGTAGCCTCGGCGGGACGCAGGGCCTCGTTGACCAACCGCTGGCGCGCCAGTCCGCGCGCCTCGACGGCGGTGGGAATGGCGGGACGGAACCAGGGGCGGACGGTTTCGCGCGCGATCTCGCAGCGGTCCAGCAGCCGCTTCATCGCACTTTGCGGATGCTGTTCGTCCAGCCGGTCCCAGACGCCGGCGTCTAGATCGAGGTCGAGGCCGGGCAAGACGACGCAGCCCAGCGGCGCCCTCGCCACGGCCTTCAGGACGTCGCCGGCGGCGGGGACGGTGCCGGTCGAACCGGCGGCGATGACGGGCTGGCGCGGCGGCTCGCGGTCCCACAGGTCGGCGAGGCGGCGCAGCAGGGTCGCGCGACGCCAGGCCGGATCGACCAGACCCAGTTCGGCCAGACGCTTCGGCCAGGCCTCGACCGCCAAGCCCAGGAACTCGGCCGACCGTTCCCAGTGTTCGGCCATTTCGCCGTCGACCAGGGTCGCGATCCGCTCCGGGTTCTGAACCTCTTCCAGTTGGCAGGAATCGAGGAAGCCGCCGAGCGCATCGGCGAGGTCCAGCGCGCGCATCGGGCTCAGGGACGCATCGAACTGTTCGACGATCATCCGCGCCATCTCGAACCGGCGGGTCAGGGCGGGGATGGCGGGCGGCAGGTCCAGACCCAGGGCGCCGGGCGTAAACGGCGGCTCGTCCTCCTCCAGATCGCCTAGCGGCCGCACCTGAGGCAGCAGAACGGGGCGACCCTGCGACAGCTTGGAGAGGGCGCCGGTGAAGGCGCGCGCCGCCCGGCGGTTGGGCAACAGGATGGTGGCGTCCGACAGGGTTTCGGGCGGCAGATCGCCCAGCCAGGCCAGGACGCCGGCGGCCAGGTCTTCAAGGAACGGCCGGTGCGCGGGGATGGCGTACCAGCGCGGCGTGTCGCCGAGGAAGGGATCGAAGACGCTCACGCCTCTCCCGCCAGTTTCGCCTCGGCTTCATCCCGCGCCTGCGGGTCGCCGACGTGCATCCAGTCTCCGTCTAGGACACAGCCGAACAGACGTCCCTCAGCGGCGGAGTTGCGCCAAAGGGGGCTGAGGGAGAAGGGGCCGTCGGGGCCGCGATCTGCATAGCCCGGCCGGGTGATGTGGACGCCCATATAGGCGAACGGCGCGGACGGGGCGTCGCCACGGAAGGTCAGCTTTCCGTCGTCGGCCATGAAGAAATCGCCGTCGCCCTCAAAGCCGATGGAGCCTTCGCGGCGGGCCAGCAGCAGGGCGGCGTCCATCGTCTCAGGGTTCCACAGGCGGACGAGGTCGGCGAGGGCGTCGCCTCGGTCGATCCACACACTGTCGATATTGGCGACGAAGACGGGCTCCTCGCCCAGCAGGGCGTGAGCCTTCTTCAGCCCGCCGCCGGTCTCCAGCAGTTCGGCGCGTTCGTCGGAAATCAGGATTGCGGGGCCCCGATTTTTAGAATTTTGGCCGCGCGCCGCCAGATGCGCTTCCAGTCGGTCGGCGAACCAGTGGACATTGACCACGGCCTTTTCGACGCCGGCGTCCGCCAACCGGTCCAGCACATGGTCGATCAGGGCGCGCCCCTGGACCTCAACCAAGGCCTTGGGCCGGTCGTCGGTCAGGGGGCGCATGCGCGTGCCCAGGCCGGCGGCCAGCACCATTGCGGTCTTGGGGGCCGTCTTCGGAGTGGTCATGCGCGGACCTCGGCGGGAACGTGGCTGTCAAACCAGCGGGCGACGGGCGCCAGGGCCGGCTGTTCCAGATTGGCGTTCAGGTGTCGCCACATGCGCGGCAGGAACTGGCGGTATCGCGGTTTGCCGTCGCGCGCGATCAGGCGGGCGAAGATGCCGATGATCCGCGCCTCGTTCAGGGCGGCGAGGCCGGCGTAGTCGGCTATGAAGGCGGCGCGGTCGACCTGGGGCCGCAGGGCGAAATAGCGGTCCAGCGCCTCGGCCTCCAGCGCCGGCGAGACGTCGCGGCGGGCGTCCTGAAGCAGGGAGTGCAGGTCCCACGACGGGTGGGCGCGCACCGCGTCCTGGAAGTCGATCATGCCGACGCGGGCCGGGCCGTCGCGCTCGGGCAGCCAGATCAGGTTTTCCGCATGATAGTCGCGGTGGGCCATGACCGACGCCCCGGCCGCACCCGAGGCGACGATCGGCGCCCAGGCGGCGCGCCAGTCGGCGATGGCGGTGGCGTCGAAGCGGACGCGGTCGTCGAGCTTCGGCAGCCATTCGACGAACAGATCGGCGCCGCCCTGAAGCGCCGTTTCGTCGTAGGTCAACAACGGCCAGTCGCCGCCGGGGCCGTTCAGGTTCTGCAGCGGGGTTCCGGCGTCATGCAGGACAGCCAGGGCCTCGATGGCGGCCAGATACAGCGGCGTCTCGTCGGCGCCATTTGCGATCACGCGGGCGAACAGGTCGTCGCCGAAATCCTCCAGCACGGCCAGGCCGTTGACGGCATCTAAGGCCGGGATTTCGGGGGCCGACAGGCCCAGAGACTTCAGATGGGCGGCGACGGCGGCGAAGGCCTCAATCCGGCCGGCGGACAGGCGGGCGACGGCGTTCCAGCCGGCGGCGCGACGCTGCTCGGGCGTCCAGCGCGGATCGCACGGCCGGCTTTCGGCGGCGGGCGCCTGATCCATCAGCATCAGAGTCGCACCGGACGTCGGCGTCAGCCGCTCATACCGCCGCGTCGAGGCGTCGCCGGGCAGGGGCGCGCGCACGGCGTCGGCCAGGCCGGCGGCCTTCAGGAAGTCGAGACGGAGGGTTTCGCGGTCAGACATGCAGTTCCTTCAGCCCCGTTTCCCATCGGCCTACGCCGGAAACGGTCGCAAGGCGGCCGTCGCCCTGTTCGGAGATTTCGATGATCAGCTGGTCCGCTCCTAGGAACCGGCCGGGATCGTCGCCCAGGCGCTCGGGCCATTCAATGACGACGCACCCCTCGTCCAGCGCCTCGTCCAGCCCGATCTCGAACGCCTCTTCCGGCCGGGTCAAGCGGTAGAGGTCGAAATGGGCGACCGGCGGGTCGCTTTCGTAGAACTGGACCAGGGTGAAGGTCGGGCTGGGCACGTCCTCGTCCGGCGTGGTCAGGGCGCGGATCAAGCCGCGCGCCAGGGTCGACTTGCCCATGCCCAGCGGACCATAGAGCAGCAGACTGTCGCCCGCCGCCAGCAGGGGGGCGATGGCCTGGCCCAGGGCGGTGGTGGCCTCGGGGTCGGGCAGGGCTATCTTCATGGAAACACCGCATCAGGATCGGCGGCCAGGGTGCGCTCGGTGAAGGTCTTCAACGCCTCGGTGGCCTTGGCGGCGTCCACGTCCAGCCGGTCGGCGGGAATGGGCAGGCCGACATCGACGCCGAACAGCTTGCCTTCCTTGTTCAGCAACTCATGGAACAGGGTCACGTCGCGCAGCTCCCGCGAGACCTTGTCGAACAGATGAAACAGCCGGCTGTAGGGGCCGGTGACATGCATGGGCACGACCGGCGCACCGTATTTGCGCGCCATGGAGGCGGCGGTCGGGGCCCATTCGGGATCGGTCAGGACGCCGTTCTTCTCGCGCGCCAGACGACCGGCGGGGAACATGACGACGCAGCGTTCGGCCTCGAACGCCTCCCTGGCGGCATTCAGGGTCGCGCGGGTCTTTTCGCGGGTGCGTTTGTCGTGGACCCATTCGACGGGGATGATGGTCTCGTCCAATCGCGGCGAGACGCGGATGGCGTCGGCGTTGGCGAAGAAGATCATGTCGCTGCGCCGCTGCTTGATCGCGTCGAACACGGCGACCCCGTCGGCGATGCCGGTGGGGTGGTTGCAGACGACGACGCAACGGCCAGTCGCGGGCAGGCGCTCCAGATTCGTCGTCGTCACCTTCAGCCTCAGCAGGTCCGAGACGTAGTCGAAGGTCTCGGTCCCCGACAGGTCGCGGATGGCGTCGGCCATTCGCACCGCCGCCCCATAGCCCAGCACGCCGTAGAGCGCCGGCCGCACGACCGGCCACAGCGGCGAACTGGTCAGGCGCGGCGCGCGTTCGGCGATCAGCACATCGACGATGTGGGGCTGACGGCGGGCGGGAAGGGTGGCGGCGGTCATGAAAGATCGCTTGTCGCCGGTTCGGTCGGAGGGGGCAAGATGCGCGGCGTCCTGGACGCTTGGCGATCGGACGGGCGGCCCCTATCACTGTCGAAAAGCTGTGGGGGATGAAGACATGACGCGTACACGCTGGATGGCGGCGGTCGCCTTTGGAAGCCTGATCCTGGCCGCTGCGCCGAGCTTCGCCCAGCAGACGGTGCCTGCCGCTGCAGAGCCGCCGGCAGCCCAGCCCCAAGCTCAGCCGCGCGGCCTGTCGCTGAAAGATCTGGCGATGATGGAGCGGGTCAGCGAGCCGCGCGTCTCGCCGGACGGCCGCCAGATCCTCTACGCCGTGCGCACCACCGACTGGGACGGCAATAAAGGCGTCAACGGCCTGTGGCTGGCGGACGTGTCGGGTGGCGAGCCGCGCAAGTTGGCGATTTCCGAAGGCGGCGCCTCGGGCGCGCGCTGGGCGCCGGACGGCGGGGCCATCTATTTCCTGTCGTCGCGGGGCGGATCGAACCAGGTCTGGCGCACGGATGCGGCCGGCATGGCGGCGGCCCAGGTGACGACCCTGCCTTTCGACGTCTCGGGCTTCCGCATCGCGCCGGACGGCAAGTCGCTGGTCCTGGCCGTCTCGGTCTTCGTCGATTGCGACACCCTGGCCTGCACCAAGACGCGGCTGGATGCCCGGGGCAAGTCGACGCTCCAGACCTATGACCGTCTGCCGCTGCGCGACTTCGACCACTGGGTCGATACACGCCGCACCCATCTGTTCGTCCAGCCGCTGAACGGGTCGGGTTTGAGTGGCGGCGAACCACGCGATCTGATGGCGGGCCTCGATGCCGATGTCTCGGCCGGCGATTCCAGTTTCGACATTTCGCCGGACGGCCGGACCCTGGTCTACGGCACGCAGACGCAAGGCGTGCGCGAAGCCTTCACCAGCAACAGCGACGTCTTCCGCGTGGCGCTCGACGGCGGGACGCCGGTCAATCTGACGGAAGGCAACAAGGGATCGGACGGCAATCCGGTCTTCTCTCCGAACGGTCGCCAACTGGCCTGGCTGTCGGCGCCGCGAGAGAACGTCGGCGGGGATCAGGCGGCGGTCTGGGTAGCGGCCGCCGATGGCTCCGGCGCGAGGAAGCTGACCGACTGGGATCGCGGCGCGGGCGGCCTGCAATGGCGCACCGATGGCCGGTCGCTGCTGGTCTCGGCGGCGGACGAGGGCCAGAACCGGCTGTTTTCGGTCGACGCCCGCACCGGCCGGATCACGCCCCTGACCGGAAACGGCACGGTCGGCGCCTATGAGGAGAAGGCCGGGGTCCTGGCCTATGCTCACGAAAGCTTCGTCGCCCCGACCCAGATCTTGGTGCAGACGCGCGGCGAACCCCGCCAGATCAGCCGCCAGAACGCCGAGGTGCTGGCGCAGCTGGACCTGCCCAAGGGCGAGGCCTTCACCTTCGCCGGCTGGAACAATGAGCCGGTGCAGGGTTGGGTGTTCAAGCCGGCGGGCGCGGTCGAGGGTCGGCGCTATCCGGCGGTCTATCTGATCCACGGCGGGCCGAAATCGCCCTGGACCGAAAACTGGTCCTACCGCTGGAATCCGCAGGTCTATACGGCGGCGGGCTATGCTGTGGTGATGATCAACTTCCACGGCTCGCCCGGTTATGGTCAGGCCTTCACCGACGCCATCAACGATCACTGGGGTGACCGGCCGCTGGAGGATTTGCAGAAGGGCTGGGCGGCCGCGCTGTCGAACAATCCGTGGATCGACGGCGACCGGGCCTGTGCGCTGGGCGCCTCCTACGGCGGCTATATGGTCAATATGATCGCCGGAAAGTGGAACGGGCCGTGGCGCTGCCTGGTTAACCACGCCGGGGTGTTCGATGTGCCGCAGCTGATGAACGCCATGGATATCGGCAACTTCATCTGGGAGTTCGGCGGACCGAGCTGGGAGCGCAAGGCCGTCTATGACGCCTTCAACCCTGAGACCTATGCTGGCGACTGGAACAAGCCGATGCTGGTGCTGCATGGCTCCAAGGACTTCCGCGTGCCGATGGAGCAGGGGCTGGCGACCTTCTCGGCGCTTCAGCGTAAGGGCGTGCCCAGCCGGTTCGTCCATGTGCCGGACGAGAACCACTGGGTGCTGAAACCCCGCACCTGGGTCGATTGGCAGCAGGAAATCCTGGATTGGGTGGGTCGCTATACGGCGCCGGCGGGCTGAGCGACCCATTGACGCGCCTTGGCAGGGTGCTACGCCTCGCGGCCAGAAAGCTTCGCGAGGAAGATCTTGATGCGTCACCGTTCCCTTCTGTCCGCCGCCTGCGCGGCTGTTGCGCTGATGAGCGCCGCGCCTGCCCTGGCCCAGGTGCCGCCCGCGCCGGTTCCGGCCGCGCCCGCGACGCCGGACGCCTTCACCTATCAGGACATGATCTCGGCCAACCGGCTGGGCGATCCGCAGGTGTCGCCGGACGGCCGCTATGTCGTCTATTCGGTAACGACCACCGATGTGCAGGCCAACAGCCGCGCCGGCAGCCTGTGGATCCTGGACCTGAACGCACCGGACACGGCGCCGCGCCGCCTGGCCATCTCGGATCAGGGCGCCAACACCGCGCGCTGGGGCGGGGACGGCAATCTGTACTTCCTGTCGGGCAAGTCGGGCGCGAGCCAGGTCTGGCGCGTGGCCTCGCCCACGTCGGCGCCGGTTCAGGTGACGAACCTGCCCACCGACGTGAACGCGTATCGGATCAGTCCGTCGGGCGACAAGGTGGCGGTGTCGCTGGCCGTCTATCCCAATGCGGCCGACCTGAACGCCTCGGTCCAGCAGGGCAAGACCATCGCCGAGCAGAAGACGACGGGCCAGGTCTATGACCGCATGTTCGTGCGTCACTGGGACACCTGGAACGACCACACCCAGAACCATCTGTTCGTCCAGTCGATCGGCCGTGACGGCAAGGCCACGGGCACGCCGGTCTGGATCACCAAGGGCTTCGACGGCGACACGCCCTCCAAACCCTTCGGCGACGAAAGCGAGTTCGTCTTCACCCCGGCGGGCGACGCCGTGGTCTTCTCGGCGCGTCTCGCCGGTCAGACCGAGCCGTGGAGCACCAACTTCGACCTGTGGAAGACCAACGGCCTGTCGGGCGACGGCACCTTCACCAATCTGACCGACGGAAACGACGCCTGGGACACCGGCCCGGTCTTCTCGCCAGACGGACGGACCCTGGCCTACCGCGCCATGGCGCGGCCGGGCTTCGAGGCCGACCGCTATCAGATCGTGCTGATGGACGTCGAAACGGGCCAGAAGCGCGAGATCGCCTCGAACTGGGATCGCTCGGCCGACACGCTGCAATGGTCGCGCGACGGCCAGACGCTGTACACGACGGCGGGCGACGTCGGCTCGACCAAGCTGTTTTCGGTGGATACGCGCAACGGCGTGGTGACGCCGATCACGGGCGCGGGCCACGTCTCGGCCTTCCAGCAGACGCCGTCGGGCTTCGTCTTCGCCCAGGATAGCCTGCGCGAGCCGGGCGACCTGTATTTCAAGACCTATCTGGGTCGCGAAATGCCGCGCCGTCTGACGCAGTCGAACCCCGCCTTCGCCGCCAAGCAGTTCGGCGAGTATGAGCAGTTCAGCTTCGCCGGCTGGAACAACGAGACGGTCCATGGCTATGTCATCAAGCCGGCCGGATACGTCGAGGGCCGCAAATATCCGGTCGCCTTCCTGATCCACGGCGGGCCGCAGGGTTCGTTCGGAGACGGTTGGTCCTATCGCTGGAACCCCGAGACCTATGCGGGCGCAGGCTATGCGGTGGTGATGATCGATTTCCACGGCTCGACCGGCTACGGTCAGGCCTTCACCGACGCGATCAGCCAGCATTGGGGCGACCGCCCGCTGGAAGACCTGCAGAAGGGCTGGGCGGCGGCTCAAGCGAAATACAGCTTCCTGGACGGCGACAACGCCTGTGCGCTGGGCGCCTCCTACGGCGGCTATATGATCAACTGGATCGCCGGCAACTGGTCCAATGAATTCAAATGCCTGGTCAACCACGACGGCGTCTTCGACACCTTCGGCATGGGCTATTCGACCGAAGAGCTGTGGTTCACCGAATGGGAATACGGCGGCACGCCTTGGGACAAGCCGGAGGGCTATCAGAAGTTCAACCCGGCCAACCACGTCGATAACTGGAAGACGCCGATGCTGGTGGTGCAGGGCGACCGCGACTTCCGCATCCCGACCGCCCAGGGCCTTTCGACCTTCACCGCCCTGCAACGGCGCGGCATCGACAGCCGCCTGATCGTCTTCCCTAACGAAAACCACTGGGTGCTGAAGCCGGCCAACAGCCTGCAATGGCACAATGAGGTGTTCGGCTGGCTGAACAAATATCTGACGCCGGCGCAGTAACAGGCGTCCGTCCGGACGACAAAAAAGGGGCGCGGTTCGACGACCGCGCCCCTTCTTCATGCCCGTTTGATCGGGATCAGAGCGCCGCGCGCTGCATCGGCGCGCCGGCCAGACGGTCATATTGATGCGCCGTCATGCAGCGCGGCGCGGCCCAGCGCTGGCCGGACTGATAGGCGGCGACCGCCTGTTGCGCGGTGACGAAGCTCGGCGTCGCGCCGTGGTCGCGTTGATAGGCCGTGCGTGAGGCCACGTCGGTTCCGCATACCCTGACGGTTTGCAGCACGGCCGCGCGCTCGGCCGGTCGCGGACTTTGCGCCAGCGCCGGCGTCGTTGCGGCCGCAAGGGCCGCAGCGATTAGGGCGGGGGTCAGGAAACGGGTCATCGGCAATCCTCCACGGCCTGAATTAAGATCAGGACTCTGACGAATTATGCGCCAATCCTGAAGTTTGTAAAGATTATGCGACAACTTCGCGTCAAATCGACGACAAGCTGACCCGGCGGCGCCAAACCGAAGCTGGTGCGTTTCCTCTGGCTGACGGAGACGAGCGATTGTCGAACCCACGGAATTGGCGCACTTTTCGGGCAGACCTGAACCAGCGGGCGTGGGCCCCGGCCGGGGCGCGTTTGCGTACCTGGCGCGACTGGGTGCGCGACAACGATCCCGTCTATGCGGCGGCTCGACGACCGGGGACGGCGGAAAAATGGGCGGCGGGCGTGGTCCTGGTCGTCGTGGCGGCCGTGGTTCTCTTCCTGGCCCTGTTCGACTGGAACATGCTGCGCGGGCCCATCGGCCGCTGGGCCTCGGTCAAATACGATCGCGAAATCGCCCTGACCGGCGATCTGGACGTCAATCTGTTCAGCTGGACGCCGTCCGCCGTGGTGCGGGGGCTGAAAATCGGTGGCCCCGACTGGGCGCGCGATCGCGACACGGCCGACGTCGATGAGGTCCAGGCCTCGGTTCGGCTGAGAAAGCTGCTGGCCGGTCAGGTGGAGATGCCCCTGCTGAGCTTCACCCGGCCCAGGGTCGTGCTGATTTCCACCAAGGACGGCCGCAAGAGCTGGCAGCTGAATCCCAACAAGCCCGATGACGGCGAAGGGCTGAACCTGCCGGTCATCCAACAACTGGTGATCAAGGACGGGCAACTGACCTTTGAGGAACAGCGGCGCGGACTGACGCTGGAGGCGGCGGTCAATGCGCGTGAGGCGTCCAGCGGCCAGGCCGGTTTCGTGCTGGACGGGCGCGGCGATGTGCGCGGCGAACCTATGACCGTCAGGATCGAGGGCGGTCCCTTCATCAACATCCGGCGCGACCGTCCCTATCGGTTCGAGGCGGATGTGACCGGCGCGGAATCGTCCCTGGTCGCCAAGGGGGCGATCACTCGACCGTTCGATCTGGGGCGGTTCGATGCGACCATGACGATCCAAGGACGCAACATGTCGGACCTCTATCTGCTGACCGGCGTCGCCCTGCCCAATACGCCGCCCTACCGGCTATCGGGCGCGCTGAACCGCGATCGGCGGATCTGGACCTTCAAGGATTTCGACGGACGTGTCGGCGCGTCCGATCTGTCGGGCGAGGTCAAGGTCCAGTCGGGCCAGCGGCTGCGCGTCGACGCCGACCTGACCTCGCGCCGTCTGGACATCGACGATCTCGCCGCCGTCTTGGGCGCGCGGACCCGGACGAATGCGGCCGGCACGGATACCCAGGCGCCGGTTGTGGTCGGCGGCAAGCTGCTGCCGGACGCCAAGCTCCAGACAGAACGTCTGCAGACCATGGATGGGACCCTGTCCTATCGGGCCGGATCGGTGAAGGCGAACGCCTTCGACGTGCGTCAGGTGAACCTGGGCGCCGACCTGAAGGACGGCATCCTGAAGCTGGATCCGATCAGCTTCGACTTCAATCGCGGCGCGCTGAACGGCACGGCGCGGATTGATGCGACCAAGGTCACCCCCTACAGCACCGTCGATCTGCGTTTGGCCGGCTATCCGCTGGAGTCCATCATCCCGGCGCGCAACGGCTCGGCGCCCGTCACCGGCAGGGCGCTGGGCCGGGCGAAGCTGGAGGGGCCGGGCGCCTCGATCCATGATTTTGCTGGCGCGTCGAAAGGCTCGCTCAGCCTGGTCGTGCCGAACGGCAAGATGCGGGCGGCCTTCGCCGAACTGCTGGGCATTAACGCCAGCGCCGGGCTGCTGAAGCTGTTGAGCGGCGACCAGTCGGAAAGCCAGATTCGTTGCGCTGTCGCCGACTTCAACGTCAGCGGCGGCACGGCGACCGCCCGCACCTTCGTCATCGACACCGATGTGGTGCTGGCCCAGGGCAAGGGCAGCATCAACCTGGGCGCCGAGACGATGAACCTGCGGATCGAGGGCGAATCTAAGAAGCCGCGACTGTTGCGCCTGTGGGCGCCGATCACAGTCTCGGGCCCCCTGACCGCGCCCAAGGTCGGGGTCGATGTCGGTTCGGTGGTGTCGCAGGGCGGTCTGGCGGGCCTGCTGGGCGCGGTGGTGGCGCCGGTGACGGCTCTGTTCGCCTTCGTCGATCCGGGCCTGGCCGAGGGCGCCGACTGCGGCCGGCTGATCGCCAAAGCCCGCTGATCGTTGATGACGACGACCGATCCGGCGATCCAAGCGTATTGTGGGTGATGGAGCCTTTTGCATGACACGCCGTGGACTGTTCGCACCTGCCCTTGGGCTTCTCGCCGCCGCCTGCTCGCCGCTGAGCCTGCTGAACACCTTGGGACCGAGAGACGGCGGCGTGCGACGCGTCGCGCGCGACATTCCCTATGGCGACGATCCGCGCCAGCAGATGGATCTCTATGCGCCGACCGCGCCTGGCCCTTATCCGACGCTGGTCTTCTTCTATGGCGGCGGCTGGGATTCGGGCTCGCGCAGCCAGTATGGCTGGGCGGCGCAAGCCTTGGCGGCGCGCGGGTTCGTGGTCGCATTGCCGGACTACCGCATCGTTCCCCAGGTCGTCTTCCCGGCCTTCATCGAGGACGCGGCCGCCGCCACGGCCAAGGCGGCGGAGGTGGTCGGTCAATATGGCGGCGATCCGGCGCGGCTGGGCGTGCTGGGCCATTCGGCGGGCGCGCATCTGGCGATGATGATCGCCCTGGACCGACGCTATATGGCCGCCGTCGGTCGGCCCGACCTGATCAAGGCGGCCGCAGGTCTCGCGGGCCCTTACGACTTCCTGCCGTTGGACGTGGCGGCGTCGCAGAACGCCTTCGGTCGTGCGCCCGACCCGACCCTGACCCAGCCCGTGACCTTCGTGCGTCGTGACGCCCCGCCGATCTGGCTGGGCCACGGGACGGCCGACACGGTGGTCCACGACGAAGACACGGTCATTCTGGATGATCGGATGCGCGCGGTGGGCGGGCGCTCGGAAGCCAAGCTCTATCCGGGTCTGGACCACGCCGACCTGATCGCGACCTTCTCGCCCCTGTTCCGCAAGAAGGCGACGGTGCTGGCCGATGTGACGGGGTTCTTCCACCGGCAGCTGGGCTGAACCGACGAAGAGTGGTGCGGGCGGCCGGGGTCGAACCGGCACTCCTTTCGGAACTGGATTTTGAGTCCAGCGCGTCTACCAATTCCACCACGCCCGCAGCGGAAGGACCGCCTCATGCCACAGAGGGATGAGGCGGGTCCAGCCTTTGTGTCACTGCATGATGAAGTTGACGCGGAAGGCCATCATGCGCGGCGCGGTCGGTTGGTCGCCGTCATAGGCGACGGTGGCGTCGCGGGCCGCCTTAAGCACCGCTTCGCCGAAGCGACCATCGGCGGGATGTTCGGTTTCGATGACGCAGTCGCGCAAGCGACCGTCAGGCTGGGCGACGCATGTGGCGACGGCGAAACCCTCCGAATAGTTGGTGGCGGGATAGCGCGGACGAATCTGACGCGCCCATCGCATTCCAACCTGCAGACCTTCCTCGGAGATGGCGTCGAGTTCCTGGTCGCGAGGGTCAACAAGCGGGCGGCCGCAGGCCGTCAGGGTTTCGTCGATCGCCGAACCGGACGCAGGGAGTTCCAGATCATAGCGGAGGTTTCGACCCGCGCCGCCGCCATCGGGCACGATGATCTGAATGCGTCCGCCTTGGCGAAGTTCGCGGGCAAAGGGGGCTGGAAAATCGGCGACGGCGCCCGCACGATCAATCGTGACGTTCCAGCGCCATTCCTTGGCTTCTTCGCCTCGAAAGATGATTGTGATCGGGCGCGTTTTCGTCCGGCGCGCCACCTCCGGCAACCCGAACAGCAGCGCCGAATAGGCGCCGTCCATGCAGCGAGTCGCGATCGACAGGCCCGGCGTGGTCGTGACGTAAGCGATTGTCGATTTCTTTCGGGCGTCCTTGACCAGATCCCAGTCTTCGCCGGTGTTCGGCGCATCCTGCGAGACGGCTGAGCCGGCCGACAAGGCGACAGCGAGAGCGACTACGGCGTTCTTCATGCGACGACCTCCACATGGCTATCCATGCCGCCGGACTGGATGCGGCGGGCGCGGATGTACATTTCGACGCGCTGCATGACGATCAGGCCCATGGCGAAGACCAGGAAGGCGTCGGTGACGGCCAGGGCGTTCAGGTGCCAGGCGGCGGCATGGCTTTCGATCAGGTCGCGCAGCAGCGACCGGCCGGCGAACAGCACGACCAGCAGGATCAGACCCAGCGGCGAGGCCTGGGCCATCAGGGAACCGTCCGGCTCTTTTTCGATGGTGACGGTCTTGCCGCGATACCAGCCGGCGACGCCGCCCAGGATCCCGCCGATGGCCAGCACCGCCCAGGCGTCGGGACCGAACGGCGCATGGGCCATGTTC
This sequence comes from Brevundimonas sp. 1080, assembly GCF_040545985.1. Lineage (NCBI taxonomy): Bacteria > Pseudomonadati > Pseudomonadota > Alphaproteobacteria > Caulobacterales > Caulobacteraceae > Brevundimonas > Brevundimonas sp. 1080. Next base: position 570,224 of record NZ_JBEPMW010000002.1, on the reverse strand, counting down.
GGGTTTTGCGCCGTGCCCCAGATGCCCAGGCCGATCAACGGCAGGACGATGGCCGGCATGACCCAAAGCAGTTGAGGCTTCAGCACGCGCTTTCTGCGGTTCTTCAGCAGCACCACCACCAGCATGATCGGGATCATGAGCAGCGGGATCAGTTTTTCAGGCGGCACGTCGTCTCCCCCAAAGACAGGATGCGGCCTCCCCCGAGACCGCTGTCAGCACCCTAGCGGCGTCAATCCGCGCTGGATAGCGGCGCGACCGTCTGTTCGATGGCGCCGAAGATCGAATGATGACGCTCGTCCAGCATTTCGATCCGCACCGTGTCGCCGTGTTTCAGGAAGGGCGTCTCGGCCGCGCCGCGCAGGATCGTCTCGACCGTGCGGACCTCGGCGATGCAGGAATAGCCCAGGCCGCCTTCCGAGACCGGCTTGCCGGGGCCGCCGTCGGCGTCCTTGTTTGACACCGTGCCCGAACCGATGATGGTCCCGGCGCCCAGCGACCGGGTCTTGGCCAGGTGGGCGATCAGGGTTCCGAAGTCGAAGGTCATGTCGACGCCGGCGTCGGCCTTGCCGAAGTCCTCGCCATTCAGCTGCACCGACAGGGCACCGTGCAGCTTGCCGTCCTTCCATCGGTCCCCCAGCGCCTTGGGCGTGACCAGAACGGGCGACAGGGCGCTGGCGGGCTTGGACTGGACGAAGCCGAAACCCTTGGCCAGTTCGGCGGGGATCAGGTTGCGCAGGCTCACGTCGTTGACCAGGCCGACCAGGCGAATGGCGTCGAGCGCCTGTTCGCGCGTCGCGCCCTGCGGCACGTCGCCGACGACCACGACGATCTCGGCCTCCAGGTCGCAGCCCCAGGCCTCGTCGGCCAGCGGGATCGGATCGCGCGGCGACAGGAAGCTGTCGGAGCCGCCCTGGTACATCAGCGGGTCGGTCCAGAAGCTCTCGGGCATTTCGGCGCCGCGCGCCTTCCGCACCAGTTCGACGTGGTTCACATAGGCCGATCCGTCCGCCCACTGATAGGCGCGGGGCAGGGGCGAGGCGGCGTCGCGCTCATGGAAGCGGCCACGCGGCACGGCCTCATGTTCCAGGCTTTCGGCCAAGGCCTCGAGACGGGGGCCGCAGCGGTCCCAGTCATCCAGCGCCGCCTGCAGCGTCGGGGCGATCAGGAAGGCGTCGGTGAACCAGTTCAGGTCCTGAGAGACGACAACGAGGCGGCCGTCGCGGCCGTGCTTGAGCGAGGCGAGTTTCATGACCAAGGCCTAGACCGGATTTGCGATATTGGGAACGACGGAATCAGTCGGTGGCGGTCAGCAGGGCGCGGGCCTCGGCGCCGGTGCGGGCGGCGCGGTCGCGGACCTCGACCTCGACGATGACGCCGCCCTCAGGCTCGACGGCCCACAGGTAGCGACGCTCGACCTCGACCGTGCGGCCGGACGGGGCGAAGCCTTCGTAACTGTCGCCCCAAGGGGTGATCTTCCTGACCTCAACGAAGGGCATGGCGCAGGCGGCGTCCAACTCCTCGTTGGCCATCACGGTCAGTTCGTCATCGGATGCAGGCATGGGTCTCGGTCTGGGAAAAAAAGTCTAATTCGTCTAATTGGTCTGAACGGGCGCTCAGGGTTCGTCGGCGTAGATGGCGACGCGGGCGGGGTCGGTCGAGGAGGCCGCGCCGCGATACATGCCCGAGGTGGACATGGCGAAGGCGGGGCGGCCATCCAGGCCCATGACGATGACGCCGCCCTTGCCGCCCAGCCTTTCGGCGTCAGCGATCTCCGCCTGACCGGCGGCCTGCGTCGCCGCCCCTCCTGCAATCCGCGCGCAGATGTCGCGGGCGACGGTGGCGCGGATGAAATATTCGCCGTCGCCGGTGGCGGACACCGCGCAGCCGTCGGTGTTTGAGGCGTAGGTTCCGGCGCCGATGATCGGCACGTCCCCGACCCGGCCCCAGCGTTTGGCGGTCATGCCGCCGGTCGAGGTGGCGGCGGCGAGACGACCCTGGCCGTCCAGCGCCACGGCGCCGACCGTGCCGAACTTCTTCTCGTTCAGGGGCGGGGCGACTTCGGCCTGTGCGCCCGGTAGAGGCGCGCCGACGGGGCGTTCGGGGATCGGCTGTCCGGCCTCGGTCAGGGCCTTGACCAGCCCTTGCCAGCGCCGCTCGGTGAAGAAGAAGGACGGATCGACCTGCTCCAGCCCGACCGAGGCGGCGAAGGCGTCGGCGCCGGGGCCGATCAGCATGACGTGGGGCGACCGCTCCATCACCGCGCGGGCGGCGGCGACGGGATGACGGGTGGTGGTCAGGCCGGCGACGGACCCGGCGGTCAGGTCCGATCCGTTCATGACGGCGGCGTCGAGCTCGTTACGGCCGGCCGCGGTGAAGACCGCCCCGCGCCCGGCGTTGAACAGCGGATCGTCCTCCATGACCTGAACGGCGGCCTGGACCGCATCCAGCGCCGAGCCTCCGCTTTTCAGCACGGCCGAACCGGCGTCCAGCGCGCCTTGCAGCGCCCCGCGATAGGCCGCGTCCTGCTCGGGCGTCAGGCTGGATCGCTCGATCACGCCCGCCCCGCCGTGAATGGCCAGCGACCAATGCGGCGCGGCATTTTCAGCCTCGACCTGGGCGTGGGCCGACGAAAAACACAGTGCAAAGAGTGCAATCAGTCCCGAACAAACGAAGCGCATCGTAAACCTCCTCCGCGCCGAAAACAGGGTGGAATGTGTGCACTTACCCCATTGACGCCGGTCGATCGCAGTGTAACGCCGCCTTCGGGCATGTCAGGTCGATTGGCCGAAGAAAATCGGAAACGTCGGAAGATCCGAGGGATGGTTCGCGGCAATAGGATGGTTGCAGATGATCGCCGAAGCCCTTGCTGTGCCGCAGGGCCGCTTTCAGCCAAGCGGATGGGGCGCTAATCAACCAAGCTCGGGCCTCACCAGCCAAGGGACTCAGCGGCGGCTGCGCGACTTTTTCAAGCGGTCCACCAGCATCGCTCCACTAGACGTCAACAAGCACATTGGCACAATCCAAGGCTGATACTGTTCGCCGCTGCTCCCAAAATGGACAAGCAAGGCGACGATGACTGTCGCCAGCGTCCAGAGCGAGAGCGTGACGTAGGCGATAAGTAGGACTGGATCGCGGGTCATCTTAGGCTATCCAAGGTTGCGCCTGAAGTCTGACCAAACTTTCCTGAAGTTGTCCACCCAAGGACCGCTATCCGCGCGGAGTAGACTCTGCGCCCGCGAAAGACAAATGTCTGGCTCGCCTCACCCTCGGTGATGCAGCCGCTTCCACACCTGATAGCCGACGATGGGGGCGAAGCCGCAGAGGAGGGCGGCGATCAGGACCATCCAGAAGCCGCCGCCCAGCCAGTATTCGCCGGCCAAGGCACCGGCGCCGGCCGCCAGGACCGGGCCGAGCCAGGGCAGCCAGGTCGGCGGCCGCATCTTCATTCAGGCGTCGACCTTGATGACGCCGCGACGGATCTGGTCCAGCTCGATGGAGTCGAACAGGGCCTGGAAGTTGCCGTTGCCAAAGCCTTCGTTGCCCTTGCGCTGGATGATCTCGAAGAAGATCGGGCCGAAGGTGTCCTGGGTGAAGATTTGCAGCAGCAGGCCTTCCTCGTCCGAACCGTCGATCAGGATGCGGTTCTTGCGCATCCGCTCCACGTCCTCGCCATGGTTGGGCAGGCGTTTGTCGATCAGTTCGAAATAGGTCTCGATGGTGTCCTGGAAGGCGACGCCGCGTTCCTTCATCGCCTCGACCGTCTCAAAGATGTTCTCGGTCGTCAGGGCGATGTGCTGGATGCCTTCGCCGTTGTAGCGACGGATGAACTCCTCGATCTGGGAGTTCTCGTCCTGGCTTTCGTTCAGCGGGATGCGGATGGCGCGGTCGGGCGCGATCATGGCCTGGGAGAACAGGCCCGTCGCCTTGCCCTTGATGTCGAAATACTTCTGCTCCTCGAAGTTGAAGATCGAGTTGTAGAAGCCCGACCAGGTGCGCATCTGGCCGCGCCGGACGTTGTGGGTCAGGTGGTCCAGGATCTCCAGGCCCATCGAGTTCTTGCGCTCGGCTTCTTCCCAGCCCTCGATCTCGTCCCAGGCGTCATAGAGCGAGCCGGCGTCGCCGTACTGGTCGATGACATAGAGCAGCGAGCCGCCGATGCCTTGCAGGATGTAGGGGTAGTCGTCGCCCAGCGCGCCGCCGGCGGCGTCCGATGCGGCGACGGCGCCGCGGGCCAGGGCGCCCTCAAAGGCGGCCTTGGCGTCGGTGGTGCGGAAGGCCATGCCGTTGGCGGACGGGCCGTGATCCTTGGCGAAGTCGGCGGCCTGACCCTTGGGCGAGCGTTGCACCAGGAAGCTGATATCGCCCTGCTTCAGGCGCACCACGTCGGTCTTGGGGTTCACGTGCGTCTGGGTGAAGCCCATCAGCTCCAGGCGCGAAATCATCGCCTCGGGCTCAGGGCCGGTGAATTCGACGAACTCGAAACCATCGACGCCGAGGGGGTTTTCTTGGTCGATCTGTTCCGCCGTGGCCTGATCTTGGGCCTGGGTCATGTCGTTCATGGCGCGTCTCCCGCGTAGCTTTTGAGGCGGGCTTAACCGAAAGGGGCCGCCGATTGGCGCGGAACCTAGTCACAGAAGACGACGGAGCCAAGACGAAGCCACGGGGTCGTGATGACGGACGACCCCGCAAGTCTCATGCGATCAGCGCAGGACGGCTTCGGGATCGACCAGCCGGACGTCGTGCATCTGGTCCAGATAGGCCTCGTAGTAGCCCTTGTGCGAGGCGCCGACGATGGTCAGCATCCGAGTGCCCGGATAGCGGCCCAGGACATCGCGCATATTGGCGACCATTCGCAGATTGCGCGTCTCCCAATAGCCAAGGTAGCGCCGGCCGAAGGCCTGCGGCGACGGCTCGACCAGATTTGCGCCGAAATCGGACTGATAGGCCATGGCCGGGACGGTCGGCGCATTGTAGGCGCGGTACATCTGAAGAAGGCCGCCCGGCTGATCCAGGGCGGCGCTCAGCCGTTCGTCTTGCGCCCGACGGGCCGTGCTGGCGGGATTGTCCCAAGCGGCCATGACGGCGTCCTGTGACGCCTTTTTCTCCACGGGGTCCGTCGGGTCCGGCGAATCGGCGGAGTGGTCGTCGACGCTCCACAGCCGTTCCAGTCCCAGGCGCGCGGCCAGGGGGGCGGAGATCAGGAAGGTCTCGTTGGCCTGTTCCTCGATCTGGTTCAGCACGCCGACCAAGGCGTCGTTCAGGCCGTCCCCGGCGATGCGGTCCTGGGCGGGCAGGCGAAGCCATTGAACCAGGGCTGATCCCCGCTCGCCGGCCGCCAGGAAGACCGCCGCCAGATGACGCCGCTGGGCCGCCGTGGGCTGATCGGGCCACTCGGCCAGCAGCCGCTCGGCCTCGGCGTTGGCGGCCGGCACGTCCAGGCCGGTCGCCAGGGCGGCGGGAGCGGGATCCCAGCAATAGGTTTCGACCGTCTCGGCATACCGCGACGGATAGCGACGCAGACTGTCGCATTGCAGGCCGGACAGGTCCTCCGTCGCGATGGCGGTCGGCTTCCACGCCGCCAACCGATCCAGCAGCGGCGACAGGCTTTCGACCTTGAAGCCGTCGCCCATGTTCGACAGGTGCGGCGTGCCCAGGACCAGCACCTCGCTTAACGCGCCGGCCGGCGGTCCCTTCAGCTGATCGGGATGGAAAGGCTGGCGGTAGTCCTGCGCGGCTGCGGGCAGGGCCGCGACCAGCAGGGCGCCAAAGCCAACCGCAGCGGTCAGGGTATGGAGGACACGAAGAGGCAGGGCCATGACACTCAATGAAAAAAGGTCGGGAATGATCGACCGCCGGTCGACCATTGCACCTTTCACTGGATACCGGCTTGGCGCCCGTTAAATCTTGGACATCTAGGGCGGCGCTTGCCCGTTAGGTGCGTCGCGCCCTGAGGTCCGGCATCGCATCCACGGCCCAAAGATCGGGGGCCCGAAGCGGGGCCTTGCAGAGGGCCTCGACCGTCTTGCCGTCCGCCAGTGTGTAACGGATAGGCAGGTTTTCGGCGCAACGGGCCTGGACGGCCTGGAAGACGCCCTGACCGTTCAACATCGGGTCCAGATCTTCGATCGCGATGACGACGGGATCGCCGGACAGGGCGCCGCATCGGTCGCCGGAGTCCAGCTTGATCCGGCCGTTGTCTATGGAAAAGCCGCCCTCGCCGCCGCAGTTCTGATCCACAATGTGGAACAGAGCGGCCTGGCGAAGGTCACGCGGACTGGGCCGATTGACCAAGGTGACGCTCAGCGCGGCAAGGCGTGCCTGAACGCCGGCCCAGCGGTCCGGGCCCGAACCGTCCAGTAGGACGGCGACGGCGGTGTCTGGCGTCAGGCGGCTGCGGAAGTCCGCCACGCCATAGCCGTCTCCCGCGCGACCGGACTGGAGCATGGCCATCCAGATGTCGAAAATGTCCGCGCGGCCGTTGGAGGCGCGGCGGCTCTCCAGGTCCGCGATCCACTGCACGACGACGCCGCAGTTGTAGATGGCGTTTCCGGTGCGCAGGCGCTGTTCGGCGTTAGGGCGGTCGCCAAGGGCGGCGCGACAACCGTTCAGCCTTCGCGCCAACGAGGTCTTCAACTGGGCCTCGTCGATCGTTCCCGTGGACAGGGCGGCGATCAATGCGCCGTATTCGGCGCCGCCCTCATGCAGCCAAGGCGCTCTGACGCCGTCCTTGGTCGTCACCGCATGGCTGTTCCACATGTGCAACGTCTCGTGCCAGACGAAGGTGGACAGCTGTTCGGTCACATCGGGCGGGGGCGCGGACCAGTCCCAGCCATGAAAGCGCAGGGAGATGACGCCATTGTCGGTCACATCGCCCCGATATGTCGTCGGGCCTGGGCTGTCGGTGGTGACGATCAGGGTCGGCGTATAGGGCAGGTCGCGGCCGAGACGAGCGCCATAGAATCCTTGGGCCGCCAGAAAGCCGTCGATCATCGCGGTGCGCAGCGATGCGGGAACGGTTTCCCCGACGACGACGACGCCGCCGTCATCCTGCGTCACGGCCGACGTCGGCCCGACATAGACGTAGCTCTTGATCGCGTTGGATTGAGGCGTGACGGTTTCACCTTGGGGCGCCTTGACGGTCAGTTCGGCGTCCATGTCCTTCAACGCCAGCGCGGGTCCGTAAAGGCTCTGGCCCGACCCCACCCGCACCAGGCCTATATAGACGCGGTCCACCTCGGCCGCGTCAGGCGCGATCAGAATTTCGAAGGCGTCGAACGGCTGGTCGGACTTCACGACGCCGTCCGAAAGGGACAGGCCGGGGGTCTTTACCGTCCAGAGCGTGCGGACGATGTTCTGATCCAGGAAGGCGACCTCGGTGGTCGGCCGGGCCAGCTTCCAGATCACCAGAACGCCGCCCGGCGCGGTGCGCGCCTCGATCGTGGCGGCCTGTTGAGCCGAGGCGGGGGCGGCGGCCGCGAAAGCGAGGCCGAGTGCGGCGACGAGGCCGATCAGATTCGAGGTCAAGTCTTCGGGCTCCCACCACCAAGCGTGAGCATACTGACTAAAACAACTGAGACGATTTGACGACCGATACCTTACGGTTGTGTCAGCCCGGCAGCCAGCGCGTGGCCCATTCGGCGCCCATCAGAAGGCCGGTCCCGAGCGCGCCCAGGAGGGTCAGCCACACGGTGGTTACGGCGCAGCCCGCGAGGACGAACAGGCCGTCGCGCTGGATCAGGCCGACCGACAGCAAGGCCAGGGCGATGGACGGAATGGTGTTGGTCAGCGGCATGACGATGGTGACGGTCGCCAGGATCATGAAGACGGCGGCCAGCTTCTCGCCCGGCCCATCGGCGAAGCGGCGCAGGCGGGGGCGCGACAGCCGGTCGATCCAGCCCAGTTTGGTCTCGGCGAAATCGGCCATGGCCTTCAGCCACGATCCTTTGCACCGCAGGTTCAGGAACCAGCGCGGCAGCCACGGCTCCTCACGCCCGACCAGCATCTGGCCGGCCAGCAGGATGACAATCAGCCCGACCACCTGCGGCACGCCGTAAAGGCCCGGCACCAGACAAGGGATGGAGAGCAGCAGGATCAACAGGCCGTAGGCGCGCTCGTCCAGCCGGTCGCGGATTTCGTGCAGGGTCAGGCCTGCGTCGCCGCCGTCGTCGGCCAGCCGCCGCAGCAGCCGGGTGACGTTGTGGCTGACGTCGTCCTGCTGGACCGTGGACGGGGAAGAGGCGGGGGTCGTCATTCAGGCGCTCTAGCAGGTGGACGTGACGGCCGAGGATGACGCAACGCCGCAGGGGTGCTAACGCGCCGTACCGCCTTAAGGATCGCCATGCTGCGCAAACTCTATGACCGCGTCTTCGACCTGGCGCGCAGCCGCCATGCGACTAAGGCACTGGCGGTCGTCTCCTTCGCCGAGAGTTCGTTCTTTCCGATCCCGCCCGATGTGATGCTGGCGCCCATGATCCTGGCGCGGCCGCAGAAGGCGTATTTCTACGCCGCCGTCTGCACTGCAGCGTCGGTGCTGGGCGGAATTCTCGGCTATGCGATCGGCTATTTCCTGACCGATCTGGGTATGGCGATCATGCGGGTGCTGGGCCATTCGGACGGGCTGGAGCAGTTCCGCGCCTGGTTCGATCAGTGGGGCCTGTGGGTCATACTGATCAAGGGGCTGACACCCATCCCCTACAAGCTGGTGACCATCGCTTCGGGCCTGGCGGCGTTCAGCTTTCCGGTCTTCATGGCCGCGTCGGTCGTGACGCGGGGCGGGCGGTTCTTCCTGGAGGCGTGGATCCTGAAACGCTGGGGGCCGGCCATGCTGGCGCAGGTGGAAAAGCGGCTGGCGATGTGGAGCGTGATCGGCCTGGTCGCGCTGGTCGCGTTGATCGTCGTCCTGAAGCTTCTGTAAGTCGACGCGGCCGCAGGGGCGGGGTAAGACCGTTTCAAGATGATCGATGTCTATCGCCTTCTGACCCGTTGGTGGACCGCCTTCGCCCTGGCCGCGTCGCTGGCCATGCTGGGCGCGGCCCACGCGTTCGAACGGTTCGGCGGCCTTGCGCCCTGTAACCTGTGTCTGAAGCAGCGCGAGGTCTATTGGGGGGCGGTGGTCGTCGCGGTGCTGGCTACGGGCTGGACCCTTTTCAGCGGCGGACGCCGGGGCACGCCGCGCATCGCCGCCTTCCTGCTGGCGGCCGTGTTCGCCACAGGCGCCATCACGGCCATCTTCCACATGGGTGGCGAATATAAATGGTGGGCGCTGCCTGCGACCTGTTCGTCCGTCGGCGGCTCGGTCGATATGGACAGCCTGACGGCGCTCGCCATGGGCACGGGGCCGGTGACCAAGGTGATCGGCTGCGGCGATGTGGCCTGGAGTTGGCTGGGTCTGTCGATGGCAGGATGGAACGCGATCATCGCCTCGGCGCTTGCGGTGTTCAGCCTGTTGGCGGCGAAACGTCCCAAGGACGCCCGTGCGCCCCGGATCGAAAAGGCCTGATGCGATGAGCCATTCCATTCCTCTCCCTCGTCCTGGCCAAGGCGCAGACAAGGCGCGGATGGACGAAATCCTGCGCGTCGACCACGCCGGGGAATATGCGGCCGTCCTGATTTATCGCGCCCAGAAGGCGGTGTTCGAAGGGCGCAAGGGGCGTGACGGCGTCGCCCACGACCTGTCGGAGATGCAGGACCAGGAGGCGGTGCATCTGGCGCGCTTCGAACGGCTGCTGAACGAGCGGCAGGTGCGACCCACGGTCATGACGCCCCTGTGGCGCATCGCCGCCTCGGCCCTCGGCGCCGGCACGGCCCTGATGGGTGAAAAGGCCGCGCACGCCTGCACCGAGGCGGTCGAGAGCGTCATCGAGAAACACTATGCCGACCAGATCGCCGAGATCGGCGATCGCGACCCGGCTCTTGCCGCTGAGTTGAAGCAGTTCCGCGACGAGGAACTGGCCCACCACGACCACGCCATCGAACACGGCAGCCGCGAAGCGCCGGCCTATCGGCTGCTTTCCGGCGTGATCAAGGTCGGCTGCAAGACCGCGATCAAGATCAGCGAGCGGATCTAAATCATCTCCTCCCTGCGGAGCGGGGAGGGGGACCGCGAAGCGGTGGAGGGGCTATTGAAGTCCCATAGACGTTTGCGATGCGGCGAAGAGCCCCTCGGTCTCTCCGCTTCGCTACGAGCCACCTCCCCATGAAATGGGGAGGAGACAATTGGTTTCTCTCAATAGATCTCGAACAATCCCGCAGCCCCCATGCCGCCGCCGATGCACATGGTGACGACGCCGTATTTGGCCCCGCGACGCTTGCCCTCGATCAGGACGTGGCCGGTCATGCGGGCGCCGGACATGCCGTAGGGGTGGCCGATGGAGATGGCGCCGCCCGAGACGTTCAGACGGTCGTCGGGAATGCCCAGCGTGTCCTGGCAATACAGGACCTGGGCGGCGAAGGCCTCGTTCAGCTCCCAGATGCCGATGTCGTCTATCGTCAAGCCGTGGCGCTTCAGCAGTTTGGGCACGGCATAAACCGGCCCGATGCCCATTTCGTCCGGCTCGCAGCCGGCGACAGCCATGCCGCGATAGGCGCCGAGCGGTTGCAGATTGCGCTTCACCGCCTCGCCGGCCTCCATGACGACGCAGGCCGAGGCGCCGTCCGACAGTTGCGAGGCGTTTCCGGCGGTGATGAACTCACCCGTCTGGATCTCCTCGCCGCCGCCGAAGACGGGCTTCAAAGCCTTCAGCCCTTCCAGCGTCGTGTCGGGACGGTTGCCCTCGTCCTTGGACAGGGTGAACTCTTTCGATGAGGTCTGGCCGGTGGCCTTGTCCATGACCAGCATGGTGGTGGTCATGGGCACAATCTCGGCGTCGAAGCGGCCTGCGTCCTGGGCGGCGGCCGTGCGCTGCTGTGATTTCAGCGCATATTCGTCCTGGCGGTCGCGGCTGATGCCGTAGCGGCGCGACACCACCTCGGCCGTCTCCAGCATCGACATATAGATGTGGGGCGACAGCTTCAGCAGCGCCTCATCCTTCATCCGGTACAGGTTCATATTCTGGTTCTGCACCAGGGAGATGCTTTCCAGCCCGCCGCCGACCGCCATCTTCTGCTGATCGAAGACGACCTGTTTCGCCGCCGTGGCGATGCCCATCAGGCCCGACGCGCACTGACGATCCAGGCTCATGCCCGGAACGGAAGAGGGCAGGCCGGCGGCGAGCGCGATCTGGCGCGCGACGTTGGTGCCGGTCGAACCCTGCTGCAGGGCCGCGCCCATGATGACGTCCTCGATCTCTGCCGGATCGACGCCCGCGCGCTGGACCGCATGTTTCACCGCATGGGCGCCGAGCTGCTGCGCCTGGGTGTCGTTGAAGGCGCCGCGATAGGCGCGCCCGATGGGGGTGCGGGCGGTGGAGACGATGACGGCTTCGCGCATGGGCTTTCCTCCTGGGCTATCGCCCTTTGGGCTACTTGAGCCCATTCTTGTTTGGCCTACCGCGCTTCGCGCTGCTTGGGGCCGGTTTCCTCTGAAGCGAAGTTAGCCGCCTCACGTCGCGTCAACGCAAGGCGCCTTGTTGTTCAACCGCCGTGGGCCTTCTGGGCCTTGGTCAGTTCGATCATGCCTTGGGCGGCGCCCATCTCTGGGACGATCTCGCCGGCGCGGTCCGAAATGGCGTCGAAGCGGGCGGCGACCTGTTCGGGGGCGTTGTCCCCGGTGACGAAGTCGCCTTGCGTCAGGGTGACATAGGCGCGCTCGAACCCGCCGGCGCCGGCGGCCAGAATGGCGCGGCTCGGCGCCTCCTGGCTGACAAGGTAAAGCAGGCCGGGCGTGACCAAGGCCGGGGCCAACGCCTCCAGCGGCAGGGCGGCGCCCAGATCCTCGGTCATGCGGGTGTGGGCGGTGGGCGCCAGGCAGTTGACGCGGATGTCGTTCTTGGCGCCCTCGATCGACAGGGTCTGCATCAGGCCGACCAGCGCCATCTTGGCCGCGCCATAGTTCGACTGTCCAAAGTTGCCGTACAGGCCGGACGACGAGGTCGTCATCACGATCCGGCCGTAGTTCTGCCCGCGCATGATCTCCCACACCGCCTTGGTGCAGTTGACCGCCCCCATTAGGTGGACGTCGACGACGAAGCGGAAGTCCTCGATCTCCATCTTGGCGAAGGTCTTGTCGCGTAGCACGCCGGCGTTGTTCACCAGGATGTCGATCCGGCCCCATTTCGCCATAGCTTGATCGACCATGACCTGGACCGCCGCATAGTCCGTCACCGAGGCCGCATTGGCGATGGCCTCGCCGCCGGCCGCCTCGATTTCGGCGACGACCGATTCCGCCGCCGTCGCCGACCCGCCGGAACCGTCGCGCGCTCCGCCCAGGTCGTTGACCACCACCTTGGCCCCGCGCGCCGCCAGAGCGAGCGCGTGTTCGCGCCCCAGGCCGCCGCCGGCACCCGTTACGATCGCCACCTGTCCGTCAAACCGCATCGCCATAATCGTTTCCTTTCGCAGGCGCCCAATGTGTTGAAACGGCGCCACAGTCGACACAATCGTAGCTCAAGCGCGGAACCGTGCGCCAGCCACGCCGTTCGGTCGGGTGAATGCTGTGCTATTGTGCAGCTTCGCGCATTCACACAGTGAGGAAGCTATGAAGCTCAAACTTCTCGCCTCTGTCGCCGCAGCCGGGCTGTTCGCAGCCGGAGCCGCATCGGCAGAACCCAATGGTTGGTACGGGGCGATCGACGCCGGTTATCAATGGATCGACGAGATCAACGCCGAATCGTCGACGACCAATGCTAACTGGAACTACGAAGTGAACGATGGCTGGGCGGCGTTCGCTCGCCTCGGTTATCGTTTCAATCCCAACTGGCGTGCGGAACTCGAAGGCGGCTATCGCTCGGGCGACGTCGGCACCGTTCGGGCCGTTTCGGGTACGCAAGGCGTCTGCAACTTCACGCCGGCGACGGGCGGTTGCTTCTCTCCTGAAGGCGACATCGAATCGATGACCCTGATGGCGAACATCATCTACGACTTCGGTTACGAAGCTTGGGGTATCCGTCCCTTCGTCGGCCTTGGCGCTGGTGTGAACCACGTCAAGACGGACATCGCCGGCAACTTGCGCGCCAACCGCGGCGCCGTCTTCACCGCGGACGACACCTCTACCAAGTTCGCTGCTCAGGCGATCGCAGGTCTGGCTTGGGCCGTGGGCGACCGCGCCAACATCGACCTGACCTACCGCTATCTGACGGGCGACGCCAACTTCGCCTCGACGACGGTCGGAACGGGTGTGGGCGCCACGTCGTTCGGCGAATGGGACGGCGACTACGATCAGTCGCACACCGTGACCCTGGGTCTGCGCTACAGCTTCGGTGCGGAAGACGCGCCGCCTCCCCCGCCGCCTCCGCCGCCCCCGCCCCCGCCGCCTCCTCCGCCCCCGCCGCCCCCGCCGCCGGTCGCTCAGACCCCGGTCGCTCGCCAGTTCGTGGTCTACTTCGACTGGGATCGTTCGGACCTGACCGCGGAAGCCCGTTCGGTGGTGACGCAAGCCGCCAATTACGCCAAGTCGGGTCGTCCGACGCGCGTCCTGATCGTCGGCTACACCGACACCTCGGGTTCGGCCGCCTATAACCTGGGTCTGTCCAACCGTCGTTCGCGCACCGTCGCGGACGCCCTGGTTGCTCAAGGCGTCAACGGCGGCGTGATCGCCCTGGACGGCAAGGGCGAAACCAACCTGGCGAAGCCGACCGCCGACGGTGTGCGCGAACCGCTCAACCGCCGCGCGACCATCGACATCAACTTCTAAGACCCCAAGGGTGCGCCGGTGCGGTTCATCCGGCCCGGCGCTCCCGAGGTCATGAAGTTCGTCGATTCGACAACATCATGCCGCCGTCGTCCTTTGGGCGGCGGCGGTTTTGGTGCCATAAAGCAACGCCAACCGTCCTGCATTCCAAAATCCCCGCGACTTGAGCGATTTCAATTGATCGCGTCCAAACTGCGGGACACAAGCATGGCGATGACCCGTAATCACAGACATCTCGGTCGCAGCCGGAGCGCAGAAATGCACGCCTCGGTGGCGGATAGAGGATGGGCGTGATGGTGGATTTGCGATCATCCTCCAGACTTCTGTCGGCAAGACGTCGGCGCAGATATCGGCTTCGCGGCGATGCGGTGCGTCTCGAGGTCCGCCCGAGACTGCAGACGTCGCGCCCTTCGCAGTCGGCGGAGATTTCCGACTTTCCGGCCAAAAGAAAGTTCGGTCCGACCGCCTTGTCGGGTCGTCGCTTCCTGATCGTTTCGGCGCCGTTTGGGCGATTCGGTCCGGTGATGGCCTCGGTTCTTGAGGCACGGGGCGCGAATGTGAACCGCATGATCTTCAATGCCGGCGACGCGATGAATTGGCGTCGGTCCGGGGGCATTGTGTTCAAGGACACGGCGAAGGCATGGACCGAAGGGTTGATCGATTTCGCCTCGGCGTTCACCGACATCATCCTGTTTGGCGAGGCCGGAGAGTACAACCGAGCGGTTTTGGCGGCGTCCGACCGTCTGAAGGCGCGCGTCTGGGTCTTGGAGAACGGCTATTTTCGTCCCGACTGGATCACGGTCGAGCGAAACGGCGTCAATGGCTCGAGCGCCCTGCCGCGGTTCAAGGGCGGCTATCCCGAGCCTGCTCCATTGCTGCCTGAACCCTTTACGGTCGGAAAAATCCTGCCGCATCACGTCGCCAATATCAGCGCTTACCACACGGTGCAGGTGGCGGGAAAAGCCCTGTTCCCGAACTACAGCGCGCCTTACGTCTTCTCGCCGCTGGACCAATGCCTCGGTCATATCCGGCGCTATTTGAGTCTGGCGTTCAGACGGGCTGAAAACTGCGACGCCGACGTCATAAAGGCGAAGGGCGACTTCTTCATCGCGTGTCTGCAGCGCGAGGGCGATGCGCAGCTGCTGCGCTATTCGCGCTACTGCGACAACCGCGCCTTCCTCACGGCGGTGATCGCCAGTTTCGCCGCCGAGGCGCCGCCGAAGACGCGTCTGGTCGTGAAAAACCATCCGCTTGATCCCGGCCTGGTCAATCTGCGCGCCATTACGCTGCGTCTTGCTGAGCAGCATGGCGTCGCCGGCCGTGTCGATTTCATCGATGGCGGCAACCTCGCGGCCCTGTGCCGCGCCTCGCAGGGCATGGTGGTCAACAACTCCAGCGCCGCCTTGTCGGCGCTGGGCTTCCACACGCCGGTCAAGGTTCTGGGCGACGCCTTCTTCGACTTCGAGGGTCTGACCGACCAGAAGCCGCTGGGTCATTTCTGGCGCGCGCCGGAGGCGCCGGATAGCGACCTATTCACACGTTTCCGCGCGCATGTGATCGCCCAAAGCCAGGTGAACGGCAATTATCATGAGCCGCACGCCATCGTGCCGACGGCGAACGGCATCGCGGACATTTTTGAGCGGGCGTCAGCCTAGCTCAGCCCCGCAAGGTGTGGCGCCCAGACCACCCTCTGTCTCTGTCATATTGCTGTTACATAACTGTCGCCCAAGATTTCAACATCGGCCCTAGAGGGGGCTGGATTGCGACAGGCGATGGACGTCTGCCGCCCAAAGGCCATCGGCGCCGTCCATCTGGGGATAGATGTAATGACTACTCGTAAAAGCCTGATCTGGGCGACCACCGCCCTTGCCGGCTCGCTGGTCTTCGCCGGCGCCGCCTCCGCCCAATCGACCGGCACCGAAGCGACCGAAGTCGGTGAAGTCGTCGTCACCGGGGTTCGCGGACAGCGCACGATTGAGGGGCTTGCTACCGCCGAGACCGTCGCCAAAACGCGCAACACCATCGGCCAGGAGTTCATCGCGACCCAGTCGGCCGGCCAAACCATTCTTCAGACTCTCAACCTGACCCCGGGCCTCAGCTTCACCAACGCCGACCCCTATGGTTCGTCGGGCGGCAACATCCGCCTGCGCGGCTTCGACGGCAACCGCGTGTCGCTGACGTTTGACGGCATCCCGCTGAACGACACCGGCAACTATGCCACCTACACCAACCAACAATTGGACCCGGAGCTGATCGAACGCGCCTCGATCAACACGGGCTCGACCGACGTCGATAGCCCCACCGCCTCGGCGACCGGCGGCACCATCAACTACGTCACGCGCCGCCCGGCCGCCGATTTTGGCGGCTGGCTGCAAGGTTCGCTGGGCGACTTCAGCTACAATCGCATCATGGGCTTGATCGATACCGGCGCCGTTGGTCCTTGGGGCACCTCGGCCTGGTTCGCCGCTTCGCACCAGAAGTATGACAAGTTCAAAGGTATCGGCGAGCTCGAAAAGACCCAATACAACGCCCGTATTTATCAGCCGCTGCGCGACAACGGCGACTTCATCTCGCTGGCGGCTCACTGGAACGAGAACCGCAACAACAACTACAATGGCCCGAACCTGGCCACCGCAACCGGCTTCTGCGACGTTGCACGCACCCAGGTCTGCGTCAGCGACGTTGAAACCAGCCCGTTCGGCTGGGGTGTCGATTTCGATCGCACCTACACCGCACCGACGGTTCGTGCTGGCGTAGCGGATGTAGATACCAACGGCGCCAACTACTGGGGTCTGCGCATCAACCCGTCCGACACCGGCAACATCCGCGGTCAGTCGCGCTTCACCTTGGCTGACGGCCTGATCCTGACGATCGACCCGTCGTTCTCGTACACCCTGGCCAATGGCGGCTCGCAACAAACGGTGCTGGCCGAGAACGACCTGTTGCTGCGTGGCACCCGTACGACGGGCGGCGTCGACCTGAATGGCGACGGCGACATCCTGGACCGCGTTCGCGTCATGACGCCGTCCAACACCCACACCCAGCGCTATACCCTGAACAGCTCGCTGATCTGGGACCTGAACGACCATCACCGTCTGCGCGCCGCCTATGCGCTGGATTGGGGTCGTCACCGCCAGACCGGTCTTTACGGCCGCATCGACTTCTCGAACCCGACGAACCCGAGCTTCGTGGACGAGTTCGGCGGCCTGAAGGAAGAGGGCAACCGGGTCGTGAATCTGGACGGCTTCGCCCTGCGCTCGCGTGACCGCCTGTCCTATGCCGAACTGAACCAGTTCTCGGTCGAGTACATCGGTCGCTTCCTGGATGAAGCTCTGACCGTGAATATCGGCGTCCGTGCGCCATTCTTCTCGCGCGAACTCAACCAGTTCTGCTACACGCAGAACGCCTCTTCCAACGTGATCTGCACCTCGGAAGTGCCGGCGACGACCTTGGCCAACGGCAACGTGACCTTCGCGGGTCGTGGAACCACCCAATACGTGGCTCCGTACTCGCGCACCGTGAAGTACGACGACGTCCTGCCGAACGTCGGCGCCACCTATAAGTTCGGCGGCGCTCAGTCGATCTACGCCAGCTATTCGGAGTCGCTTTCGGCGCCGCGCACGGACAGCCTCTATGCGGCGACCCGCCTGGCGGACGGCTCGATCGGCAATCCGACTGTGCAGCCGGAGACGTCCAAGAACATTGATTTCGGCTACCGCTACACGGCGGGCACGCTGATTGCTCAGGCTTCGGGCTTCTTCAACCAGTTCGACAACCGTATCGTCAGCACCTTCGAGCCGGATCTGGATCAGTTCGTCGATCGCAACGTGGGTTCGGTTGAATCCAAGGGTGTTGAAATCTCG
Organism: Brevundimonas sp. 1080; assembly: GCF_040545985.1. Taxonomy (NCBI): domain Bacteria; kingdom Pseudomonadati; phylum Pseudomonadota; class Alphaproteobacteria; order Caulobacterales; family Caulobacteraceae; genus Brevundimonas; species Brevundimonas sp. 1080. The sequence goes on along the minus strand of NZ_JBEPMW010000002.1, from coordinate 552,575 downwards.
GTGGGTTGGTCGCCGATCCAGGCGCTGAGCCTCTACGGTTCGGCCTCGTTCCTGGATAGCGAACTGCAAGACGACTATGTCTATGATCGCGCAGGCAACCGCCTTCAGACCAAGGGCAAGAAGCAGGTTGAAACCCCCGACCAGATGTACTCGCTGCGTGCGTCTTACCAGTTCAACGACATCTTCTCGGCCGGCATCCAAGGTAAATACACCGGAGAGCGTTGGGTCACGGACGTCAATGATCTCAAGGTCGACGCCTACACCGTGGTCGATCTGGACGCCCGTTTCGACTTTGCCTCGCTGGGCTTCGAAGGCACCTATCTGCAGTTCAACGTCACCAACCTGTTCGATGAGCAGTACTACAGCACCTTGGGCACTCGCGCGTCGGGCACCCCTGGCCAACTGGGTTACAGTCGCTCGTTCGCCGGCGTCGGCGCGCCTCGCACCATGATGGCGACCCTGCGTTACGCCTTCTAAGGCTTTAGCCAAACTGAAACGACGAAGGGCGGTCTGTTCGCGGGCCGCCCTTTTTCGTGGCTGACGTTGAAGTCGGGGGCGCTTGGGGCCATATGGCGCGGCTCCCAGTTCGGCCCTTCTTGAGGACGCCCGCATGACCGATCCGACTGCTGCCGCCATCCCCGCCGAATGGGCGCTGCACCGCGCCATGTGGGTGGGTTGGCCCAGCCATGCGGAATATTGGTTCGAGGCGCTGGAGCAGGCGCAGGACGAGGTCGAGGGTCTGGTGCGGGCTCTGGCCGGACCGGGTCGCGAGCAGGTCAAGCTGATGGTCGGCAAGGCGGAGGTTCTGGCCGACGCCCAGGCGCGCTTTGCGGGTGTGGCGAATGTCGAGGTCGTTCCTGGCGAATTCGGCGACGTCTGGCTGCGCGACACCGGGCCGATCTTCGGCGCGGGATCCAAAACGGCCGCCGCGTTCAAGTTCAACGGCTGGGGCGGGAAATATGACATGCCGGGCGACGATCTGGTCGCCGGCCAGATCGGCCGACATGCGGGCGTGGACCTGACCTGGAACGACTTTGTCATGGAGGGCGGGTCGCTGGATCATGACGGGGAGGGGACCGTCCTGACCACGCGCCAATGCTTGCTGAACCCTAACCGCAATCCCGCCTGGAACCAGGATGAGGCCGTCGCGGCGGCGGCGCTGGAGAAGGCGGTCGGCGCCAAGGTGGTGGTGTGGCTGGGCGACGGTTTGCTGAACGATCACACCGACGGGCACGTCGATAACCTGGCGCGGTTCGTCGCGCCGGGCGTGGTCGCCTGCCCGGTCGCCTGGGGGACGAACGACGTCAACGCCGACGTCTATGACGCGACGGCGCGCGATCTGGCCGCCGTGACCGATGCGGCGGGCCGTCGGCTGAAGGTCGTGCGCATCCCGTCGCCGGGCCTGGTGCTGGACGAAGACGAACGCCCGATCCCGGCCAGCCACATGAACTTCCTGATCGCCAATGGCGCGGTGATCGTCCCCACCTATGGCGATGCGCGTGCGGCCGACATGGCCTGTCAGGCGTTGAAGGACGCCTTCCCCGATCGCGAGATCATTCCGCTGCCGTCCAACGCCGTCCTGACCGGCGGCGGCTCGTTCCACTGCATCTCCCAGCAGGAGCCCGCATGAACCGCAACATCACCGTCGCCGGCATCCAGACCTCGTATGGCGAGGACATGCAGGCGAACATCAACAAGACCATCGCCTTCGTGCGCGAGGCGGCGGGGCAGGGCGCGCAGGTGATCCTACCGTCGGAGCTGTTCCAGGGGCCGTATTTCTGTGTCTCGCAGGAAGAGCACTGGTTCAGCCAGGCCTATGAGTGGCGCGAGCATCCGTGTGTTGTGGCCATGGCGCCGGTGGCCAAGGAGCTGGGCGTGGCGATTCCGGTCTCGATCTTCGAAAAGGACGGGCCGCAGTATTACAATTCGCTGGTCATGCTGGACGCGGACGGCGAGGCGCTGGGGGTCTATCGCAAGAGCCATATCCCCGACGGCCCCGGCTATCAGGAGAAATACTATTTCCGGCCGGGCGACACGGGCTTCAAGGTCTGGAGGACGCGCTTCGGTAAGGTCGGGGTCGGCATCTGCTGGGACCAGTGGTTCCCGGAAGCGGCGCGGGCGATGATGCTGATGGGCGCCGATGTCCTGATGTATCCGACCGCCATTGGCACCGAGCCGCATGATGCGACCCTGCACACGGCCGAGCCGTGGCGGCGGGCCATGCAGGGACACGCGGTGTCGAACGCCGTACCGGTCGTCGGCGCCAACCGGATCGGCCATGAGCGCGTGACCGAGGTCGGCCAGACCTTCTACGGCCATTCCTTCATCGCCGATCAGCAGGGCGAACTGGTCGAGCAACTGGGCGCCGAGGAGGAGGGGGTGCTGGTGCACCGCTTCGATCTGGACGAGCTGGACAAATACCGCGCGGCCTGGGGCTTCTTCCGCGATCGGCGGACGGACCTGTATGGGGCGCTGACGGGTAAGGGCTGATCTAGCCCCGCATCGCCTCGACCGCCGCGACCAGTCGGTCGAGGTCCGCCTGCGTCGAAAGCCGGTGATCGGCGCCCTCGATCAGGTCCAGGCGCACGTCGCCGCCCGTCAGACGTTCGACCAGCTCGACCTGATGTCGCCAGGGCACGACGTCGTCGGCGCGGCCTTGCAGGATGTGAACCGGCGCGGCGACGTCGATCACGCCGTCCAGCAGCAGCCAGTTGCGCGCTTCCTCGAACATGCGCCGCGTCAGGACATATTCGCCCAGACCCTCCTCGACGATCAGGGTTTCGCCCTCGCGCAGGATGGCCTGGCGCTCGTGGTCGGCCAGACCGGGCCACATCAGCCGATCGGTGAAGTCCTGGGCCGGATTGACTAGGACCAGCCCCTTGATCCGGTCCGGCCGCGCCAGGGTCGCCAGCAGCGAGACCCAGCCGCCCATCGAGGAGCCGACCGGGATGACCGGGCCGGACAGGCTGTCGATCAGGCCGACGGCGTCCTCGCGCCAGCGGCCGATGGTGGCCTGTCTCCAGTCGCCGGAGGACTGGCCATGGGCGAAATGGTCGTAGCGGACGAAGTTCCAGCCGCGTTCGCGCGCGGCGACGTCCAGGGCCAGGGCCTTTGTCCCCTCCATGTCCGAACGGAAGCCGCCGACCCAGATCACGGTCGGGCCGTCGCCGTCGACGCGTTTGAAGGCCAGGGTTTCGCCGTCGGGGCGGGACTGGTGCTGGATGTCGCTCATGCGGATGTTCTGCCCGGACTTTCCGCCGTCGTCACCCTTGACCGCGACGCGCGATGGCGGAACACAGACCCATGTCCGCACCCCAGGTTCTGTTCGTCACCTCAAACCGCATCGGCGACTGCGTCATCTCGTCGGGCGTGATCCGCGAGATCGCGCGTCAGGTCCCGGGGGCCGAAATCACCGTCGCCTGCGGCAGGCCGCCCGCGCCCTTCTTCCGCAATGCGCCCGGCGTGGTGCGCACCATCGTGCTCGACAAGAAGAAGCTCTCCGGCCACTGGCTCGATCTGTGGAAACAGGTCGTCGGCACGCGCTGGGACCTGGTCATCGACATCCGGGGTTCGGCGCTCAGCTATCTGATCCCCGCGAAGCGGCGCATCGTCTATAACCGCTCGTGGGAGACGGGCCTGCGCAAGGTCGAGATGGTGTCGCGGCTGATGGGTTCGCCGACGCCGCTGGATCCCGAAATCTTTCTGGACGATCAGGCGCGGGCCGAGGCCGCCGCCGTGATCGATCCGCAGCTGGCGGGCGGCGCGGGTCCCGGCCCGATAATCGCCCTGGCCCCCATCGCGCATCAGCCGGGCAAGAGCTGGCCCGCCGATCGCTGGGGCGCGCTGGTCGAGAAGCTGAAAGCCGAGCCGCGCTTCGACGGCTGGCGCTTCATGCCGGTGGGCGGGCCGGGCGACCGGCCGCCGGCGACCCCGGCTTTGGAGGCGGCGGGCCATTCTGAGCAAGGAGGGCGCGGCATCGATTTCGTCGGCAAGGGCGACATCCTGGCCTCGGCCGCCGCCATCGATCGGGCCGATCTGTTCGTCGGCAACGATTCGGGTCTGATGCACGTGTCGGCGGCGCTGGGCCGGCCGACCCTGGGTCTGTTCGGTCCGACCGAGTGGTGGCTGTACGGTCCCTGGGGACCCAAGACGCGCACGGCGGCGTCCAACGAGACGCGCGGCCAGTTCGCGCCGATCGAGGACCTAACGGTGGATCACGTCTTCGACGCGGTGCTGGCGCTGCATGACGCGTACATCTTCGAAACGCCTGCGAACCCTTGAAAAATCGGGGCTCGCGGCGCATATTGCCGGCCTTGAGGGGAACGTGGCGATCGCCGCGTGCATTCGCTCATCACGACACACGCCTTCTCTGACCACATAAGGAAACGACGCCCATTCGCCGTCCCATGCAAGCGCCACCCGTGAAAGACGGGCCGCGTATGAACCAGGATATCCGCGCCCCTCGCGTTCTGCTCATCGACCAGAACGGCGAAAAACAGGGCGTCATGCCCACCTCCGCTGCTCTGGAAGCCGCCGAGGAAGCCGGGATGGACCTGGTCGAGATCGTCTCCACCTCCGAGCCGCCGGTGGCCAAGATCCTCGATTACGGCAAGCACCGTTTCCAGGAACAGAAGAAGAAGGCCGAGCAGCGCAAGCGCCAGAAGGTCGTCGAGCTGAAGGAGATCAAACTCCGTCCGAACATCGACACCCACGACTATGAGGTGAAGGCCAAGGCCATGCACCGCTTCTTCGAGGAAGGCGACAAGGTCAAGGTCACCCTGCGCTTCCGCGGTCGTGAAATGGCCCACCCCGAACTGGGCATGAAGCTGCTGAACAAGGTCCAGGCCGACTTCGACGAGGTCGCCAAGGTCGAGTTCTCGCCCAAGATGGAAGGCCGCCAGATGATCATGATCCTGGCCCCGCGCTGATCGCGATCCATCGCTGAATACCAAACGCCCCGGTCCCGCGACCGGGGCGTTTTTCGTTTCCACATCTGACGCTTGCGCAAATCCGCTTCTTCTGGTTGAGCTTAGCCTTGAGTGGGGGCTTTCATGTTGAAATCTGGTCTGTCGGGGTTGATCCTGGCCGTGGTGAGTGTCGCCGCCCTGATGGGCAGCTTGGTTCCGGCGGCCCTCGCGCAGAACGCACCTCCATCCACCGACGTGTACGCCGCTTCTCCGGCCGTGGAATTGATGGAGCTTTCGCCGAGTGGAACGCTCATTGCCCGCATTGTCGTGACCGGTGAAGAGCGCGCCATCGCGGTGACGAATATCGACACGGGCGAGCATCTCTTCGCCTCGACCATCGGTGAGGCGAAGGTCCGCGATCTGCGCTGGATCGGCGAAGACAAGGTGTTGATCATCAGCTCCCAGACGCGTGCACTGCACCTGTTAGGCATCCCGCGGTCCGAGCTTTATTTCGGCGTAATACTGGACCTCAAGACCCAGAAGCTGGCGCGTGTTTTAGACCGCACGGACGATGTTCTTCCGATTCTTTATGGCGGCGCCCAGATCCGCGACACCGCCCAAGGGCCTGCGCTGTTCGCGCGTGCAGTCAATCTTTACAGCGGCCAGGTCGATCTCTTCCGAATCGACCTGAACTCGGGCCGAGGGCGGTCTGTCGCGCCTATGGACTGGGACACCGAAGACTATGTGTTGGATGCCGAGGGCGCCGTTATCGCCATGTCGACCTATGTCGAGCGTAGCGGTCGCTGGACCTTGATGCTGCCGAACGGCCGTCGCTTGCGCGATGCCTGGTCGGTGAACGCTCCACTCGATTCTCCGGCGTTGCTCGGCATGGGGCGAACGCCGCGCACGGTTCTTGTCGCCGCGGATCGGCCTGATCTCGCCGCCGCCGATCCCGAGAGCGAAACGGCCAACAATCTGTTCGAGGTCGATGTGGACACGGGTGTCTGGACCGAACTGCCATTCGAGCACCATCCCGACAACCTTTTGCGTCATCCGCAGACCCGCCTCCTGATCGGCGGGTCACGCACCGAAGACGATGGCGTGCGTTACGAGTTCATCGAGCCCGCCTCCGCCAGCCGATGGCGTTCCATCACGCGGGCCTTTGGCGAGAAGGTGCCGCAGTTGGTGTCCTGGAACGCAGATCAAAAGCGGATTTTGGTCTTCACCGACTCAGGCGAATCCGGCCTCTATCAACTCGTTGATTTCGACAGACGAACGGCTGACGCCCTGGCCTTCGCCTATCCAGACATTCCGCCCGAGAAGGTCGGCGCTGTGCGACACATTCGCTATACCGCCGCAGATGGGCTGGACATTCCGGGCTATCTGACCCTGCCGCCTGGCGTCGCAACGCCGGAGAAGCTGCCGTTGATCGTGCTGGCTCATGGCGGCCCCGCGTCGCGCGACGTGATGGGATTTGACTGGTGGGCCCAGGCCCTGGCATCGCGCGGTTATGCGGTGCTGCAGGCCAACTTCCGTGGGTCGGACGGCTATACGCGGGCCTTCATGGAGGCGGGCTATGGCGAATGGGGCCGCAAGATGCAGACGGATCTGTCGGACGGCGTGCGTTTCCTGACAGAGCAGGGCATCGTCGATCCCGAACGCGTGTGCATCGTCGGCGCAAGCTACGGCGGCTATGCCGCCATGGCTGGTTTGACCCTGGACAAGGGAGTCTATCGCTGTGGAGTCGCCGTCGCCGGCGTGTCCGACCTGCGCCGCATGGTCAACTGGGAGGCGCGCCAGGAAGGACGGCGCGAAAGTCAGACCGTTCGCTACTGGAACCGGTTCATGGGCGCGGCGCGTCTGAACGACCGGGCGCTGGACGCTCTATCGCCGGCCTATCTGGCCGACACGGTCGATAAACCGTTGCTGCTTATCCATGGCCGCGACGATACGGTGGTGGCGATCGAGCAGAGCCGCGTCATGGCCGAGGCGATGAAGCGGGCAGGCAAGCCGGTCGAACTGATTGAACTGGCTGGCGAGGACCATTGGCTGTCGCGCGCCGACACGCGCCAGCAGATGCTGCGTGAGACGGTGCGGTTTCTTGCGGCCAACAATCCAGTCGATTGAGGCAGGGGGTCGCGCTAAGGCTGCGACATGACCGTGAACCCGACCCCGCCCAAGCTCAAGACGCCGGCGCTAGCCGTGCTGTTTGCGACGGTGTTCATCAATCTGGTCGGGTTTGGGCTGGTGGTGCCGTTGCTGCCGTTCTTCGCCCAGAGCCTGAAGGCCGAGGCGTGGCAGATCACGCTGATGTTCTCGGCCTATTCGCTGGGTCAGTTCTTCGCCGAGCCGTTCTGGGGGCGGTTGTCGGATCGGATCGGACGAAAGCCCGTGCTGTTGATGACCCTGATCGCCAATGCGCTGGGCTATCTGATGCTGGCGTTCGTGCCCAACATCTGGCTGGCGATCGCGGTCAGGCTGTTCACCGGCCTGGGCGCGGGCAATATCTCGACGGTTCAGGGGTATGTGGCCGATGTGACCCCGCCCGAGCAGAGGGCCGGGCGGATGGGTCTGATCGGGGCCGCGTTCGGCCTGGGCTTCATCGTCGGTCCGGGCTTAGGTGGATTGCTGACGCAGCCGCAGCTGGGACGGCTGGGCTATCAGCTGCCGATCTTCCTGGCGGCGGCGTTGGCGGCGGTTGCGGCGGTCGGCGTCGTCGTCTTCCTACGCGAAAGCCGGGCCAAGGCCGATCCCGCCGCGCCGCGTCCGGCCTTCCTGGCGGGGCTGAAGGATGCGCGCGACAACGCGGTGGTTTCGCGCGTGCTGGTCGTGACCCTGATCTATATGGCCGGGTTTTCGGCGATGGAGAGCGTGTTTGGCCTGTGGTCCGAGAGCCGCTATCAATGGGGCGCGCGCGAGGTGGGGCTCAGCTTCATGATCGTGGGCATCGTCTCGACGTTGAACCAGGGGTTCTTCGCCGGCCGGCTGGCGCGACGCTTCGGCGAATCGCGCGTGCTGGCCACCGGCATGCTGCTGTTTGGAACCTCGCTGGTGTTGCAGGTGCTGGCGCCGGTCGCGTGGTTTCCCGCTACGCGGCTCGAGCTGGGCGCCCTCACGATCCCGGTCGTCCAGGGCTGGATCATTCCGATCGTGATGGCGATCGGCGCGTGCGGCATGTCGCTGGCCATGCCCAATATCTCGGCCATGATCAGCCGCGCCTCGCCGCCGGATCGGCAGGGGGCCATGCTGGGTCTGAACATGGCCTCCAGCTCGGTGGCGCGCATCTTCGGGCCGATGATCGCGGGCGCGCTGTTCTCGGGGCTGGGGCATGACTGGCCCTTCGTAATCGGGGCGCTGCTGACCATCCCGGCGGCCCTGATGGCGATCAACGCCGGACGCGTCATTCGCAGCGGCGAGGGCGGCGTCAAAGCCCCGGCCTGACTCGTCTTGCAATGGCGGCGCTCTTCACGTAGAAGCCGCGCCTTCGCGTACCGAACCGCCAGGCGAACAGGCATGCCTGGGCGGTTCTTAAACTCTGGAGAGATACCTCCCATGGGCTCAAGCAGTCCAAAGGACGGTAGCCCTCCAAAAAGGAGACTGAAATGCCGAAACTGAAGACGAAGTCGGGCGCCAAGAAGCGCTTCAAATTCACGGCCACTGGCAAGGTAAAGGCCGGCGTTGCGGGCAAGCGTCACCGCTTGATCAGCCACAACTCGAAATACATCCGCCAGAACCGCGGCACCTCGGTCATGGCCGACGCCGACGCCAAGAAGATCAAATCCTACATGCCGTACGCCTGATCGGCGCGCGCTGTACGACTGATCTCCATCCCAAAGAATTTGAAGGAATAGCGACATGGCTCGCGTTAAACGTGGCGTAACCTCGCACGCCAAGCACAAGAAGGTTCTGGAGCAGGCCAAGGGCTTCTCCGGCCGCCGCAAGAATACCATCCGTACGGCCAAGGCCGCCGTCGACCGCGCCGGGCAATACGCCTATCGCGACCGTCGCGCCAAGAAGCGCAACTTCCGCGCCCTGTGGATCCAGCGCATCAACGCCGCTGCCCGTCTGGAAGGCTTCACCTACAGCCAGTTCATCAACGGCCTGAACAAGGCCGGCATCGAACTGGACCGCAAGGTTCTGGCCGCGATCGCCGCCGACGCGACCGGCTTCAAGGCCGTCGCCGACAAGGTCCGCGCCGCCCTGGCTTAAGGGCCGCGCTCAAGCCGCGAGCGACCGCGTCGCGAGCGTAGCGCAACAAGAATGACGCCCGCTCCGGTTTCCGGGGCGGGCGTTCTTCGTTTCAGGCCGCCTTGGGGACGTGCGATGCTTGGCTCTGCGCCAGCACCATGCGGATGGCGTTCAGAAGGGCGTCGGGCTGGATGGGCTTTTGCGCCACCCCGTTCATGCCTGCGGCGATATAGTCCAGCTCGTCGCGCTCGTCGGCGTTCGCCGTCAGGGCCAGGATCGGCAGGGCGCCGGCCGGGCCGGGCAGGGCGCGGATGGCCCGCGTTGCGGCGACCCCGTCCATCACCGGCATCTTGATGTCCATCAGGGCCAGGTCGAACGGACGCGCGCTGACGGCGTCCACCGCCTCGCGACCATTCTCGGCCATCTCGCAGGTGCAGCCGAACATCTCCAGCAGCTTGCTGGCGACGAAGCGGTTGGTGGCGTTGTCGTCCACCACCAGCACATGCAGGGTGTCGTGCGGGGTCGGCTCGGCCATGGCGGGGGCGGGCGCCGCGCTCTCGGTCGCGACGCGCAGCGGCAGGCGCACCTGAAAGCGCGCGCCGCCCTGGGGCGAGGCGCCCAGCGAGATCGCGCCGCCCATCCGTTCGGCGATCTGTCGGCAGATGGCCAGGCCCAGGCCCGCGCCAGCCCCTTCGCGCCCGGCTTTTCCGGTGTTGAAGGGATCAAAGATGGTCGCGGCCGCCGCCTCGGGCACGCCAGGGCCGCTGTCGTCCACGGTGAAGATCACCTCGCCGTCGGCGTGGCTTTCGATCAGGGCGACGACCTCGCCTTTCAGGGTGAACTTCAGCGCATTGCCGATCAGGTTGTTCAACAGCTGCTTCAGCCGCATCCCGTCGGCCTGAACGCAGGGAACGGCCAGGTCTGTGCGGATGGTCAGGGCCAGGGCCTTTTCCTCGGCCCGCGCGCGCCACAGGGCGTCGATGTCGAAGGCGACGGCCGACAGGTCCAGCGGCTCCTCCTCCAGCGTCAGCATGCCGGCGGAGGCGCGTGACATGTCCAGCGCGTCGGTCAGCAGCCGCAGCAGGCTCTGGCCCGAATCGATCACGGTGCGGACGTAGGGGCGCAGCTCTTCCTGCTCCAGCTTCTTGTCCATCAGGGCCGCGACGCCCAGCACCCCGTTCAGGGGCGTGCGGATCTCGTGGCTCATCACCGCCAGGAACTCGGACTTGGCCCGGCTGGAGGCAACAGCCTCGGCCTCGGCCAGCGCCAGGTCGCGGGCCAGGGCGCTCATTTCCTCGGCCCGCTGGCGGTGCAGGGCCGCGCCGGCCTGCACCACCTGCAGCGCCGTGCCGACGCCGACGTAGCGGCCGTCCGCCACGACGATGAAGCCCGTCAGCAGGGCGCCCAGTTCCGCCGCATCGTAGGCGTGGAAGAAGGCCTCGGCGCTGGTCGCCGCCTCCGCCACCGGCGCATTGCGGTCCATCAGGCTTTCGGCGGGCTTTCGGGCGTACAGGGCGCGTCCGAACTCGGCCGCCATCCTCAGGGTGAAGGCGTTGCGTTCGATGATGCCGAGGGGGCGGCCATCGTCATCGACGACAGCCAGGGCCAGGGTGTTCGGCTCGGTCTGGAACCGTTCGAACACATCGGCGCCCGGCGTGGACGGGGCCACAGGCGCGATCAAGTCGACGAAATCACCGATCAGCGGCATCAAGGTCCTCGCAAGTTCGGAGGCCTGATTAGACGCTGATATTTAACGCCAGCTTTGCCGTTCATGAACCTTTCGCGGCGGGTTTTCGACAGTCGATCCGTAGGCGGATGGAAAGTCCGGACTGCGCGCGATATTCCCTCGCGCACGCGACTTCGATAGCCTCGCCGCATGATGCGCACCCTGATCTGCGGCCTGGTTGCCGCCCTCGTTCTTGTCACTCCCGCCGCCGCGCAGGACCGACGCGTCGCCGTGACCTTCGACGACCTGCCGTTCCAGACCGATGCGGCGACCCTGTGCGATCCTGCGCGCCTGATGACGATCACCCAGGATTTCGTCGCCATGCTGAAGCCGCTGGATACGCACGGCACAGCCTTCGTCAACGCGGGCAAGGTGTGCGAGGCCGAGCGCGCCACGATCCTGCCGCGCGTGCTGAACGTCTGGCTGGACGCTGGTCTGGACCTGGGCAACCACACCAACACCCATCTGAACATCCACTCGACGACGGTTGAGGCCTATCTGGCCGACGTGGACGCCGGGGCGCCGATCGTTCGGCAGGCGCTTGAGGCGCGCGGCAAGACCCTGCGTTGGTTCCGCCACCCCTATCTGTTCACCGGCGAGACGCAGGAAAAGCACGACGCCATTGCCGCCGGCCTGGCCCAGCGCGGCTATACGGTCGCGCCTGTGACCCTCGACAACAACGACTGGATGTTCGCCGACGTCTATCGCAAGGCCGAGCAGATCGGCGACCAGGCGCTGATGCAGCGCATCGGTCAGGCCTATGTGGCGCATATGGCGACGGTACTGGACTTCTTCGAACCCTACAGCGCCGATGTGGCGGGCGGGCGTGAACCGGCGCAGGTGCTGCTGCTGCACGCAAACACCCTGAACCAGGCCTGGTATCCGCAGATCCAGGCCCTGTATCTGGCGCGCGGCTATCGCTTCGTGCCGTTGGCAGAGGCGCTGGCCGATCCGATCTATCAGCACCTTGACACCTACGTCCGCGCCAACGGAATATCGTGGCTGCATCGCTGGATGCAGACCGACGGCCGGCCCATACGCTGGGAGCCCGAACCGCCCGCCTGGATCGTTGCGGCCAACAAGGCGCCGGCGTCGGAACTTCAGGCGATCGCATCGGCCCCTTGAAGGGTGACGAAACGGCTTCCACCCGTTAAGGCACGGGGCAAATGACCGATCTCGCCACACTCGAACTCGACTTGATTAACGCCATCGGCGGCGCGGAAACCGTCGCCGCATTGGAGGAGGTGCGCGTCGCCGCCCTGGGCAAGTCCGGCTCCGTCTCCGGCCTGCTGAAGGGCATGGGCGCTATGAGCCCCGACGAACGCCGCGAACAGGGACCGATGATCAACGGTCTGCGTGACCGCGTCGCCGCCGCCATCGCCGCGAAGAAGACCGCGCTGGAAGCCGCCGAACTGGACGCCCGCCTGCTGTCGGAACGCATCGATCTGACCCTGCCGGCGCGTCCGCGCAGGAAGGGCGGGGTCCATCCGACGATGCAGGTGATGGACGAGATGATCGCCCTGTTCGCCGAAATGGGCTTCGCCGTGGCCGAAGGTCCGGACATCGAGGACGACTTCCACAACTTCACCGCCCTGAACTTCCCGCCCAAACACCCGGCGCGGGAAATGCACGACACCTTCTTCCTAAAGCCGGACCCCGAGACGGGCGAGCGCAAGGTGCTGAGGACCCACACGTCGCCGGTGCAGGTCCGCACCATGATATCGCAAAAGCCGCCGATCCGCATCGTCGCGCCGGGCCGCACCTTCCGCAAGGATTGGGACGCCACCCACACGCCGATGTTCCATCAGATCGAAGGCTTGGTGATCGATCGTGACATCCACATGGGCCATCTGAAGACGACGCTTCAGACCTTCATCGCCCGCTTCTTCGAACTGGACGCGATCCAGGCGCGGTTCCGTCCGCACCACTTCCCCTTCACCGAACCCTCGGCCGAGATGGACATCCGCTGCGACCGTTCGGGCGGGAAACTGGTGTTCAACACCGGCGACGACTGGCTGGAAATCCTGGGCTGCGGGATGGTGCATCCCAATGTGCTCAGAAACTGCGGCATCGACCCGGACGAGTATCAGGGCTTCGCCTTCGGCATGGGGGTGGATCGGCTGGCCATGCTGAAATACGGCGTGCCCGACCTGCGCCCCATGTTCGACGCCGACACCCGCTGGCTGTCCCACTACGGCTTCTCAGCCTTCGCCGCCCCCAACCCGGCCTCGGGCCTGAGCTGATCCCATGACCGACGCAAACGCCACCATCACTTTCAAGCGGATCGGCGAAGGCCCGGCCTACGACAAGGCTAGTATCTGGCTGCCGCAGCTGGTCGCCGAGGCGATGTCGGCGGGCAAGAGCCTGATCGAGAACAAGACCTTTACGGACTGTCGCATCGAGGGGCCCGCAGTGTTGCTCGCCGCTGGCGGCTGTACGTTCGAAGATTGCGACATGGGTTATTCAGGGGGGGACATCCGCAATCTTCTGTTGGCGCCGGTCGGCCCCGAGAAGGTGATCGGAGCGGTCGCGTTTCAGAACTGCGCCTTCGTGCGCTGTAAATTCTATGCGGTGGGCTTTACAGGCGCGCCCGCCTTCCTGACGAACTTCGAAGCTGTGCTCAGCCAAGGCAAACAGGCGTCATGAAATCGATCCTGCCCATCAACCGGCCCCTCGCGGACGCGCCCGACCTGAATGCCGCGACGTTCGAGAACGTTGATATCATCCTCTATGAGCTCTACGCGGCCGCGTCCGCCAACGGCGTTGGATTGATTGAGGGACGCACCTTCACCGGCTGCCGTTTTCAGGGGCCGGCCATCGTTCTGGTTTCGGACGACGTGACTTTCAGCGACACCAACTTCGGCGACAGCCGGGGCGGTATCAGAAACCTGTTGCTCAGCCCTGTCGGCGACAAGGCCATCGGCACGATACCGATGCGGGATTGCCAGTTCATCGGCTGCGAATTCTACGGCGTCGGCTTCACCGGCGCCCCTGAATTCATCGCCCAGGTCAGCGCTCTGACCGACAAGCCCAAGGCCTGAGACGACCATGAAGTTCACCCTGTCCTGGTTGAAGGACCACCTCGAGACCGAGGCGGATGTTCAGCAGATCGCCGAGGCCATGACCATGGCCGGGCTGGAGGTCGAGGAAGTGCTCGACCCCGCCGCCAAACTGGCGCCCTTCACTGTGGCCAAGATCGTTTCGGCCGAGCGTCACCCCAACGCCGACCGGCTGCAGGTCTGCCAGGTCGAGACGGTCGACGGGATGAAGGAGATCGTCTGCGGCGCGCCGAACGCGCGGGCGGGCCTGACCACCATCTACGCCCCCATCGGCGCCTATGTGCCGGGCCTGGGCGTGACCCTGGTTGAGAAGCCGGTGCGCGGCGTGGTGTCGAACGGCATGCTGTGCTCGGCCTCCGAGCTTGAGCTGTCGGACGAGAGCGACGGCATTCAGGAGCTGCCGCCCGAAATCCCCGTGGGCACGCCGGTCGCCGGCCTGTTCGGCGCCGAGCCGGTGATCGATTTCGAGGTCACGCCGAACCGCCCCGATTGGCTGGGCGTCGCCGGTATCGCCCGCGATCTGGCCGCCGCCAGCGTCGGCAAGCTGAAGCATTTCGACATCGCCGTGGTGCGCGGGGCCTTCCCCTCGCCGATCAGCGTGCGGCTGGACGCGCCCGAGATGTGCCCGGTCTTCGCCGGTCGCGTCATTCGCGGCGTCAAGAACGGCCCGTCGCCGGCCTGGCTCCAGAAGCGTCTGACGGCCATCGGCCTGCGCTCGATCAACCGTCTCGTCGATGTGACCAATCTGATCGCCTACGACCGCGCCCGCCCGCTGCACGTCTATGACGTCGCCAAGCTGTCGGGGACCGAGATCGTGGTGCGGGCAGGGCAGGTTTCGGCCGCGACCGGCGAGCACGAGCATCTGATCGCCCTGGACGGCAAGACCTACGCCGCATCCGCGGCCGACTGCGTCATCGCCGACGCCGGGGGCGAGCGGCCTATCGGCCTGGGCGGTGTGATGGGCGGCGAGAGCACCGGCTGCGACGAGACCACCACCGACGTCTTCCTGGAAAGCGCCTGGTTCGACCCGCTGGTCATCGCCCAGACCGGCCGTGCGCTGGGTATCCATTCCGACGCCCAGTACCGGTTCGCGCGCGGCGTCGATCCGGTGTCGGTCACGCCGGGGCTGGAACTGGCCACCCGCCTGATCCTGGACCTGTGCGGCGGCGAGCCGTCGGACATCGTCTTCGTCGGCGAACCGCCGGCCAGCCCCGCGCCCTTCGCCTTCGATCCGGCCTATGTGCAGCGGCTCAGCGGCATGGATTTGGCCGATGACCGGATCGGGACCATCCTGGGCCAGCTCGGTTTCCTGGTTCAGGCCGCGCCGGCCGGTCAGTCCGAGCCCTGGCTCGTCACCCCGCCGTCGTGGCGTCGCGACGTCGAAGGTCCGGCCGATCTGGTGGAAGAGGTTGCGCGGATCGAGGGCTTCGACAGCCTGCCCGATACGCCCCTGCCCGAGGTCGCCCGCCCCGCCGGCGGCGTGCTGAGCCCCCGTCAGGCCCGCGTCCGCACCGCGCGTCGTGCCCTGGCGGCCCTCGGTTACGCCGAGGCCGTCACCTGGTCCTTCACCAAACAATCGACCGCAGCCCTGTTCGGCGGCGGGGATGATCGGCTGGTGCTGGAGAACCCCATCGCGGCCGACCTGGACTGCATGCGGCCCTCGCCCCTGCCGAACCTGGTCCAGGCGGCGGCGAGGAACGCCGCGCGCGGGTTCGCCGACGCCGCCCTGTTCGAGATCGGCCCCATCTATCTGGGCGACGGTCCGGCGGATCAGCGCATGGTCATCGCCGGCCTGGTCGCCCCGCACGCCGCCCGTCACTGGGCCGGCGCCGGTGAGGACGCCCTGTTCGCGCTCAAGGGCGACCTGACCACCCTGCTGGAAGAGATCGGCGCCCCGGTCGCCTCGCTGCAGCTGGTCCAGGGCCAGAACCGCGACTGGTGGCACCCCGGCCGTTCGGCCCGGCTGCAACTGGGCCCCAAGAATGTGATGGTCGAGTTCGGCGAACTGCATCCGCGCGTCCTGAAGGCGCTGGACGCCGATGGTCCGATCCTGGCTTTCGAAATCGTGCTGGACAATGTGCCGGAACCGCGCGGCAAGAGCGGCAAGGCGCGCGGCTCGGCGGACCTGTCGGCCCTCATGCCGCTGACGCGCGACTTCGCCTTCGTGGTGGAAGACGCCAAGCCGGTCGGCGATCTGGTCCGGGCCGCGACGGGCGCCGACAAGGCCCTGATCGCCGACGTGCGGGTGTTCGACGTCTATCGCGGCAAGGGCGTGGACGAGGGCTTCAAGTCCGTCGCCCTGGAAGTCGTGATCCAACCGCGCGAGGCCACCCTGACCGAAGCCGAGATCGAGGCCTTGACCGCCAAGGTCGTTGGAGCGGTCGAGAAGCAGGGCGGCAAGCTGCGGGCTTGAGGGAGCGCAGCGCCGTCTTTCGGGCGGCGCGGGGGACATAGGCGATGACGACGGAACCTCAGGCGGCCCAACCGGATCGCGGCCATCTGCTGCGCGTCCTGGGCGTGACGTTCGGCGTCGCCGTCGTGGTCGGCGGCGTCATCGGTCAGGGCATACTGCGTACCCCCGGCGTGGTCGCCGAGGGGGTTCAGAACCCCACGATCATCATCGCGCTGTGGTGCGTCGCCGGTCTGGTCGCCTGGATCGACGCCATGTCGACCGTCGAACTGGCCGCCTCGATCCGCAAGACGGGCGGCCCCTATATCTTCGCCCGGCGCGCCTTCGGGTCGTTGACCGGCCTCGCCGTCGGCGTCTGCGACTGGCTGGGCAATATGGGCGGCATCGCCTTCATCGCCGTGGTCTTCGGCGAATATCTGCATCGGTTGGGCGTCGCGACCAGCATGCCCATCGGCGTCCTCGCCCTGTTGATCGTGGTCGTGGTGGGCAGCGTGCAATGGCTGGGCACCAAGGTCGGTGGTCGGTCGCAGGAGATCGGCAGCGCGGTCAAGGCGGCCCTGTTCACCGTGCTGATCATCGGCCTGTTTCTGGCGCCGCGTGGCGCGCCCGTCGCGACCGAGATCGCGCCGGCGACGGCGGCGGCCCTGACCTTCGGCGGCATCGTCATGGCCCTGCGGGCGATCTCTGGCACCTATTACGGCTGGAACAGCGCCTCCTACTTCTGCGAAGAGGTCGTCGATCCGGGCCGGACCATCGCGCGGGCGACCTTCTCGGGCATCGCCGTGGTGACGGTGATCTATGTGCTGGCCAACCTGGCCTATCTGAACGTCCTGACGCCGGCCGAGATGGCCGGGTCGAACCTCGTCGCGGCGGATGCGGCCGGTCGGGTGTTCGGCGATGTCGCGGGCCCCATCGTCACGGCCATTTCGCTTGTGTCGCTGGTGACGATCATCAATGCGATGGTCATGGTGTTCCCGCGCGTCCTGTTCGCCATGGCGCGCGAGTATCAGATCTCGGCCCTGACCCGGGTCGCCGCCAACGGCACGCCGCGTCTGGCCCTGATCGCGACCGTGCTGGCCGGCGGGCTACTGGCCACCATCGGGGTCTATGAGACCTTGCTGACCTTTTCGACGTCGCTGCTGGCGCTGATGAGCGTCCTGGTGAATGCGGCCGTCATCGTCCTGAGGGTGCGCGAGCCAAATCTGGAACGGCCTTGGAAAATGCCGCTCTATCCCCTGCCGGCGATCATCGCCCTGACGATCAATACGACCCTGTTCGTGATCTTCGTGGTCGAGGATCCTTTGACGGCTGGAAAGGCCTTCGGAATGCTGGCGGTCCTGATCGGCCTTGCCTGGCTGCTGGTCCGGCGAAAGCGCGCTGCGGCCTGATCGGCGCGCCCGGTAAGACCCCGTTAACCTTGAAGCCGCAAGGCTGCCGCAAAGGTCGGGGACGGTGAGGCCAAGACCGGCGCGCCAGCCGGCCGTCCTCTCGTCGCCTTTCGGAGCGCCCTCCATGCATCGCCGCCAACTGATCCTTTCGGGCCTCGCCACCGCCGCCGGCGCCTCGTCGCTGGGCGCCTGCGCCTCGGCGCCGCCGCGCGATCCCAACTATCCGATCCGCTCGGACCAGACGGCCCAGGCCTACAGCTTCGATGAACTGGTTTCGGCCGGCTCGCGCGAGCTGGGCATCGCGGCCGAGGTCGTGGGCGGCGCGATCGAGCGCGTCTTCGCCGACCAGGGCGACCGCCCGACCGCCTATATCGCGGGCGAGGAAGGCTCCGGCGCCGTTGTTGTCGGCGCCCGCTACGGCCGCGGCGCCCTGCACATGAAGGACCTGTCGGCCTCCCAGGAAGTATTCTGGCAGGGCGCGTCGGTGGGGTGGGACTGGGGCGGCAACGCAAGCCGCGTCTTCACCCTGGTCTATGGCCTGTACCACCCCGACATGATCTATCGCCGCTATCCCGGCATCGAGGGCTCGGCCTATCTGGTCGCGGGCCTGGGCGTGAACTATCAGCGCGCCGACGGCATCGTCCTGGCCCCCATCCGCACTGGCGTCGGCCTGCGCCTGGGCGCCAACGTCGGCACCATGAGCTACAGCCGCCAACGCAATCTGCTGCCCTTCTAAGCGCGCTAAGCTCGCGACTCGGTCGCTCGCGCCTTGAGCGCGTGGCCGTTTCGCGGGTTAGCTCACCAATCGCAGCGGCGGCGGCGCGTCCATCAGCGTCGCCAGCCCTTCGCGCCAGCTGGGATAGGCGGGCCGCCAGCCCAGCTCGGCCTTGGCCAGGGCGTTCGAGACGCGCTTGGAATCCAGATAGAAGCGACGCATCGCCTCGCTGACGCTGTCGTCGGTCCAGTCCACCTCTGGCGGGCGGGGCAGGCCCATCCGATCCGCCGCCCATTCCATCACCACATCGGCGGGCGACGGTTCGTCGTCAGTCAGATTATAGGCGGCGCCCGGTCGCGGCTGCGCCATCGACGCGAACAGGCCCGAGACGATGTCATCTACATGGATGCGGTTGAAGACCTGGCCGGGCTTTCTGACCAGCTTCGCCGTGCCTTCCTTCAGCCGCTCGACCACGCTGCGCCCCGGCCCGTAGAAACCGGGCAGGCGGAAGATCTGGACCGTCAGCCCCATCCCCTGCGCCCCATCCAGCCAATCGCGTTCGGCCCGGACGCGGCGTGCGCCCTCCAGATTGGCGGCGTTCAGCGGCCCGTCCTCGAACACCCATCCGCCGGCCCGGTCGCCATAGACGGAGGTGGAGGAGACATAACCGATCCAGTCGGGCCACGCGTCGCCCGCCAGAGGCCCCAGGGCCCGCAGACCGGGACAACCCTGCGCATCCGGCGCGGCGGTGATCAGCACGGCCGTCGCCGCCTCCAGCGCCGTCTTCAGGGCGGCTGTATCGCCCGGATCGACGGCCATGATCCCGTCGGCCGCCAAGGCGCGACGCCGCTCGGGATCGCGCGAGGTCGCGGTCGCCTGTCCGCCGCGCCGTAGGGCCTCCAGCGCCACCGCCCGTCCCAGATAGCCGCCGCCGAAGACCAGCAGATCGAGGGGAGGGGAGGCGATAGGCATTACGAAACTCAGGCCGTCAGAACTTGGGAAGGTGGCGCGTCAACTGCCGGTCGCGCCTCATTTTCCAGCGCCTCCGCCCTGCGTTGGTTCCAGGCGGAGACGCACGGCACCCGACCCAGATCGGCGCGGTCGGC
Source organism: Brevundimonas sp. 1080 (assembly GCF_040545985.1). Classification (NCBI taxonomy): domain Bacteria; kingdom Pseudomonadati; phylum Pseudomonadota; class Alphaproteobacteria; order Caulobacterales; family Caulobacteraceae; genus Brevundimonas; species Brevundimonas sp. 1080. The sequence goes on along the minus strand of NZ_JBEPMW010000002.1, from coordinate 533,076 downwards.
ATAGCGGCGGGCGATGTCCGTGACCTCGTCCATCAGGCCTTGCGCCAGGGTGATCGGCTTCAACCCTAGATCCCGGAACTGGTCGTTGGCGACGACCAGATCGTTCTCGTCGGCTTCCTGACGCGGATTGGCGACATTGTGGATTTCGGCGCCGGTCTTGTCGGCGATCATGGCCGCCAGATCGCGCACGCGGCGGCTCTCGGTCATCTGGTTCAGGATCTTGACCCGCTCGCCGCGTTTGGGCGGGTTCTTCAGCGCCAGTTCGACGCAGCGCACCGTGTCCTGAATATGGATGAAGGCCCGCGTCTGGCCGCCCGATCCATGCACGGTCAGCGGATAGCCGACCGCCGCCTGCATCAGAAAGCGGTTCAGCACCGTGCCGTAATCGCCATCATAGTCGAAGCGGTTGATCAGTCGTTCGTCCTGTTTGGTCTGTTCGGTCTGGGTGCCCCAGACGATGCCCTGGTGCAGGTCGGTGATGCGCAGGTTGTCGTTACGGGCATAGAACTGGAACAGCAGGGCGTCCTGCGTCTTGGTCATGTGATAGATGCTGCCCGGATTGGGCGGGAACAGGATTTCCTGCTCGGCGGGGCCGTTGTCGGTATCCACCGTCACCTTCAGATAGCCCTCGGGGATGCGCAGGCCCGCCGTGCCGTAACCATAGACCCCCATCGTCCCCAGGTGCGCCAGATGGACGTCCAGGCCGCTTTCGACGATGGCGGCCAGCAGGTGGTTGGTGGCGTTGATGTTGTTGTCGACGGTGTACAGCTTGTGCCGCGCCGACTTCATCGAATAGGGGGCCGCCCGCTGCTCGGCGAAATGCACCACGCTGTCGGGGGCGAAGTCGCGGATCAGGGCGACCAGTCGGTCGAATTCCTTGCCCACCGTCATGTTGACGAAGCCGACGTCGCGGCCGGAGACTTCTTTCCACGCCTTGATCCGCTCGCCCATGGTGCGGATCGGCGTCAGGGACTGGACCTCCAGCTCGTTGTCGATATTCCGGCGGCTCAGGTTGTCGATGATGGTCACGTCCCACCCTTCGGCCGACAGATGCAGGGCCGTGGGCCAGCCGCAAAAACCGTCGCCGCCCAGAACCAGCACGCGCATGGGATAGCCTCGTCGTCGTCTCAAAGGTCATGCCTAGCCCAGCCGTCGCGCTTGGCAAAGCGGCGCTGTGCAGGGTTCGGTGCGACGCATTGACGAATATCGCTTGGAAAGGCCGCGCACTCGGGTTAAGTCTCTGCCGTCTCCCACTCAATCGCAGCTTTACGGGCGCATACCCGGCTGTTCGCGGCTTGAGCCGGCCATGACGGTCGGTCCCGAAAGGACCGGCGCACCATGCGGGCGACAAGGCATTCCGACAGTTCGACAATCGGGGATCGGCCCCGAGCGAGACGGAACCACGAAACGGACGGAACCGGCCTTCAGGCTTTGGTCCGCCCCTGCACACGGTAGCGCGAATGAGAGATTTCAAGGGCATGAAGCGTCAGCGCGGACGCAATCGGAACAAGGCGGGCGCCAATAACGCCAACAACGCCAATCCGAATCGTTCGTGGGATTCACAAGGCCCCGAGAACATCAAGGTCCGGGGCAACGCCCAGACGGTGTACGAGCGCTATCAGCAGCTGGCCCGCGATGCGGCCTCCAGCGGCGACCGGGTGCTGGCCGAAAACTATCAGCAACACGCTGAACACTATTACCGCGTCCTGCGCGCGCTCCAGCCGCAGCGGTCCTTCTCGGACATCGCCGCGCGCGAACAGTCCAACCAGGGCTTCGACATCGACTTCGAGGACGAATCCGGTGCCCAGGCTGCCGCCTTCGTCGCCGCCCAGCAGGCCGCCGACCGCCAGGCCGCTGAGGCCGCCGAGCGCGCCGAGCAGAACCAGAACCGCGATCAGAACCGCGACCGCGACTACAATCGCGACCGGGACCGTGACAACCGCGACCGCGACCGCGATCGCGATCAGAATCGTGATCGTGACCGTGACCAGAACCGCGACAGCCAGCAGCCGCGCGAACCCCGCGAGCCGCGCGAAGGCGACGAGGTCCGCGCCGAGGGCGAGGGCGGCGGTCGTCGCGAAAGCCGCCGCGAACGCTGGGAGCGTCGCCGCGAGGAACGCAATCGCCGCTTCGACAATCAGGACGGCGCCCAAGACGGCGCTGAGGGCGCCGCCCCTTCCTACGCCGAGGCCGACCGCGCCGAAGCCGTCAGCGAAGCGTCCGTCGTCGAGACGCCGGTCAATGCCCCTGTCCCTGAAACGCCGAGCGTCGAGGCGCCGGCCGCAGACGAACGTCCCGCACGCCGTCCGCGCCGCACCGCCGCCGCTGTTGCGGCTGACGAGGGCGACGCCCCGACCGCCCTGCCGGGCTTCTTGACCCGTGCGCCGGTGTCGTCGGCCCCGGCGGAGCAAGCCGAAGGCGAGGCGGCCCCGCGTCGCCGTGCGCCGCGTCGCAAACCCGAAGCCGCCGCAGCCAGCGAAGATTGATAACAACCCAAGCGGGTACGTTTACCTGAATGCAACTCCGACGCGTCAATATGGCGCGTCGGAGGGGCGTCATGGATTTTGTCTTGCTTGTCTTGTCCCTGGCGCTGGCGGGAACCTGCGCCGGGATCTGGCTCTGGCTTCAAGCGCTCGGGGTCACCGAGGGCTTGCGTCGAGAGAACGCCCGGCTCGAAGCCCGCATCGCCCAGCAGACCCAAGGCCTGCGCCGCGCCCTGACGACGGCCGAGGGCGAGGTCGACCGCCTGACCGCCGAGCTTCGGACGCGGGGCGAGATCATGCAGGCCCTCGGGCGCGAACTGCGTAGTCCCCTGACCACGATCATGGGCTTCGCCCAGTTGCTGCGCGCCGACGACCCGGCCAATCCCCTGACCGCGCGCCAAGCACAGTCCTTACGTCAGATCGAGGCCGCGGCCGGCGTCCTGCTGGCCCTGATCGAGGAAACCGAAGCCTTCATGACCGGCGGTGACGGCGGCGGTTCGCCTTCGCTGCACCGCGTCGATCTGCGTCTGGCGCTGCGCCAGGTCTGCGATGGGCTGGAGGCGCAGGCGCGAGAGGCGGGGGTGACGCTGGCCTGTCCGCCGCCCGCCCACGGCCTGTGCGTCATGGCCGATCCGGGCCAGATCCGCCGAATCCTGCGCCGATTGGTCGAGAACGCCCTGCGCCATTCACCCGGCGGAGGCACGGTGCGCATGGAGATGTCGCGCGCCGAGGACCGGATCGTCATCGCCATCCATGACGCCGGCATGATCCCCGTCGGTGCGGGCGACGACCGACCGTTCCGCCCGTTGGATGGTCACGACGCGAGAGGCGGCACCGCCCTCGGCGTCGCCTCGGTCCAGCGGCTGACCGAGCGGATGGGCGGCGCCCTGACCATGGCGCGCGACCCCGGTGCGGGCACGATCTTTTCGCTGAGTTTGCCGGCAGCCCACGCGCCGGGTCTGGCGTCATCGCGTCAGGCGGTGGTGCTCTATATCGAGGACAATCCCGCCAACATCGCCCTGATGCGCCAGGCGGCGAGCGGACTGGGCCTGACGCTGCACGCCGCGACGACGGGACCGGAGGGGCTGGATCTGGCGCGTGCGCTCAGACCCGATATCATCCTGCTCGACATCGGCCTGCCGGACATGGACGGCTATGAGGTCAAGGCGCGACTGGACGTCGACCCCCTGACGCGCCACGTGCCGGTCCTGGCGCTGACGGCGGCCGTCTCGGCGCCGGACCGGGCGCGCGGCCGCGCCGCCGGCTTCGACGCCTGGCTGGCCAAGCCGCTGGATCTGGCGGCCCTGGCTGCGGCGCTGAATACGGCCCTGGGCGGCCCGGAGGTTGACGCCGACGGTCGCGAGAGGGCCTAAGAGGCTTAAGTTCGCCTGGTCGCCTCAAGGGAAGCGTCAATGTCCCGTTTCGTCCCGTTCCGCTCGCTGACGCGTCGTCTGGCGCCGCTGGCCGTCCTGTGCGCCGTCGCCGCCTGCGCTTCGACCCCGCCGCCGCCGCCCCCGCCGCCGTCCGGCGCATCGGGCGCGCTGATGGACTGGCGCGGCGTCATCACCACCGGCGACCGAGATCGCTATCGCCGCGTCGACGCCGCCTGGACCCTGGCTCTGCAACAGGCCAAGCGTCAGCGCGGCTCCGGCGACTTGAACAGCCTGGGCGATCTGATAGACCCCAAGGCCGACCGGCCCGGCGTCGCGCCCCTGCCCGGCGACTATCGCTGCCGCACCGTCAAACTGGGCACCCAAGGCGGTGATGACGGGCTGGGCTATGTCGTCTACGGCTGGTTCGCCTGCCGCATCGAACAGACGCCGAAAGGCCTGAAGTTCTCCAAGCTAACCGGCTCGCAGCGCCCCTCAGGCCTGCTCTTTCCCGAAGACGACCGCCATATGGTGATGCTCGGCTCGCTGGCCCTGGCGCAGGAGCCGGCCGCCAACACCTATGGCCGCAACCCCGACCGCGATCTGGTCGCCATCCTGCAACGCATCGGCGAGGCGCGCTGGCGGCTGGTCCTGCCGTGGCCCAACACCGAATCCAATCTGGACCTGATCGAGCTGGTCCCGGCGCCGCGCAGCTAAGGTTCGGCTGAACCTCGGGCGCCCTGTCACGTTCGGTCAGGGCAACCGATGGAGACGCTGATGCGCCGCACCCCTCTGGCCGTTCTGGCCCTGATGACCACCACGGCCCTGGCGGCCTGTGGCGACAACAGTCCAGCCAGCCCGGCCGAGACATCGCCCGCCGTGACCACGCCCGCACCCGGCGTGCCGGCCCAGGCCGCGCCGGAAGCGGCGGCGACGCCGGACACCCAAGCCGCGCCTGCCGAGGGCATGCAGGGCGGAACCGACTCCTGGCGTCAGGTCGCCAAGGCCGCCGACGCCAGCCTGCTTGGCCGGCTGGATCAGGCCTGGCGCATGGCCCGCGCCGAGGCGGAGGACGGCGGCTTCTCGCGTCAGGTGGAGGCTCTGGGGCCGCTCGCCGACCCGAACGCCGCCCAGACGGGCCGCATCCAGCCGGGATCCGGAACCTATCGCTGCCGCACCATAAAGATGGGCCGCCGTGTCGAGGGTCAGGGACTGGCCTATGTCGAATATCCCTGGTTCGCCTGTTCGGTCGAGCTGACGCCGGGCGGCGATCTGGTCCTGACTAAGACGACGGGATCGCAGCGCACGCGCGGCCTGATCTATCCCGACACTGACCGCCGCGCCGTCTATGTCGGCGCCCAGGCCTGGGGCGCCGACGAAAAGACCTTTCCCGCCTATGGCGACAAGGCCGAACGGGATCAGGTCGGCGTCATCGAACGCATAGGCCAGAACCGCTGGCGCCTGGTCCTGCCGTGGCCCAAGCAGGAAGCCAAGCTGGAGCTGCTGGAGATCACCGGCTAGCGCGCGCCGGTCGAGCGGGCGATCGCGGCGCGCATGCCTTCGGCGTGAAGCGCGCCTGACGGAGCGATCTTGGTGTTCGGCGTTTCGGTGGGCCCCAGATCGGCGGTGCGATCCTCCGGCCCGGTCCAGCTCGGGCTTTCGGCCTTGCGACGAACGGCATCGCGCAGATTATCGGTCGCCGTCGTAGCCTTCCGACCCGATTTGCGACCGTCCATCTCATCGGCGACGCGAGCGATGGCGTCCGTCAGCAGCGCTTTTTTCTCGCGCGCGCCCGCATCTGGGCCGCTCTCTCCCGCACGAACGCGTCCTCGGATCTGACGCTGCACCCGGTCGCGCCGCGCGCGGAGCCGCCCGATCAGGTCGCGCAGCTCCGCCGGGGAACGCTCGGCCAACGCCTTCGTCTGTTCGACCATATCCGCCTCGTCGCGATCCAGCGCGCGCGGGTTTGGGGTCTTGGTCATGACGGTCTCCCTTTCCATTGATGGGAAGACAGCGTCAGGACGCCAGGGCCGTTCCGGTTTGCGACCCTGGGTCACAGGGTCGTCCGAGGTCACACGCGCGTCAGTCTCAGGTCCTGATAATCATAGCTGAAGTCGATGTCGGGGCTGACCCCCTTCACCGTCGCCGTCGCCGGTTTGGCCGTCAGGATCGAGAAGGTGACGAAGGCGTCCTCCTCGCGCTTGTCCGGGAAACGGGTGCGGAAGGTCTCGCCGTCGTACGGCTCCAACCAGCCTTGCAGGGCGGGCGTGTGGGTGAAGCTCAGCCACAGGCCGCTCTTGCGGTTGCGGCCGCGTCCCTCGGTCTTGGGCGCAATGACGATGTCGCCGTACCACGGATCGCGCCAGGTCCCGGCGTAGGATTCCAGCGGCATGGACGGGGGCGCGCCGGCCGCCTGTTTGGCGTCGATTTCGGCGGCGGCGGCGATGGATTTCGCATTGCCCTCGGCTTCCAGCTTCTTGGAGTCTGAGATCCAGTCCACATCGACCTTGCCCATGCAGATGTCCGTGATGCCGGACCGCAAGGCGCGCAGCAGGAAGCTCTCCTCGGCGTTGGAGAAGACGCTGAAGCCGGTCTTGCGGCCGGGGATCAGCACCGTGGCGGAAATGCCGCCGGGCGAGCCGCCGCCGTGGCTGGCGATCCGCTCGCCGCGATAGTCCTGAACTTGCAGCCCCATCGCATAGGTCGAGGCGATGGATCGGTTGGGCAGTTCCGCCGTCGGTCCGGCCGACGAGCCGACGATGATGTTGGGGCGATACATCTCGCGCGCCGCATCTTCGGAATAGAGCCGCGTCCCGTCGGGCAGCTTGCCGTCGTTCAGCCGCACGGCGATCCATTTGGCCCAGTCGGTCGGGGTGGTGCAGATGCCCCCCGCCGCTGCAGCGGAGTCCCAGTTCCACACCTCGACGATGGACTTGGCGATCGGCGTCATCGCGCCTTGATAGCGCAGCGGCGGCCCGACCCGGCCGTGGGGCAGGGCGGACTTGGACGCATCCGCCAGACGCGCCAGCGGCACGGTCTCGGTCATCCCAACCTTGTCCAGGATGCGCGTCTGGATGAAGGCCTCCCAGCTCATCCCAGACACGGCCTCCAGCACTGCGCCCGCGACCACGAACATCAGGTTGCAATAGTGATAGCGCGCCCGGAATCCGTCCTCGATCGGCACAAAGGCGGCTTGGGCCAGCACCTCGGCGCGGTTGCGGTCGCTGTTGGGCCAGAACAGAAGGTCGCCGGCGCCCAGGCCGAACCCGGCCCGGTGACTCAGCGTATCGCGCACCGTGATGTGCTCGCCGATATAGGGATCGGACAGGGTGAAGCCAGGCAGATAGGTCCGAACCGGCGCGTCCCACTTCACCTTGCCCTCGTCGACCAGGATGGCCAGGGCGGCGGCGGTGACGTTCTTGGTGTTGGAGGCGATGGCGAACAGGGTGTGCTCATCGGCCCGCGCCGGCTTGCCCTGAACCTTGACCCCATAACCGCGCGCCAGAACGGTCGCCCCGTCCTTGACCACTGCGACGCCCAGCGCCGGCTGATCCGGCCAGGCCGCCATGCACTTGGCCACATAGGCGTCCACCGCCGTCGCCAGCGACGCATCGTCGTTCGCCGGCGCGCTCTGGGCGAACACGGGCCCCGCCGCCAGCGCCGCCGCGCCTCCGGAAGCGAACAGGGTGCGGCGCGACAGACGAAGGGACATGGCGAACTCCAGCGAAGACCGCCGGACGCTAGCGCCCCTTCGTCGTCTAGGCCAGTCGCCAGCGTTGAAGCTTTTCCAGCACGTCGGCGACGATTTGGTCGCGGGTGAAGCCGGTGATGTCGTGGGGACGTTCGCCTTGGCCGGTCTGAGCGGTCAGTCGCCATTCCAGCAGACGTCGGCCTTCGCGCGTCTCGCGCTGGGTCACGGCGGGACGGGGACGCGAGCGGGCGCCCAGGCGATAGATGAAGGTGCGTTCGCCCTGTTTGACCGTCAGCCAGGCGACGCCGTCGTCGCGCCCGATCTCGGAGTCCGCCGCCTCGGCTTCCATGGCCGTGTGAACCGTTTCCAGCGCAGGCAGGCCGTGGCGCTCGATCTCATCGTTGATATCGCTGCGGCTGGCCGGGGCCAGGATGCGTTTCAGCTGCTGCGCCAGGGGCGCGCCTTCGGTCTCGAGGCTGCGGCCGGCGACGTCGGCGTTCATTTGGCGCACCAGGCCGATCGATAGCAGGATCATGATCAGCACGAAGGGCAGGGCGGCGGCTAAGGTCGCAGCCTGCAGCGCGCCCAGCCCGCCCGCCAGCAGCAGGGTCGCGGCGATCAGGCCCAGCAGCAGGCACCAATAGACCCGCTGCCAGCGCGGCGTGTCGTCAGCGCCGCCAGAGGCGATGGTGTCGATCACCAGGGCCCCCGAATCGGCCGAGGTGACGAAGAAGACCGCCACCAGGAGGATGGCCAGACCCGAGGTGAAGGCCGCGCCCGGCAGTTGCTCCAGGAAGTAGAACAGGGCGGTCGACAGGTCGGCCGAGACGGCGTTGGAAATCGCGCCCGCCGCCTGGCCCATGTCCAGGCTGATCGCCGTATTGCCGAAGACGGTCATCCACAGGAAGGTGAAGCCGGCCGGCACCAGCAGCACGTTCAGCAGGAACTCCCGCACCGTTCGCCCGCGCGAGATCCGGGCGATGAACATCCCCACGAACGGCGACCAGGCGATCCACCAGGCCCAGTAGAACAGGGTCCAGTCCGCCATCCAGGCGCGCGGCTCATAGGCGTAGAGGGTGAAGGTCCGCTCGACGAAATGGCTGAGATAGAAGCCGAAGTTCTGGACCAGGGCCTTGAACAGGAAGCCGGTCGGCCCGACCACCAACACGAACAGCATCAGCAGCACCGCCAGCACCAGATTCAGCTCCGACAGACGGCGCACCCCCTTGCCGACCCCGCTCATGACCGAGGCGGTCGCCGCCGCCATGACCACGACGATTAGCCCGACCTGAACCCAGGCGGTGTTGGGAATGCCCAGCAGATAGGTCAGGCCGCTGTTCATCTGCGACACGCCGAAACCCAGAGAGGTGGCGATGCCGAAGGCGGTGCCCCAGATGGCGAAGATGTCGACCGCATCGCCGATGGGCCCGTTGACGCGCTTGCCCAGCAGGGGCGACAGGCCCGACCTCAGCGTCAGCGGCAGACCCTTGCGGTGGGCGAAGAAGGCCAGGCTGAGGCCCACCAACGCATAGATCGCCCAGGCGTGCGCCCCATAGTGGAAGAAGGTGATGCCCATGGCCTGACGCGCGGCGTCGAAGGTGCGGCCGGCGCCTTCGGGCGGGTTGATATAGTGCTGGATCGGCTCGGCGACGCCGAAATACATCAGGCCGATCCCCATGCCGGCGGCGAACAGCATGGCCAGCCAGGACAGATACGGAAAGTCCGGCTCGGCGTCGTCCGGCCCCAGCTTCAGCGCGCCCGTGGGGCCGATCGCCAGCACCAGCACCAGTCCCACGAAGGCGGCGACCGAGGCGATATAGAGCCAGCCAAAGGTGTCGATCACCCACGCCTGAACATTCTGGAACAGGCGGTCGGACTCGCCCGGCGCGACGATGGCGACAAGCAGCAACAGCGCGATGATGGCGCTCGCGCCCCAAAACACGCGGGGGTTCATCTTCGTGGTCAGCATCGGGTCAAAGCGTATGGCGAAGCTGAGGGTTCCCAGCTTGGCCACAAGCGCGCCGTCTCGATGAAGAAGATGTAACTTTGCGATTCAAAGTAACGTCGATAGTCAGGTTTATCGACGGGCGCAAACAGACGCCCGCGCACTCTTTCAGGATCGCCGGGGCATGACCTCTTCCAAACTCGTTCTCATGCTGGGTGCGGCCGCCGTCGCCCTGCCCGGCGCCGCTCTGGCTCAATCCCAGAATGCGTCCCAAACCCCATCTCAGACCCCGCCGCCGGCGACGACGAGCCCGCCGGCCGCCCAGACCCCGGCGACGACGGCCCAGACGCCCGCACCGCGCACTCAGACGGCCGAACCGGCCCAGCAACAGCAGCCCGCCAGCGTCGGCGACGTGGTCGTCAACGCCCGCGCCAATGACGTGCGCACCTCGATCGACTCGGTCAGCTACAGCCTGGCCAACGACCTTCAGGCGACGACCGGCAGTCTGGCCGACGCGCTCCGCAACGTGCCGTCGGTGGACGTGGACCCGGAGGGCAATGTGTCGCTTCGCGGCGACGCCAATGTCACCATCCTGGTCGACGGCCGCCCGTCCGGCATCCTGACCGGCCCCGGTCGCGGCCAGGCCCTGATCCAGTTGCCGGCCAGCCAGTACGCCCGCATCGAGGTCATGACCAATCCGTCCGCCGCCTACAGTCCCGAGGGTTCGGGCGGGGTCATCAACCTGATCACCAAGCCCACGGCGCCCAAGCCGGGGACCCAGACGACCGGCTCGCTGCGCGTCAACGTCGGCGACAACGGCCGCTGGAACGCGGGCCTCAGCGGTTCGTACCAGAAGGATCGCCTGACCCTGTCGGGCGACGCCAGCTATCGCTCCGATCCGACCGAACTCACCTTCAACCGCGTCCGCGAACAGCTGGATCCGGTCACCGGCGCGGTGGTTTCGACCACGACCGTCGAACAGCCGGTCGAGTCCGAGCAGAACGGCGCCTTCGCCCGCTTCACCGCCGAATACAAGCTGGACGACAAGACCCAGCTGACTGGCGAACTGCGCGGCGTGGCCTTCGACGGCACGGGTTCGGGCGACGGCTTGTATGAAACCCGCAACGCCGCCGGCGCGGTGACCAGCGCCTATCGCCGGGTCGGCGATTCCGACTTCAACTTCAACAACTGGGGCGCCACGGCGCGCGTGCTGCGTCGCTTCGACGGCGACGGTCATGAATGGTCCAACGAGCTGCGCTACGATTCCAACGCCAACGACACCACCAGTCAGACCCTGACCACCTTCCTGACCCCGGCGGGCGGGGCTCTATATGAGCGGACCAACACGGAGGTCGATCAGGTCACCTGGGGCTTCACCAGCGCCTACACCCGCCCGATGGCCGACGGCGGCAAGCTGCGCCTGGGCTATGAGCTGAACGCCCAGCGGCCCGAGCAGGACGCCGAGTTCCTGCGCGGTCCCTCGCAGGCGGCCTTGGCGCCGGTACCGGCCCTGAACAACCGCTTCGAAGCCACCCAGACGGTGCATGCCCTCTACACCACCTATGAGCGGCCGCTGGGCGAGAAGCTGTCGGCCCAACTGGGTCTACGGCTTGAGCAGGCGGACATCGAGATCAAGGATCTGACCGGCGGCGCCTCGGCGTCCCAGGATTATTTCCGCGCCTATCCGACCGCCCACGTCCAGTATCAGCTGACGCCCGAACAGACCCTGCGCGCCAGCTATTCGCGCCGCATCCAGCGGCCCCAGCCCAGCCAGCTGAACCCCTTCGTCGTCTATCAGGACCCGCTGAACGTCCGCTCGGGCAATCCGGATCTGGAGCCGCAGGAGACCGACAGCTTCGAGGCCATGTGGCAGATGCGAAAGGGCCAGAGCTTCTATCAGGCCACCGCCTATCTGCGGAACACCGACAAGGCCTTCACCGACGTGGCGTCCGACATCGGCGGCGGCGTCTTCCTGACCCGTCCGGAAAACCTGGGCTCGCGTCGCGACCTGGGCGTGGAGGCGACGGCGAACGGGCGCCTGCATCCGACCCTGCGCTACAGCGCCAGCGTCAACGTCTTCCGTCAGGAGATCGACTCGGGCGCCGTCGTCGGCGGCGGCGACCGCGAGGCCACATTGGCCAGCGGCCGTCTCAGCCTGAACTGGCAGCCGACGGCCAAGGACTTCGTCCAGGTCTCCAGCTTCTGGCAGGGCGACAGCCTGTTGGCGCAGGGCCGGCGCGAGGCCGGCGGCATGGTCAATCTGGGCTATCGCAGGAAGCTCAGCGAGCAGCTGTCGTTCAACTTCACTGCACGCGATCTGTTCAACACCTTCAACACCACGACCATCTACGAGACGCCGCAGTTCCGCGAACGCTCGGAGCAGGACATCAAGCTGCGGGCCTTCTACATCGGCCTGACCTGGAACTTCGGCGGTCCGCGCCGCCAGCCGGAACAGTTCGACTTCTCGACCGGCCCGACCGGGGGCTGACGACCTGACGGGGGACGCGGGCTCAGGTCCGCGTCTCCCAGGCCAGCCAGGCGGCGACCACGACCAGGCCGCCGGCCATCACCGCGCGCAGGGCGCGACCCTGCATCCGGGGCGCCAGCCGCGCCGCGCCCGCGCCGCCGATCACGATCAAACTGTGCACCAGGACGGCGACCGCCAGATGCAGGCTCCCCAGCGTCAGGGCCTGCTTCAGCGGCGCGCCGTGGTCGGGCCGCATGAAGGTCGGCAGCAGCGCCACATAGAAGACCGCGGCCTTGGGATTCAGCAGATTGCCCATCAGGCCGCGCACGAACAGGCCGCGCAGCGAGCGCGCGTCCGGTGTGGTCGCCGCCTCGATCGTTGGCGCGCGCCAGGCCTCCCACGCCAGCCACAGCAGAAACAACACGCCCGCCCAACGCAGGCCCTGATACAGCGGCGGCCAGACGGAAAAGACCTCCGTCAGCCCATAGGCGGCCGCCAGCATCCACACCGCCAGCCCCAGGGTCACGCCCGCCACAGCCGCGAAACCGGCCAGCCGTCCCCGCGCCAAGGCGACCAGCGCCAGCCAGCCCATGTTCGGCCCCGGCGTCAGCTCGATCAGCGCCACGGCGATCAGGAAGGGGCCGACGACGGCCGGATCGACGGGCCAGGCGGAATGGGCGATCACGAGGCGCTCCTGTTCGCCAGAGCCTAGGCGCGCGGCGGCGAAACGGACAGCCCCGAAAGCCGCCTAGCTGACCCCTTGTGTGACCCGATCGTCACACCCACCTCGATCTCAACGGCGCGCTGCTCCGCAGAGGGCGCGCTGAAATCCATCCGCCTCCCGAGGGGACTGAAACCATGAATCTCGAACTCTATTCCGACCGCGCCAAACAGGCCGTCCAGTCGGCCCAGTCGCTCGCCCTGGCCCGCCGTCACCAGCAGTTCGCGCCCGAGCATCTGCTCAAGGTGCTGCTGGAGGAACGCGACGGCCTGGCCCGCAATCTGATCACAGCCGCCGGCGGCGACGCCCGCCGCGCCGAGGCCGATGTCGAAACCGCGCTGAAGAAGCGCGCCCAGGTCACCGGCGGCTCGGGCCAGCTCTATCTGGATGGCGACACCGCGCGCGTCTTCGCCGCCGCCGAGGAGGCGTCCAAGACCGCCGGCGACGCCTTCGTCACCACCGAAAGGCTGCTGGCCGCGCTGGCCAGGGAAGGCGGAGTCGCCGCCGAGGTGCTGAAGGCTTCGGGCGTCACGGCCGACAAGCTGGAGACCGCCATCGCCGAGGTGCGCAAGGGCAAGACCGCCGACAGCGCCGGCGCCGAAGACGGCTATGACGCGCTGAAACGCTACGCCCGCGACCTGACCCTGGCCGCCCGCGACGGCAAGATCGACCCGGTCATCGGTCGCGACGAAGAGATCCGCCGCACCATCCAGGTCCTGGCCCGCCGCACCAAGAACAATCCCGTCCTGATCGGCGAACCCGGCGTCGGCAAGACCGCCATAGTCGAGGGCCTGGCCCTGCGCATCGTCAACGGCGACGTGCCCGAATCCCTGCGCGACAAGACCGTCATGGCCTTGGACATGGGCAGCCTGATCGCCGGCGCGAAGTATCGCGGCGAGTTCGAGGAGCGTCTGAAAGCCGTCCTGTCCGAGGTCTCTGCGGCCGAGGGGGGCATCATCCTGTTCATCGACGAGATGCACACCCTGGTCGGCGCCGGAAAGGGCGACGGCGCCATGGACGCGTCCAACCTGCTGAAGCCGGCTCTGGCGCGCGGCGAGCTGCACTGCGTCGGCGCCACGACCCTGGATGAATACCGCAAACACGTCGAAAAGGACGCCGCCCTGGCCCGCCGCTTCCAGCCGGTCTTCGTCGCCGAACCGACGGTGGAGGACACCGTCTCCATCCTGCGCGGCCTGAAGGAGAAGTACGAGGTCCACCACGGCGTGCGCATTTCCGACAGCGCGATTGTGGCCGCAGCCACTTTGTCGAACCGCTACATCACCGACCGCTTCCTGCCGGACAAGGCCATCGACCTGATCGACGAGGCCGCCAGCCGCGTGCGCATGGCCGTGGACTCCAAGCCCGAGGCCCTGGACGAGATCGACCGCCGCCTGGTCCAGCTCAAGATCGAACGCGAGGCCCTGAAGAAGGAAACCGACCAGGCCTCCCAACACCGTCTGGAAAAGCTGGAGGACGAGATCGCCGATCTGGAAGGCCAGTCCGACGACCTGACCACACAGTGGAAGGCCGAAAAGGACAAGGTGGGCCAGGGCGCCCAGCTGCGTGAAACCCTGGACCGCCTGCGCCTGGAACTCGCCAACGCCCAGCGCGCCGGCGACTTGGGCCGGGCGTCCGAGATCGCCTACGGCCAGATCCCCCAGATCGAAAAGCAGCTCGAAGAAGCCGAGGCCAATGAGACCTCCGGAAAGGGCCCCCTGACGCCCGAGGTCGTCGACGCCGAACAGATCGCCGCCGTCGTCAGCCGCTGGACCGGCGTGCCCGTCGACAAGATGCTGGAGGGCGAACGCGAGAAACTGCTCCAGATGGAGACCGCGCTCGGCGGTCGCGTCGTCGGTCAGGACGAGGCGCTGGCCGCCGTCTCCGACGCCGTGCGCCGCGCTCGCGCCGGGCTGAACGACCCGAACCGTCCGCTGGGCAGCTTCCTGTTCCTGGGCCCGACCGGCGTAGGCAAGACCGAACTGACCAAGGCGCTGGCCGACTTCCTGTTCGACGACGAGGCGGCCATCACCCGCCTGGACATGTCGGAATATATGGAGAAACACAGCGTCTCCCGTCTGATCGGCGCCCCTCCCGGCTATGTCGGCTATGACGAGGGCGGCGCCCTGACCGAGGCCGTGCGTCGTCGCCCCTATCAGGTGGTCCTGTTCGACGAGGTCGAAAAGGCCCACCCCGACGTCTTCAACGTGCTGTTGCAAGTGCTGGACGACGGCCGCCTGACGGACGGCCAGGGCCGCACCATCGACTTCCGCAACACCCTGATCATCATGACCTCCAACCTGGGCAGCCAGTATCTGGCCGATCAGGGCGAGGGCGACGATGTCGAGGCCGTGCGCCCGTTCGTCATGGACGCCGTGCGCGCCCACTTCCGGCCCGAGTTCCTGAACCGGATCGACGAGATCATCCTGTTCCACCGCCTGGGACGCGACCAGATGGGCGGCATCGTCCGCATCCAGCTGTCACGCTTCGAGAAGCTGCTCGCCGACCGCCGCCTGACCCTGGACCTGGACGACAGCGCCCTGGCCTGGCTCGCCGACCGCGGCTACGACCCCGCCTATGGCGCGCGGCCGCTGAAACGCGTCATCCAGAAGGATCTTGTCGACCCGATCGCCCGCAAACTCCTGGCCGGCGAGATCGAGGACGGCGGCGTGATCGCCGTCACCGCCGGCGAGGGCGGGCTGGAGATCGGGAAGATGCGGGTGCATTGACTAAGCCGCCTCTAGATTGCCTCGGACGATTTGCTCGAGCAGCTTGAGGCGATTTCCCGAGACTCCAACGAAAGACTGCGGAGGGCCGTCGAGCAATCCTCGGCCCTCGACGTCCTTCCGCTGGAGAGGTTCTTTCAGGTATCCGTAAAATAAAAAAGTGAGTGCCTTTAGTCCCGGCTTTCGTACGAGGCTTTCTAGCTCCTCGTTTGTGTAGACTGATCTTTTAGCAACGATAGTAACTGCCTGCTCGTAGTCTGCTATGTGGTCGTATCGCTCGGCTATTCCCACGGCAGCGATCGCGCTTTTGACGCCCGTTTCGTTGTCGCTGGATCTGTAAAACGCGATGAGGGTCCCCGGTGCGACTTCGCTGGTTGGCGTATAGCCTAGATAGACTTTTCTAATGCTGTTGGACGGGCTGGAGCGTTCCGGCGTTCCCTGTGACCAAGCAGATGCGAAAAGATCTCCCGGCATATCGGCCAAACGTGATGCTGCCTCTGGGAAAAGGCGATCATGGTAGCCGGGTCGCACAGGGACGATCAGCCCGTTGTGGAAGATTGACGGCCAAGCGGGATAGTTTCGACGTACTCGGACAGCGTCGGAAGCATCTAATTTTTGCGTCCGATCCCAGTGCTTGGCATAAACAAGCTCGCCGTTACTTTGCTCAGAGACATTTCGAAAACCGAACGATTGGATCAATTCGCGCAGAGCAATCTGCTTTGGAAACACGGTCAAATATGTCGTGTGATATCCGCCATCATAAGCGAAGCACATCGCCTGTCTGAGTAACTGCTCTCCTAGCCGACCGCCGCGATAGCGCTCCGAAACTTTGAATGTGCAGAGTTTGAGAACGCGCTCTCCAACCACGCCCTCCGGTGTTTCGTCGCTGGCTTCATCCTTGAATATGACTAAAGCAGCTATCGAGCTATCGTCCTCAACAACCCAACACTCACGATCATTCTTTCGGCACTTTTCCATCCAAGCGGCGAAAGGCGGATAGTCTTCAATCAAAGATCCAAAAATTGGGTCGCTAGGCTTAAGTTCGTAGCAGAATTTTCTAGATACCGATTTGAGCACATAGTCGATGCGCGCGTATGTGCCGTTGATAAAATCTAGCGCCTGACGAACTGTCAGAACCTTTTGTCCGAGACCTCGGCGGTGGGCCCTCGTGTGAAGCCCTTGGTCCTCAGTTATCAGGGCGTCCACGATACCATCATAGAGCGCACTGAGAATGTGGGCGTCAGACAGATCGTTGTCGTTACGTATTTCTCCGAAGTCTTTCGTTAAGGCAGCTGCGTCTCGCCAGCTATTCTTCACATGCGGATACTTTGCGGCCTTGGATAGTGAAATTGATCTGCGCGAAACGTCCGGATCGCGCTTGATGTCAGCTAAGGTAGCCTCATGAATGTGTGAGGTGTGACCTTTTGCTTGTAGATCACGCAGCAGCGAGGCGTAGGAATCCGGTGTGGCTCTTGCATCCTCCACTGGGATCAGAATGTTGGTGTCCAGCAGAAATTTGGCCATGCCGAAGAAGCGCCGCCGTTACGTGATCGGGTATCTCTCTGTAAGATTGTGGCGCTTGCAACTCATATTTTTCCATCATGGCGCTTAGAGGCACTGGGACTGGAAACTTTGTTGCAGACCTTATGCTGATCGCGAAGCCGTCCTCTAGCCCGTCGAAATATGAGAAGAACGCATCCCGTAAGATGCCGCCTTCGCGTTCCGCCACGCTCCAGAGGGAATGCAATGGCATGGCGTTAACCGAGGTGATGACTGCCACGCCAGTTATGGCTTTCGTAGGCATGGTTTCGTAAACCAGCATCAACGAACCCACAGAAATCCGGGGCGAAACTCGGCGGCGAAGTTCGACCGTTTTCAGTCCATCGAAAATCTGAGCGCAGTATTCTGGCTTGATGCTGAATATGTAGGCCATACAGCGCTTTCCGTCTTCTGGCAGCAAAGTGACGTGACAATCCTAAGGTGCCATTAATCACGTCAATGTTGAGCATGACGACACTCTGCGTCAATCTCGGACGTGAACGCGTAAACGCTCGCAGCAGTCCTAAAGAAAGCCGCCAGCCCGCGCATCTGCGACGCATATCGCGAACGATTTCAACGCCCTGCCGCCCGCCAGCGTCATCCTCCTGCCCATGCCTCCAAACCGTGCGATCCTGTGTCGGTTCGTCCGCAGGGGACGCATCGCACGGCCGGGGAGGGACAATTCAGACGAATTAGACGAATTAGACGGTGTTTTTGTCCGCCGACCGTCTGATCTCGGTCAGTCCTGCGGGATCGGATTGGTGCGCGGGTCCGGGCCGTTTGTGACGACGCGGTCGCGTTCGCCCAAGTCCTTGATGATCTTGACGTCGGTGAAGCCGGCGGCCTCGAACAGCGCCTTGACCTGCGGGCCTTGATCGAAGCCGATCTCGACGGCGAAGACGCCCAGCGGCTTCAGGATGCGCTTCACCTCGGGCGCCAGGTCGCGATAGGCCTGCAAGCCGTCCGGCCCGCCGTCCAGGGCCAGGTGCGGGTCGTGGTCGCGAACCTCCGGATCCAGGGTCGCGATGTGGTCGGTCGGGATATAGGGCGGGTTGGACAGCACCAGGTCGAAGCTGGCGTCGCCGAAGCCCGCGGCCCATTCGGTGCGCAGGAAGGTCGCGCGCTCGTTCAGGTCCAGGTTGGCGGCGTTCTCCTTGGCCACCGCCAGGGCTTCGGACGAGATGTCGGTGCCGACCCCGCGCGCGGCCGGCCGCTCGGCCAGAAGCGCCAGCAGGATCGCGCCCGAGCCGGTGCCCAGGTCGATGGCGTCGAAGGCCTCGTTCCTGGCGAAGGCCAGCATGGAGACGTCCATCAGGGTCTCGGTATCGGGGCGGGGGCTGAGGACGTCGGGGGTGACGTTCAGCATGATCTTCCAGAAGCCCTTCTTGCCGACGATGCGCGAGACGGGCTCGCGCTTCAGCCGACGCTCGACCATGGCCTCATAGGCGCTCAGCTGGTCGGCGGTGATGGGCCGATAGGGGTCGGTCAGGATGTCCATGCGGCTGGCGCCGGCGGCGGCCTCCAGCAGCAGGCGGGCGTCGATGGCGGGGCTGTCGATGCGGCCGGTCTTCAGCCGGGCCTGCGCCGCCTTCCAGGCGGTCAGCAGGGTCGGGGCGTCGGTGTCGGACTTGGGCGTGATGGGGTCGGTCATGGGCGTTGATTGGCCCGGCCCGGCGCCGATTTCAAGCGCGACGGCAGGGAACGTCAGGCCAGCTTGACCGTTCGCGTCGGGATGACAGCGCGCCGCCCCTCCCGCCTCGCCCCGCTTCGCAACCTGTTCGCCCGGACGCCGGCGCCGGCCGAGCGCGGCCGGGTGTGGAAGTTCCTGGCCGCCGCCGCCGGGGGTCTGGCCGCCGGCGCCGGCGCCGCCCACCTGCTCTACAGCCAGGGCCACAAGGTCGGGGTCGAACTGCGCGCCCCCCGCCCCGAGCCCCTGCCGCCCAAGGTCCCGACGCCCGAGGACTATGAGGCCCAGGAGCCCGGTCGCGGCCGCATGGCCAAACGGCCCGAGCACATTCCGCACAGAGGCTGGTCCGACATCGTCTGGCGCACCGGCGGGTCCTATTTCGGCGACCGGGTCGGCTTCGTCGCCGGCGGCGTGACCTTCTTCACCCTGCTGTCGCTGTTCCCGCTGTTGGGGACGTTCGTCACCCTCTACGGCCTGTTCGCCGATCCGACCGACGCATGGGGGCGGCTGCAGTTCCTCTACGCCCTGCTGCCCGACAGCATCGCCGAGTTCCTGGGCGGGGAGATGCAGCGTCTGGCCGAGAACTCCAACAGCCAGCTGACCTTCACCCTGGCCTGGACCCTGGCCCTGTCGCTGTGGACCGCCAACGGGGCGGTCAAGGTGCTGTTCTACGGCCTGAACGTCGCCTACCACGAGGTCGAACGCCGCAACATCGTGCGCTACAACCTGATCTGCATGGCCTTCACCGTCGGGGCCATCATCGCCGTGCTGCTGACCTCGGTCCTTGTCGTCGGCGTGCCGGTGGTGGTGCGGCTGTTCGGGCTGGAGGAGGAGTGGGGCCTGATCGCCCCGCTGCGCTGGCCGCTGCTGCTCGCGGGCTATATCGCGGCCCTGACCGTCATCTACCGCTATGGCCCCTGCCGTCAGCGCGCGCGTTGGCGCTGGGTCACACCGGGCGCGATCTTCGCGGCGGTGCTCAGCCTGACGGTGTCCTTCCTGTTCAGCTGGTATCTGTCCAACTTCGTGCGGACCGACAGCTACGGCCCGCTGGCGGCCATGATGGGTTTCCTGCTGTGGACCTGGCTGTCGGTGCAGGTGATCCTGATGGGCGCCGAGCTGAACGCCGAGATCGAGCACCAGACCGCCGTGGACACCACGACCGGTAAGCCCCTGCCGATCGGCGAGCGCGGCGCCAAGGTCGCCGACAGCATCGGCGCCCGACGCGGCAACCCAGCAGCTCTCGCCTTCACCCAGCGCCAGGCCGAGCGGGTGGCGGACCGCCTGCGCGGCCGCCAGAACCGCAAGGCCGCCGAGCGCGTCGCTATAGAATGAAACGGCTCAGATCGACGTCCTTGGTCAGGGCGTCCATCTTCTCGCGCACCGCATCGCCGTCGAAGGTCACGGTCTTGCCCGACAGGTCCGAGGCCTTGAAGCTGGTTTCTTCCAGCACCCGCTCCATCACGGTCTGAAGCCGGCGCGCGCCGATGTTCTCGACCGCGCTGTTGGCCGCCACCGCCGCATCGGCCATCGCCTCGACCGCATCGTCGGTGAAGGTCAGGGTCACGTCCTCGGTCGCCAGCAGGGCCTGGTTCTGACGGATCAGATTGGCTTCCGGCTCGGTCAGGATGCGCTTGAAGTCGTCGCGCGTCAGGGCCTTCAGCTCGACCCGGATCGGCAGCCGTCCCTGAAGCTCGGGCAGCAGGTCGCTGGGCTTGGCGACGTGGAAGGCGCCCGAGGCGATGAAGAGCACATGGTCGGTCTTCACCGGCCCGTATTTCGTCGAGACCGTGGTGCCCTCGATCAGGGGCAGCAAGTCGCGCTGCACCCCCTCACGCGACACGTCGGCGCCGGATGCGCCTTGCCGGGCCGCAACCTTGTCGATCTCGTCCAGGAAGACGATGCCCTCGTTCTCGGCCAGTTTCAGCGCCTCCTGCGTCAGGCTGTCCTGATCCAGCAGCTTGTCGCCCTCTTCAGCGATCAGGGGCGTCGTCGCATCGCGCACCGCCAGCTTGACGGTCTTGGTACGCCCGCCGCCCATCTTCCCCAGCATCTCCGACAGGTTCAGCAGGCCGACGTTGCCGCCGCCCGGAATGTCCAGGCCCTGGATCGGAGAGGCGGTGTCGGCCAGCGCGATCTCGATCTCCTTGTCGTCCAGCTCTCCGGCCCGCAGCTTCTTTCGAAAACTGTCGCGCGTCGCGGGCCCCGCGCCCGGTCCGACCAGGGCGTCCAGGATCCGGTCCTCGGCGGCGGCCTCGGCCTTGGCCTGCACGTCGCCGCGCCGGCGCTCGCGCACCATGATCAGCGCGCTTTCGACCAGGTCGCGCACGATCTGATCCACGTCGCGACCGACATAGCCGACCTCGGTGAACTTGGTCGCCTCGACCTTCAGGAAGGGCGAGCCGGCCAGCCGCGCCAGCCGACGCGCGATCTCTGTCTTGCCGACGCCGGTGGGGCCGATCATCAGGATGTTCTTGGGCGTCACCTCGTCGCGCAGGTCGGCCGGCACGCGCTTCCGGCGCCAGCGGTTCCTCAGGGCGACGGCGACGGCGCGCTTGGCGTCGTTCTGGCCGACGATATAGCGATCCAGTTCGGAGACGATCTCGCGGGGGGTCAGTTCGGTCATGCGACGCAGATAGGAGAGGCCGAACCGTTGCGGGAGAGGGGCGGGGCGTCGCAGCCGAATTTCAACCCAAGGCTGCCGACTATGTCTCCTCCGGGATCAGCGCTGCGGCGATAGCAGATCGCCCAGCAAAAAGGCGTCCCCCGATGGGAGGACGCCTTCAATGCTTGGAACGCTTGTCGCCCGGATCAAGCGGCGTTTGCGGCCTTGTTCTTGGCCAGCTTGTCCTGGTGGACCTGCATGCCCTTGGCGATCAGGTCGGCGGCCTCGCCGGCGTCGCCCCAGCCCTCGACCTTGACCGACTTGCCCTTCTCCAGGTCCTTGTAGCGGGTGAAGAAGTGCTCGATCTGCTCGATCAGGATGGCCGGCAGCTGACGATAGCTGGCGATCTCGGTGTAATAGGGGTTCAGCTTGTCGACCGGCACGGCCAGGATCTTTTCGTCGCCGCCGGCCTCGTCTGTCATCTTCAGCACGCCGATAGGACGCGAACGGATGACGCAGCCCGGAACGACAGGGGTCGGGTTCAACACGATCACGTCGCAGGGGTCGCCGTCGTCCGACAGGGTGTGCGGCACGAAACCGTAGTTGCCCGGATAGTACATGGCGGTGTGCAGGAAGCGGTCGACGAACAGGGCGCCCGAGGCCTTATCCATCTCGTATTTCACCGGCAGGCCGCCCTGCGGAATTTCGATGATGACGTTGATGTCCCAGGGAGCGTTCGGGCCGACGGGAATGGCGTCGAGGTTCATGGCGGGTCTTTGCTGCGACTGCGAAACTTTGAAAGGCGAAGGGTGATAGGCTCCCCGGCCCGTCACGGCAAGGGCGACATGTGGCGAACACGGGCCCGGCGGACTTGCGTCGCGGCGCATCATCGCGGACATCTGGATCATGACCTGGACCGATTGGGCGGCGCTGGCCCTCTTCTTCATCTGCTGGCTGGGATACAGCCCCATCCTGGCTTTCATCAGCCGACGGGGCGGCTCGCTGAACCAGGATATGGAGCATGTCCGGGCGGCCTGGATGCAGTCCATGACCCATCGCGAGATGAAGCTGATCGACAGCCAGCTGATGGGTCATTCGATCAACTCCGCCTCCTTCTTCGCCTCCACCAACCTGCTGCTGATCGCGGCGGTCGCGGGCATCCTGTTCGGCGGCGAGAGCGCGCTTCAGGGGTTCGCCGCCGTCGGCGCCGAAAACGTGCCGATGAAGATTCTGGAGGCCAAGCTTGCGCTGGTGCTGATCTGCCTGGCGCGCGGTTTTCTGGATTTTATCTGGGCGCTGCGTCAGATGAACTACGCCCTGGCGCTGATCGGCGCGGCGCCGGAGATCCACACCAAGACCGACCGCAAGGCCTTCAGCGAGGCGGCGGGCCAGCTTTTGAACCCGGCGCTCAGTTCCTTCAGTCAGGGTGTGCGCGGCTATTACTTCGCCCTGGCGGCGGCGGCCTGGCTGTTTGGACCGCTGTGGCTGGCCTTGGGTGTGGCGTCCTCGTTCGGCCTGTTGATCTATCGTCAGGAAGCGTCGCCCGCCGCTCGCGCCATTCGCAATGCGCGGCGGCTGTTGGACAACTAAACCGATCCTTTCGCAGTTGCGAGATTGAGCACCCGTCCGACTTTCGTCGAAAGAGCGCCGTCTTGTTAGGCGACCCGCCATATTTGAGTAACAAGGCGTGACCGTGCAGGCGCGCACTGCTCTTGACCTATTGTGCATCGCAACCTAAGTTGACCTCTGACGCCTCCGGGCGTCTTGCCCTTCCTGGGCGTTTCCTCCCTATAGACTTTTAATGCCGCACCTTCGGGTGCGGCTTTTTTTTTGATCTGATCAGCGATCAGTCAGGCCGACCAATCGTCTGCGCACAGGGCGGCGATCACGCGGGACAGCGCGTTTTGCGTCTTGGCGTAGGTCGCGTTGGGGGCCAGCGTCGTCTCGTCCAGATAGAGTTTGCGGCTCAGCTCGATCTGGATGGCCTCATAGCCTTCGTCCGGCCGTCCCCATCGCTGGGTGGACCAACCGCCGGCGTAGGGATGGTTCTGCGCCACGCGCCAGCCCAAGCCCTCGAACAAGTCGCGCAGACGTCGGCTGAGCCGCGCGCTGCACGCCGAGCCGTAACGATCGCCCAGCACGACCTCCGCCCCGACGGCGCGCGCCGGCATCGAATGCCAGTCGATCAGCACGGCTCGTCCGTGCGTCGCGCGCGTCGCCTGCATCAGGTCGCCCAAGGCTTGGTGATAGGGCGCGTGGATCCTGGCGATGCGGTGTCTGGCCTCCGCCATCGTCAGCCGGCGCGCATAGAGCGGCGTCCCGTCGCCGGCCAATCGGGGGATCACGCCATAACCGGCGGCCGTCTTGGCCCCGACCGCCCCCTCCAGATCCTCAATCAGGGCCGGGTCAAGCTCAGAGGGATCACGGTTCAGATCGACATAGGCCCGGCCGATCCGCCCTTCGATCAGCGCGGCGCCTCTGCGCGGTCCCTCTGCGATCAAGCGCCCGACCAGCGCGTCCTCAGCGCTTTTCAGGCTGGCGCGCGACAGACCCGGCGTCGCGCCCATGTCGTCGGGATAGAGGTCGCCCGAGTGGGGCGAGGCGAAGATCAACGCCGTCGCGGGCGCGTCCGCCGCCGGGGCGGTGATCGAAAAGCTGTCGCCGCCGTCGGTCATGCTTCCGCTTAGCGCGTTTCGCTGTGGAAGGAAGTCGGCTGATCGGCGAATTTCATCGGCGGTTTACCGTTCGGGCTCTAGGTTTGCGGTCTGTTTCAAGGGTGTTTCTCGAATGGCGCGTATCCTCCTGGCCGAAGACGACGGTTCGTTGCGCGGATTTCTGACGCGCGCGCTGGAGCGGGCAGGCCACCAGGTCATCGACTGCGAGAACGGCGACGACGCGATCGACGCCCTGGAACACGGTCCCTACGACCTGCTGCTGACCGACATCGTCATGCCGGGCGCCGACGGGATCGAGGTCGCCCGCGTCGCCGCCGCTCGCCAACCCGGCCTGCGCATCATGTTCATCACCGGCTTCGCCGCCGTGGCCCTGACCGCCGCCCAGGCCACGCCGGACGCCAAGGTGTTGTCCAAGCCCGTCCACCTGCGCGATCTGGTCAATGAGGTCGAGCGGATGGTCGCCGCCTGAACCTTCGCTGCGACTGGGCCGAGCGGCGTTTGGCGAGAAATCGCATTCTTGCCGTTAAATCGGCTTGATGCCGACCGGCCTCGCCGCTATACGACCGCTCTTCCCGCTCCGAAGACGTTTTTCGGAGCCCTACGGCGGATGCGTAGCTCAGCGGGAGAGCACCTCGTTGACATCGAGGGGGTCACAGGTTCAATCCCTGTCGCGTCCACCACTTCCCTTTCTTTTCAGATCAATCGCCATCAGCTCTGGGTGGCGTTTGCGCGCTAGAGCAGCCGTCCCTGATCCGACGTCCTGACGGTCGTTTCCGTCATCAGGCCGCGACGGCGAAGCTCGGTCGCGGCGGTGAAGGCGATGTCGATGTCGCGTCCCGACGCTAGGACCTGAAGCCGGTCGGCATCCACCGCACTCCACGCCTTGCCGCGTTCAGGGCCCGCGGGCACGCGGGGCAGCAATCCCGGTTCGCGGCTCCAGGCCAGTAGCTGCTCGACGGTCGTCTGGTTTAGCATGTCGCGAAGATGATGGGCGGTGACATAGGCGTCTGGCAGGGCGCGATGCGCCGGCAGGCCCAGTGCATGCACCAAGCCCTCGGGCCGGCGCAGATAGCGCAGCATCTGGTTGGAGAAGCGCGGCAGGTCGGGCCACAGCCGCAGGGCGCATTTCCAGGTGCAGATCCACTTTGCGCCGCCTGACAGGGCAGGGGTGCAATACCGCTGCTCGAAGCTGGCGCGGTGAGCCGCCAGGGCGATCACGCCCGCCTCGGGACGAAGGATGAGCGGGGCGACGGCCTTCCAATAGCCGGCGTCTTGAACCCACTCGTCCAGAATGTGGTGGATCGCCATGGTGTCGGGCGAGATCGGCCGTCCGGGATTTACGAAATGGGCGCCGCGCGTCGCATCCAGACGCCATGGGCCGGCCCCGTCGCGCACCACGTCCTGCCAGCCGATCTCGCAGACGTCCTGAGGGCCGGATCCGGCCGTCTCCAGGTCGATGATGCGGATGCGTTGGGGCGATGGCGTGAAGTCGGTCAGGGCGTCCTCGGCGTGGCTTTCACACCTGATAACGCCTGGGGCGCCGGATTCGGTCCGGCGCCTGGAAAGACCGCCGACGGCGCGTCGTCAGTTCGGCAAGTGCACCGACCCGTGCGGCATGACGGTCATCACGGCCCACAGACCGACCAGCACCACGGGCGAGGCGATCAGCGCCCGCCGACAGCGATGCGCCAGATAGAGAGCCTCGCCGATCACGATCGACACCAGCATTTGCGTTTCCCCCGAAACGATAAGCGACACTTCTATGACGTCGCCGACAGACATGTCCCTCAATGGGACGAAATCCATTTTGTCGTAGCCGCCCCGCAGGCCGCGCGGTCGCTAGACGTGCGACCAGGAATGCGCAATCTCGCGGCATGGGATCTGTCGCGCGCCTGTTCCGTCTGCATTTGTCGCTATGGCTCGGACTTCTGGTCCTGGCGGCCGTCGCGGCGCTGGCGCCGGCCAGCGTCGGCTGGCCAATGCGATTGGCGGCTGGCTGGGACGCGGGCGTGGCGACGTTTCTCGTCGCGACCTTCGCGCGGATTTTCCGCGCGCGTTCGCAGGAGGCGATGCGACGCCGCGCGGCGGAACTGGATCAGGCCGGCGTTATGGTCCTGCCGCTCAGCATGGCGGCCGCCGTGGCCAGCGTCGTGGTCCTCGTCCTCGCCATGGTGGCCAGCGACGGCAAGCCGACCGTTGGGCAGGCGGTCTTTTCAGTGTGCACCGTCGGCCTGTCGTGGCTGTACGTGCACATCATCTTCGCTCTGCATTACGCCCACGGCTTCTACGCCCCGCGTGACGACGGCAAGGGCGATCAGGGCGGGCTGGTCTTTCCGGGTGAGGAGGACGCGGACTACTGGGACTTTCTACACTTCGCCCTGATCATCGGCGTGGCGAACCAGACGGCCGATGTGCAAATTTCCAGCCGCAAGCTGCGCGGCTTGGCGACGTTTCACAGCCTGATCGCCTGGTTCTTCAACGCCGTTATCCTGGCGCTGACGGTCAACCTGGCCGCCACGCTGCTTTAGGCACGCGCAGCCGTTCGGTCAGAGATCGACCGGGCGGCCGGACTCTTCTTCCTCAAGGGTGACGGCGACATCGGCGTTGGCCGACAGGCGCACCTTGTCGCCCTCGACGCCGGCGACGAAGCCGTTCTCGATATAGTCGTGGTGATCGGCGTGGGCGCCGGTGTTCTCGCGCCGCGTCAGCTTGATTCGGTCGCTCTCGACCCGATCCACGACGCCGACGTGCACGCCGTCGGCTCCGATGACTTCCATGCCTTCCTTGATCTCGCTCATCGCTGTTTTTCCTCGCTGAACATCGTCTCGATAGCGGAGCGCCGCCGACCGACATTTCGTTCCCGAGGCGCTGGGACGGCGAGCATGCTTGTTCGCGGCCCCGCCGACTGGCAAGGCTTTGGGACAGTGTTCAGCACAAGCCGGCTGAGGAGCGCGAGCGACAGGGATGCCGTTGACTTGATCGAACAGTATGGATGGTCCGAAGTCTGGGCGATGGCGTTTGCGCCGCATGCCCATGCCGGGCACACGCCGGGCCGCGTGATCCTCCAGCATCGCAACGGCTATCTGGTCGTCACGGATGCGGGCGAGCTTCAGGCCAAGGCGTCCGGCCGACTGAGGCACGAAGCCCAGGAGACTGGGCCCCCTGCAGTGGGCGACTGGGTGGCGCTGTCGCCGAACCCTCAGGACGGCGCCGCCACCATCCATGCCGTCCTGCCTCGCCATACGGCCTTCGTGCGGCGGGCGGCGGACAGCGCGCGTCGAACCCAAATCCTGGCGGCCAATATCGACGTGGCCTTCGTCGTCACCTCGCTGAATGCGGATCTGAATCCGCGCCGGATACAGCGTTTCCTGGCTGCGGCGATGGACAGCGGAGCGCGGCCTGTTCTCGTTCTGACGAAGTCGGATCTCAGCGCGGACCCCCAAGCCGAGGCCGCTCAGGTGGCGGCGCTGGAAACGCAGACCCTGGTCCTGACCGTCTCGGCGCGCGAAGGCGTCGGCCTGGAGGCGCTGCGTCTTCAGGTGAAGCCGGGCGAGACCTGTGTCCTGATCGGCTCGTCGGGTGTCGGCAAGTCCACCTTGGTCAACGCTTTCCTGAACGAGGATCGGATGGCGACCCAGGCAATCCGCGCATCCGACGACCAGGGACGACATACCACCAGCCACCGCCAGCTGCTCCCGCTGCCCGGCGGCGGTCTCATCATCGACACGCCCGGCATCCGCGAAGTGGGCCTGATCGACGCCGAAGAAGGTGTGGAAGCGGTCTTCGACGATATCGAACACCTGATGCAGGAGTGCCGCTTCACCAACTGCGGCCATGTGAGCGAGCCGGGATGCGCTGTCCAAGCGGCCCTGGCGGACGGCGCGCTGGAGGGATCGCGCTGGGCGCATTTCCAGAAGCTGAAGTCGGAACTGGCGGCGGCGGGGGATAAGGCGGAACGGATCGCCAAGGCTGCGGAACGTCGGCGGCTGGGCGGCCTGCAGAAGGTCTATCGCGCGACGAAGCGCAACGACCGGGGCGGGGCCGATCGATAGCGTCGATGGCGCAACCGAATTTCGACGTGTTGCGGGGCCAAACGGGCTAGGTGAAGTCCTTAGACTCAAGAAAGATCACCATGTCCGCATTCACCATCGTCACCACCAGCGCCGTCCAGGGCAGCGAGGCCGCAGAGGTCAACACGTTGACGGACGACTTTTCCGACGCCAGCGAGGCGGTGGGTTATGCACGCCGCATGGCCGACGAAATGATCGACATGGCCGATCAACTGCTGCTGGATTTCGATTACAGCAATGTCGGCGTCTATGAGGGCGATCTGCTGGACGAAGACGTCACCCCGGATCACTCCGCGCTGATCGGCGTCTGGGTGCTGGATGAAGAAGGCTCGGCCTTCGTGCCGGCCGAAGAGTTCCGCCAGGGATCGACCGAAGTCGAGAACTGATCGGCGGCTATCGCGGCGGGAGGTTCGGATCGAGCCGCCTGCCGCATTCGTCATCGGACGAGAGATGGGCGCCTAGCCGCGCGCCGACTGGCGACTTCTGCGGATCGAAAATGTGGGGGAGGATGGCCGTCCCTCCGAACACCTTGCGGTGCTCGGAGGTGACGATGGTGGAGCTTAGCGGAGTCGAACCGCTGACCTCTTGCATGCCATGCAAGCGCTCTACCAACTGAGCTAAAGCCCCGGACCTGTCGGTCTGGATCGCCCGGTTCATCTTGCGATGGCCCCCGGCGAGGCGGCGGAAACTA
Source organism: Brevundimonas sp. 1080 (assembly GCF_040545985.1). NCBI lineage: Bacteria > Pseudomonadati > Pseudomonadota > Alphaproteobacteria > Caulobacterales > Caulobacteraceae > Brevundimonas > Brevundimonas sp. 1080. Next base: position 504,412 of record NZ_JBEPMW010000002.1, on the reverse strand, counting down.
GGTCAGGCTTTTTCTGCGATCAAGCCCGTTTCGAGATTTATTTTCACCGCGTTCCCAAGGGTGAAAATACGCAGGTTTTTCAAACCGAAAGGTGTGAAAGGCCTGCTGTCCCGCCGCGTCTCCCTAACGGGAAATGCGGCGGGTGCAACAAGAATCTGAGCCAGATCGCGAGAAGCCCACAGCAAGTCGGGCTTCAAGTCGCGCGAAGCGCGATAGGCCCAAGAATTTAGTCGTCGTCGCGCGACGGCTTGGCGATCTCGTCGTCGATCGAGTCGTCGTCTTCGTCCTCGATGAACGGCACGGAGTCGTCATCGTCGTCGGCCAGCAGATCGTCGTCGCCGTCGGTCGAGCCCATGCCGGCTTCTTCCGAGGCGTCAGCCGGGGAGTCTTCGTCCTCGTCGTCCGGGGTCAGGATCGGCTCGTGGCCTTCCTCGTCGATTTCCGGCGTCTTGACGTCGTCTTCCTCGTCCTCGTCGCCGTCGACCTTCTTGTCCTTGACCTGATCTTCCGTGTCCTCATCGTCGGACGGATAGCCGGGACGGGCGCGGCGGCTGCGCAGCTTCATCGCCTCTTCGGGATCGAAGTCGGTTCCGCATTTGGGGCAGTGTGCAGGGCGACGGTTCAGGTCGTAAAACTTCGCCTGGCAGTTGGGGCAGACCTGTTTGGCGCCCAGTTCGGGATTGGCCACGTTTGGATGCTTTCAACGGGTTGAATTCGGGGCGGTCCCTTGCCACCCCTTTGACCCGCTGTCAAAAGCTGTCTTTCGCGCCGCCCGCGCGGCCCTTCGCACAATACAGCCTGAAGCGGGTGATCATGCCGTCCCAACTGACTTCACGCCGCGCATCCGCCCTGACCGGAAAGGTCCGCGCGCCGGGCGACAAGTCGATGTCGCACCGATCGATGATCCTGGGCGGAATGGCGTCGGGCGTGACCGAGGTCGAGGGCCTTCTGGAAGGCGACGACGTCCTGGCCACCGCCCGCGCGGTCGAAGCCTTCGGCGCCAAGGTCGCGCGGACCGGCGACGGCAGATGGCGGATCGAGGGGGCGGGGGGCTTTAAGACGCCGGCTTCGGTGATCGACTGCGGCAACGCGGGAACCGGGGTGCGCCTGCTGATGGGGGCGGCGGCCGGCTATCCGCTGACGGCGACCTTCGATGGCGACGGTTCGCTGAGGAAGCGTCCGATGAAGCGGGTCACGGGACCGCTGGCCGAGATGGGCGCGGCGTTCGACTGGCAGGCGGCCGAGGATCGGCTTCCTGTGGCCCTGACCGGCGGCGCGCTGAAGGCCGTCGACTATGTGCAGACGGTGGCCTCGGCCCAGGTGAAGTCGGCCATCCTGCTGGCGGGTCTGAACGCCGAGGGCGTCACCTCGGTGGTCGAGCCCGAAAAGAGCCGCGACCACACCGAGCGGATGCTGCGGGCCTTCGGCGCCGAGGTGGGCGTCGAGGAGAGGGGCGGGGGCTGGAAGGTGACGCTGAAGGGCGGTCAGGCCCTGACCGGGACCTTCGTCGCCGTGCCGGGCGATCCGTCCTCGGCGGCGTTTCCCCTGGCAGCGGGGCTGATCGTGCCGGGGTCGGAGGTCACGGTCGAGGGCGTGATGCTGAACCCGCTTCGCACCGGCCTGTTCGACACCTGGATCGAGATGGGCGCCGACCTGACCATCACCAACCAGCGTGAGGCCGGGGGCGAAGAGGTCGGCGACATCACCGCCCGTCACTCGTCCCTGAAGGGCGTGGTCGTGCCCGAGGATCGCGCCGCCTCGATGATCGACGAATATCCGATCCTGGCGGCGACGGCGGCCTTTGCGGACGGCGTCACCGTCATGCGCGGTGTGGGTGAAATGCGGGTCAAGGAAAGCGACCGGATTTCGCTGATGGTCGAGGGCCTGCGCGCCTGCGGCGTTCAGGTCGAGGAGGAGCCGGAAGGCTTCATCGTCACCGGCGCCGGCCAAGGCAGGTCGGTGCGTGGCGGCGGCCTGGTCCACACCGCCCACGACCACCGCATCGCCATGAGCCATCTGGTCCTGGGCCTGGCCGCCGAACAGCCGGTCTCGGTCGACGAGCCTGGGATGATCGCCACCAGCTTCCCCGGCTTCGTCGAGATGATGAACGGCCTGGGCGGGCGGATCGCGTGAAGCCCGTGCGCGACGTCGTCGGTCGAGGCATCGCGGTCCTTGGTCTTCTGACCTGTCTGGGCGGAGCCGGCTGGACGGCTTGGATCGTCTGGCAAGGGGTGACGACAGGCCGGGTCTCGGGCAAGCATGGCGCCGTGCATCTCAGGGCCGAGGGCGACGCCTTCTTCTATTCGACCGTGGCGCTGAGCGGCGTCGCCTGTTTGGTTTGGCTGGGTTTGGCGGCCTTCGCGGTCGTGGTTCTGGCGCGTTGGAAGGCATGGTCGTGAACCGGCCGGGGCCGTCGGGCTGGATCAAGCCGATCCTGACGCTGGCGATAGCGATCCTGATCGGCTGGTTCTGCGTGATCGGAGCCCGAGAAATCGTCCAAAGCCTGGATGCCGGGGTGCTGAACAACCGAAAGGGGCCGGACGTTCTGTTGGAGGACCGACCCCTGCTGTTTTGGAGTGTGGTCTGCTTCTATGTGGCGTCGGTTGCGGCCGGGGCGGGCCTGGCGGTCCTGCTGGCCGGCCTTGCAATTCGTGATTTGGTCGGACGCCGAGACTGAGGCCTGCGGCTGGATTGGTCGGGCGATCCTCGCTATCAGGTTCGGCCTCCCGTGCGTTTGGGATCGAGATTGAAATGCGCCACGCGCTGCGGAGACCTGCTTGACCCTGATCATCGCCGTCGACGGACCGGCCGCCTCTGGCAAGGGGACCATCGCCGCGCGTCTGGCCCAGACCTATGGTCTGCCGCATCTGGATACGGGGCTGCTGTACCGAGCCGTGGGCGCAAAGGTGCTGGCGGACGGCGGATCGCTGGATGACGAAGCCGCAGCGACGCAGGCGGCGCGGGGCCTCGACGCGGCTGGTCTGTCGGACGATCCGCGCCTGACGACAGGCGAGGCGGGCGAGGCCGCCAGCCGTGTCGCCAGCTTCGCAGGCGTGCGGGCGGCTCTGCTGGAGCTGCAGCAGGCGTTCGCGGCCCAGGCGGGCGGAGCGGTTCTCGACGGACGCGACATCGGCACGGTCATCGCGCCGAACGCTCAGGCCAAATTGTTCGTCACCGCAACGCCCGAGGTGCGGGCCACACGCCGCTGGAAACAGCTGACGGCGCGCGGTTCGGACATCGCCTTTGACGCCATGCTGGCCGACATCCAGCGCCGCGACGAGCGCGACGCCGGGCGCGGGGCGGCCCCGATGGTTCAGGCCGATGACGCGGTCTTGCTGGATACGACCGATCTGGGTATAGAGGCCGCCTTCGATGCGGCCCGCCGTATCGTCGAGGCGGCGCGCGCGAAACACGGTCTCTGACCTATTTCGCAAATCCAACGCTCCCACCCTCGGCCTCCGCGGGCGTTTTGATCGTTCTGAACGGCCTCGCATCCCGACGACCTGATTCCATCTTTTCCCATCGCCCCGCGCGCCGCCTTTCGCTGCGTCAGGGGTCCACCTCGCGCGGGATCGTTCTTCGGTCACACGCCACAGCCCCACTGGAAACACCAGAGCTTCATGTCTGATACTCTCAACCCCACGCGCGACGACTTCTCGGCGCTGCTCGACGAACAACTGTCGGGTCGCGACTTCGGCGAAGGCCAGGTCGTGCACGGCCGCGTCGTCGGCATCGAAAAAGACATCGTCATCATCGACGTTGGTCTGAAGACCGAAGGCCGCATCGCCATGCGCGAATTCGGCCAAGGCGACGATGGCGCCCTGCCCAAGGTCGGCGACAACGTCGAGGTTTACCTGGAGCGCGTCGAGAACGCCCTGGGCGAAGCCGTCATCAGCCGCGACAAGGCCCGTCGCGAAGAAGCCTGGACCCGTCTGGAAGTCGTGTTCGCCGAAGGCCAGCCGGTCAACGGCGCCATCGTCGGTCGCGTCAAGGGCGGCTTCACCGTCGACCTGGGCGGCGCCTCGGCCTTCCTGCCCGGTTCGCAAGTCGACATCCGTCCGGTCCGCGACGTCGGCCCGCTGATGGGCAAGGAACAGCCCTTCGCCATCCTGAAGATGGACCGTCCGCGCGGCAATATCGTCGTGTCGCGTCGCGCCATCCTGGAAGAAGCCCGCGCCGAACAGCGCACGGAACTGGTCGGTCAGCTGGCCGAGGGTGAAGTCCGCGAAGGCGTCGTCAAGAACATCACCGACTACGGCGCGTTCGTTGACCTGGGCGGCATCGACGGCCTGCTGCACGTCACCGACATGTCGTGGAAGCGCGTTTCGCACCCGAGCCAGGTTCTGGCCGTCGGCGACACCGTCAAGGTCCAGATCGTCAAGATCAACCCGGACACCCAGCGTATCTCGCTGGGCATGAAGCAACTGCAGTCGGACCCCTGGGACGGCGTGGAAGCCAAGTATCCGGTCGGCGCCAAGTACACGGGCCGCATCACCAACATCACCGACTACGGCGCCTTCGTGGAGCTGGAAGCCGGTGTCGAGGGCCTGGTGCACGTCTCGGAAATGTCCTGGACCAAGAAGAACGTCCACCCTGGCAAGATCGTCTCGACCTCGCAGGAAGTCGACGTCGTGGTTCTGGATGTCGACGCCTCCAAGCGCCGCATCTCGCTGGGCCTGAAGCAGGCTCAGGACAATCCGTGGGACGCTTTCGTCGCCAACAACCCGATCGGTTCGACCGTCGAGGGCGAAGTCAAGAACGCCACCGAGTTCGGCCTGTTCATCGGCCTGGACAACGACATCGACGGCATGGTGCACCTGTCCGACCTCGACTGGTCGGTGTCGGGTGAAGAAGCCATCCAGCGCTACCGCAAGGGCGAGATGGTCAAGGCCAAGGTCCTGGACGTCGACGTCGAGAAGGAACGCGTCTCGCTTGGCATCAAGCAGCTGGGCGGCGATCCGATCGGCGAGGGCGACACCTATCGCCGCGGCCAGCAGATCACCGTCACCGTGACGGCGATCGAGTCGGGCGGCATCGAGGTCAAGTTCGGTGAAGACGACGCGCCGGTCACGGCCTTCGTTCGCAAGTCGGACCTGTCGCGCGATCGCAACGAGCAACGTCCGGAACGCTTCGCCGTCGGCGACCGCGTCGACGCCATGATCACCGCCGTGGACAAGGCCTCGCGCCGCGTCTCCGTGTCGATCAAGGCGCTGGAAATGAAGGACGAGCAGGAAGCCATCGAACAGTTCGGATCGTCCGATTCGGGCGCTTCGCTGGGCGACATCCTGGGCGCCGCGCTGAAGAACGCCGGCACCAAGGAGTAAGGCTCAGGCCGAAGGACGCATCGCGTCCTTCGGTCGCCTCGCTCAATCAGCAGAGCGCCGCGCGCTCTGCGATAGCGGCAATCTCGCTCAAGCAGCAGAGCGCCGCGCGCTCTGCGATAGCGACAACGAATGAGGGCGGCGGGAGCAATCCCGTCGCCCTTTTCTCTGTCTGGCACACCCCTGTGTCCACTTCCGGACATTTTTCTTGCGAATGGCGCGCATCATTGTCGGATAAGGGCTTTTTCCAGAGCCTGTCGAGGGTTAGGGTGTGGGCTCTGGATCGACGGCGGGCGAAACAGCCCGTCATTCCGAGCTCGCGGGGGCGCAGATGATCAAGTCCGAACTGATCGAGAAGCTTGCAGCGGAAAATACCCACCTGACCCACGCCGAGGTCGAGCGGCTGGTCAATGTGATCCTCAACACCATGACCTCGGCCTTGTCCGAAGGCGGCCGGGTCGAGTTGCGCGGTTTCGGCGCCCTGTCTGTGCGGTCGCGCCCGGCGCGCGCGGGTCGCAATCCGCGTACTGGCGAAACCGTCGAGGTGCCCGCCAAGGCCGTCCCCTTCTTCAAGAGCGGCAAGGAGCTGCGCGAGCGGCTGAACGCCTCGGGCGACGCCTGATCTAACTTTCTCAAGGAAATCTCATGAGCCTGTTGTCGGAGTTTCGCGAGTTCGCGGTCAAGGGCAATGTCGTGGACCTGGCGGTCGGCGTGATCATCGGCGCCGCCTTCAACGGCATCGTCAAAAGCCTGGTCGATCAGGTCGTGATGCCGCCCATCGGCCTGATCACCGGCGGCATCGATTTCTCGGAACTGGAATGGGTGCTGAGGGCTGAGAACCCTGCGACCGAAGCCGTCGAGAAGGTGGCGATCCAATACGGCGCCTTCCTGAACACTGTGATCCAGTTCCTGATCGTCGCCTGGGTCGTCTTCCTTGTGGTCAAGGGCATCAACGCCTTGCGTCGTCAGGAAGCCGCCAAGCCCGATCCGGCGCCCGCCGCGCCGACGGCGACCGAAGCGCTGCTTGCCGAGATCCGCGACGAGCTGAAGGCCCGCCCCAACGCCTGATCAGGCCTTGGACACGCGCCCGCCCAAGGTCGGGCGCGTGATTGCGGCGTCAGCCAAGGGTTTGGGCATCGGCGGCGTGCGCGAACAGATGCCGTAGTCGCCGTCGAACGGTGTCGGCGCCCAGGCGGCCGCCAGCGCAGGATCGTCGATGATGGCGTGGCAGTGTCCCCAGCCGCCTTCGCGCCGCGCCGTCTTCGCCAGATCGCCCAACTGCGCCAACAGGCGCGGCGTCACCATTTGCAGGCGCACCTTGGCGGCGCCCAGCGCACGCGCGTTGTCGATCAGAGCCTGGGTCAGAAGCGGGATCGCCTCGGGCGCCGTCTCCAGCGCGATCAGATCGAGGATGTCCAGATAGGGCGGCTCGATCAGGCTGGTCTTGGTCATCTGCGCCATCGCCATCCCGACGATGCGGCCGTCCCTGACGCAGGCCAGCATGACCGGCGGCAGGGTCAGGTCAGGGTCCGCCAACCGCCAGCGCAGGATGTCCGGACTGCGATCCGCCAGCAGACGATCTTCTTGCGACAGCCGGCACCAGAAGTCCGCATAGGGCGAGGCGTCCGACAAGTCGCGCAGCATCGTCACCCCAGCCGGCAGCAGCAGCGGCGTCTGGCGAAACACGCGCCCGTTCATCAGCCGCTCGCCCAGATAAGCGGCGGTCTCGGCGGAGGTGCGGCCCAGCAGCAGGCGCAAAACACGACCTTGGGCGCAGGCCAGACGGTCGGTGATCCACGAAAGCTTCAGGCCGTGGGTCTGCGCCGGCCAGGGCTTCATGTCGAACAGGCCGTACAGCGGCGCCGAGCGCGCATTGGCGTTGAAGGTGTAGCGGGCGAACAGCCTTGGCTGTTTCAAAAAGGTGCGGATCAGCGGCCGGCTGGCGCCCTTCTGGCTGGGCGGCACGATGATCGAAAAGCCGGTGGCGCCGAAGTGGTCCTGGGCGCCGTGGCGAAACCGCTGGATGAAGTTCCCCAGCATGGCGACGGCGTTGTCGTCCGCGTCGGCGACCACCCATCCCGCGGGCGCGCCCAGCGCCAACCGCGCCGGATTGGCCTCGAGCCAGCGCCATCCGGCCGGCGACCGCTCGGGCCAGCCGACCTGACGATGCAGCCGGTTCAGCGCCTCATGGTCTGGAGCGGCGATCGGTCTGACAGACATCTGGCGCGCCTTCCCATTATGAAACCGCGAGCGTTTCTGACGACCGACCTAGCAGGATGTGCGCCATTGGGCGTCACCCAGGGTTGTTTTTCGCTTTCCTCGCGCGTCGCCTGGCCACCCCCGCGACAGCCTTAACACTTGTTCGAATTCCCCCGCTGTGCTGGGTATGCGCCTTTCGCGCGCCCGATAAGCGGCGCGGCAGTTGGGAGTGAGCCGTTGACAGCGACGGATGGGGGGGCGCTCGCGCCTCGCAAGACTTTCTTGGGGCACCCTCGGGGGCTGGTGATCCTGTTCTTCACCGAGATGTGGGAGCGGTTTTCCTACTACGGCATGCGCGCCCTGCTGGTGCTGTATCTGACGCAGCACTTCCTGTTCGGACCGGCCGAGGCTCAAGGCATCTACGCCGCCTACGCCGCCCTTGTTTATCTGATGCCGGTTCTCGGCGGCCTGATTGCTGACCGCTATCTCGGATCGCGAAAGGCTGTCATCATTGGCGCAGTTCTTTTGGTGCTCGGCCACTTCACCATGGCCTTCGAAGGCACGGGTGGACGCGAAAGCCTGACCATCGGCGACACGACCTATCAAATCCAGGTCGAAGGACGCGATCAGAACCGCAAGATGTTCGCCGTCAATGGCGATGAGCGCGTCCAGATCGCGATCTCTCCCGAGGGGGTCTCCACGGTTGGGGCCGAACCATCCGCCGCGAACGCCGCCGACGCCGCCGCTGCAGCCGTGGGCACAGGTATGGGCACGCCTCCGACCGGCGCCTTGGATCCCGCGACACAGGCTGCGCCGCAAGCCGCCGCCGCCGCCGGCTTCCCTGCCTTCACCGCGACCGGCGGCTACACGCTGGAAACCGAGCGCGATCTGAAAGTCGGCGAACCCGTCCTCTTCCTCGCTTTGGCCCTCATCATCGTGGGCGTCGGCTTCCTGAAGGCCAACATCTCGACCGTCGTCGGCGCTCTTTACGACGAGAATGATCCACGTCGCGACGGCGGATTCACGATCTTCTACGTCGGCATCAACCTCGGATCGTTCCTGGCCACGGCCGCCTGCTCCTATCTGGGCTTCAACTATGGCTGGGCCTACGGTTTCGGGCTTGCCGGCATCGGCATGCTGCTGGGTCTGCTGACCTTTGTTCTGGGGCAGTCTTGGCTTGAAGGCCGCGGCGGACCGCCGGTTCCGATTCAAGGGCGCTCCATTCTGGGCGTGCCGCTGGTGCCCTTCTTCTGGATCGCCGGCCTAGTCGCCGTCATTCCGACATGGATGCTGATGCAGCGTCACGAGATCATCGAGACAGCGCTGCCGTGGATCGCCGGCGTCATCTTCGCCGCCGTTGTCGGCTTTACCGTGTTCCGTTTGAAGGGTTCCGAGCGGACCCGGATGCTGGTCGCCCAGGTGCTGATCTTCTTCTCGGTGCTGTTCTGGGCTCTATTCGAACAGGCCGGCTCCTCGCTGACTCTGTTCGCGGACCAATCGACCCAGATGCCAAGCTGGTTCAACGCTGGCTACACCCAGATGTTCAACCCGGGTATCATCGTTATCGGCGGCCCGATCATGGCTGCGCTTTGGGTCTGGCTGGCCAAGCGCAAGCTTGAGCCGTCCACGCCGGTCAAATTCTCGTTTGGTCTGGTCTTCGTCGGCTTCGGTTTCCTCGTCTTGACGTGGGCCGCGGCGGGTCAGGCCAACGATGCCTTCCGTGTGCCGTTGATCTTCCTGTTCCTGACCTACTTCTTCCACACGATCGGCGAGCTGTGCCTATCGCCCGTCGGCCTTTCGATGATCACCAAACTGTCGGTGGCGCGCGTGGTCGGCATGATGATGGGCGTTTGGTTCCTATCCAGCTCGGTTGCCCACATCGTCGCCGGCATCATCGCCAAGGCGACGGCGACCGACACTGTCGCCGGGGTCGTCACCAGCCCCGAACTGGCGCTTCAAACCTATGGCTCGATCTTTGGAACCATCGGCTGGACGGGCGTCGGCGTCGGCGTCTTCCTCTTGCTGATCTCGCCCTTGCTTAAAAAGGGTATGGCCGGCATCCACTGATCGACGCCTGATCAAGGAAAAGCCCCGGCGGAGCGATCCGCCGGGGCTTTTTGCTGCGTGAAGCGCGACCTTAGAAGGTCTTGCGGACCCGCAACGAGACGAAGGTGCGCGGGTCGATGGAGCGCTCCTCGACGAAGGCGACCGTGCGCGGATTGCGCGTGGCGTAGACTGTGCGCTGCTGGGTGAAGTCGTCCCACAGGTTCAGCTGGGCGCGCAGCGACAGGGTCGGGCTGGGCTTGTATTCGACGAAGGCCTCCAGATAGTCCGCGCCGCGCCAGGCGAAGGTCTGGTCCGGATCGTAGGTCGCCTGGCCCAGACGCGGCAGCCAGTTGATCCCCCACTGGGTCTTCCACGAGGTGATGTCTTGCTGGAAGCCGACATTGGCCTGGCTGGGGCGCACGCCCGAGATTCGGCGGTCCTCGCCCGTGGTCGGGTCGTTGACGCTGGTCTTGTTCCAGTCGTTCCTGAAGGTGAAGCGGGCGCCGGAAATCCCGACCTTGTCCAGCGGCACGACCACGTTCAGCGACAGCTGATCCAGCGTTCCGTCGCCGATGTTGCCGGTCGCCGACAGGCCGCCGGGCAGGGGCAGGCGGTCGATCACGTCGATGATGCGGTCGTGGCGATAGCCGATCGAGACCACGCCCTCGCCCCAGAAGCGGCGCTCATAGGACAGCTCGGAAATCCAGCGCTGTTCCGGCTCCAGATCGACGTTGCCGCCGAACACCGTCCCGTCGTCCAGTTCGGCCGAGGCGGCGAAGTCGCCGAAGTCCAGTTGACCCAGTTCGCGCTCGAAGCGGAAACGCAGCTGGTTGTCCGCCATCGGCGTCCAGGTCGCCAGCAGCCGCGGCTTGGCGAAGAAGAAGCTCTTTTCCTGGTCCGCATCGCCCGATTGGCTGATGGTGGAGGCCTCGAGGCGCACGCCGCCCTCCAGCGTCAGCTTCGGATTGATCCGCCAGGTCGCCTTGCTGAAGGCCTCGCCGCGCGTCTCCTCGACCTTGACCGAGGCGCTGGGCAGGGGAACGCCGACGCCGCCGATGGTGAAGGCCTGGTTCACGTCCAGCATATTGTAGGCGATCTCGGCGCCGGCCTCGATCGTTAGGGCGGGCGAGCGTTCGTGACGCACCAGAGCGCGCAGGATGGATTCCGACGAGTCGCCGTTGGACTTGAACTGCTGCTCCGGCGCCGCCGTCCCGTTCAGCGTCTCATTGCTGCCCGAGACGCTGTCAAAGCTAGAGAACTCGTGGATCAGACGCGTCTCCAGGGTCCAGCGCGGGTTCAGGGTGCGGGTCCAGGTCAGGCCCAGCTCACCGGAGTCGCCGTCTTCGGCATAGTCGCTGCGGCGCAGGGAGGTGGGCGACGAGAGTTCGGTCCAGTTCTGATAGTCATTCAGACCATAGCGGGCGGTGCCTTCCAGCTTTCCGCCGAACAGCGGGCCGGTGTAGTTGCCGCGAATGCCCTGACCGCCGCCCCAGCCGTCGTTTTCAAAACGCTCGTCGCGGATGACATCGCCGGCGGCGTTGCGACGGACCGACCGACCGACGCCGTTAGAATCGCTGGATCCCATGCCGTCCGACAGGGTCACGCCCCAGCTGCGGTCGCCCTTGTTCTGCGTGAACTGATAGGAGCCGCCATAGATGTCATGGCCGCCTTCGAACAGCATGGCGTTCCAGGTCAGGATCGACTGGCGGCTGTCGGTCGTCTTCAGGATGACGTTCACGACGACGGAATAGCCCTGCATATCGATGCCCGGCGCACCGCCCCGGATCAGTTCGATACGCTCGACCTGATTGGCCAGGGTCCGGCCCAGGACGTTCGAACCCGAGTCGTTCTTTGAGGCGGGACGGTTGTTGTTGATCAGCACATTGCCGACCGCCCCTTCGAAACCGCGCGCGCCCGATCCATTGTCGATGGAGAAGCCGGGGACCCGGTTGACCATGTCGAGCGCCGTATTGGGGCGCTGGGCGGCGAAGAAGTCCGGCGTGAAGACCAGCACGCCGCGCTGGCTGGCGTCGGCCAGGGGCGCCTGGTTGGTCGGGCCGGTCGGCACGGGGGCCTCGGCGACTTGGGTCTTGTCTGCGTCGGAGGCGTCGGCGGCGAATGCGGCGCCGGCGGTGAAAATCAGGGCGGTGCTGGCCAGCAGCAGGGTCTTTTTCATTGGTCTTCCCCTCGGGTGTTGGCGAGAGGTGTGCCGATCCGCAGCGTTCATCTCCAGTTACAAGGCCGCAAGGTGGATTAAATCGACGACATCATTACAGCGATTTCATTACACCAGTGCCAGTAATGAAGTTTACAGCGATGTAATGATCAGACGCTCTTCTTCTCTATTGCTTTTACTTGCCGCGATGGCGCTGACGACCGCGCCTGCCGTCGCGCAGGACGCGCCCTCGGACGCCGTCGAGGATATCGTCGTCACCGCCCGCCGGATCGAGGCGCCGATGTGGGAGGTGCGGCGCGGCGACAGCGTTCTGATCCTGGTCGGATCGATCGACGGTTTGCCCAGAAAGATGGAGTGGCGCACCGACGCGCTCATTTCGGCGGTTGATCGTGCGGACCGCGTTCTGTTTCCCGTCGAGGGGCGGGCCTCGCTGGCCGATGTGGGCCGGCTGATCTGGCGTTTCCGGACGCTGACCCGTTTGCCGAACGGGCGCACCAGCGCCGACTATCTGTCACCTGACCTTGAAGCCCGGGTCGAAAGCCTGACAGGCGAAGGCCCGACCCGCGACAGCATGCTGATCCTGTCGGGCGATCTGATGGAACTGGGCGGCTACAGCAGCGGAGGGCGTCCGGTGTCCGGCCTGGTCCGTCAGGCGACGCGCGCCAACCGCACGCCGGCTGAACCCGTCGGCATCTTCAGGGGGGACGAATTAATCGAAAAGGTTCTGACGACGCCGCCCGAACGCTATCTCGACTGCATCGACGCTGCGGCGACGGCGGCGGAGGCTGGGGTCGAGGCGGGCGCGCAGCGTGCGGAGAACTGGCGTCTGCGCCGCATCCCGGCGGTGCTGGACTCGCCCCTGGAAAAGGCGGCGACCGCCTGTTCCTACTGGTCGGTGATGGCCCAGGCGGACGATCTGCGTCGGATATGGAATACGGCGGTGGACAAGGCGCTGGCCGAGGCCGGGGTCACCGTCGCCATCGCGCCCTTGCGGCTATTGGCCGAGCCGAACGGCGTATTGGATCGGCTGGAGGCGGAGGGGCTGGAACCGATCGGTCCCGAATGGCGCCCCTCCGCCCCCACTCAATCGGCGCGCTAGAGGTTACTTGCGTTCCGGAACGGCGTCGCGCGCGGCTTCGCCGATGTTGTCGGCGGCGTTGCCGACGCTCTCGGCGGCGCCGGCGATGGCGTTGTCCTTCACCGCGTCGCTGCGGTTCATGTTCATCAGGAAGTAGCCGATCACCAGAACGGCCAGCAGGCCGACGATCAGAGCGACGATGGCGCCCATGCCGCTACCGCGACGCTCGACGACGGTGGTGGGCGCCGCGCTGGTCTCGGTGATGCGTTCGACCCGGCCATCGGGATGTTGGACTTCGCGTTCGGTAGGCATGGTGTTTCCTCTCCAGTGTGGCGGGGAAACACGCTTCGTGACGATACGGTTCCGCTCGCTTAGACGGCGGTGCCGCCGACCGTCAGGCCGCCGATCTTGAGGCTGGGTTGGCCGATGCCGACGGGCACGCCTTGTCCGGCCTTGCCGCAGACGCCGACGCCCGGATCGAAGGCGAAGTCGTCGCCAACCATCTGAATCTTGGTCAGGGCCGTGGCCCCATCGCCGATCAGGGTCGCGCCGCGGACGGGTGCGGTGATCACCCCGTCCTCGATCAGATAGGCCTCATTGCACTGGAACACGAACTTGCCGTTGGTGATGTCCACCTGACCGCCCGAGAAGTTGGCGGCGTAGAGGCCGCGCTTCGTATTGGCGATCATGTCGGCCTTGGAGTCTCGGCCGCCCTCCATGAAGGTGTTGGTCATGCGCGGCATCGGCATATGGGCGAAGGACTGGCGCCGGCCGTTGCCGGTGGCGGCGACGCCCAACTGCCGCGCCGACAGCCGGTCATGCATCAACCCGACCATGATCCCGTCCTCGATCAGCACAGTGCGCGAGGTGGGCGTGCCCTCGTCATCGACCGACAGCGAACCGCGCCGTCCGGCGATCGAGCCGTCATCGACCACGGTGACGCCGGGGGCGGCGACGCGCTGGCCCATCATGTCGTTGAAGACCGACGACCCCTTGCGGTGGAAGTCGCCCTCGAAGCCGTGGCCAATGGCCTCGTGCAGCAGCACGCCGGGCCAGCCGGCGCCCAGGACCACGTCCATCTCGCCCGCCGGACAATCGACGGCGTCCAGATTGACCAGGGCCTGACGCAGGGCCTCGTCCACCTGGGCCTGCCAGCGTTCGGGCGCGACCCAGGCCTCGAATCCGGCCCGGCCGCCGGCGCCGGACGAGGCGCTCTCGCGCTTGCCGTTCTGTTCGACGGTGACGGAGACGTTCAGCCGGACGAGGGGGCGAACATCGCGCACTGCCCGTTCGTCGGCGCGCAGGATTTCGATGGCGCGACGTTCGCCGATCAGGGAGGCGGACACCTGGACCACACGCGGATCGCGGGCGCGCGCCCAGGCGTCGATCTCGGCCAGCAAGGCGATCTTGTCGGAGAAGGCGGGCGAGGCGAGGGGATCGACCTCGCCATACAGTTTCTGATTGGTGGCGCGGGGCCCTTCGGCGACCCGGGCCTCATGCCCTTGTTTGGCCAGAGCCGCGCTGTCGGCGGCGCGACGCAGGGCGGCGGCCGAGATCTCGTTGGCGTGGGCGTAACCGGCCGTCTCGCCTGCTACGACCCGCAGGCCGAAGCCCTCGGTCGCGTCATAGGCGGCGGACTTCAGCCGACCGTCGTCGAACACCAGGCTCTCGCTCTCGGACCGCTCCAGGAACAGTTCGCCGTCGTCGGCGCCGGCCAGGGCCGTCTTCAGGATCGACAGGGCTTCGTCAGTATCGACGCCGGCGGCGTCGAGGATGGGCGGCGGGGAGGCGTGAACGGTCATGGCCTGTAGGTAGGGGCTGAAGGCCGTTTCGTCACCTGCCCGGCGCGCGAAACCGCCGATCAGTCCAGCGGCTGGGGCCGCGTCACCACCGGACCGTCGGGATCGCTGCTCGACGGACGTGCAGCGGTCGGGGCGGGCGTCGGGGCCGTCGGCACGATCACCAGCGGCTCGGTCGTGACGGTCGGAGCCGGCGTGGACGGCGCCGGGGTGGCCGTCGTCGGCGCACGCGTCGTCGGTTGCGTCGTAGCGGCCGGCGCCTGGGTCTGGTTCTGCGTGCGGGGCGCGGCCGTCGTCGAGCGCGGCGTCGTCGTTGCCGGCGCGGAAGAGGCGGGGGCGGGCGTCGCGACGGGCGTCGCAGCAGGCGCGGGCTGTTCGGTGGCTGCGACAGGGGCGGCGTCGGCAGGAATCGTATCGGCCGGCGGGGCGGTCAGAGGCGCATCGGCGGCGACGGCGGGCGTGGACGTCGCCGGGGTCGAGGCGGGACGCGTCGCGAACCACAGGCCCCCTCCGGCGACCAGCAGGGCGACCACCCCGACCCCGACATAGAGCGGCAGGCGCGAGGTATTGGCGGGCGCTCGGGCGAAGCTGGGCGTGATCGGCGCAGCCGCGGGCGCTACGGCGGGTCTGGCCGCGACCGCTGGGGCGGCGGCGAGAGGTTCGGCCGCGACCGGCTTCGGCGAAGGGGCCGGCGTCGTCTCGGGCGCGGGCAGAGGGCGCACGGTCAGATCGGGTTGCGCGGCCGGCGCCGCCTGCGACCTGGGCTGCGGCGGCGTTGGAGTTTGGAGTTGAGGCTGGGCCTGGGCCGGGCGCGCCGTCGGGATCAGCGAACCGCCCAGGATGCTTGCCCCCTGCGGACGAGGCGCGGGACGCGGCGCGGGATTGGCGGGCGTCGTCTGACCCTTGGCCGGCGCGACGCCGGAGGCCAGGCTCTGGGTGTGGATCGAGGCCTGCTGTTGTTGCGGCGTGGGCTTGCGCGGCGGCGGATTGGGAATGCGGTCCAGCGGATTGGGCGCGACCGGCACCGGTCCGACGTGGAAGGTCGTCGCGGGCATACGCCCCCAGGTCACCGGCTTACGGGCGAAAGGCTGGGGCGGGGTCTTCTGGTCGTCGGACATGGTCTTCTCAATCGCTGGCGATCTGGCCCGTTTCGTGACGGATCAGTTCTTGAGCCGGTAGCCGGTCTTGAACATCCACATGACAATGCCCAGGCAGACGGCGAAAAAGCCCAGGGTGGCGGCGACGCTGACGCCGATGGCCACATCCCCCTGACCATAGAAGGCCCAGCGGAAGCCCGAGATCAGATAGACCACAGGGTTGAACAGGGTCACGGTGCGCCAGCCGTCCGGCAGCATGTCGATGGAATAGAAGGCGCCGCCCAGGAAGGTCAGGGGCGTCACGACCAGCATCGGGATCATCTGAAGCTGCTCGAACCCATTGGCCCAGACCCCGATGATGAAGCCGAACAGGCTGAAGGTCACTGAAATCAGGATCAAGAAGGCCATCATCCAGACCGGATGCAGGATCTGCAGCGGCACGAAGAAGGCCGCCGTCGCCAGAATGATCAGGCCCAGCACCGCCGACTTGGTCGCCGCCGCGCCGACATAGGCCAGCACGATCTCCAGCGACGACACCGGCGCCGACAGGATTTCGTAGATCGTCCCCGTGAACTTGGGGAAGTAGATGCCGAACGAGGCGTTGAAGATCGATTGGGTGAACAGGCTGAGCATGATCAGCCCCGGCACGATGAAGGCGCCGTAGGGCACGCCGTCCACCTGCTGCATCCGGCTGCCGATCGCGCCGCCGAAGACAACGAAATACAGGGCCGTGGTGATGACGGGCGTGACCACGCTCTGCCATAGGGTGCGCAGCGCCCGCGCCATCTCGAAGCGATAGATGGCCCAGACGCCGTATCCGTTGAAGGTCATGCCGCGGCTCCGTTCTGGTGGACCAGGCTGACGAAGATGTCTTCCAGCGAGCTCTGGCGGGTGTTCAAGTCCTTGAAGCCGATGTTCAGCGCCTCAAGCCGGCGGATCAGCGAGGGCACGCCGGTGTCGTCGGCGTTGGCGTCGAAACTGTACTCCAGCTCGCCGCCCTCGTTCTTCAGCGTCAGGTCCCAGTCGGACAGGTCGGCGGGCAGGGCCGCCAACGGCTCGATCAGGTTCAGCGTCAGGGTCTTCTTGCCCAGCTTCTTCATCAGGGCCGACTTTTCCTCGACTAGGATCAGTTCGCCCTTCAGGATCACGCCCACCCGGTCGGCCATTTCCTCGGCCTCCTCGATGTAGTGGGTCGTCAGGATGATGGTGACGCCGCGCTCGCGCAGCTTTCTGACCATGGCCCACATGTCGCGGCGCAGCTCGACATCGACCCCGGCGGTCGGCTCGTCCAGGAAAAGGATGTCGGGTTCGTGGCTCAGGGCCTTGGCGATCATCACCCGCCGCTTCATCCCGCCCGACAGGGTCATGATCTTGGCGTCACGCTTGTCCCACAGCGAAAGGTCCTTCAGCACGCCCTCGATGAAGGCGGGGTTCGGCGCCTTGCCGAACAGGCCCCGACTGAAGGTGACGGTGGCCAGCACTGTCTCGAAGGCGTCGGTGGTCAGCTCCTGCGGCACCAGACCGATCTTGGTGCGGGCGGCGCGGAAATCGGATTGGATGTCGTGGCCGTCGGCGACCACGGTCCCGGTCGTGGGCGTGACGATGCCGCAGACGATGGAGATCAGCGTGGTCTTGCCCGCGCCGTTCGGTCCCAGCAGGGCGAAAATCTCGCCCTTGTCGATCGTCAGGTCGATGCGCTTCAGCGCCTGATGCTCCGACTTGTAGGTCTTGGTCAGGCCGTCGATCTCGATTACGGGCATGGGCTTTCCTTTCCGGCGCGCGCGGCGGCGCGGGCCGGGTGTGGCGGCAATATGGCGTGCCTGACGCCTGACTCAAGTGGCGGCGCCGCTCAATGGACGCCAAGTCGTTGTTAACCCGATTGTCGCACGGTGCCGGCCTGAGTTGAGTTTTGGCAGGAGCTTTCGTGCCGTCCCTGTCCGCCGCCCACCACGCCGCTCTGACGGCGATCGTCGAGGCCTGTCCCGACGCTTCGCTGGGGATGCTGGGCGCGGCTGTGGCGGCGCTGAAGGGCGACAAGGCGGCCGAATTGGCGAACATCGTCGCCGCAGAGGCGCGCGATCGCGCCCGTCGCGGCACGGCCTTCGCCCCACTGCTGCCGCTGTTTCAGCCGCGCGCCGACGGCGTGCCGGCCTTGACCTTTCCGCCTCCGGTTCTGAAACGGGTCTGGCGCGAGGCGGTGCAGGGCGAGGAGAATTTCCTGCCCCTGCTTGACGGCGCCGTGGCCGTGGACGGCGAATGGACCCTGGCCGCCGATCGGCTGTGCGCAAAGGCGGCCGCCGTACTGCGCGACCGGCCGCGCGACGTCTGGCCGGAGTTTCAGCGCCCCGCCGACGACCAGCCGCCATCCACTCCGGTCGAACTGGCCGGCTGTTTCGACCTGACGCCTCTGGCCCGCAGCGCCCTGCCGCGCCTGCCCGTCTGGCTGGAACGCCCAGACGACAACCAGTTGGCGGGGCTGAGGCTGCTGATCCAGGACTGTCTGGCGATGTCGCCGGACGGCGGGCGGCGCATGATCGACATCCTGTTCGCCCATGTGGCGGACGCCGAGCGGATGCTGCGGGTCGTGACCCGGACCAGCCGCCTCGCCGACCGTGAAATCACCCTCAGCCATTCCGAGATGGGCGTCTTCGTCGAGCGGCTGCTCACCTCCGTTCAGGCGCGGGTGCAGAAGATCGCTGGCGTGGTCCGATCGTCGCTGGGCGAGACCGCGATGCTGGGCGTGGTGGACGACGTCAACTGGTGCGCCGGCGTGCTGGCCGAGATGGACCTCAGCCTGCAGGTGCGGCCCGATTCCAGCTGGGGCAAGGCGGCGCGGATGGCGCGGGTGCAGGTGTCGGGCCAGCTTTCCGGCCTGATGAAGTCCGCCACCAGCGCCGTCCACGCGGCCCTGCCGATGAAGCGTCAAGTCATCACCGGCCGCATGACGCGTATGTCGCCCTGGCTGGAGGCGCCGGCCGAGGGCGAACCGATCGAGGCGGCGGCAGCCCTGCTGGCGGCGGTGGCGGCCCTGCGTGGCGCGGCCGTCACCTTCGGCTGCGAAGCCGATCGCTCGGGATTGAAGGCCGACCTGACCGACTATCTCTCCACCTGGTCCGACGAGGCGCTGAACAGTCTGTCGGACGGCGAGGCCGAAGATCCGGACCATGTGCTGCGCCTGATCGGGGTCGCGGCGCGGTTCCTGACCGTGATCGAGGCGCTGGAGGCGGCGCGCGCGGTCAGGCGACGCGCAGCCTCAGCGGAAATGGCGCGGCTGGGCTGAAACGACGCCTCGCCGGACGTTCGCGGATGGGTTAGACGGCGAAGATGATCGTGTTCTGGATAATGACGGGACTGGCGGCGGCCCTGGCCGCCCTGCTGGTGCTGACCGGCGCGCGGCGCGGCGCCGATCCGGCGGCTGGAGCCGAAACCCAGGCCGGCTCGCGCGAGATCGAGGAACTGGATCGGTTGAAGGCACGCGGCCTGCTGGACGAGGCGGCCTATGCGGGGGCGCGCGCCGAGGCGGGGCGGCGGCTTCTCGCCGTTTCGGCGACCACGACCCCGGTGGCCGGCGCCCGAGATCGGTTCTGGGTGCTGGGCGGGATCGGCGTGACGGTCGCGGGCGCGCTGGGCCTCTATGTCTTCACCGGCTCGCCCGGCCTGCCGGATCAGGCCTATGAGCGGCGCGTCGACGATTGGGCCGCCAATCTGGATCGGCTGGAGCCAGCGCAACTGGCAGCGGTGACCGCGCGGGTCGTTCAGGAACGGCCCCAGGATCGGCAGGCGCTGGCCATGCTGGGCGCGGCCCGGTTTGCCGCCGGCGATCCGCTGGGCGCCGCCTCCGCCTTTCGCCGCCTGATCGCCCTGGACCCTCGCGACGCCCAGGCCTGGGCGCGACTGGGCGAAAGCCTTGTCGTCGCCAACGACAACCAGATCGGCGGCGACGCCGAGGCCGCCTTCCGCGAGGCCATGAAACTCGACCCTGATCAGCTCGGCGCGCGCTTCTTCCTGGGGGAAGCGGCGTTGCGGCGCGGTGACGCCGCCGAGGCCCGCACCCTGTGGACGCCCCTGATCGCCGCGCTCGACCCGGCCGATCCGCGCCGTCTGGATCTGGAACGCCGACTGCCGAAGGGCGGCGCGCAATGACGCGTTGGTCCTGCGCGACGACGGCGGTATATGCCGCCGGTCCGTCCTTGGAATCCGGAATGTCCGTCGCATGAGCTGGCTGCCCAAATCGCCGAAGGCGCGTCGCCGCCTGTGGGTCGTCGCCGCCGTGGCGCCGATCCTGGCGCTGGCGGTCGGCCTGTCGCTGTGGGCGATGCAGGACAGCGTGACCTTCTTCTATTCGCCGTCCGAGGCTACCGCCGACAAGGCGCCGGAGGGCCGCAACATCCGCCTGGGCGGTCTGGTCGAGGCCGGCAGCGTGCAAAAGACCGGCGACGGCGTGGTCGCCTTCGTCGTCACCGACAATGCCGCCACGACCCGCGTCGTCTATCACGGCGACCTGCCCGACCTGTTCCGCGAAGGGCAGGGGATCGTGGCGCAAGGGGCCTTCGGCGCCGACCGCACCTTCCACGCCAGCCAGGTCCTGGCCAAGCATGACGAGAACTATATGCCGCGCGAGGTCGCCGACCGTCTGAAGGAAAAAGGCGAGTGGCGGCCGGACGGCTCCGAAACGCGCTCAAGTAGGCCGCAGGCCGATAGCGCGCCGACGCGCTTATGATCGCCGAGCTTGGGGCCTTCGCCCTGGCGCTGGCGCTGGCGCTGTCGATCCTGCAAACCGGGCTTTCGGCGGCCGGACGCGCGCGGCGCAGCCCGGTCTTGGCCGGGGCCGCCCAGGGCGCGGCTTTGGCGGCGGCGGCGGCGGTCGCGCTCAGTTTCGCAGCCCTGATCTACGCCTTCGTCGTGTCGGACTTTTCGGTCTCCAACGTCGCGGCCAACAGCCACACCGACAAGCCGATGCTCTACAAGGTCGCCGGCGCCTGGGGCAGCCACGAGGGGTCGCTTCTGTTGTGGTGTCTGGTGCTGACCGTCTTCGGCGGGGCGCTGGCGCGGGCGCGCGGCCTGCCGTTCGGGCTGAAGGCCTCGGCCGTGGCGGTACAGGGCGCGCTGGGCTCGCTGTTCCTGGCCTTCGCCGTCTTCACCTCCAGCCCCTTCACCCGTCTGGACCCCGCGCCGTTCCAGGGCGCGTCGCTGAACCCGCTGTTGCAGGACCCGGCCCTGGCCGTGCATCCGCCGCTGCTCTACGCCGGCTACGTCGGGTTTTCGGTCTGCTTTTCCCTGGCCGTCGCGGCGCTGATCGAGGGACGGGCGCAGACCGCCTTCTGGCCCGCCTGGGGGCGCTGGGTCCGACCCTGGGCGCTGGCCAGCTGGGCCTTCCTAACCGTCGGCATCACTCTGGGCTCGTTCTGGGCCTACTATGAGCTGGGCTGGGGCGGCTGGTGGTTCTGGGACCCGGTCGAGAACGCCTCCTTCATGCCCTGGCTTGCGGGCGCGGCCCTGTTGCATAGCGCGGTCGTGACCGAGCGACGCGGGGCGCTAGCGGGCTGGACGGTGTTTCTGGCCCTGCTGGCTTTCACCTTCTCCATGCTGGGCGCCTTCCTGGTGCGCTCGGGCGTGCTGACATCTGTCCACGCCTTCGCCGTCGATCCCCAGCGCGGGCTGATGCTGCTGGCCATTCTCGGCGTCACAGCCGGCGCCGCCTTCGCCCTGTTCGCCTGGCGGGCGCCGCAGCTGAAGGGCGGGGGCCTGTTCGCCCCGGTCAGCCGCGAGGGCGCGCTGGTGCTGAACAACCTGTTTCTGACGGCGGCGGCCGCGACCGTCCTGCTGGGCACCCTCTATCCGCTGATCCTGGAAGCGGCGTCCGGCGCGACCATTTCGGTGGGCCCGCCCTATTTCGCCGCCACCTTCACCCCGCTGATGATGGTCGCCTTCCTGATCCTGCCGGCCGGGCCGCTGCTGGCCTGGAAGCGGGGCGACCTGCCCGGCGCGATGCAGCGCCTGGCCGTCGCGGCGGGTGTGGCGATCGTCGGCGCCCTGGCGGCCTATGCCTTGTGGGAGCCGAGGAAGGCCTTCGCCGCCGCCGGAATCGGCCTGGGTCTGTGGCTGATCCTGGGATCGCTGTCGGAAGTCGCCGAACGCGCCCGCCTGTTCCGCGCCTCGATGGCCGAGACGCTGCGCCGACTGAAAGGGCTGCCGCTGGGCGCCTGGGGCATGACCCTGGCGCATTTGGGGCTGGGCGTCTTCATCCTGGGGGCGGTGGTCGAGACCGGTTTCAAGGCCGAGGCCGCCCGCGCCGTCTCGCTGGGCCAGAGCGTGTCCGCCGGCCCCTGGACCGTCACGCTTGACGACGTGCGCGTCGTCGAGGGGCCGAACTATCTGGCCGAGCAGGGCCGACTGACCGTGCGCGCGACGAACGATCAGGGCCGCGCCAGTACCGTCACGGCCGAGCGCCGCTTCTTCCCCGCCGGCGGCCAGACCACCACCGAGGTCGGGCTCGATTTCCGAGGCCTGGACGACGTCTATGTCGTGATCGGCGAACGCGCGGGCAGTCCCGAACAGCCGGCCTGGGTCGTGCGTCTGTACTGGAACCCCTGGGCGCGACTGATCTTCCTGGGGCCGATGATCATGGCGCTGGGCGGGGTGCTGTCACTGATGGATCGTCGGCTCAGGCTCGGGATCGGCGCGCGCCGACGCAAAACCGCATGAGGCGCTTGGCGATCCTGCTGGCCGCGCCGCTCGTGGCGCTGATGCTGACGGCGGCTGAACCGCCCGCCGCACCCGACCGCCCCTTGGCCGATGCGACCCAGGAGGCCCGGGCCCAGGCCCTGTTCAAGGATGTGCGCTGCGTCGTCTGCCAGCACGAGGCCATCGCCGACAGCCCGGCGGGCGTCGCCGGCGACATGCGCCGCCTGATCCGCGAGGAGATCGTGGCCGGGGCCTCGGACCAGGCCGTGCGCGACGATCTGGTGCGGCGCTTCGGCGACTATGTGCTGTTCACCCCGCCGGTTCGGGCAGGGACCTGGCTGCTGTGGTTCGGCCCGTTCGGTCTGTTGCTGCTGGCCGCCGCCGTTCTGGCCCTGCGCGCACGTCGTCGTCCGGTTGAGGCCGTTCCCCTGACGCCCGAAGAGGAACGCCGGCTGGACGAAGTTCTACGAAATGAGAAGCTTCGCCGCGATCCTGACGCAACCTCGCCTCACGACGGGCGCTAGTCGAGATCAACGATCGGCGGTCGGGATTGGCGCAAAGCCGGTTCGGCCTATATCAATCGCGAAACCGGCGCCCGTCTGGCGCTGGACAAGAGGATCGCAAGGACCACGATGCTGAAGCGCAAGGAGTTCATTCTCGGGGCCGCGGCCGGCCTGACCCTGGCGGCGGCGGCGACCGCCGGCGGCGTCATCAACTGGCCCGGCGCGCACGCGGAACCGCAGGCGGTGAACCGGATCACCCCTGTCCCGGCCAACGGCGACGCCTTCACGCCTCCGCCGGGCGCGCCGAGCAGCTTCGCGACCATCTTCGACCAGGTCTCGCCCGCCGTCGTTCAGATCGACGTGACGGTCAAGGTGGACCAGCCCCAGGGCGGCGCCTTCCAGATCCCCGGCCTGCCTTTCCAGTTCGTGCCGCCGCAAGGCCGTGGCGGTCAGGGCAATGACGAGCCGCAGACGACCCAGGGCGCCGGTTCAGGCTTCTTCATCTCGCAGGACGGCTTCATCGTCACCAACAACCACGTCGTCGCCGACGCGACCGAGATCAAGGTCAAGATGTCGGACGGTCGCGAGCTGCCGGCCCGCCTGATCGGCCGCGATCCCGGCACCGACCTGGCGGTGATCAAGGTCGAGGGCAACGACTTCAAATATGTCAGCTTTGAAGAGACGGCCGAGCCGCGCGTGGGCGACTGGGTCATCGCCATCGGCAATCCCTTCGGCCTGGGCGGCACCGCCACGGCGGGCATCGTCTCGGCCAAGGCCCGCGACATCGATCCGTCGGGCTACAACGACTACATCCAGATCGACGCCGCCATCAACCGGGGCAACTCGGGCGGCCCGACGTTCGACATCCACGGCCGCGTCATCGGCGTGAACTCGGCCATCTATTCGCCCACGGGCGGCTCGGTCGGCATCGGCTTCGCCATTCCGGCGGACACCGCCAAGACCATCACCGAACGCCTGATGCGCGGTCAGTCGATCGAGCGCGGCTATGTGGGCCTGGGTCTTCGCACCCTCAGCCCCGACGGTTGGGAAGCCTTGGGCCAGCCCAAGGATTTCAAGGGCGCTCTGATCGAAAGCGTGACCGAGGACGGCCCGGCCTCGCGCGCCGGCGTTCAGGTCGGCGACCTGCTGGTCGGCGTGAACGGCCAGGCGGTGGCGAACAGCCAGGAAGCTACCCGTCGGGTCGGCGCGGCCAAGCCGGGCGACACCATTCGCCTGGAAGTGATCCGCGACGGTCGTCGCCAGACCTTGAACGTGCGCTCAGGCACCCGTCCTTCGGAAGAGGAGCTCGCTGCGTCGGAAGAGGGCGGAAGCGCCAATCCGGGGCAGAGCCAGCCTGGTCAGGGCGACACGATCGAAGGACTCGCCGTCACCGCGATCACGCCGGCCGCGCGTTCGCGGTTCAGCCTGCCGGCCAGCGTCAACGGCGCCGTGATCACCAACGTCGAACAGGGTTCGGCTGCGGCGCGCCTCGGCTTCCAGCCGGGCTTCGTCATCACTCGCGCCAATGATCGCAACATCACGTCCGCCGCCGATCTGCGCGCGGCGGTGGCGGCGGCCAAACAGGCGGGTCGCCCCAGCATCCTGCTGTTCGTGCGCACGCCTCAGGGCACCAGCCCGGTGCCGTTAAAGTTCGCCGCCGGCGAATGATCGGCATTCTGACCAAGCCTTAACTCGTCAATCGCCGCCGATGCGCTACCATCGGCGGCGATTTTGATTCCGGGAGGGGTTTCAATGCGGATTTTGGTGGTCGAGGACGATGCCGAGGCGGCGACCGCCATGGTGCGGGGCCTGTCCGAAGCCGGACATGAGGTCACCCACGCCGTGGACGGCGCCTTTGGCCTGCTGGAGTCGCAAAAGGGCGGCTACGACGTCTATGTGGTGGACCGGATGATGCCGCGTCTGGACGGCGTCGGCATGGTCGAGACGGTGCGCAAGGGCGGCGATCAGACGCCGGTCCTGTTCTTATCGGCCCTGGGCGAGGTTGAGGACCGCGTCACGGGCCTGAAGGCCGGCGCCGATGACTATCTGGTCAAGCCCTACGCCTTCGCCGAACTGATCGCGCGGGTCGAGGCGTTGGCGCGTCGTCGCGAGACCGGCGGCGTCCAGACCGTGCTCAAAGTCGGCGACCTGGAAATGAACCTGATCGGCCGCACGGTGCATCGCGGCACGACAGAGATCGATCTTCAGCCGCGCGAGTTCCAGTTGCTCGAGTTCCTGATGCGCCACGCCGGCCAGTCGGTGACCCGCACCATGCTGCTGGAAAAGGTCTGGGAATACCATTTCGACCCCCAGACCAACGTCATCGACGTCCACATCAGCCGCCTGCGCTCCAAGATCGACAAGGGCTTCGACCGCGCCATGCTGCAGACCGTGCGCGGGGCGGGGTATCGGTTGGAGGCGTGAGTCTAGTGGCGAGTAGTGAGCGGCGAGTGGCGAGAGGGTGAGACAAGCGGGGCGAACTTGGCTGCATACGGCGCTACGCAACGTTTTGCGTCGGCTTGCTCGCCACTCGTCACTCGCCTCTCGTCACTAAAACCCCATGCGTCTTCCCTCCCTCCTTCGCCGCACGCCGTTCCGGCTGACGCTGCTGTTCCTGGCGCTGTTCGTGGCGGCGGCGGGGGCGATCCTGGCCTATGTCTATTTCGCCTCGGCTTCGGAGGCCCAAGGTCGGGCCAAGGCGGATGTGGAGATCGAGCTGGGCGCCCTGACGGCGATCCACCGCACGCGCGGCATCGACGCCCTGAACCAGGCCTTGGTCGAACGCTCCATCCGGGGCGGCCCGTATCTGTATCTGCTGACTGACAAGGCCGGAAAGACGATCACCGGCAACATCACCGAATCCCCGATCGACATCGACCTCAGCCTGCCGGCCGGCGCCAGCGACTGGGAGACCTTCCGCCTGACCGACACGGACGCCCAGGGTAAGGTCGAGCGGCGTCGCTCCATCGGGGTGATCACCACCCTGGCCGGCGGCGAACATTTGTTCGTCGGTCAGGACATCGGCGACATCGAGGCCTATCTGGCGCGCCTGACCCAGGCCCTGTGGGGCGCCATGGCCCTGGTCATGCTGCTGGGCCTGGCGGGCGGTCTCTACATCAGCCGGCGGGTCGAAAACGCCATGGCCGGGCTGAACCGCGTGGTGCAGTCGGTGCAGGACGGCGACCTCAAGGTCCGTGCGCCCGTGCGCCACACCGGCGACGAACTGGACGAACTGGGCCAGGGGCTGAACACCATGCTGGATCGGCTGGAGGCGTCCATGTCCTCGATCCGCCACGCCGGCGACGCCATCGCCCACGACCTGCGCTCGCCCCTGACGCGGATGCGGGCCAAGCTGGAGGTGGCCCTGATCGACGCCGAAGCCGGCAAGATCGACGGGGTGGACGCCCTGGGCATCGCCCTGGACGAGGCGGACCATCTGCTGAAGACGTTCAACACCGTCCTGGCCATCGCGCGGCTGCAGGCGGGCGGGGCGCCGGATCCCAAGGTCATGGACGCAGCCGACCTCGCCGCCGACATGGCCGAGCTTTACGAACCGGCGGCCGAGGACAAGGACATCGACTTCTCGTCCGAGGTCGAGAACGGGCTGATGATCGAGGGCAACCAGCCCTTTTTGGCCCAGGCCCTGGCCAACCTCATCGACAACGCCATCAAATACACCCCGGCCGGCGGGGCGGTGAAGCTGCGCGCGCGACGGCGCTCGTCTGGCGAGATCGAATATTCGGTCACCGACACCGGACCGGGCGTGCCGGAAGAGGACCGAGAGCGGGTGGTCCAGCGGTTCGTGCGCCTGGACAACAGCCGCACCGAACCCGGCTCGGGCCTGGGGCTTTCGTTGGTCACCGCCGTCGCCGAGGCCCACGGCGGACGGGTCGTGCTGGACGAAGGCCCCGGCGCCTATGGCGACTTCGGACCGGGGTTGCGGGTGGCGCTGGTGCTGCCGCCGGCCTCGACCGGGATGAGCGGATGATGTGATGGCCCATTCAAAAACCTCGATCCCGCTGGCCTACAGCCTCACGCCCGCCGGTCCGGTCACAAACATCGCCGCCGCCGACCGCCTGCACGAAACCCTGACCGAAGCCGCCGACGCCGACGGCTGGCGCGATGCTCTGGACGCCGCCTGGCCCGCCCTGGCCCCCGTCGCCGGCGCCTCGCCCTATCTCGCCGGTCTGATGCGGCGTCGCCCCGCCCATCTGCGAAGCCTGCTGGAAGCCGACCCAGTCGAAGCGCTGGAGCGGATCATTCGCGACACGGACGCGCTGGACGCCGAACCGGACGCGGTGCGCGCCCCGCTGCGGGTGCTGAAGGCCGACCTGCACCTGCTGACCGCCTTGGCCGATCTGGGCGGGGTGTGGGATCTGGAGCAGGTCACCGACGCCCTGTCCCGGTTCGCCGATGCCTCATGCCGCGCCGCCCTGCGCGCGGTCGCCGCCGAACAGAGGGCGCGCGGCCGGTTGATCTCGCCGCCCGGCGATCCGCGCGGCCCCATTCCGGGCCTGTTCGGCCTGGCCATGGGCAAACATGGCGCCAACGAACTGAACTATTCGTCCGACATCGACATCTCCCTCTTCTTCGAGCCGCGCCTGATGGGCCTTGCGCTGCGCGAGGGCGAGGAGATGCAGGACTTCGCCAATCGCGTCGGCAAGGGGATCGCCACCCTGCTGACCGAGCGGACGGGCGACGGCTATGTTTTCCGCGTCGATCTGCGGCTGCGGCCGGACCCGTCCTCGACTCCGCCGGTCGTCGCCGGGCCGATGGCCCTGGCCTACTATGAGAGCGTCGGCCAGAACTGGGAGCGGGCGGCCTTCATTAAGGCGCGGCCGGTCCTGGGCGACATGCGCGCGGCGGGCCGGTTCCTGAAGGCCATGATCCCCTTCATCTGGCGCCGCAGCCTGGATTACGCGGCCGTGCTCGACATCCAGTCGATCAAGAAACAGATCCACGTCCACAAGACGGGCGAGGGACTGCAAGCCGCCGGGGCCAATCTGAAACTGGGTCGCGGCGGCATCCGCGAGATCGAATTCTACGCCCAGACCCAGCAGCTGATCTTGGGCGGCCGCGATCCGGCTTTGCGCAAACAGCGCACGCTGGAGGCGTTGAAGGCTCTGGCCGACGCGCGCCATGTGCCCCAGGCGGTCTGCGAGGAACTGTCCGCCGCCTATGTCGAGCTGCGCGGGCTGGAGCACCGCGTGCAGATGCTAGACGACGAGCAGACCCATCGCCTGCCCGAGGATGACGAGCGCCGCGCCGCCGTCGCCGCCCTGGCCGGTTCGAACGATCTGACCGCCTTCGACGCCCGGGTCGAGGCCCTGCTGGCGCGGGTCAACGCCCGCTATGGTGAACTGTTCGAGGGCGGCGAAGATCTGGACTCCAGCTACGGCAGCCTGGTCTTCACCGGGGTCGAGAACGATCCCGAGACTTTGGAAACCCTACGTCGCATGGGCTTTTCCGAGGCGCCGTCGGTCGCCGACACAATCCGCAGCTGGCACCACGGCCGGATCCCGGCGACGCGCACGGCGCGGGGCCGTGAACTGTTCACCCGCCTGGCGCCGCGCCTGCTGGAGGCCCTGGCCCGATCGGGTGCGCCCGACGAGGCGTTCCGCCGTTTCGCGGTCTTCTTCTCTGGGCTGGCGGCGGGTGTGCAGGTTCAGGCCCTGTTCCTGAACCAGCCCAAACTGTTCGAGATGGTGCTGGGCGTCATGGCCTTCGCACCGCGTCTCGCCCGGACCCTCGGCCGGCAACCGGCGGCGCTGGACGGTGTGCTGGACGCCCGCTTCCTGGTCGATCTGTCCGAAGAGACCGGCCTAACCGAACAGATGCTGCGCGAGGCTGGCGAGACCGAGGATTTCGAGGGGGCCATGAACGCCGTGCGCCGCCTGCATCGCGAGCAGATGTTCCGCATCGGCATCCACGCCCTGACCGGTCGGGCGGGGGCAGAGGCGGCGGGCCGCGCCTACGCCGCCCTGGCCGACGCCGCCATGCGCACCCTGTCGCCCGCCGCCCTGGCCGAGACCGAACGGCTGGGCGGCGCCTTCCCCGGTGCGGTGGCGGTGGTCGCCTTGGGCAAGGCCGGATCGCGCGAGATGACGGCCGGATCTGATCTCGATCTGATGACCCTGTACGAGGCGCCGCCCGAGGCGACCTCCGAGATCAAGGGCTGGACCGCCGACGTCTTCTACGCCCGCTTCACCCAGCGGCTGATCGCGGCCCTGTCGGCGCATACGGCGGAAGGCGGCCTGTATGAGGTGGACATGCGCCTGCGCCCCACCGGCTCCAAGGGGCCGGTGTCGGTGCGGCTGAAGGCGTTTGACGCCTATTACGCCAAGGAGGCGGAGACCTGGGAGTTCATGGTTCTGACCCGCGCCCGCGTGGTCTGGGCCAGCGATCCCAAGTTCGGCGCCCAGGTTTCTGCCGCCATCGAGTCCGCCCTGCGTCGCCCGCGTCCCGGCGTCGATGTCGCCGCCGACATCCGAAAGATGCGCGCCCTGATGGATCGCGAGCGTCGCCCGCACGGCTTCTGGGATCTGAAGCTGTCGCCGGGCGGGCAGGTAGACGCCGAGTTCGCCGCCCAGTTCCGCCAGCTTCAGGCCGCCGCCATCGGCGAGCCGTTGACCCTGTCGACGCTTGAGGCCCTGCACGACGACCCGGTCCTGGCCGAGGCCTGGCGCGTGCAGCAGCGTCTGGCTCATCTTCTGGCCGCCGCCTTCGAGGGGCGGGTCGATCCGGAGGGCGAGCCCGGCGTCTTCCAGCTGCGCCTGGCCGAGGCCGCCGGCGCGCCGGACTTCGACACGCTGAAGACCGAGTTGACCGACTTGCGCGCGCGGGCGCGAAAGGCCTTCGAGCGGGCGGTGCCAGCCAGACTGGAAAAAGAGGGCCGCGACGGAGAATCCGCAACGCCGCGTTCAATCTCCTGACAGGGCAATGTCAAGGGGCGCCAGACGCGCCCGTGGAGATGATCGAGATGAGAAACACCTTTCTGACCGGCTTGGGCGTCATCGCTCTGGCCGCCGCCGCCGGCGCCGCGACCGCTCAGGTTCCGCCTGCCCCCGCCGCCGGCGCCCCTGCGCCGCATCATGCGCGCGCGGATCCGAACCGCCAGATCACCCGCGCCGAGTTCGTCGATGCGCGCATCGCGCGTCTGACCGCGCTCGATACGAACGGCGACGGCGTGGTCAGCCCCGAAGAGCGCGCCGCCGCCATGCAGGCCCGTCGCGCCGAACGCGCGGGCGACCGCTTCGCCAAGCTGGATGCGAACGGCGACGGCTCCATCAGCCGGGCCGAGTTCGACGCCGGCCATGCCGCACGCCCGGATCGCGGTCCGCGCGCCGAACGCGCCGGTCATCGTGAGGGCCGTCGCGGCGGCGCACATCACGCCATGCGCGGACAAGGCCGCGAACGCGGGCCAGTGGTGATCGCCGAAGCCTCGGCCAAGCTGGGCGAGCGGTTCGACAAGATGGACGCCAACCGCGACGGCGTGATCTCCGCCGACGAGCGCCGGGCGGCCATGTCCGCGCAGCGTGAGCAACGGCAGGAACGCCGCGCGGCCCGCCAGGCTCAGCGTCCGGCGCAACAACCCGCTTCCCCCGTCCCGGCTTCGGAGTAAGACGGTGTCGGGGTCGGCCGTCGTGAACGCACCGGTCCCTTTCGTCAGCAGCGGAAGAGGCAGGTTTGGTCGCGATCGTCGACCCCGACGAGGATCTGGTGCGGCGCGTGGGGCAGGGCGACCCGGCGGCGGCGCAGACGCTCGTCTCGCGCAAGCTGCCGCGCATCCTGTCGCTGGCCCAGCGTATGCTGGGCGATGCGGTCGAGGCCGAGGACGTGGCCCAGGAGACGATGCTCAAGGCTTGGCGTCAGGCGCCCAAATGGACGCCCGGCAAGGCCCGGTTCGACACCTGGCTGCACCGGGTCGCGCTGAACCTCTGTTACGATCGGCTGAGGCGTCGGCGCGAAATTCCGACCGACACGCCGCCGGAGCGTCCCGACGAAGGCCCGGCGCCGGATCGCGGTCTGCTGGCGGCCGAGACGGGCGTGCGGGTCACGGCGGCCCTGAAACGTCTGCCGGACCGACAGCGCGAGGCCATCGTCCTGTGCCATTATCAGGAGCTGTCGAATATCGATGCAGCGGCCCTGATGGAGATCAGCGTCGAGGCGCTGGAGAGTTTGTTGTCGCGCGGTCGTCGCGCATTGCGTCTGGCCCTTTCGGACATCGGTCCGGGGTCGATTAGAGGAGACGGACGATGAAGGCGGAACGGTTGCACGAACTGGCGGACGCCTATGGCGCCGACCTGCGTCGGTGGCCCGCGTCCGAGCGCGCCTTCGCCGAAAGCCTGATCGCCGCCGATCCGTCGCTGAAGGCGGTGCTGGATCAGGCGGCCGCGCTGGACGCTCTGCTCGACGTCGCGCCCAGACCTGTCCCGTCCGCCGCCCTGACCGCGCGCATCCTTGCGGCTGCGCCCCGGGCGAAAAGCCGTCTGGGTAAGGCGATCTGGTACCTCGGCGCCGGTTGGGCCGCCGCGGCCTGTGCGGGCGTGGTCGCCGGCGTGGGCCTGACCACCCATCTGACCGCCGACGCGCGCGCCGATGCGGTGCTTTACCAATCCTCGCTGACGGGCGTGGATGACACGGAACTGTTGGGATGACGTCCAAGAGCCTGAAGATCGCCCTGGCCGTCTCGGTGGCCCTGAACTTGTTCGCCGTGGCGGGCGGGGTCACCTATGTCGTCAATCGCGACCGGATCGAACGCCGGATAGAGGACCAACGCCGCCCGGGGCGCGAGGGACCGCTGGCCGAGGTGCTGGCCGATCTGGATCCGGCCGTACGCCAGCGCGTGCGCACCGCGCTGCGAGAATCGGCCCTGGCGGCGCGTCCTGATTTCGAGGCGGCCCGCGCCGCCCGACGAGAAGCCATCGACATCGCCGGTCAGCCGACCCTGGACGCGACCCGGGTCGAAAGCCTGCTGGAACAGTCCAGAGCCACCGAGATGCGGGGCCGCACGCGCCTGGAAAACGGTGCGGTCGCGGTGCTGGCGACGCTGACGCCCGAGGAGCGCAAGGCCCTGGCCCCGATCCTTCAGCGTAAGGGCGCCGCCCGTCGCGCCGCAGCCCACGGGCCGGATCACCGTCAGCCGGACGACCGCGCGCCACGCTGACGGCGCTTGAGCGCTCAGCCCTTCTTGGACGCGCGGAACGCGGCGACGGCGTTCACCGCCGAGCGCACCGACGCCTCGATGGCGGCCCAGTCGCCCGACTTCACGGCGTCATCGGTCACCAGTTTGGAGCCCATACCCGCCGCGACGATGCCCGCGCCGAACCATTTGGCGATCGACGCCTCGTCCGGATCGACGCCGCCCGTAGGCATGATCTTGACCCAGGGCATCGGACCCTTGACCGCCTTGACGAAGTCCGGTCCGCCGACCGACGAGCCGGGGAACAGTTTGACGATGTCGCAGCCCAGCTCGTGCGCCTCGCCGATATCGGTCACCGACCCGCAGCCGGGGAAATAGGCGACCATGCGCCGATTGCAGACCTTGGCCACGTCGGGGATCAGGCAGGGGCTGACCACGAACCGGGCGCCCCGGTTCAGATAAAGCGAGGCCGTCCCCGCATCGACGACCGAACCGATGCCCAGGACGACGTTGGGGTCGGTCTTGATCAGTTCGCGATTGATCTCGCCGAACAGGTCGCAGGCGAAGTCGCCGCGATTGGTGAACTCGACCACCGGCGCCCCACCACGCGCGCAGGCGCGAATGACGTTCAGGCTGACCTCGGCATCGGGGTGATAGAAGACCGGGCACACGCCCTGGGTCTGAAGCGCCTGAAGCACGCTGACGCGATCATGGGCCATGGACGGGTTCCTCTGCGATAGGTTCGCGTCCGACCTCCGCTGTCGCGAACGCGAGGTCAAGTCAAACCGCGTTAGCGCGGACGTTCTCTTGACGGCATGTGGCGAAAGGCGGACCGTTGTTCGGTCAATCGCCTGTTGGAGAAGCAGGATGTTCGCCGCCCTCGCCGTCGTCGCCCTTCTGACCGTTCAGGATCCGCCGCCCGCCGCCGACATGGACGGTGCCTGGTCCGTCGATCTGGCGACCGATCCGGCCCAGCCCTACCACCAGCCCATGAACCTGACGCTCCAGCCCGATGGCGTCGTGACGGGCGACTTCTACAACAGCCGGATCGAGGCGGGCCGATGGAAGCGCCAGCACGGCCGGCTGTGCGTCTCGTTCCGAACGACCGACGGCGCAGGCCCCTATCACACGGCGGCCTGCCTTGCGGGCGACCATGTGGAGGGTCAGACCTGGGCCGAACACCGCAACTTCGTCTTCATCTGGCGCGCCGACCGCCCCTCTTGAAGCCTCGCCGCTCAAGCCCATCTGTTAGGGAGGGGAGCGGGGGATTTCATACGAATTAGACGAATTAGACTCCATTTTTCGCCGGAGGGTCTGATTGTCGCTCAGCGTCGATGGGCCAGGTCGGCCAGCCGCCGGACCAGGGTGCTGTCGGTATCGAACAGCGGATCCAGAACCGTGAAATGGTTCAGGCCGGGCAGGGCCTCGAACCGCGTCTCGGCTCCGGCGTCGCCCCAGCGCGCGGCCATGGCGCGGCTTTGATCCACGAAGGCCTCGCTCTCTGCCCCGCCGACGATGCAGTCCAGAACCGCGCCGGCGGCCGCCGGCCAGCGAATCGGCGACAGTGACCGGGCTTCGGTCGTGTTCAGGTCCAAAGCGACGTTGAGCGACGTGGGGATCAGCGGCTCCAGATCGAACACGCCCGAGATGGCGACCGCCGCCGAAGCCCGCCCGTCCGCCAGCAGGCAGGCCGCCATATGCCCGCCCGCCGAATGGCCGCTGACGACGGGCGCGGCGCCGGTGCGGTCGCGGATCAGGTCGACCGCCGCCCGCGCCTGATCGACGATCCGGCCCAGCCGCACGCTCGGCGCCAGATCATAGGTGGGGATGGCGACGCTGACGCCGTGGGCCAGCAGGGGCGGAGCCACGAAGCTGAACCAGCCCGCGTCCAGCGCCTGCCAGTATCCGCCGTGCAGGAAGACCACGACCGGCGCGCCGTCCCCGGCGTCGAACCAGTCGATCCGCTCGCGCTCGCCTGGGCCGTATTCCAGGACCTGGGGCGGATGGGCGGCGCGTGCGGTCTCCGATCCCGCCTTCCAGCGCGCCATCACGGCGGGATGGTCGGGCACCAGGGCGCGGTTGTTGTATTGCGCCTCCAGCACGGCGTCTGTGTCTTGCGGCTTACTCGTCACGTCTTCGTCCGCTAGAAGCGCCCTCGAACCAGAGGACTGATCCGCCATGATGACCGCCATCTTCGTCTTCATCAAATGCGAGCTGGGCTACGCCAACGACGTGGCGGCCGACATCGTCGACAATGTCGAGAACGTCTCGGAGGTCTATTCCACCTCGGGTCAGCACGACCTGCTGGCCAAGTTCAACCTGCCGCGCGACGCCGACATCGGCACCTTCGTGACGAAACAGGTCCAGACGCGGCCGCACGTGCGCGACACCTTCACCGTCATCACCTTCTCGCCCTTCCTGCCGAGCAAAGGCTAGGGCGCGGCCTTTCGCCTGACCTTGTCCTTGCGGTCCTCGGCCTCGTCGTCGTCGCCGACCTTTTCCTCGACCGTGGCCGACAGGCGCTGGAAGACGCCCAGGCCCACCAGCACCAGCACCGAGGCGATCAGAAGGGCGGTGGGATAGAGCAGCTGCGCCACGTCCTCGCGCGCCGTCTTGAACACCACAACCAGCGCCTCAAGGAACAGGGCGATGACAATGGTCGACAGGAACTTGGTCAGGCTGCGCCGGGCCTCGGCGGCGCTGCGCTTTTCGTTGCCGCGCCGAACCTCGTCCTCGAAGATGTATTTGGCCACGTCGAAGACGGCGATGGCGACGATGACATAGCCCAGCACGTCCAGAACCGCGTCGGCGCCGGACTTGTCGGGCGAGCCGATGCCGTGCAGCGCATCCTTCACCCCGAACCCGATCAGGGCCATGGCCGCCAGCAACAGCAGCAGGCTGGCGAAGGCGAACACCGCCCGGGTCAGATAGGTCATGGAAATCCCTCCGCGAGGCCACAGCAACGCGCCAACCGCCAAGCTGTTGCCTGACGGGCAAAGGGTGACGCTGGCGCCGGGGACGGCTAAACGAGGGACATAGGGAGACACGACATGACGCGATCCAACGCGCCCGCCTACATGACCGGTTTCGGCAATCATTTCGCGACCGAGGCCGCGCCCGGCGCCCTGCCGGTGGGCCGCAACTCGCCGCAGAATACGCCGATGGGCCTATATGCCGAACAGCTGTCCGGCACCGCCTTCACGGCGCCGCGCGCCGAGAACCGGCGCAGCTGGCTGTATCGCCTGCGTCCGTCGGCCCAGCATGGGCCTTACGCGCCCTTCGATCAGGGGCGGGTTCGCTCCGGTCCGTTCGACGAGACGCCGCCCAACCCCAACCGGATGCGCTGGGACCCGCTGCCGATGCCGCAGGCCGCGACCGACTGGGTCGAGGGGCTGACGACCTATGGCGGCAACGGCGAACCGGACGGCGGGGCCGGGGCGGGCATTCACCTGTATGTCGCCAACCGATCGATGGCCGACCGAGTCTTCTATGACGCCGACGGCGAACTGCTGATCATGCCACAGGAAGGCGACCATCGCTTCGTCACCGAGTTCGGCGTGATCGAGGCCCGGCCCGGTCACATCGTCCTGATCCCGCGTGGCGTGCGGTTCCGTGTCGAGGTGGACGGGCCGGTGCGCGGCTATGTCTGCGAGAACTACGGCAGCCCGTTCCGCCTGCCGGATCTCGGACCCATCGGCTCGAACGGCCTGGCCAATCCGCGCGACTTCGAGACGCCGGTTGCGGCCTATGAGGACGTGGATCGCCCGACCGAATGCGTTCAGAAATACGGCGGCCGCCTGTGGGCCACGACCTTCGATCACAGCCCGCTGGACGTCGTCGCCTGGCACGGCAACCTGGCGCCCTGCCGCTACGACACGGCGCGGTTCAACACGATCAACACCGTCAGCTACGACCACCCTGATCCGTCGATCTTCACGGTCCTGACCAGCCCGTCCGAGACGCCGGGCACGGCCAATATCGACTTCGTCATCTTCCCGCCGCGCTGGATGGTGGCCGAGGACACCTTCCGCCCGCCGTGGTTCCATCGCAACGTGATGAGCGAGTTCATGGGTTTGGTGACAGGCGCCTATGACGCCAAGGCGGGCGGATTCGCGCCAGGCGGCGCATCGCTGCACAACCGCATGAGCGGCCACGGCCCCGATCAGGCCAGCTATGACGGCGCGATCAAGGCCGAACTCAAGCCCCACAAGATCGAAAACACCCTGGCCTTCATGTTCGAGACGCGCATGCCGATCCGCGTCACGAAATGGGCGTCGGAATCACCGCACATGCAGCTCGACTACGACGATGTCTGGTCAGGCTTCACCAAAGGACAGATCTCATGATCCGCATTTCCCTCATCGCCGCCGTCGCGCTTCTGGCCGCCGCCTGCTCGCCCCAGACCACGGGAGCGGCGTCGGATGCACCGATGCAGAGCGCCGACGCCGTGTCCTGCGCCACGCGCGGCGGCACGATGAAACAGGTCGGGCGGATGCAATCCTGGCAGTGCGTCATCAGCTATGCCGACGCCGGCAAGCGCTGCACCGACGGCGATCAGTGCCAGGGCGACTGCCGCATCGAGGGCAACAGCGGCGTGGCTCCGGGGACGGCGGCGACCGGCGTCTGCCAGGCGACCAGCGACCGTTTCGGCTGCAATACGACGGTCGAGGACGGCAAGGCCGGCCCGACCCTGTGCATCGACTGAGGTCGTAGGCGTGAAAAAGCCCCCGTCGCGAACGACGGGGGCTGATCCATCCGTAAACGGATTTAGCGGGTCGCCAGGCCTTAGTGGGTCGAAGGCGTGTTGGCCGTCGTAGCGCCGCCATCAGCGTTGCCGGCTTGCTGCTCGACCATGTCGGCCTTGCGGTCGGCGTTCTTCTCGACCTGGTCAGCCTGGGCGTTCAGGGCGTCGGCCTGAGCAGCGGTCGGAGCGGTCGCGGCTTGCGATTCCAGTTGGTCAGCGCGGGCTTCACCCGTCGCTTCGATGGCGTCGGCTTGCTTTTCAGCGGCCTTGTCGGCGGCGCTTTCACCGCAGGCGGCGACGCCGGCCAGCATGAAGACCGAAGCGGCGGCGATGGCGAACTTTTTCATTTGAGGTTCCTCTCCTAGGTGGAAATTCTCAAACGCTACGGTGACGGTTCGGTTCACGCCGCCGTGAGATTTTCGTGATCGCTCGCCGCGTCAGCCCTCCGATTGGGCGAAGGCGACCCGCGCGGCGCCGAGCAGGGCGGCGTGTTTGTGCATGATCACCTTGGTCGGAATGTCCTGCATATACTCCTTGAACCGGCCCTTGCGCTCGAACCGCTGGCGGAAGGGACTGGCCTTGATGAAGGGCAGGATGCGCGGAACAATGCCGCCGGCGATATAGACGCCGCCGCGCGCGCCGGTGGTCAGGGCGATGTCGCCGGCGACCGCGCCCAGGATGGCGCAGAAGCGGGCCAGGGTCGCGCCGCATGGGCTGTTCGGATCGGCAAGCGCCGTTGCGGTGATCTGAGCCGGATCGTCGATATGGGTCTCGCGCCCGTCGATCTCGGCCAAGGCACGGTGCATGTTCAGCAGCCCCGGCCCGCAGATCAGACGCTCGATCGACACCCGGTCATAGCGGCGACGCAGGATGCGCAGGATTTCGTCCTCGACCGGATCGCCGGGGGGGAAGCAGGCGTGCCCGCCCTCGGACGGCATGGCCATTTCCTTGCCGGCTGCATCGCGCACCAGGGCCGAAACCCCAAAACCGGTGCCGGGGCCGAGCACCGCGACGGTGCAGTGCGGATCGCCGTCGACCGGGCCGCCCAGACTTTCCAACTGGTCTTCCGGCACGATGGGCGCGCCCCAGGCCAGGGCCTCGAAGTCGTTGATCAGCTTGACGGGCTTCAGGCCCAGGGTCTGAAGCTCCGCCTCCGACACCTGCCAGGGCGAGTTGGTCAGGTCGATGGCGCCGTCCGTGACCGGACCGGCCACCGCGATCACGCCGCCCGTCGGCTTGACCTCGCAGCCCTCGATGAAGGCGGCGACGCCTTCGAGGAAGGTCGGATAGGTCTCGGCCGGGAAGCTCTCGTGGTGGTCCAGCACGGGCTTGCCGTCCACCATTCGGGCCACGGCGAAGCGGGCGTTCGTGCCGCCGACATCGCCGACGAGAAGGGTCTTGTCATTCATTGGGGCGTTTCCTGCGCTCGGTTCGGTGGATCAGGCGTCCACAGTCCGATCGACGAAGTTGGGATTGGGCGGGGTGTCGTCGTTGCCGCGCGAACCGGTCGGCAGCGCGAAACAGACCGTCGCCCCCTGTTCGGCCGTCGTGACCACATGGCGGAAGGCGCCGAACAATTCACGGCCATAGCCCCAGGACGAACCCTCGGCGTTGGCGGCGGACCGGGCGGCCAGCGGACGGGCGGTCAGGTCGGAAACGCCGACGGTGGTCAGAACCCCGGCCTCGGCGTCCAGGCGGATGACGTCGCCATCCTGAACATGGGCCAGCGGACCGCCGGCCAGTGCTTCAGGCGAGACGTGGATGGCGGCCGGCGTCTTGCCGCTGGCGCCCGACATACGGCCGTCGGTGACGAAGGCGACCTTGAACCCCTTGTCCTGAATGACGGACAGGGCCGGCGACAGGCTGTGCAGTTCGGGCATGCCGTTCGCCTTGGGTCCCTGGAAGCGTAGGACCACGACGACGTCGCGGAACAGCTTGCCGTCCCGGAAGGCCTGGAGCGCATCTTCCTGGGTTTCGAACACGGCGGCAGGCGCCTCGACGATGCGGTTCTCGGGTTTGACGGCGGAGATCTTGATGACCGCACGACCCAGGTCACCCTGAACCAGACGCAACCCCCCCTCCTTGTCGAAGGGATTGGACGCCGGGCGCAGGATATCGAGATCAAGACTTTCCTGGACGCCGTCGCGCCAGACGAGTTCGCCGTCCACCATCGACGGTTCCTGGAAATAGGCCTGGATGCCTTGACCCATGATGGTCGTCACGTCGGTATGGATATTGCCCGCCATCGCCAGTTCACGCGCGATGAAGGCGACGCCGCCGGCGGCCTGGAAGGCGTTCACGTCGGCCGAGCCGTTCGGATAGACCCGCGCCAACAGCGGCGTGACAGACGACAGCTCGTCCATGTCGGTCCAGTCGATCAGCACGCCCGCCGCCCGCGCCATCGCGACCAGGTGGATGGCGTGATTGGTCGAGCCGCCGGTGGCCAGCAAGGCCACGATCATGTTGACGATGGACTTCTCGTCGATGACGTCGGCCATGCGGCACTCGCCGCTGCGCGCCAGTTCCACCGCCCGTTTCGCCGCCGCCGCCGTCAGGGCGTCGCGCAGGCCGGTGTCGGGATGGACGAAGGCGGTGGAGGGCATGTGCAGTCCGCCCAGCTCCATCATCATCTGGTTGGAGTTGGCGGTGCCGTAGAAGGTGCAGGTGCCGGGCGAGTGATAGCTGCCGATCTCGCTTTCCAGCAGGGTCTGACGATCGAC
The DNA here is from genome assembly GCF_040545985.1 of Brevundimonas sp. 1080. NCBI lineage: Bacteria > Pseudomonadati > Pseudomonadota > Alphaproteobacteria > Caulobacterales > Caulobacteraceae > Brevundimonas > Brevundimonas sp. 1080. Next base: position 464,903 of record NZ_JBEPMW010000002.1, on the reverse strand, counting down.
CTTGTTCTGCGCATATTCGGCCCGGACGCGAGCCTTTTCCGCGTTCGGAATGCCCGACGGCATCGGACCGGCTGGGGCGAAGACGACCGGCAGATGGCCGAAGGCCAAGGCGCCCATGAACAGGCCCGGTACGATCTTGTCGCACACGCCCAGCATCAGACCGGCGTCGAAGGCGTCATGCGTCAGGGCGATGCCCGCCGACATGGCGATCAGGTCGCGGCTGAACAGCGACAGCTCCATGCCGGGACGACCCTGGGTGACGCCATCGCACATGGCGGGGGTGCCGCCGGCGACCTGGGCCGTGGCGCCGACCTCGCGCACGGCCTTGCGCACCACGTCGGGAAAGCGTTCGAACGGCTGGTGAGCCGACAGCATATCATTATAGGCGGTGACGATGCCCAGGTTGGGCTTGGACCCATCCATTGCGGTCAGCTTGTCGGCGATCGTCTGGCCCGCGAAGGCGTGGGCCCAGTTGGCGCAGCTCAGCTTGGCGCGTCCGGCGCCGCTGTCGCGCGCGGCGTCCATGCGACGGATGTAGTCGGCGCGGGTCTCGCGGCTTTTCTTGACGATGCGGGCGGTGACGGCCGCCACGGTGGGATGAAGCGCCATTTCAGCCTTCCTCCGTCCACAGAACTTCAAGGGGAACGCCGGCGGCGATCAGGGCGGCGATAGGCTGGGTCTTGGGATCGCCCTGAGCCTGTTCTTCGAAGACGCGACGCTTGGCGGCGCCTTTCAGACCCAGGATCACCCGGCCCGCAGACATCAGATAGGGCAGGTTGATCGACAGCCGTTCGAGCGTCGGTGCCATGCCATCACGCCCATGCGGCACCCCCAGGACGGTCGGCTTCAGCGTCGGCGTCAGCAGGGTCTTCAGCGTCGGGCTTTCGGGGAACATGGAGCAGATATGGCCATCCTCGCCCATGCCCAGCAGCACCGCATCGAACCGCCCGCCCACATCGGCCAAGGCCTTGGCCGCCACGATGGCCGCGCGGTCCACGGTGACCTCGGGCGTATAGAGCGGGATGAAGCGGGCCGTCGCCGCCTTGTCCTGAAGCAGCACGTCGCGGATCAGCCGGGCGTTCGATTCCGGCGAAGTCTCGGGCACATAACGCTCGTCCACCAGGGTCACGGCGATTTTGGACCAGTTCAGATCGGTCGCCGCCAGGCGGCGATAGACGGGCGCGGGCGTCGAACCGCCGGGACCGGCGAACAGGGCCTGGCCGTGATCGCGGACGGCTGCGCCAAGCGTTTCGGCCAGACGCGCCGCGATGGCTTCGGCCCAGGTCTCGACGGAGGCAAAGGTTTCGATGGCGGGGGTCTCAGACATCGGTCGTATTCCAGTCGCGGCCGGTCCGCATCATCAGCATGTCGGCGCTGTCGGGGCCCCAGGTTCCGGCGACGTAGTCGTCGGGCTTCAAGCCGGATTCGGCCCAGGCCTCGGACACTTCGTCCACCCATTTCCAGGCCTGCTCGGCCTCGTCGCGGCGCACGAACAGGGTCGAATCTCCGGCCATCGCGTCTAGCAGCAGGCGCTCATAGGCGATGCGGCGGCGCGGCGGGGCGGCGGACTTGCCGTCTACACCCCACGACAGGCTCATCTTGATCGGCTGCAACTGCATGCGCTGATCCAGGCCGGGTCGCTTGTTCATCACCGTCAGAGAGATGTCTTCCTCGGGCTGCAACTCGATGATCATCCGGTTGGCCTGAACCTCGCCCCGGTCGTCGCGGTCGAAGATCGAGTGCGGTACTGGCTTGAACTGGATGACGATCTCGGTGCGCTTCTCGGGCAGGCGCTTTCCGGTCCGCATGAAGAAGGGCACGCCGGCCCAGCGCCAGTTGTCGATGTCGGCGCGAACGGCGACGAAGGTTTCGGTGTCCGACGGCTGGCCGCGCTCCTCGTCATAGCCCTTGGCCGGCTTGCCCTCCGAGACGCCCGCCACATACTGACCCCGCACGGTCACGCGCTCGACCTCGTCCACCGTGACGGGCCGCAGTGACCGCAGCACCTTGACCTTCTCGTTGCGCACCGAGTCGGGGTCCAGGTCGCTCGGCGGCTCCATCGCCACCAGACACAGCAGCTGCAACATGTGGTTCTGCAGCATGTCGCGCAGGGCGCCGTATTCATCATAGTAGGGCCAGCGATCGCCGACCCCCACCGTCTCGCCGATCGTGATCTGCACGTGGTCGATGGACAGGTTGTTCCACAACGGTTCGAAGATCGTGTTGCCGAACCGCAGAGCGATCAGGTTCTGGACTGTCTCCTTGCCCAGATAGTGGTCGATGCGGAAGACCTGGTTCTCGCTGAAAGCGTGGGCCACGGCGTCGTCGATTTCGAGGAAGGACTTCAGGTCGCGCCCAACCGGCTTTTCCAGTACGATGCGGCAGTTCTTTTCGGCCAGACCCGCCGCCTTCATCGCCGTGACAATGCGGGCATAGAGCGAGGGGGATACGGCCAGGAAGGAGGTGACCTCGCCGTCGCCGACCTTGTCCTTCAGCGGCTTGAGGCTTTCGGGCGAGGTGGCGTCGACCGCCAGATAGTCCAGGCGCGCCTTCATCCGCGACCAGCTGGCTTCGTCCCAGACCTTGTCCGCCTCGGCGCGCGCCTTCACCGCCTCGTGCACCTTGGCGATATAGTCGTCGGCGCTCTCTTCGGAACGCGCGGCGCCGATGATCTTCAGCCCTTCAGGCAGCAGGCCGTCGTGTTCGAGGAAATAGAGCGACGGCAGAAGCATGCGCATCGCCAGATCGCCGCCGCCGCCAAACAGAATGAGAGCCGCCATGTCTTGTCCCTCGATGATCCCATTTGTCGGGACGCACGCCTTTACGGTCTAGCCGCTGTCTTTGGCCGCTTCCGCTCGCGAGGCCAACACGTCCAGCACGTCCTGAAACACCATGTTACGGGCATGGAGAAGAACGAGCAGGTGGTAGATCAAATCCGCAGCCTCGCTGGCGAGTTCCTCGTCCGGGCCGGCGACGCCGGCCAGAGCGGTCTCCACGCCCTCCTCACCAACCTTCTGGGCGATGCGTTTGGGCCCCTGTGCAATCAGTCGGGCGGTCCAGCTTTCGGACGGGTCGGCCGCGGCCCGTTCGGCGATGGTTCGCTCCAGCCGGGCGATCCGACCCAAGCCCGGCGCGTCGGCCTCGCCGAAACAGCTCGTCCGGTTCAGGTGGCAGGCGTTTCCGACCGGCCTGACGCCCAGCACGATGGCGTCGGCGTCGCAGTCGGCCGTGATGGAGACGACGTAAAGCCGGTCGCCCGAGGTCTCGCCCTTCCTCCAACGCCCCCCGCGCGAGCGCGAGAAGAAGGTGGCCTCGCCGGATGCGATCGTCTCGTCCAGCGCAGCGCGATCCATATAGGCCAGGGTCAGGACCTGCAGCGTGGCGGCGTCCTGCACCACGACGGGGACCAATCCGGCGCCCTTGGCAAAGTCGATGGTGTTCGGGTCGATCACAGTCTCATCTCCAGGCCTTCGTCGGCCAGGTATTGTTTCAGGTCCGGAATGGCGATGGCGCCGGTGTGGAAGACGCTGGCGGCCAGGGCGCCGGAGACGTCGGCCTGCTCGAACACAGCCTTGAAATGCTCGGCCGCGCCGGCGCCGCCCGAGGCGATCAGGGGAATGGTCAGACGTGCCCGCGCGGCGGACAGTTGCTCGATGTCATAGCCGCGCCGAACGCCGTCCTGATCGATGCAGTTCAGCACGATCTCTCCGGCGCCCAGGCTCTGCGCCTCGTCCAACCAGTCCAAGGTGCGTTTGCCGGCATGACGGCGTGCATCGGGGTCGCCGGTATATTTGTGGACCACCCAATCGCCGTCTTCGAACCGGCTATCGACGCCGACGACGACGCATTGGCTGCCCAGCCGCGCCGCCATGTCCGCGACCAGTTCGGGCCGTTCCAAGGCCGGGGAGTTGATCGAGACCTTGTCCGCTCCGTGGTCCAGACAGCGCGCCGCCTGATCCACGCTGCGAATGCCGCCGGCGACGCAGAACGGAATGTCCAGCAGTCGGGCGATGTCCTTGATCCAACCGTAGTCCAGCGTCCGCCCCTCGGGACTGGCGGTGATGTCGTAGAAAACGAGTTCGTCGGCGCCCGCATCGCGATAGCGGGCGGCCAGCTCGGCCGCATCGCCCATGTCGGTGTGACCGACAAACTTTACGCCCTTGACCACCCGGCCGTCCTTCACGTCCAGGCAGGGAATGATCCGCCGCGCCGTCACGAGCGTTTGGCCGCCGCGATCGCCTCGGGCAGGGTGAAGCAGTTCTCGTAGAGCGCGCGTCCGACGATGGCCCCGTGACAGCCCAGCGCCTTGACCGCAGCGATGTCGTCCAGCGAGGAAACGCCGCCTGAGGCCTGCAACACCAAATCCGGCCGACGGCTGCGGATTTCGGCCAGCAGATCCAGGTTCGGCCCGGTCAGGGCGCCGTCGCGACCGACATCGGTCACCAGCAGGTGTTTGGCCGTCCCCTTGGGATACCGATCCAGCGCCTCCCAAAGCGTCATGCCCGAGGACTGGGTCCAGCCCTTGAGCGCCGGGACCGGCACGCCGTCCTCGATCTTGACGTCCAGGGCCAGGGTGATGCGCTCGACGCCGAAGGTTTCCAGCCAGTTGGCCACCGTCTCAGGTTGGGTCACCGCCAAGGAGCCTACGACGACGCGCGACACGCCGGCGTCCAGCAGCTTTTTCAAATCGTCGGCGCTGCGCACGCCGCCGCCCGACTGAACCTTGACGTCGATGGCCTGGGTCAGTTCGCCGATCAGGGCGTGCTGACGCGCCTCGCCCGCCTCGGCGCCGTCCAGGTCGACGATGTGGATCCACTCCGCGCCCTCGGCCGCAAAGGTCGTCAGGCGGGCGGCCGGCTGCTGGTCGTAATGCGTCACCTGGGCGAAGTCGCCGTGCATCAGGCGCACGCAGACGCCGTCCTTCAGGTCGATGGCGGGGTAGATCAGCATGACAGGCCCAGGAAGTTCTTGAGGATGGTCGCCCCGGCCTCGGCCGAGCGTTCGGGGTGGAACTGGCAGCCCCAGCGGTTGGCGGATCGAACCACAGCCGGAACGACGCCGCCATAGTCGGCGCGCGCCAGGGTCGCCGGTCCGTCGGGACAGACGAAGCCGTGGACGAAATAGGCATAGGCGCCGTCGGCGACGCCCTCCAGCAAGGGGTCGTTGCGGTCGCGCGTCAACCGGCTCCAGCCCATGTGCGGCACCGGCAGATCGCCCGCAGGCTTCAGCCGGGTCACCGCGCCGGGAATGAGACCCAGCAGATCGACGCCGTCGCCCTCGTCGCTCGATCCGAACAGCAGTTGCTGACCCAGACAGACACCCAGCAGGGGGCGCGGGAAGGCGCGGATCGGCGCGATCAGACCCAGGTCCGACAGGCGCTTCATGGCGTACCCGGCCGCGCCTACGCCAGGCAGGATCACCCGTTCAGCCTCGGCGATGACGGCGGGATCATCGGTGAGGCGCACGATCGCGCCCAGCCGCTCCAGCGCGAACTGGACCGAGGCGACATTGCCGGCGCCGTAGGCGATGACGGCGACCTCGGTCACAGAACACCTTTGGTGGACGGCACGGCGTCGCCCTCGACGCGTATGGCCTGGCGCAAGGCGCGGCCGAACGCCTTATAGACGGCTTCGGTCTTGTGGTGGTCGTCCTGGCCCGTGACCTTGATGTGGACGGCCGCGCCCATGGCCTCGGCCAGCGACCGGAAGACGTGGGCGGTCAGGTCGGTGCGGTAGTCGCCGATGAAGGGCGTCTCGAATGCTCCCTCGAACAGCGGATAGGGGCGGCCGGACAGGTCGATGGAGACCGTCGCATTGGCCTCGTCCATCGGCAGGACGAAGCCGTAGCGGGCGATGCCCTTGCGCTCGCCCAACGCCTGTTTCAACGCCTGGCCAAGAGCGATGGCGCTGTCCTCGATCGTGTGGTGCGGATCGGTGTGCAGGTCGCCTTCGCATTGCAGACGCAGGGAGAAGCCGCCGTGGGCCGCGATCTGCTCCAACATGTGATCGAAGAAGCCGACGCCGGTCTCGATCTTCACCGGACCGGGCGCATCCAGATCGACGGCACAGACGATGCGGGTTTCCTTGGTGTCGCGCACGGCCTGACCAACGCGGGCGGGGCGGCGCTTGGCAGGCGTGAGGCCGAAGGCGGCGAGTAGCCGGTCGTTGACCTCGGACTTGATCGAGATCGGCAGGCGCAGACGCTCGCCGGACAGATCGGCCTCGACGCCGTAGGCCTTCAGACCAGCCAGGGCGGCGGCAGGCTCTTCGGGGCGGGCCATGATGATGGGACCGACGCCCGGTTCGACCGGCATCTGGCGACCCAGTTCGCGCACGACCCGTTCGCGCTCGCGCCGGACCGAGGCGATCCGTTCGGCGGTCTCGATCATCCGCGACGGATCGAGCGCCTGCATCGCCAGCCGCACCAGCGGTTCGGGCAGGGCATAGGGTTCCAGCACCGACGCCAGACGCACCAGGGTCTGGGCTTGGGCGATCGCCGCGCCGACGCGGGCTCCGGCCAATCCATAGGCCAGGGACAGGCTGCGCAGCACGACCAGGTTCGGCTGATCGGCGACGACCATCACGGCCGAGGCGCTGTCGGAGAACTCGATCAGTCCCTCGTCCACCACCAGCAGGGCGGGGGCGACGCGGGCGGCCATTTCGCCGACGGCTTCGGGCGAGCCCAGGGCGCGGATGACGGCGATACTTTTCTCTGGGGCCGTTTCGCCCTTGGCCGGATAGATGGTGGCGAGACTGTCATAGGGTTCGGCCTTCGGGGCCTGGACCGATCCCCCGTCGCGAGCGGCGAGGCGATAGGCCAACTCCAGCCCGTGAGTCAGGCCGCGCACCGGCAGCACCTGTTCGGCAGGGACGCCATAGACGGCGGCCATGCGAGCAGCGAGGGCGGAGGCGTCGTCGGGATAGCGATCCAGACCTTCGCCGCCGGAGACCAGTGGCGGATAGGGAGCGGGCAGGGTCATCCTTCTGCCCTCAGATCGGCGGCGCGGGCGTGGGCTTCTAGGCCCTCCATCCGGGCCAGACGGGCGGCGATGGGCGCCAGCTGACGGGCGCCGGCCTCGGACACCAGCTGGACCGACATGGTGGTCATGAAGCTGGCGGTGGTGACGCCGCCCAGGGTGCGGGCGCCGCCGTCGGTCGGCAGGACGTGGCTGGGACCGGCGGCGTAGTCCCCCAGCGTCTCGGCCGCGAAGCGGCCGACGAAGACGGCCCCGGCGGCGTTGATCGAATCGACCAGCGGCTCGGGATCGTCGATCTGGATCGCCAGGTGTTCGGGACCATAGAGGTTGGCGACTTCTGCGGCCGCGTCGAGGTCGCGGACCAGGATGGCGCGGGCCTCGTTCAGAGAGGCGCGAGCGATGGCTTCGCGAGGCAGAGTTGCGACCTGCACCTCGACCTCGCTCAGGATGTAGTCGATGGTGGCGCGGCTGGTGGAGACCAGCAGAACCTGCGCATCCGCATCGTGTTCGGCCTGGCTGAGCAGGTCGGCGGCGGCGATCTCGGGCGCGGCGTCGCGATCGACGATGACCATCAACTCCGACGGGCCGGCCGGCATGTCGACGGCGGGACCGCCTGGCAGGGCGGAGGCCTGCTTCTTGGCCTCGGCTACATAGGCGTTGCCGGGTCCGAACAGCTTGTCGCAGGCGGGGATGACACCGTCCTCCAGTTCGACGCCGAAGGTCAGGGCGGCGATGGCCTGGGCCCCGCCCATCAACCAGATGGCGTCCAACTCCGCCTCTGCGGCGGCCAGGATCATGGCGGGGTGGATGCCGCCCTCCTTGTTCGGCGGCGTGACGGCGACGCGCTGGCCCACGCCCGCGACGCCGGCTGGAATGGCCAGCATCAGCAGCGAAGAAAACAGCGGCGCGGTGCCGCCGGGAATATAGAGGCCGGCCGAGGCGATGGGACGCCAGGCCAGTTTGGACCGTACGCCGGGCGTCGTCTCGATAAAGGGAGTGTCCTCGGGCCGGGTCGCCTGATGGAAGACGCGCACATTGTCGGCCGCCATGCGCAGGGCGCGCACGTCGCCGGGCGGCAGGGCGTTGCGTGCTTCGGCGATGGTCTCGGGCGTGATGGCGATGCGACGGGGCGGGGCCTTGTCCAGCTTCAGGCACCAGTCGGTCACGGCCTCGCCGCTTCGCTGGCGCACGTCGTCCAAGATGGTGCGCACGACCTCGGTCACGTCGCCGGCGGTGCGTTGGGCCGGGCGGGCGAGGGCGGCCGTCTTGTCGGCCGCGTCGAGGGAAGACCAGTCGATGCGTTTCATCACATCATCTTCTCGATCGGCAGGACCAGGATGGCCGAGGCGCCGGCGGCCTTCAGCTTCTCCAAGGTCTCCCAGAAGACGGCTTCTTGGCAGACGGCGTGGACGGCGACAGCGTCGTCCCGACCCATCAGGGGCATGACGGTCGGCGAGCCGGCGCCGGGCAGGATGGCGGTGATCTCGTCCAGCGCCGAGCGCGGGGCGTTCAGCATGACGTATTTGGCGCCTTGCGAGGACACCACGCCCGCCATCCGCTCGATGACGCTGTCCAACAGCTGCTGCAAGGCGGGCTCGGGCGCGACGGGCGACTGAATCAGCACCGCCTGGCTTTCCAGAACCGTATCCTTGGCGCCCAGGCCGTTGGCCTCCAGCGTCGCGCCGGTCGAGACCAGGTCGCAGATGGCGGCGGCCAGTTTCAGCCGGGGGGCGACCTCGACGGCCCCGCGCATCACGACGATGTCGGCCTTGACCCCGCGTTCGTCGAGGAAGCGGCGCAGGATTTTAGGATAGGAGGTGGCGATGCGCAGCCCGTCCAGCGAGGCCGGACCGTCATAGGCAAGCGTCGGAGGCGTGGCGATCTTGAGCGTGCAGCGACCGAATCCCAGCGGCATGACGATCGAGGCGTTCGGCCCGCCGTTGCGGCCTTCCTCCAGCACGTTCTCGCCGACGATGCCGAGGTCGCAGACACCGTCCGCCACGAAGGTGGGAATGTCGTCGTCGCGGACGCGCAGCAGGTCGATCGGATAGTTCTCGACCCGGTATAGCAGGTCGTTGTGACCCTTGACCCATTTTAGGCCCGCGTCGCGGATCAGGTCGAGGCTGCGATCGGCCAGACGGCCGGATTTCTGGACGGCGATGCGAAGCCGGCCCTGCACGGTGCTCATGTTCGGATACTCAGTTCTTGTTCTTCAGGCGGTCCAGAGCGAGGCGATAGCCCTGATGCGGCATGTCTTTCAGATAGCGGGCGACGCGGACGACGGTGGTGGGGCTGGCATGGGCCTCTGCGGCGATCTCGCGATAGGATTTGCCGCCGGCGTCGAGCAGGCGTGCGACCTGCCAGCGCTCGGAGAAGGCGCGCAGTTCCGCAGGCGTGCAAAGATCGGCCAGAAAGGCGTCGATCTCGGCGCGCGTCTTCATCGACAGCAGGGCGTCATGCAGGTCGTCACAGGCGGGCGGGGTCGTCATGCGCGTTCCACTATGCTGTAACGGTGGAACGGTCAAGAGGTGCGGCGTGAGTCGTGACTGGTGACTCGTGATTGGGTCGAGGTTCAGTCACGGCTCACGATTCACCAATCACGACTTACACCCGGCCGCGCACCGCTCTATCTGTCCGCCCATGACCAAGGTTCTCATCATCGGCGCGGGACACGCTGGCGGCTCCGTCGCGGCGTTCCTGCGGCAGTATGGGCATGAAGGCCCCATCATGCTGGCGGGCGAGGAGGATGCGCCTCCGTATCAGCGGCCGCCCTTGTCCAAGGCTTGGCTGAAGGGAGAGGCGGATCTGGAGGCGCTGCTGCTGCGGCCTCTGAGTTTCTACGCCGAGCAGAACATCGACTTCCGACCCTCGATGGTCGCCGTGGCGGTGGACCCCGCAGCGAAGACGGTAGCCTTCCACGACGGGTCGTCCGAGACCTACGACATTCTTGTGCTGGCGACCGGATCGACGGCGCGCAAGCTGCCGGTTCCGGGCGGGGACCATCCCGATCTGCTGGAACTCCGCACGATGAAGGACGCCGAGCGACTGAAGGCGGTCCTCGGGCCCGGCAAGCGTCTGGCGGTCGTCGGCGGCGGCTATGTAGGGCTGGAGGCGGCGGCGTCGGCGCGGGCCCTGGGCGCCGAGGCGGTGGTGATCGAGCGGGCGCCGCGCGTGCTGGCGCGGGTGGCGTCCGAAACCCTGTCGGCCTTCTTCACGGCGCAGCACCGGGCGCACGGCGTCGAAATCCTGACCGACGCGGAGGTGGTCGCTGTGGCCCGCGACGGCGTGAGCCTGGCCGACGGATCGGTGGTGTCGGCGGATGCGGTGTTGGTGGGGGTCGGCGCATTGGCTTGCGACGCCCTGGCGCGGTCGGCCGGCCTGAACTGCGACGACGGCGTGGTGGTGAACGGCGAGGCGCGGACCAGCGATCTGGCCATCTTCGCCGTGGGCGACATGACGCGGCGGCCGATCCCGGTCCACGGGGGCGTGCATCACCGGCTGGAAAGCGTGCCAAATGCGCTGGAGCAGGCCAAACAGGCGGCGGCCGCCATCGTCGGACGGGCCGGGCCGACGCCCGAAGTGCCGTGGTTCTGGTCCGATCAATATGACGTCAAGCTTCAGATCGCCGGACTGCCGTTCGACGCCGACCGACAGGTCGTGCGCGGCGACCCGACGGCGTCGGGCTTTGCGGTCTTTCATCTGAACGGCGATCGCATCGTCTGCGTCGAGGCCGTCAACGCTCCGCCCGAGTTCATGGCCGGCAAACAGTTGATCGCCAAGGCGACGCCTGTGGACGTGGACAAGCTGGCCGATCCGGCGGTGTCGATGAAGGCGGTGGCCGTCGGATAAGGCGTCGCCGCAGTGCAACAAAACTGTTGCGCTTTACGTTCGTGACCGTTCAAGCTGCGACTTCAACGCGGCGGGGGCGGATGACGAGAGCTTTCGACGAAATGAACGGCGGCGGATCGGGTGCGATCCGCGACAGCTACAAGACGCTGGCGGCGTGGCTGGAAAACGCGCCAGCCGATCTGCTGCAAGCGCGCTCGCGCCAGGCGGAGCTGTTCTTCCGCCGCATGGGCGTGACCTTCGCCGTCTATGGCGACGAGGAGTCCAACGAGCGGCTGATCCCCTTCGATGTCGTGCCGCGCATCATCGGCGCGGACGAGTGGGGCGGCCTGGAAAAGGGGCTGAAGCAGCGGGTCACCGCCATCAACGCCTTTCTGAAAGACATTTATGGCCCGCAGGACTGCATCAAGGCAGGCATCGTCCCGGCCGATCTGATCCTGACCAATCCGCACTATCGGCCGGAGATGCAGGGGCGTCGTCCGCCGGGCGACGTCTGGTGCCATATCTCGGGCGTCGATCTGGTGCGCACGGGCGAGGACGGCTTCTACGTTCTGGAAGACAACTGCCGCACGCCGTCGGGCGTCTCCTATATGCTGGAGAACCGCGAGATGATGATGCGGCTGTTCCCCGACCTGTTCGCGGAACACGCCGTGCGGCCCGTCGAGATCTACACCGACATGCTGTTGCGCTCGTTGCAGGCGTCCGCGCCGGCAGGGGCGGGGGCGGACCCGACCATCGTCGTGCTGACGCCCGGCCCCTTCAACTCGGCCTACTATGAGCACAGCTTCCTGGCCGACAAGCTGGGGGTGGAGCTGGTCCAGGGCACGGACCTGTTCGTCAATGACGACACGGTCTTCATGCGCACGACCGAGGGCCCCAAGCGCGTCGATGTCATCTATCGCCGCATCGATGACGACTTCCTCGATCCCCTGACCTTCATGCCCAACTCCACCATCGGGGTGCCGGGGCTGATGTCGGCCTATTTCGCCGGGCGCGTGACCCTGGCCAATGCGGTCGGGACGGGCGTGGCCGACGACAAGGCCGTCTATACCTACATGCCCGAGATCATCCGCTTCTTCACGGGCGAGGATGCGATCCTGCAAAACGTGCCGACTTGGCGCTGTCGCGAGCCGGACGCCCTGAAGGAAGTGCTGGATAAGCTGCCGGAACTGGTGGTCAAGGAAGTCGGCGGATCGGGTGGCTACGGCATGCTGGTCGGGCCGACCTCGACCAAGGCCGAGATCGAGGATTTTCGCGCCAAGCTGATCGCCGATCCCGACGACTTCATCGCCCAGCCGACGCTGAGCCTGTCGACGGCCCCGACGCTGAACGGCGGCGCCCTGTCGCCCCGCCACGTCGATCTCAGGCCGTTCGTCCTTTCCAGTCCGGCCGGGGTGCGCGTCGCGCCCGGCGGCCTGACGCGGGTGGCTTTGAAGGAAGGGTCGCTGGTGGTGAACTCCAGCCAGGGCGGCGGAACCAAGGACACCTGGGTGCTGGACAACTGATGCTTTCACGCACTGCAGACAGCCTCTACTGGACCGGCCGCTATATGGAGCGGGCGGACTTTCTCGCCCGAATTCTGGAGGCGGCGATCCGTCTCGCCGCCCTGCCGGCGAAAGATCAGGCCGCCGTCACCGCCTGGGCCGGGGCCATCGCCTCGTCGGGGGTCAAGGCCGGCTTCGACGCGACCGGCCGGACCGTGTCGGAAAAGTCCGTGCGGGAATATCTGGCCTTCGGCTTCGACAATCCGACCTCGATCAAGGCCTGCATCACCAAGGCGCGGACCAATGCGCGTTCGGTGCGCACCGCCCTGACCATCGAACTATGGGAGGCGATCAACGGCGCTTGGAACGGTCTGAACGAGTTGGGCGAACCGACCAAGCGCGACGACTTCACCAACTTCCTCGACTTCGTGAAATCGACGTCCCTGGCGGTGGAGGGCGCGTCGTCGCGGACGATGTTGAGGAACGACGCCTACTGGTTCCTGCGACTGGGCATGGCGATCGAGCGGGCCGACAACACCGCGCGTCTGCTTGACGTGAAATATCACCTGCTGCTGCCGCCCGGCGAACGGGTGGGCGGGCAACTGGACTATTTCCAGTGGACGACCCTGCTGCGCGAGGTTTCGGCATTGACCGCCTATCGCTGGGTCTACCGCGAGAGCGTGCGGCCGTGGTTGGTGGCGGACCTGCTGGTGCTGAACCGCCAGATGCCGCGCTCGCTCGCATCCTGCCAGGGCATGATCGTGAGCTATCTGGAGAAGCTGGCGACCGACTACGGTCGGCGCGGCCCCGCGCAACGGCTGGCCTCCAATCGCCTCAGCCAGTTTAACGAGGCCAAGATCGAGGACATCTTCCAGTCCGGCCTGCACGAATACATTCAGGGCTTCCTGAACGAGAACAACGCCCTGGCCGCGGCCGTCCACGAACAGTATCTGGTCTGACCATGCGGATCCGGATCGATCATTCCACCCGCTACGCCTACGCCCGGCCCGCGCGGTTCATCGTCCAGATGCTGCGCCTGACGCCCAAGTCGTGTGAGAGCCAGCAGGTCCGCGACTGGCGGATCGAAACCGATGTGGACGCCCGGCTGCGGCGCAGCGAGGACGCGTTCGGCAACATCGTTCACAGCCTCTACACCGAGCGGCCGACCGACGCCCTGACCATCCGCGTCACCGGCGAGGTCTCGACCGTCGAGACGGGCGGCGTCGTGAAAGGGCAGGCCGAACGCCTGTCGCCCATCGTCTATCTGCGCGACACCCCGATGACCAAGGCCGACGCCGGTATCGTCGATTTCGCCCGCTCCATTCCTGAGGGCGCGACGCTGGGCCGGATGCATCAGTTGATGGGCGCGCTGAAGGACACGGTGGCGTTCGAGGTCGGCTCGACCTCCGCCTCCCACACCGCCGCCGAGGCCTTTGCCCAGAAGCGCGGCGTCTGTCAGGACCATTCGCAGATCTTCATCTCGGCCGCGCGCCTGCTGGGCGTGCCGGCTCGCTATGTTTCGGGCCACCTCAGCCGTCAGGACGGACGCCACGATCAGGACGCCGCCCACGCCTGGGCCGAGGCCTGGGTCGAGAATCTGGGCTGGGTCGGGTTCGATCCGGCCAACGGCATCTGCCCCACTGAACACTATGTTCGGGTCGCGGTCGGCCTGGACGCGCGCGGCGCCACCCCGATCCGGGGCACGAGCTATGGCGGCGGCCAGGAGCAGCTGACCGTCGCCCTGAATGTGCGGCCGGTGCAACAGAGCCAGCAACAACTGCAATCCAGTGGATGGCCCCGATAGGCATGACGCGCGAATCTGTTAGCGTCTGGGGATTCGCAACGCGGGGAGCGAATAGAGCGAAGTGACCTATTGCGTAGGCATGCTGGTGGACGACGGGTTGGCGATGATCGCCGACACGCGCACCAATGCGGGCGTGGACAACATCTCGTCCTATCGCAAACTGCACATCTACAAGTCGCCGGGCGAGCGCATACTGGCGGTCGCGACGGCGGGCAATCTGTCGGTCACTCAGACGGCGCTGGCCATGGTCGCAGCCGGGGTCAAACTGCCGGACTCCACCGAGCTTGAAACGCTCCAGACCGCCCCGACCCTTTTCCGCGCCGCCCAGCTTCTCGGTCATGCGATGGCCAGCGTGCGCGCCAGCATCAATACGCCGCCGACGCCGACCGCCGACGGGCTGAACGTCACCGCCTCCATGCTGCTGGGCGGTCAGATCGCCGGCGGCAAGATGGGGCTGTATCTGATCTACGGGCAGGGCAACTTCATCGAGTGCGGGCCCGATACGCCCTATCTGCAGATCGGCGAGCTGAAATACGGCAAACCCATTCTGGATCGCGCCCTGCACAGCTCCACCTCCCTGTCCGAGGCGGTGAAGCTGGGGCTGATCTCGTTCGATTCGACCATCCGCTCGAACATCGCTGTCGGCCCGCCGCTGGACCTCATTGTCATGCCGCGCGACCAGCTGACGGGCACGGCGCGTCGCATCGAGGCGGATGATCCCTATTTCCGCGACCTGGGTCGGCGCTGGTCCGAAGCCCTGGCCGCCGCCCACCGCGCCATGCCCGATCCGACCTGGTTGGATATCGACACGTCGGCACCTCAGAGGAGCATCAGCGCCGTTGGCTAATTAAGATTGCGATTTGTTCGCAATTGTCTTGTGCCTTCCTGTGGAGCTGGTTATTGCGAGCGCATCGCAAAATCAGACCAAAAGGTCGCAAGACTATGTCCGAATCCCGCGCCGCCGCGCTCCGCTCGCTTCTGTTCGCCTCCAGCGCCGCCGGCATGCTGGTCGCCGCCCCCGCCATCGCCGCTGACGTGACCACCGAGGACGGCGTGGTCGTCACGGCCGACCAGTCCCAGCCCGCCAATCTGGGCACGATTGACGTCAACGGTCAGTTCAAGAAGCCGGCCCCCGTCAGCCCCGAGTTCGTCGCGCCCCTGTTGGATACACCGCGCGCCGTGACGGTCATACCCCAGGCCATCATCGAACAGACCTCGGCCTCGTCCTTGCAGGACCTGCTGTCCAACTCCCCCGGCATTACTTTCGGGGCAGGCGAGGGCGGTCAGCCGCTGGCCGATCGTCCCTTCATCCGGGGTCAGTCGTCGGGCAACAACATCTTCGTAGACGGCATCCGTGACACGGGCGGCCAGCAGCGCGAGGTCTTCAACCTCGAACAGGTCGAGGTCATCAAGGGGCCGGACGCCGTCTATTCGGGACGCGGCTCGGGCGGCGGCAGCATCAATCTGGCCTCCAAATCGCCCAAGCTGAACGCCTTCACCAATGTCAGCGCGGGCGCGGGCACCGACGGCTATCTGCGCGGCACGGTCGATGCGAACCTGCCGCTGGGCGAGACCGCCGCCCTGCGCATCAACCTGATGGGCGCCCAGGGCGACGTGCCTGGCCGCGACGCCGTGGACTACGACAAATGGGGTGCGGCCATCAGCCTGGGCGCCGGTCTGGGCACGCCGTCGTCAATGGTCTTCAGCTACTACCACCTGACGAGCGACCAGATGCCCGACTACGGCATTCCGTTGTTCACCAAGATTCAGTCACGCACGACCGACAGCGGCGTTCTGGATGTGCCCTATGACAGCTTTTATGGGCTGAAGGCGCGCGACTACCTGACCAATGAGGTGGATACCTTCACCTTCAAGGCCGAGCATCGCCTCAACGATTTCGCCACGATCCGCAACGTCAGCCGCTATTCGCAGACGCTGAACGACTACATCGTCACCAACCCCGGCGACGGCGGCTATGTCGGACGCGCGGCGGACGGGACCTACTGGATGAAGCGGGGCACCAAGACCCGCTGGAACCCGGTCACCACACTGGCCAATGTGACGGACGTCTTCGGCCAGTTCGCCACCGGTTCGATCAAGCACAGCTATGACGTCGGCGTGGAGCTGTCGCGCGAGCACAACAGGAACGCCTCCTATTCCACCTACACCACCTCGGGCTCGGCCTGTCCGACCGGTCTGACGACCGTCAGCGGGTCGTATCCGACCGCCGCCGGGTCGCTGGGCGCGGGAGACTGCACCTCGGTCTACAACCCCAATCCCGACGACGCCTGGACCGGCGTGATCAATCGCGGCCCGACCAGTTCGAACAC
Source organism: Brevundimonas sp. 1080 (assembly GCF_040545985.1). Lineage (NCBI taxonomy): Bacteria > Pseudomonadati > Pseudomonadota > Alphaproteobacteria > Caulobacterales > Caulobacteraceae > Brevundimonas > Brevundimonas sp. 1080. The sequence goes on along the minus strand of NZ_JBEPMW010000002.1, from coordinate 448,463 downwards.
GACCGAGGCCATCGGCGTCTATGCCAACGACAGCATCACCCTGACCGAGCGACTGATCCTGAACCTGGGCGTTCGCTGGGACCAGTATTCGGTCAAGGGCGTGAACGCGGCGGCGACCCAGTCAGCCGGGGTCTGGACGACGACGGGCTATACGGCCGTTCCGGAACAGACCTGGGAGTTCACCAACTATCAGGTCGGTCTGGTGTTCAAGCCGACCCAGAACAGCAGCGTCTATGCGTCCTGGTCCACCTCCTCGACGCCGCCGACCATTTCGGCGGGCGACCAGAACGCCTCTGGCGGCACGGGCACGGTTGATGGCGTCGCCAACACCGTTCTGGATCCGGAAGACACCGAAAGCTTCGAGATCGGCGCCAAGGCCAATGTCTTGAACGACCGTCTCGCCCTGTCGGCGGCCGCCTTCCACCTGACCCGCAAGAACGCCCTGATCCTGGTCGAGCCCAACATCTTCCGTCAGGAAGGCGAGGTGGAGGTCAACGGCTTCGAGCTGGGCGTGTCAGGCAGCATCACGCCGAAGTGGACCGTGTTCGGCGGCTACACCTACATGGACTCCGAACTGACCAAGGCGGCCGTGATCGTGTCGGGCACGCCGCCAGTCGCAACCGTCAATCCGCTGCAAGGCCTGCCGCTGGCCAATACGCCCAAGCACAGCGCCAGCCTCTTCACCACCTATCGCGTCCTGCCACGGCTGACGGTCGGCGGCGGCGTCTACTACACGTCCAAATCTCTGGGCGGGAATCAGGGCGGCGCGGGCGGCGGGAACAACCGCATCTATGCGCCCGAATGGACTCGCGTGGACGCCTTCGCCGCCTATGATCTGACGGATCGCGCGACACTTCAGCTGAACGTCAAGAATGCGACGGACGAGGAATACATCATGCGCACCAACGGCGTTCACCACGCCGATGTGGCCGCAGGTCGCCAGGCCATCCTGGCCTTGAACCTGCGCTTCTAACGGCCGTTTCCCCGGCCTAGTCTGACGGTCCCGCGATCCCCGCGGGGCCGTTTTGTCTTTCAGCGAGAACGCCCGTGCTGCTGCAGATTCCGGAAGTCTTCTCCAAGGCCGAGGTCAAGGCTCTGCGGGCGCGGCTGGACGCCGGGCCGTGGGCGGACGGCAACGCCACCTCGGGCCATCAATCGGCGACGGCGAAGAAAAACCTGCAACTGCCCGAAGAGTCGGACGTGGCGAAGGAGGTCTCCGCCCTTGTCGTCCAGGCGCTGAACGCCAATCCGATGTTTGTGGCGGCGGCCCTGCCGCACACGATCTTTCCGCCCTTGTTCAACCGCTACGAAGGCGGGGGTGAGTTCGGCCTGCACGTCGACAACGCCATCCGCCAGTCCCGCACCGGCGGGGCGATGCGCATTCGCAGCGACCTGTCGGCGACCCTTTTTCTGTCCGAGCCCGAGGACTACGACGGCGGCGAACTGATCATCGAGGAGATGTACGGGTCGCAGGCGATCAAGCTGCCGGCTGGCGATCTGGTCCTCTATCCCTCCAAGAGCCTGCACCGGGTCACGCCCGTGACGCGCGGCGCGCGGGTGTCGTCCTTCATGTGGATGCAGAGCCTGATCCGCGATGACGCCGATCGCGAGACCCTGTTCCGTCTGGACATCGCCACCCAGCGCGTGGCGACCGAGAGGGGACCGAAGGATCAGGCGGTGATCGAACTGACCGGCGTCTATCACAATCTGCTGCGGCGCTGGACCGAGGTCTGACGCCCGCCTCACCACAGCGCCGCTAAATGCTATTGCAACCCGTTCGCAACAATGGCACAGCGAGCCCGTGACCGAACTCGCCACACAGCGTCAGGCCGAAACCGCAGCCAAGGGCTCCAAACCCAAGGCGGCGCTGAACGGCGCACGGTCGTTCTGGCTGAAGCAGCTTCACAGCTGGCACTGGATTTCGGCGGCGGTCAGCCTGGTCGGCATGATCCTGTTCGCGGTCACCGGCATCACCCTGAACCATGCGGCCTCGATCCCCGGCGATCCGGTGACGGTAGAACAGACCGCGACCTTGCCGACGCCCCTGTTGCAGCGGCTGGCGAGCTTCCCGCAGGAGACGACCGATCCTGTCCCCGACGCTGTCGCGCGCTGGGCGTCCCAGGCGCTCAAGGTCGAGATCGCCGGCAAGCCGAGCGAGACGACGGCGGAAGAAGTCTATGTCGCCCTGGCCATGCCTGGCGGCGACGGCTGGGTCACCATCGACCGTTCGACCGGCGAGACCCTGCACGAGAAGACGACGCGCGGCTGGATCGCCTACCTCAACGACCTGCACAAGGGCCGCAACGCCGGGGTGGTCTGGTTCTGGTTCATCGACGTCTTCGCGGCGGCCTGCGTCATCTTCGCCGTCACGGGCCTGGGCCTGATGTTCCTGCACGCCAAGGGTCGGCCCTCGACCTGGCCGCTGGCGGCGCTGGGCCTGCTGATCCCTGTCGTCATCGCCCTGATCTTCATTCACTGACGAGTTTTTCGATGCGCCTTCTTCCCGTCGTCATCACCACCGTCGGCCTCGCGGCCGCCGCTGCGCCCGCCATGGCCGCCGACCTGACGGTGTCGGTCGAGATTCCGCGTCTGAACACCGCCTCGTATCATCGCCCCTATGTCGCGGTGTGGATCGAAAAGCCGGACCAGTCGGCCGAACGCACCCTGGCCATCTGGTATCAGCAGACCCGGAATAACGAGGGCGACGGCAAGGACTGGCTGAAGGATCTGCGCACCTGGTGGCGCAAGGGCGGCCGCGCCATGAGCCTGCCAGCCGACGGCGTATCCGGCGCCACGCGCGCGCCGGGCCGCCAGACCGTCACCGTACCCGCCGCCCGTCTGCGCAACCTTCAGCCCGGCCAGTACAACATCGTCGTCGAGGCGGCCCGCGAACTGGGCGGACGCGAAGTCGTTCGCGTGCCCTTCCGCTGGGGCGCGGCCAACACCGGCGCCGGAACCGGCTCCACCGAACTGGGCGCCGTGCGCGTCGCCGTCTCTCGCTGAGGATCATGACAATGAAGAAGACGATCGCCCTGCTGACGCTGGCCGCAGCGCTGGCCGCCCCCATGGCCGCCCAGGCCCACCGCGCCTGGCTGGCGCCCACCGCCACGACCCTGTCGGGCACGGACGCCTGGGTCGGGTTCGACGCGGGCATGTCGAACCAGGTGTTCAACCCCGATCACGCCGCCATGCGCCTGACCGGCCTGACCATCACCGCGCCGGACGGCTCGGCGGTCCAGCCCGAGAACGCCATGCAGGGCCGTTATCGCTCGACCTTCGACGCCCATCTGACCCAGAACGGCACCTATAAGATCGCCAACGTCATGAACGGCGTCATGGCCAGCTACACCCTGAACGGTGAACAGAAGCGCTGGCGCGGCGCGGCTTCGGACTACCCGGCGGGCCTGCCCGAGGGCGCGACCAATGTTCAGGCGACCCGTACCGCCAGCCGCATCGAGACCTTCGTCACCCTGAACAATCCGACCGACACCGTCTTCAAGACGACCGGCGAGGGGCTTGAGCTGGTTCCCGTCACCCACCCGAACGACCTGGTGGTGGGCGAACCCGCCACCTTCAAACTGCTGAACAACGGTCAGCCGGCGGCGGACATCGACGTCACTGTGGCGCGCGGCGGTCTGCGCTATCGCGACAACCCCGAAGAATCGACGCTCAAGACCAACGCCGAGGGCGCCTTCACCATCACCTGGCCGGAAGCGGGCATGTATTGGCTGAACGCCTCGGTCCGCACCGAGGGCCAGGGCGAAACGCTGGGTTCCAACGCCAGCTATGTGGCGGCGATGGAAGTCCTGCCCTAAGCGAAGGGCCATGTCCGACATCCCCCCCTCGCGCGGTTCCCGCGCCGCCCCGCCCACGGTCAAGATTGGCGACGCCGCCCCTCTGGGCGACCGCGCCGACAACCGCGTCCTCGTGCCCGCGATCGAAGGCGCGCCGCCCCGTCCGCCCAGCGACCTGATCCGTTCGCTGGGCGGTCAGACCATGGGCACGACCTGGAGCGCGCGCGTCATCGCCCTGCCAGGCGTGGGCGAGGCGGAGATCCGGTCTGCGATCGAAGAGGAACTGGCGACCGTCGTCGGTCTGTTCAGCCCGTGGGAGCCGTCCAGCGAAATCAGCCGCTTCAATACCGCGCCCGCCGGCGTCTGGGCGGTGTCCCAGCCGTTCTGGGATCTGCTGGATGCGGCGATGACCCTGGGCGACGAGACCAACGGCGCGGTCGATCCGACCCTGGGCGCCTTGGTCGATCTGTGGGGCTTCGGCCCGCCCGGACCACGTTCGGCCTTGCTGCCCGTCCCGTCGGAAGACGAGATCGCGGCGGCTGCGGCCGTGTCGGGTTGGCAGAAGCTGCGGCTGAACGGCGATGCGCGCGCGGTGATGCAGATGGGCGGGATGAGGCTGGACTTCTCCGGCATCGCCAAGGGTCATGCGGTGGATCGCGTGTCCGACCGGCTGATGGCCATGGGCGCGACATCGCACCTGATCGAGATCGGGGGCGAGTTGAAAGGGCGCGGCGTCAAGCCGGACGCCCAGCCGTGGTGGGTCGAGATCGAGCGGGTCGAGGGTTCGCCAGCGCCCCACACCGTGGCGGCCCTGTTCGACCTCGCCGTCGCGACCAGCGGCGACTACCGCCGCGCGTTCCGCCATGAGGGGCGCCTTTATCCCCACACCATCGACGGATCGACCGGTCGGCCGGTCAGCAATAACCTGAGTTCGGTCACCGTCCTGCACCCCTCAGCCATGATGGCCGACGCCTACGCCACGGCCCTGACCGTTATGGGACCATTCGACGGACCGGACTACGCCGAGGCCGTGGGCCTGATGGCCCATTTCGTCGAACGCACCGAGCGCGGGCCGGTCGAGCGGATGTCGCCGGCCTTCGCCGCTCTGCTCGACGACGACGGAGATCGTCCGGGGTGACAGCCGATCCGCAGCGCTGGCTGTGGGCGGTCGGGGCCTTGGCGCTTTGGCTGGCCCTGATCGCCGTCATTGTCTGGCGCGAACGCAAGGCCAAGGCGGCGGCGCGCGCGCGGTCTGATGCTCTGGCGGGCGCAGGCGAGGGCCAGCCGGTGCTGATCGCCTTTGCCAGCCAGACCGGCTTTGCCGAAGAACTGGCCTGGATGACGGCCCGCGCCCTGAGCGACGGGGGCGTGGGCGCGCGGGTGCTGTCTTTCGCCGATTTGGACGTTCAGACCCTGAAGGCGGCGGACCGGGCGCTGCTGATCGTCTCCACGACGGGCGAGGGGGATCCGCCCGACAGCGCGGCTCGGTTCGTGCGCCAAGTCATGGGCGAGGCGACGGACCTGTCGGAACTGCGCTTCGGTCTGCTGGCGTTGGGCGACCGCAGCTACGATCAGTTTTGCGGCTTCGGCCATGCGGTGGATGGCTGGCTGCGACGCGCCAGCGCCGAGCCCCTGTTCGACATGGTCCAGGTCGACAACGGCGAGGCCGGCGCCCTCCGCCACTGGCAGCATCAATTGAACCAGATCACTGGCAGCGTGACGGCCCCCGATTGGACTCCGCCCGCCTATGACCCCTGGCGGCTGGTCGAACGCACCCTGGTCAATCCGGGCAGTCCCGGCGGCGAGGCCTATCATCTGGCGTTCGAGGCTGTGGGCGCGTCGCCCGACTGGTCGGCCGGCGACATCGCCGAGGTCGGCCTGCCTGAGCGTGATGGCGTCACGCCGGGTTCGCGCGAATATTCCATCGCCTCCCTGCCGTCGGACGGCCGGGTCGAGTTCCTGATCCGACTGATGCGCCATCCTGACGGCGCGCCGGGCCTGGCCTCGGGCTGGCTGACGCAAGACCTGTCGCTCGGCGGCGAGATCGGGATGCGGCTGCGCACGAACCGCAGCTTCCACGGCCCGGCGGACGAGACGCCGATGATCCTGATCGGCAACGGCACGGGCATCGCCGGGCTGCGCGCGCACCTGAAGGCGCGCACCGACACGGGCGGGGCCTGGCTGCTGTTCGGTGAACGCACCCAGGCGCACGACGCCTTCTTCGACGCCGAGCTACAGGGCTGGCTGGCGTCGGGCGTTCTGCGGCGACTGGACCGGTCGTTTTCGCGCGACGCGGGCGACGGGCGGTATGTGCAGGATCTGGTCGCGGCAGCGGCTGACGACCTGCGCGATTGGGTCGAACGCGGGGCGGCGATCTATGTCTGCGGCAGCCTGGAAGGGATGTCGCAAGGCGTGCATGCCGCGTTGGAAAATACGCTAGGCGCGGACGTGATGCTGACGATGCTGGAAAACGGGCGATATAGGCGGGATGTCTATTGAGGCCTTTGCTCGTCGTGAATACCCGCGCAGGATGACTGGTCCACAGTTGGTTTGAACTGATCGATAGCGACAAGCGCCTCGAACTGTCGACGGTCGGTGGCGGATAAAGAAATCGTCACATCCCCGCCCGTTACCAATCGATCTCCTCTTGCCAGGAGGGCCCCCAGCCCGCGCGGCGGATATTGTTCTCTATCTCTCAGCTTCAAGCTGATTGATTTGACGCCGTTGATCTCAAGCGGCGCGATCTCCGTGATCTCGTTCCAAGGTATTGTGTCCGCTGACCACCAGCGGACCATTATTCCCGCAGGACCGATACGAACCATCTCGCGGCGCTCAAAAAAATTCCGGAGCCAAAGCGCCGTCGCCGTTACCGAAAATAGCAGCCCGCCCCATCCTATGAATGGCGTAAGTACAGGGGAGTATCGCCTAGAGTCGGGCGGAGTACCGAAAACGCCAATCAACCAGAGACTGAGAGTGACAAAAATCAGTCCCCTGGCAACCAGGCTGACTATCCTACTGCGAGACGTATAGGCGACGAAGTCATTCATTGTGTTTGAAGATAAAGACGCATTCGGATTGCAACACTACGAAATTTCTCAACGATTTTTTTCCAGTCGCCCCAACAGTTCCGCCGCGAAGCTCGAAAGCGTGTCGTCGCGCGCGCCCATGACGATGATCCGGTCGCCCGGCTTGGCGATCTCGACGATCCGGTCGCCGCAGTCGGCGCGCGTCGCCAGCGCCTCGGCCTGACGGCCGGCGGCGCGGACGCCGGAGGCGATGTCTTCGGATCCCACGCTGCGGTCGGTGGTGCCGCCGTAATAGACCGGCTCTGGCATCAGAAGCACGTCGTCCTCGCGCATCAGGCCGGCGAAGCCGTCGATGAACTCCGACTTCATCAGCTTCAGCGGGCCGAACCCATGCGGCTGAAACAGGATCAGCAACCGGCCGTCGAAGGCGTGCAGGGTCTTCAGCGTAGCCGCGATCTTGTCCGGGTTATGAGCGAAGTCGTCGATTACGGTGATGTCGCCGGCCGTCCCGACGACTTCCATCCGGCGACGGATGCCGGCGAAGGTCTCCAGCGCCTTGACCGCCTCGGCCGTCGGCACGCCGAGCGCCCGAGTTGCGCCCAGCGCGGCCAGGGCGTTGGCGACATTGTGGGCGCCGGGCACGTTCAGGACCACGTCGTGTTCGCTCCAGCCCTCGATCAGCCGGAACCGCATGCCCGTCGGCAGCGGCTGAAGATCATGGGCGGACAGGTCGGCCTTCTCTTCGCCCAGGCCGAAGGTGATCGCCTTGCCGGCCGGGAGCGTCTGGGCCAGGGCCGCCGTCTCGGGGTTGTCCAGGTTCAGCACGGCCGTCGTCGCCCGCGCGGTGAAGCCCCCAAACAGGTCGCGCAGTTCCTCCATCGACTTGTGGTCCAGCGAGATGTTGGACACCACCGCCACCGTCGCGTCGTAGCGGGCGATGGAGCCGTCGCTTTCGTCCACCTCCGACACGAACAGGTCCGGCCCGCCGATCAGGGCGCTGGCGAACGGATGGTCGGCGTCGGCGAAGTTCTTCATCACCGCCCCGTTCATGACGGTCGGCTCGCGGCCCGTCTGATGCAGGATCCAGGCGATCATGCCGGTGATGGTGGACTTGCCGCTGGTGCCCGCGACCCCGACCGAGGTCGGGGCGACGTTAAAGAGTTCGCTGAGCAGTTCGGGCCGAGTCTTGATGGTCGCGCCCGCGCGCCTGGCCGCGCCGATGTCGGGCACCGTCTCCTCGATGGCGCCGGTGGCGATGACGGTCTGCGCCGCGCGGGTCACGCCCGATCCGTCCTGGGGGTGCAGGGTCACGCCGTGGGCGCGCAGCCAGTCGAACTTCTCGGGCGTGCGGCCTTGGTCCAGCGCCCGGTCCGATCCTTCGATCACGGCGCCGCGCGCCTGGACGATCATGGCCAGGGGCAGCATGCCCGACCCGCCGATGCCGCAGAAGAAATAGGAGGCGTCTTGGTTCATGCCCCCTTAGAACAGGGGATCGGGCCGGTCCGCCAGTGGGGGATCGCAAAAACGACGAAGAAGACGGACGTGACCACTAATAGCTTCAAGATCGGCGTCGTCTGCGCCAGTTCGCGCTTCTCCAAAGAGCGCGCCGAGGCGGTCGAGGCCTGGATGGCGCAGAACCATCCCGACCGCGATGTCGCCGTCGTCTTCCACCCCGCCTGTTTCCTGAAACACGGTCATTTCGCCGGCGATGACCGGGCGCGCTCGGACGCCTTCGTGGAGTTCGCCAACGATCCCCGCATCGACGCCATCTGGTTCGCGCGCGGCGGCTACGGCTCCTGTCGCATCGCCGATGCGGTGATCCCGCGCCTGGACGCCGTCGCCCGCAAGAAGCGCTACATGGGCTATTCCGACGCCGGCAGCCTGTTGGCCGGAATGTACAAGGCCGGGTTCCAGCATCTGGCGCACGGACCGATGGCTTCGGATTCGGTGCGCGACGACGCGACCGCGCGCGGCGCCCTGTCCTGGCTGACCACCGGACGCACCGTCTGGATCGAGCCGTCGCTGGCGATCGATCCTCGCCCGGCTGTCGCCTTCAACCTGACCATCCTGAACGAACTGACCGGCACGCCGCTGGAGCCCGATCTGTCCGACCACGTCCTGATGCTGGAGGAGGTGTCCGAGGCCGCCTACCGGATCGACCGAATGATGTTTCACTTGACCAGCCAGGCCAGCATCCGTCGCGTGGCCGGGATTCGCCTGGGACGGGTCTCGGACGTCACGCCAAACGATCCCGATTTCGGTCAGACTCCGGAGGAAATCGTTCGATACTGGTGCCTGCGTTCGGGCATACCCTTCCTGGGAAGCGCCGATATCGGGCATGACGCCGCCAACAAGGTCGTCCCCTTTGGTCGCCCGTAAGGCGAACGACGCGCGACGAAAAGGACACAGTCTCGCCTCTATTCGCTAGGGCAAGCTCGCCCGCCTCTCGACAGAACGCCGGTCCTGACTTCAGATGCCGGTCCGCGAGGCGTTAGGACTTCGTTAGCCAAGGCGTTGGGGGACGCTGCGGTTTGCGCCTTCTGCGATGCGGCGGTTCGTTCGGATATCGGGGGATGCCCGGACGAGCCGCCTGATCGTCCTTCACCCAAGCGCGCCCAGATATCTTTCCCATGCCGCCCGTCCAGTGACGGTCAGGACGACGCGAGTGCGCGGCTTGCGACCCAGAAAGCCACGGCGCATTTCAATGTAACCGGCAGCTTCCAGTCGGCTCAGATGACTAGACAGGCTGTTGTTCGGGACGGCCAAGGCGAGGGCGATCTCTGTGAAGTCGGCGGCTTCGGCGGTCGAGAGATAGGCCATCACTCCTGTTCGCAAGCGATGGGAAAAGGCGGGATCGACCGTGGGCTCGCCCGTCACCTGCGCGTCTCGCGCATCAGGATCACTGCCGGAGCGAAGGCCAGAAGTATCAGACTGGCGCACATGACAACCAGGGCGGCCAAAGACGCCGGGCCGACCCACGCCAAGGCAGCGGCAGAACCAAAGCTTCCGATCGCAATGGCGATGAGCCATCTCCGGTCGCTGGCGATGGCGGTGGTCCACCACGCTGCGCCCCACAGGATCAACACGACTGGCCAGATGACCTGGGCGATCTTCGTCGCACGCGGCGCGGCTTCGTTTCGCGTGACCAGATGGAAAACGACGACGGTGGCGACCAACGCGATGAAGCTGGCGGACCATGTCGCTGTGGCGGATCGGCTGAGGCGAACGCGGTTTGGACCCAGGGTTCTCCAGATCGTCCAGGCGACGGCGCCGAAAAAGACCAGGTGCGAACCGATAATCCCCCAAAATCCCACGAAAGTTGAGATCGGTCCTGTCACGGGTACTCCGGGTTGCGGCAGTCCTTCGATCGTGAAGGCCGTCAGAATGGCCAGCAATGCAAAGCCGTACGCACCTCCGAACACGGCGATCAAAAGCAGGAAGGGTGCGGGCTGTCCGCTTCCCGCGACCGCCAATCGTTTGAGATAGGCCAGGTCGGCCTCGTCCCTTGATGAAGTAGAATGGGTCATTCTTGGCTCTCCTGCAACGTGACTACTTTAAAATACAAACTTGTCGAGTCAAGAAGGGTTTGCGTTCATTCGATTCGCTTGTGAGGGCCGCAGGGCTTAAGGATCGCGGGTGCGTTTCGACGAGAGATTCATCGATGAACTGAAGGCCCGCCTTCGGCCGTCCGACGTGATCGGGCGGACGGTGAAGCTGAAACGTCAGGGCCGCGAATATGTTGGGCTGTCACCGTTCTCGAAGGAGAAGTCGCCGTCCTTCTTCGTCAACGACGACAAGGGCTTCTTCCACGACTTTTCGTCCGGCAAGCATGGCGACATCATCTCCTTCCTGCAGGAAACCGAGCGGCTGAGTTTCGTCGAGGCGGTGCAGCGTCTGGCGGGCGAGGCGGGGATGCAGCTTCCCGCCGAAGACCCCAAGGAGGCCGAGCGCGAGCAGAAGCGGGCGGGCCTGTCGGACTGGATGGACCTGGCCCAGAAATGGTTCGCCGCCAATCTGCGCCGCACGCCGGGCAAGGCGGCGCGGGAATATCTGGACAAGCGCGGCCTGCCCGAGGATCAGTGGGAGCGGTTCGGGCTGGGCTATGCGCCCAACGATCGCGAGGGGCTGAAGCAGGCGTTGGTCCAGCGCGGCGCCAAGCCCGCCGAACTGGTCGAGGCTGGGCTCCTGATCTCGCCCGAAAGCGGCGGCCAGCCCTATGATCGCTTCCGCGACCGGCTGATGTTCCCGATCCTGGATGCGCGCGGCCGGATCGTCAGCTTCGGCGGCCGGGCCATGAACCCCGACGACCGCGCCAAATATCTGAACGGTCCGGAAAGCCCGCTTTTTCATAAGGGCGCGACTCTCTACGGCCTGCCCGAAGCGCGGCGCATCCTGGGGGCGGAATCCAAGAACGACCAGGCCATCATCGTGGTTGAAGGCTATATGGACGTCATCGCCTGCCAGCGCGCGGGCCTGCCGGCCGTGGCGCCGATGGGCACGGCCCTGACCGAGGAGCAGATGGAACGGCTGTGGCGCGTGTCGCACGAGCCGATCCTGTGCTTCGACGGCGATGCGGCGGGACTGCGCGCCGCCTATCGCGCCATCGAACGCTCGCTGCCGCTGCTGAAGCCAGGGCGCTCATTCCGGTTCGCGCTGCTGGGGGCCGGTCAGGATCCCGACGACATCCTGCGCGACAAAGGCGCGCCCGCGCTGCGCCAGGCCCTGGCCGAAACCCATGGGTTCGCCGAGGTGCTGTTCCGCCGCGAACAGGATCTGGAGCCGCTGGACACGCCGGAACGCAAGGCCGGCTTCAAGGCGCGGCTGAGGAACACCGCCTCAGCCATCCAGGACAAGGATCTGGCCGAACAATACCGCCGCGACCTGTTCGACCGTTTCGACGCCCTGTTCCCGCGCAGCCCTCAACGCGCGCCCTGGACGCCGGGGCAGGGCAAACGCGGTTTCGGCCTGCCGCCCAAACTGGGCCAGACGGCCGAGGGCGCCCAGGCGATGCAGTCGCTGTTTCGCGCCATCGAGCCGGTGCCGGCCGCCCTGGCCCATGGCGCCATCGACGACCCCGAACGGATGGACGACCATCTGGAAGAGATCGCCGCCCACGGATTCGGCGACAAGGGGCTGGATGGACTGGCGCAGGAGCTGGTTCGCCTGCGTCTGTCGGGACATAGCCTTGACTCCGCCGCCCTGCGACGCCATCTGGCGCAATCGGGTCATGATGCCTTAGTGCGCGAGGTCGAGAAGGCGGCGGCAAAGTCCGGCGCGCCATTCCTGGCCGCAAATGCGCCCCTCGCCGAGGCAAGGGTCCGATGGTCGCAGGCGTTCGACGCTTCGACGCGGGTCGCCGCGTTGGAGGACGCCTTGGCCCATGCACGTGATGTGCCTGGGCAGGATGAGGCTTTCCGCCGGCTGAAGGCCGAGCGGGATGCGCTTCGCCGTGCGATCAAAGCCGGGACGATTTGGGAAGACAGCGCGGGCACGTAACCTTACGGCACGCCAAGCATTGTATTTTTCGCCGGGGCGGACTGATCACCCTCTCGGCTGGAGACAGACTGACTATGAACGCACAGACCGAGACGCAGGACACCGAGGTTTCGACCGATGGGCCCCTGCTCGATCTGACGGACGCCGGCGTCAAGAAGTTCATCAAGCAAGCCAAGGCGCGCGGCTATGTGACGATGGAGGAGCTGAACAAGGTCCTGCCGTCCGAAGAAGTCACGCCCGACGCCATTGAAGACACCCTGGCGATGCTGTCCGAAATGGGCGTCAACGTCGTGGAGGCCGAGGAGGACGCGCAGGAGCAGCAGTCCACCGACGTCGCTGCCGCCGCCGGCACCGCCGTGGCCGAAACGCCCGCCAAGTCGGCCTATGACCGCACCGACGACCCCGTGCGCATGTACCTGCGCGAGATGGGTTCGGTCGAACTGCTGAGCCGCGAGGGCGAAATCGCCATCGCCAAGCGGATCGAGGCCGGCCGCGACGCCATGATCTCGGGTCTGTGCGAAAGCGCCCTGACCTTCGAGGCCATCATGGTCTGGCGCGACGAGCTGGAAAACAACCGCATCCTGCTGCGCGAGGTCATCGACCTGGACGCCACCTATGGCGTTCTGAACCCCTCGTCCCTGCCGGGCGCCGCCCAGCCTGAAGGCGAAGAGGAAGAAGAGGCCGAGGACAAGCCAGCCGCCGAAGACAAGCCTGAGTCCGACGACGACGACGACGACGACTTCGACGACGGCGGCGGCATGTCGATCTCGGCGCTGGAAGCCGAGCTGCGCGACGGGGTGATGGACGTCCTGAACGCGATCGCCGCCGACTTCGGCGCCTTCCGCGCCCTGCAGGACAAGCTGGTTCAGACCCGCCTGAAGGGTGAGGTGCTGAGCGCCAAGGATGAAAAAGCCTATCAGGCGCTGACGACGTCCATCTCGGACCGTCTGAAGACCATGAAGCTGAACAACAATCGCATCGAGGCGCTGGTCGAGCAGCTCTATGCGATCAACAAGCGCCTGATCGGTCTGGAGGGCCGTCTGCTGCGTCTCGCCGACAGCTACGGCATTTCGCGGCCCGAGTTCCTCAAGGCCTATTTCGGCTCGGAACTCGACCCCACCTGGACCGACCGGATCAAGGATCAGGGCGTGCGCTGGACAAAGTTCAGCGAGAACGAAGCCAGCCAGATCGCGACCATCCGTTCCGACGTCGCCGCCGTGGCGCTGGAAGCCGGTCTGCCGATCGACGACTATCGCCGCATCGTCCAGACGGTGCAGAAGGGCGAACGCGAAGCGCGTCAGGCCAAGAAGGAAATGGTTGAGGCCAACCTGCGCCTCGTGATTTCCATCGCCAAGAAATACACCAACCGCGGCCTGCAGTTCCTGGATCTGATCCAGGAGGGCAACATCGGCCTGATGAAGGCGGTCGATAAGTTCGAGTACCGCCGCGGCTACAAGTTCTCGACCTACGCCACCTGGTGGATCCGTCAGGCGATCACCCGCTCGATCGCCGACCAGGCGCGCACCATCCGCATCCCGGTGCACATGATCGAGACGATCAACAAGATCGTCCGCACCAGCCGCCAGATGCTGCACGAGATCGGCCGCGAACCGACGCCGGAAGAGCTGGCCGAAAAGCTGGCCATGCCGCTGGAGAAGGTGCGCAAGGTCCTGAAGATCGCCAAGGAGCCGATCTCGCTGGAAACCCCGATCGGTGACGAGGAAGACAGCCACCTGGGCGACTTCATCGAGGACAAGAACGCCGTCCTGCCGATCGACGCCGCCATCCAGTCGAACCTGCGTGAGACCACCACCCGCGTTCTGGCGTCGCTGACGCCACGTGAAGAGCGGGTGCTCCGGATGCGCTTCGGCATCGGCATGAACACCGACCACACGCTGGAAGAAGTCGGCCAGCAGTTCTCTGTGACCCGCGAACGCATCCGTCAGATCGAGGCGAAGGCGCTGCGCAAGCTGAAGCACCCGTCGCGGTCGCGCAAATTGCGGTCCTTCCTGGACAGCTGATACGATCAAGGGCGGCCCCGACGGGCCGCCCTTTTTCCTGGCAGGCGATATGGCCCGAAAGCACGTCAATCTCGGCACGGCGCCCGCCAAGTCCGATCTGCCGCAAAAGCTCTGCGCCGCCTGCGGCCTGCCGTTCGCCTGGCGCAAGAAGTGGGCGCGGGATTGGGATCAGGTGCGGTTCTGTTCGGATCGGTGCCGGGCCAAGGGCGCGTCCGAAGAGCGTCGATAGGCGGCTCTCCGCCTCGTGACCACGGCGGCCGCGGGAATCAGCTAAGCGTCGCGACCATGCTCTCCGTGTCGCGCGTCTCTCCTATTCTCATCGGCCTCGGCGTCCTGCTGATCCTCAGCGGCTGCGTGCGGCGGCCGCCCGAGCCATTGCGGCCGCCATCGCCCTATCCGTCACGCACCGAGGCGCCGCTGGTCGGGGGGCTGGTGGATCGGATGATCGACGGCGGGACCCAGGCCCTGGTCGTGCGCGAAGGTAGCGATCTGGGCCGTTGTCTGGCCGAGTTGAACGCCGCGCGCGTGCGCTTCAGTCCCGTGCCGGATCGTCAGAACACCGCGACCTGCGGCCTGCATCAAGGCGGGGTGCTGGGCGCCGACCTGGGCACCGTGGCGCGCATGTCGCCGGGCGATGTGGAGATGACCTGCCAGACGGCGCTGGCGCTGAGCATCTGGCGTCGTCAGTCGCTGGAGCCGGCGGCGCGAGAGATCCTGGGCTCGGACGTCGTGCAGATCGACCACATGGGGGCCTACGCCTGTCGCAACGTGAACAACGGCGTGGGCTCGAACCGCATCAGCGCCCATTCCCAGGCGGCGGCGCTTGACTTCGCCGGTGTGCGGCTGAGGGACGGGCGGCGCATCACCGTGACCAGGGACTGGAGCGGCGACACGCCCGAAGCGCGCTTCCTGCGCCGCATCCGCGACGACGCCTGCCGCATCTTCGGCACGACCCTGAGCCCCGACTACAACGCCGTTCACTACGACCACCTGCACCTCGAGGCGACCGACACGCGCTTCTGTCGCTGAGGCAACGCTTTGGCGCGGGGCGGATTACGCCCCTATGCGCGGTGAACTGAAGACCTATCAGGCCAAGCGCCGGTTCGGCGAAACGCCTGAGCCGAAGGGCGCGAAGGGCAAGCGTGCGAAGGGCGGCTTCCGCTATCTGATCCAGCGCCATGCGGCGACGCGGCTACATTACGATTTCCGCATCGAGGCGGACGGGGTGCTGAAGTCCTGGGCCGTGACCAAGGCGCCGTCGCGCGACACGGCGGTCAAGCGGCTGGCGGTCGAGGTCGAGGATCATCCGCTGAATTACGGGTCGTTCGAGGGCGCGATCCCCGACGGCAACTACGGCGCCGGAACGGTGCAGATGTGGGATGTCGGGACCTGGGAGCCGCAGGAGCCGGACCTGGAGGCGGCCTGGGCCAAGGGTCAGATCAAGATGATCCTGCACGGCGAGCGGCTGAAGGGCAAATGGGCGCTGATCCGGTTGAAGAGCGATCGGGGCAAACCCTCTAAACGCAACAACTGGCTGCTGCTGAAAGAGAAGGACGACTTCGCCGTGGCGGGAGAGGGCGATGCGCTCGCCGAAATCGACGCCTCGGTGACGACCGGCCGGTCGCTGGCCGAGATCGCGGATGGGACGAAGGAGTGGACGGCGTCCAAGCCGACGGGGCGTAAAGGCCCGGCCAAGCCAAAGCCGTCTAAGGCGGCGCTAAAGGCCAAGAAGCCGCCGGCCTTCGTGCCGATCCAGCTGTGCAAGGTGACTGACCATCCGCCGGGCGGGACGGGCTGGGCGCACGAGATCAAGTTCGACGGCTATCGCATCCAGATCGGCGTGGGCGGCGGTCGGGCGGTCTTGCGGACGCGCAAGGGTCTGGACTGGAGCGACAAGTTCTCGGATCTGGCGACGGACGCGGCGACCTGGCCCGACGCCGTGATCGACGGCGAGTTGTGCGCGCTGGACGACGAACACATGCCGGACTTCGGAGCGTTGCAGGCGGCCATCTCGGACGAGAAGACGGAAGACCTGGTCTATTTCGCCTTCGATCTGTTGTTCGAGGGGGCGGAGGATCTGCGTAAACTGCCGCTGTCGCATCGCAAGGCGCGGCTGCAGGCCTATGTGGACAGGATCGGAAAGGCGGCCGCAGGGCGGCTGCGCTACGTCGAGCATTTCGCCTCGACCGGCCAGGCGGTGCTGGAGAGCGCCTGTCGCATGGATCTGGAAGGCGTGATCTCCAAGAAGCTGGACGCGCCCTATCACGCCGGGCGGTCATCGACCTGGCTGAAGTCCAAATGCCGGGGGCGCGACGAAGTGGTGATCGGCGGCTGGTCGTCCGAGGGCGGCACGCGGTTCCGCTCTCTGCTGGTCGGGGTTAGGGAAAAGGGCGGTCTTCGCTATCTGGGCCGGGTCGGAACTGGTTATGGCGAGGCGGTGACGAAGGCCCTTGTTCCGGCGCTGAAGGGCGTGGCGGCGCAGAAGTCTCCCTTCACCGGGGCGGGCGCGCCAAAGGCGGCCAAGGACATCCATTGGGTCAAGCCGGTGCTGGTCGCCGAGGTCGAGCATGGCGGCTATACCGAATCCGGATCGCTGCGGCAGGCGGCGTTCAAGGGGTTGCGCGAAGACAAGACGGCCGCAGAGGTCACCGAGCCGCCGCAGCCGCCCACGGACATGGGCGACGCGAAGAAGACCACGACGACGGTGCGACCAGCCCGAAAGCCCGGCAAGGTGGTCGTGGCGGGCGTGACCCTCTCCAGCCCCGACAAGGTGCTGTGGCCCGCCGTGGGCGACCGACCGGCGATCACCAAGGCCGACCTGGCGCGCTACTACGAGGCGGCCGCCGAGCGGATCCTGCCCCATGTGGCGGACCGGCCGACCTCGATCATCCGGGCGCCCGAGGGGATTGGCGGCGAGACCTTCTTCCAGCGTCACGCCATGGGGGGGGCGAACCCGCGGCTGAAGCTGATCGACGTCAAGGCCCGCACCCCTTACGTCGCCGCCGTCGATGTCGGCGGCCTGGTCGCCATCGCCCAATCGGGCGGGCTGGAACTGCACCCCTGGGGCTGCGCGCCCGGCCAGCCGGAAATCCCCGATCAGATCACCTTCGATCTGGATCCGGACGAGGGGCTGGGTTTCGGCGACGTCATCGCCGCGTCCAAGGTCGTGAAGGCGAAGATCGAGGCGCTGGGTCTGGCCGCCTTCGTCAAGACGACCGGGGGCAAGGGGCTGCACGTCGTGGTGCCGATCAAGACCGACGCCCGCTCGCGCGTGACCTGGGACCAGAACAAGGCCTTCGCCAAGGCGGTGGCCGAGGCCATCCGCGCCGAGGCACCGGACCGGTTCACAACCACCCTGGCCAAGAAGGCGCGGGGCGGAAAGATATTCATCGACTATCTGCGCAACGGGCGAATGGCGACGGCGGTCGCGCCCTGGTCGCCGCGTGCACGGCCGGGCGCGGGGATCGCCTTCCCGCTGTCGTGGCGGCAGGTGAAGGCCGGGCTGGACCCCGCCGCATTCAATCTTTGGACCTATGCGGCCTTGCTGAAGAAGCCCGATCCCTGGGCCGAATTCCGCGCCTCAGCGGTCAGTTTGAAATCGGCGCTGAAAAAGATGGGCGTCTAGGCCGCTGTCTTCTTCTTTGCCGCAGCTTTCTTGGGCGCCGCCTTCTTTGCCGGGGCCTTCTTGGCGGCTGGCTTCTTCGTCCCGGTCGCCGAGCCTTTCAGGCTGTTCCGCAACGCGGCCATCAGGTCGATGACATTGGTGTCGTCGGGTTCGGCGACATCGACCACGCCCTTGCCGCCCTTGGACTTGGCCTTGATCATGGCGCGCAGGGCGTCGTCGTAGCCGTCCTTAAAGTCTGACGGATCGAAGTCCGCCTCCTTCTGGCCGATGATGCGCGCGGCGATCTCGACCATGTCGGGATCGGCCTTCACTGTCGGAATGTCGTCGAAGTATTCGTCGGAATCGCGCACCTCGTCATGGGCGCGCAGGGTGTAGGCGATCAGACCCTTGCCCCGGACCTCCAGCGCCAGCTGGCGCTCCTTGCCCCGCAAGACCAGCCGACCCAGCGCCACCTTGCCCTGCTTCTTCATGGCGTCGCGGATGACGGCGAAGGCCTCGACGCCCGCGCCTTTCTCGGGCACCACGAAGAATGGATCGTCCCAGTACAGCCGGTCGATGTCATCCTCGTCGACGAACTTGTCGATCGAGATGGTCTTGGTGCTCTCCAGCTTCACCTTGTCGAAGTCGGCGTCGTCGAACAGGACGTATTCGTCCTTGGACACCTCATAGCCGCGCACCAGATCGCTGCGCTCGACCGGCCCGGCGTCCGGGTCGGTCGGCACCATGCGGATGCGATTGTTGGTGTCGGGATTGATCAGGTGAAACCGCACGTCGTTCGTGCTGGTCGTCGCCGTGTAGAGGGCCACCGGACAGGTGACCAGCGACAGCTTCAGATGTCCTTGCCAGGTAGGGCGGGCGGCCATGTCGGTTCTCCTCGATCCCTGACAATGCGTCAGGGCGATTTGCGTTCGAACAGGGCCGCCGCCTGGGCATCAGGCCTTACCTTCGAAGGCGACGCTGAAACCGCCCCACATCATGCGCTTGCCGTCGAAGGGCATGTCCATATTCGCAAAGTCGGGGTCGTCCTGCATCTTGCCGAAACAGGCGTCGGCGGTGGCGCGGTCGGGCCAGGTCACCCAGGAGAAGACGACGACCTCGCCCTCTTGCAGCTTCACCGCCATGGGAAAGCTGGTTAGTTTGCCGTCCGGCACGTCCTCGCCCCAGGTCTCGACCTGGGACAGGGCGCCGTATTTCTGAAACAGGGGCCAGGAGGCCTCGGCGGACTTGACGTAGCGCGCCTTGTCCTCGGTTTTCACGGGGGTCAAAAAGCCGGTCACATAGGTCATCGGTCGTCTCCTCTTTCAGGGTTCAAACGTCGGCGACAGCGCGGTCCAGCGCCGCGATGTCGATCTTGATCATGCCCATCATGGCCTGCATGGCGGCCTTGGCCCGCGCGGGGTTCGGATCTGTGGTCAGTTCCATCAGGCGGCGAGGCGTGATCTGCCATGACAGGCCCCAGCGGTCCTTCAGCCAGCCGCAGGCGTTCTCGCTGCCGCCGTCGGCGAGCAGGGCGTCCCACAGCCGGTCCGTCTCGGTCTGATCCTCGGTCATCACCATGAAGGAGACGGCCTCGGTGAAGCGAAAGTTCGGTCCGCCGTTCAGCGCCAGATACTGACGACCCGCCAGCACGAACTGCACGGTCAGCACCGATCCTTCAGGGCCGGAGGGCGTATCGACCGGCGAGCGGTTGACGGCGGTGATGCGGCTGTCGGGCAGCAGGCTGACATAGAAGGCGGTCGCAGCCTCCGCGTCGCCGTCGAACCACAGGCAGGGAATGATCTTGTCGGTCATGCCGCATCTCCTTCCGCCAACGCCGCCAGTTGATCGGCGACCGCGCCCCAGCCCTGTTCGAAGCCCATGGCCTTGTGGGTCTCGGCGGCCTTTTCGTCCCAGTGCCGGGCCGTGGCGGTGTAGCGGGTTCCGCCGGCCTCGGGCTCGAAGGTGTCGATGCGCACGAAGTTCATGTCGCCGGCCTGCGGAACCCAGCCCTCGGTGAAGGCGCCGGTCGAGACCAGTTTGCGGCCCGGAACCACCTCCAGAAACACGCCGGAATAGGCATGCCGCTCGCCTTCGGGCGAGGCCATTTCGACATTGGCCCGCCCGCCGACGCGCAGGTCCCAATCCACGACCGGCGTGGTCCAGGGGCGGGGGCAGAACCACTCGCCGGTGCGCTCGGTGTAGATCTTCCACACCGTTTCCGGCGAGGCCTTGATCAGACGGCTGATGCTCAGTTCGCGAATGTCAGCCATCACGACACCATGGCGTTGGAGGCGAAGGATTCGGGACCGGCGGCGACGGCGGCCGGGTCCATCCACATGACTTCCCAGATATGGCCGTCCGGATCGGCATAGCTGCGCCCGTACATGAAGCCGTAGTCCTGGGTCGCATTGGGATCGCTCTTGCCGCCGGCGGCGCCTGCCTGGGCCACAACGGCGTCGACCGCCTCGCGGCTGTCGCGTGACAGGCACAGCAGAACCTGGGCCGAGGCGTGGGCGTCGGGGATCGCCCGGTCGGTGAAGGTGCGCCATTTGTCGTGGGTCAGCAGCATGACGTGGATCACGTCCGACACCACCATACAGGCGGCCGTGTCGTCGCTGAACATGGGGTTCCTGGTCGCGCCGACGGCCTCATAGAAGGCGATCGATCGGGGCAGGTCGGCGACCGGCAGGTTGATGAAAATCAGCTGAGCCACGGCGTTTCCTCTCCTTGTTATTTGCGAAACCTGACTCCGATGATTACGATAGTCAACCATGAAGTTAGAAAAGATAACCGATAGGGCTGGTCGTCGATATCACGACGCCTGCGGCGCCGCGCACGGGCTGGACCTGATCGGCGAGCGCTGGGCCTTGCTGGTGATCCGCGAACTGATGATGGGCCCGCGTCGGTTCGGTGATCTGCGAAAGGATCTGCACGGCATTTCCGCGAACGTGCTGACCCAGCGGCTGGAGGGGCTGGAGGCTTCCGGCATCGTGACCCGCCGCAAACTGCCGCCGCCCGCCTCGGTTCAGGTCTATGAGCTGACGCCCTGGGGATACGAGATCAAGCCGGTCTTCATGGTGTTGGGCGGCTGGGCGGCGCGCTCGCCTCGCCACGACCCGACCCTGCCGATCAGCGCGGTGTCGATCATGCAGTCGTTCGAGACGATGTTCGACCCGGCCCTGGCCGGGGACGCGGCGATGTCCGTCGGCTTCGTCTTCGGCGACGAACCTTTTGTCGTCCAGATCGAAAAAGGGGCGATCACGACCCGCCGCGGCGCCACGGACGCCGCCGATGTCGTCCTGACGACCCAACCCCCGCTGGTCGCGGCCTGCGTTTACGGCAAGGTCCCGCCCGGCGCCTTCGAGGCCGACGGCCTGATGACCCTGACCGGCGACCGTGCCGTGTTCGACCGCTTTGCGGGCTTCTTCAACCTGCCGGAGAAGGCGCCGGTCTGAGGCTTCAGGACAGAATGTCCAGCAGCGTGCCGGTCATGTCGTCGGCGGTGCGCAGAACGGCGGCGTTGGCGCTGAAGGCGGTCTTGGCCTGGATCCGCTCCACAGTTTCGTCGGCGAGATTGTCCAACGGCGCGGTGGCGGTGCGGCGCGCGCTGTTGTCGAACCGGTTCTGCGCGGTCGTCATTCCGGCGGCGGCGATAGAATGCGCTTGCATGGCGAAGCTCCGGACGCGGTGGGTTCGATCGCCAGACTGCGTCTTTCAGGTCAACGTCGCCTGAAGGAACAGGGTGAACGGCGTTTTCCGCCCCGCTTGCGCCCTTATTGATGTATAGAGCGCCATCACTCGCCCGGCCTGAGGTCTGACCTCGGCCGGGCGCGGTCGTTTCGGCGACCGCCCTTGTCCGTTGTCCCAGGTTTCCTATGCCCTTTCCCGCCGTCCATCCCGCGCTCGACCGCGCCCTGATCAACAAGGGCTATGCCGAACCCACTCCGGTTCAGGCCGCCGTGCTGGAGGCGGAGCATGCGGATCGCGACCTGCTGGTCTCGGCCCAGACGGGTTCGGGCAAGACCGTGGCCTTTGGTCTGGCCGCTGCGCCGACCCTGCTCGGCGACAAGCCGATCTTCGGCCCCGGCGGCGCGCCCCTGTGTCTGGCCATCGCGCCCACGCGGGAACTGGCCATGCAGGTCGCGGCCGAGCTGCAATGGCTGTACGCTGACGCCGGCGCCAAGATCGCCACCTGCGTCGGCGGCATGGATGCGCGCCGTGAAGCCCGCGCGCTCAGCTTCGGCGTCCACATCGTCGTCGGCACGCCCGGCCGCCTGAAGGACCATATCGACCGGGGCAACCTGGATCTGTCCGAGCTGAAGGTCGCCGTCCTCGATGAGGCCGACGAGATGCTGGACATGGGCTTCCGCGAAGACCTGGAGCACATCCTGGACCAGGCGCCGGCCGAACGCCGGACCCTGCTGTTCTCGGCGACCATCGCGCGCGAGATCGCCACTTTGGCCAAACGCTATCAGAAGGACGCGGTCCGCATCGACGCGACCGACAAGACGCGCCAGCACGCCGACATCGAATACCGCGCCTATCGCATTGCGCCAAACGAGATCGAGCACGCGGTGGTCAACACCCTGCGCTGGTTCGAGGCGCCGCGCGCCATGGTCTTCTGCTCGACGCGCGACAGCGTGCGTCACCTGCAATCGTCCCTGCTGGAACGCGGCTTCTCGACCGTCAGCCTGTCGGGTGAAATGGGTCAGCGCGAGCGCACCGATGCGCTTCAGTCGCTGCGTGACGGCCGCGCCCGCGTCTGCGTCGCCACCGACGTCGCCGCGCGCGGTCTGGACCTGCCGGACCTGGGTCTGGTCATCCACGCCGAACTGCCGATGAACCGCGCCGGCCTGCTGCACCGTTCGGGCCGGACGGGCCGGGCGGGCAAGAAGGGCATCTCGGTCATGCTGGTCCCGCACTCGCGCCGTCGCAAGGCTGAGCGGCTGATGGACGAGGCCGGCGTCGACGCCGTCTGGACCGGCGCCCCGACCTTCGATGAAATCCGCAAGGCCGACGAAGGCCGTCTGCTGTCGCCCGAGTTCTTCGAGGCTGACGTCTCCGACGAGGACATGGTCGTCGCAAAGCGGATGATCGCCGAGCGCACGCCCGACGAGATCGCCGCCGCCCTGGTGCGTCTGCTGCGCAAGGAACAACCGGCGCCGGAAGAACTGTCCGATCCGGGTTCGGACCGCGGTCCGGCCAAGCGCGAACGCACCGTTCGCAACGACGACGGTACGGCGGCTCAACCCTGGCCGGGCGACCGCCTGGGCGCTGATGATGTGGTCTGGTTCCGTCTGGACGTGGGCCGCAACAAGAACGCCGACCCCAAATGGCTGATCCCGCTGATCTGCCGCATCGGCGGCATTTCCAAGCCTCAGATCGGCGCCATCCGCACCTTCCCCGAAGAGACGCGGTTCGAGGTCGCCAAAACCCACGAGAAGGCTTTCCGCGAAGCCGTCGCCGCCTCCAAGGACGAGGTGAAGATCACGCCGTCGGAAGCCCCGACGCCCGGCTCGATGAAGGCCAGCCGCTTCGCCGGCAAGCCGCGCGAGGATGGCGACCGCCCCTTCAAGAAGACCCCCTACAAGCGCGCCGATGGCGGAGAGGGCGACGCCCGCCCGCCGTTCAAGAAGAAGCCCTGGGCGCCCCATTCCGGCAAGTCGGGGGCTGACGGCGGCGCCAACCCGCGCTCGAACGCCTCGGGCGACAAGCCCTATGCAAAGAAGCCCTTTAAGGCCAAGCCCGGCTTCAAGAAGGACGGGTTCAAGGGCAAGCCCAAGGGCTGATCTGCGACCACTTGCCTGATCATGGGCGGAGGCGCACCCTCCGCCCATGAGCACGCCGTCCGCACCCGAGGGCCGTTACGCCTCGTTCGAGGCCTTCTATCCCTATTACATCCATGAGCATTCCAACCGGACGTGTCGGCGCATCCACGTCGTCGGCACCTTTCTGGTGATCTCGGCCTTCGTCGCCTTCGTGGCGACGCGGAACGCCTGGTGGCTGCTGGCCATGCCGCTGCTGGGCTACGGCTTCGCCTGGGTCGGGCATTTCTTCTTCGAAAAAAACCGGCCCGCGACGTTCAAATATCCGCTGTGGAGCCTGATGGGCGACTTTCGCCTGTTCTTCGAGACAGTGACGGGCAAGCGCCGCTTCTGAAAGACCGCATTTCAAGCTGCACGGTTCGGCGAAACGGAATAGTCTCCCCCTGCGGCGTTGCGCCGCTGCTGGAGGGAGCATCATGAAATCCATCGCCGTCATCGCCGCTGCGTCCGTGCTGCTCGCCCCTGGCGTCAGCCTGGCGCAGAAGAGCGGGGCCAAGCCCGACTTCACCCTGGACCCCAACTACGGCTCGGTGCGGCTGGAGACCGGCTTCACGCCCGATCCCTGGACCAAGTCCATCCTGGCGGGCGGTTCGATCGCCGCCTCGGCGGCGCAGTCGGGCTGCGAGGGCAAGGTCAGCGCCGCGCCCGATCTGCAACTGAACTTCGAAGCCGGCGATCTGGACCTGACCATCAAGGCGGTCGCCAGCGAGGACACGACGCTGCTGGTCAACAGCCCCGGCGGCCGCTGGTACTGCGACGACGACAGCGGCGGCGACCTGGACCCGATGGTGACCATCTCCAATCCCGAGAGCGGTCGCTACGACATCTGGCTGGGCACCTATAACGACAACATGGTCCAGTCGACGCTGCAGATCAGCGAACTGGGCGGCGCCGACACGACGGCGGGCGCGGCGCCCAACATCGATCTTGAGCCCAACTACGGCACGGCCAATCTGCGCGGCGGCTTCACGCCCGACCCCTGGACCAAGTCGATCCTGGCCGGCGGCTCCTCGCCCGCCTCGGCCGCCAAGGCGGGCTGCGAGGGTTCGGTCAGCTCGGCCCCCGACATCCAGATCTTCTTCGAGCCGGGCGACGCCGATCTGACCTTCCGCGTTCGCGCATCGGAAGACACGACCCTGCTGATCAATACGCCAAACGGCCGCTTCTACTGCGACGACGACGGCGCGGGCGGCGTCGATCCGAAGGTGACGATCACCAATCCGCAGAGCGGCCGCTACGACATCTGGGTTGGCACCTATAACGGCTCGATGGTGCAGTCGACGCTGGAAGTGTCCGAGCTGGACTGATCGGCGCAAGGCTTCAAACACGAAAACGCCGGCTGACCGTCGCGGTCAGCCGGCGTTTTTCATGATCGGCCGGATCAGTTGGAAGCGGTGGTCCAAGCCGGGGGGCAGCCGTCGAAATCGCCGGCGTCCACGATGGTCAGGGTGCGCATGTTCAGGCGCTGCGCCTGGTTCATCGAGCCGCGACCTGTGCCGGTATAGAGGTCGATCTTTTGGCCCTTGATCGCGCCGCCGGTGTCGGAGGCGTACCAGTAGCCGTCGTGAATCGAACCGTCGGCCAGGCGCATGCCGACCGTTTCGCGGATGAACAGCTTGGTGCGGCGCGGGATCACGCGGGGATCGACCGCGACGGTGCGCATGGCGATTGGACGGCAACCCAGCGAATCGTTGCCCGTCGCGCCGCCGCCGCCTGCGTGATAGAGGCGCGCCGACGCGCGCCAGTCGGGATCGGAGGCCATCAGCTCGGCCTGTTCGGCGTTCAGGGCGGTCTCGACTTCATCGGAACCGACGATGGCGGCAGGGGTTTCAGTCCTGACTTGATCCGCCGCTACGACGTCATTGTAGGGGACAGGCCCGCTCGTCACAGACGATACGGCAGCCCAAAGCATGGCGATAGCAGCGGAGGCGCCGATCATGAGTTTCGCTCAGGAGACACCGGCTCCCAACGCCGCCGGCGCTGGCCTTGTCGCGTTAACCTGTGGCGAGAAAGTGGCGAAACCCGCCTTGGCGCTGTCTGTTACGATTTGTTTCTAGGTTAATGCCTTGTTTTCCATAACCTATTTATCCCCAGCCTTCGCGCTCGGCAACGACGCCCTCGGGCGTCAGAACTTGAAGTTTAAGCCTGCCTGAATCACCGGCAGGACCTTGTAATCATCGGCCTCGGCCTGGATTTCACGCTCTTCTTGATCCAGACGCGCACGGAAGGTGGGATCGTTCGACAAGGTCCCGCCGCGGGCGTCCAGATTCACTTGCGGCGCATCGCCAAAGGCCGCGCCGGCAAGAAGGCGGAAGCCCAGCCTGCCGCCGCGCGTGAAGGT
Source organism: Brevundimonas sp. 1080 (assembly GCF_040545985.1). Lineage (NCBI taxonomy): Bacteria > Pseudomonadati > Pseudomonadota > Alphaproteobacteria > Caulobacterales > Caulobacteraceae > Brevundimonas > Brevundimonas sp. 1080. The sequence goes on along the minus strand of NZ_JBEPMW010000002.1, from coordinate 422,356 downwards.
GTTGTCATAACCCAGGCCGACGAACGGCGCGGTGCTCTCCAGGTCGATGCGGCCGGTCAACGTCCCGACCTGGGCCGGGGTGAAGGTCGCGCCGCCGACGTTGACGTTGCCGGTGGGCGTGGCGTCCAGATCGACCCTGCGATCACCGAAATAGGCCCCGCCCGAGATCAGAAAGCCGTTGCGGAACGGATGCAGATCGACAAAGGCGCCCGGCGACTTGAAGTCGATCTTGGCGTCGTAATCGATGCCCTTGTAGGTCTGGTCCCGATCCCATTTCAGCATGTCATAGCCGCCGCGCAGCACCACCACCGGGCTCAGCGCGAACTGGGCCTGAAGGCCCGCGCCCGGCGTGCCGACCTGGGCGCCGAGGGCGAACCGGCCGTCAGCCTGCGCCAGGGCCGAGGTGGCGGGCAGGGCGGTCGCGATGACGGCGGCGATCAGCAGGGTCTTCATGGCGTGCAGGTCCGAAACGGCAGGGTTCTCTTAACCTTGCCGGCCGGCTCTGAAGATTGGGTTACGCCGCCCAGTCGCCGGGCGCCGTGTCGCGCCTCGCCTCAGCCTCGCGCACGGCCTCCGCCGCGCGGTCCAGCACCTCAAGGCCCGCGCCGGGCTTGATCGCCTCCACCGTCAAAATGCGACGGAACGCCCGCGCGCCCGGCCGGCCGTGCATCAGGCCCAGCATATGCCGCGCCATGGCAGGCAGGGCCACGCCTTCGGCCAGACGCGCCGCCATATAGGGGCGATAGCGCGCCAGCGCGGCGAAGGCGTCGGTGTCCTCGACCGGCTCGCCATACAGGCGACGATCCGCCTGACCCAGAATGGCCGGCTCGTGATAGGCGGCGCGGCCCAGCATGACCCCGTCCAGCTTGACCCCGTCGATCTCGGCCAGATGCGCCTCGGCCGCATCCATCGAGGCGATGCCGCCATTGATCGAGATGCTCAGATGCGGCCGCTCGCGCTTCAGCCGGCGCACCAGATCATAGTCCAGCGGCGGCACGTCGCGGTTCTCCTTGGGCGACAGACCCTTCAGCCAGGCCTTGCGCGCATGGACGACGAAGACCTCGATCCCGACGGCGGCGCAGGCGTCCACCGTGGCGAACAGGCTGACGACCGGATCCTGATCGTCCACGCCGATGCGGCATTTGACGGTGGCGGGCACGCTGACGGCCTCCTTGATCGCCGCCATACAGTCGGCCACCAACTCCGGCTCGCGCATCAGGCAGGCGCCGAACCGACCCGACTGCACCCGGTCCGACGGGCAGCCGACGTTCAGATTGATCTCGTCATAGCCGAACGCCTCGCCGACCTTGGCGGCCTCGGCCAACTGCGCCGGATCCGACCCGCCCAGCTGCAAGGCCACCGGATGCTCCAGCGCATCGAACCCCAGCAACCGCTCGCGATCCCCATGCAACACCGCCGGCGCCGTCACCATCTCGGTGTAGAGCAAGGCCCGGCTCGTCAACGCCCTGTGAAACGCCCGGCAATGCCGATCGGTCCAGTCCATCATGGGGGCTACGGATAGCCTACGCTCTTGATTTTTCAACATTATTCTAGCAATATCAGTGCACACGGACGCAGCGTGTGCACTCTTTAGCACGACGTCGCGCGACGTTTTTTCTGATTTTTCGACAGCTCAGTGCACACAGAGCGCACACGAAATGGCGACGTACTCGAAACTCTCGTCAGGCTCATGGCGGGTCCAGGTCAGGAGGAAGGGCCGCTACGTCAGCGAGACCTTCCTTAAGCGCGATGACGCGCGGCGTTGGGCAACTGCGGCGGAGGCTAAAATCGACCGGGGTGAGACCCCGTCGCCATCGCGCGCCGCCGGTCTCCGAACGTTCGGAGAGCTTGTCGATCTGCACATCGACGACATGAAATCCGTCGGCAAAGCACCTCGCCGGTCTAAGGCGGCGACGTTGAGATCACTCAAATCCAGCTTGGGTAAGAAAAAGATAGGCGAACTCGACCGACAGCTGTTCATCGACTTCGGCCGCAAGCGCGCAGCCGGGGGAGCCGGCCCCATGACGCTCAGCATCGACATCGGCGCTATAAAGCTTGTGCTCACTCACGCCGCCGCGGTGCATGGGCTCTCCGTCCCAGTAGAGGCGGTTAATCTAGCGCGGATAGCTCTTAAGCGGCTTGGACTGGTCGGAAAAGGCGTCGAACGCGACCGCCGCCCGACAGACGAAGAGATTGAGCGTCTGATCGCGCACTTTGAGGCGAACCCGCGCCAAATCATTCCAATGGCGGCGGTAATCCGGTTCGCGATCGCCACAGCCATGCGCCAGGAGGAAATCTTCCGAGTGGTTTGGGACGACTTTGCAGTCCGGACAAAGATGCTCACCATACGCGACCGCAAGGACCCGCGTGAGAAGTCGGGGAATGATCAGCGCATTCCTCTGCTTTCGATCTCGGGGTTCGATCCAGTCGCGATTATTGAGGAACAGCGCCCGGCGCGGGTTAACTCCGACATGCGCATCTTCCCGTTCAACCACCGATCGGCTGGAACAGCGTTCAGCCGTGCGTGCAGAAATTTAGGCATAGTCGATCTGCACTTCCACGACTTGCGTCATGAGGGGACCAGCCGTCTTTTCGAGGCGGGCTTTCAGATCCCGCAAGTCGCGCTCATTACGGGCCACAGGGACTGGAAAATGCTCCGACGCTATACGCACTTGCGTCCGGAAAGTTTGCATAGGGTCGCTGCGAGCATGGCTGCTTAGCGCCAGATGCAGCCATTGGCTCGCCGCCAACAAACCGAAGTTCCACGCCGCCGCCGAATCCGGCGCGGCAGGCACGCGGCGGGACCGGACATGCCAGCCGACCGCTCCTCGTAGGGCCAGGGTGCGAAGACATCTCCGATCGGCAAACTCGGCTCAGCCAGGTGCGATCAGGCCAGCCAGCGCGCATAGGCGCGGGCATCGAGCGCCGGCACCGTGCCGAGCGCTTGCAGGCGAGCGATGAGTTCAAAGAGAAACGCCGTGGCCGCCTTTCTCTGTTCATTGGCGCTGATTGTGTCGCCGTCACGCACGAAAAAGACGGCGGCGGCGAAGCAGCCCATATCAAGCTGGCTGTCGGCGTCGACCGCAAGCAGCGCTTTCCGCAAAGGACTGCCGAACGCCGGGGTCCAGTTGCTTTCTAGGGTTAGAACGCCGGCCAGGATCGGTTGGGGCTTTCGGCCGGGCGTCACCACGCCGCCGTTGACGATCGGCGCGCTCGTGCGGTGCAGCTTGCGGACGCTGGCGGCCTTCTCGTGAGCCTGACGGAGGTTAGCCGCATTGGCCGTCTGCTTGGCTTCGAATACGGCATAGACGCTCTCAGCCGGGATCACCTTGACCGCGCCCATAGCGAAGACCGGCGGGGTGTAGAGTTCGTCATAGATCACGACGTCGAGCTGCAGGCTGAAGGCGTTGTTGCTGTCGACGACATGGGCCTTCGCAGCCCGGTATCGGCGCGGCAGGTAGGTATTTAGAAGGTGGAGCCAGACGTCCTCGCTGGCGTCGCCCTTGGTCGTGGGATGCGCAAGTGCACGGCGCGCCAGATCGAGTTCGGCGTGCACCTTTTCATGCACTCCTTCGAAGAGGGTCGGCAGCGACCAGTCCGTCATCTGACTATATCGCGCCAATACTGGATCGCCCGCGCACGGCCGCCAGCGGTGCTGACGCGCTGCTTCCCCGCCTGGGTCAGGTCGTCGGAAACTAGGTTGTTGGTGTTGGCGGGATCGACGATGCGCGCGTCGACGAAATTGTCGCGCAAGAAGTCGAACACCCTGGAGACGTTCGCGGCGAGGTCGCCATAGGCCGAGCCATAGCTCAGCGCGCGCAGTACGGTCAGCTCCAGATAGAAGGAGGACCAGTCCAGCCCAAGCTGGTCGCGCCATAGCTTCAGGATGCGGATTTCTTCCGTCCGCCCTGAAGTCGAGACGAGCTGCGCGTGGGTGGCGACGTTGGTCTTGGTCCAGCTGTCGGCCTTGCGGCGGTAGAGGCTGTGATCCTCCATGAAGAGGTTCTGGCGTTTGGCTGGTACGAGGTCCACCGACTGGCCGCCGACGGTGATGTTGATCGAGACGTTCTGGCGACGCGTGACATAGCCGGCGTTCTGCAGGGCGCGCTCGAGCTTGTCGTATACTTGGCGCAAGGTCTCGCCGATGTCCGGTGAGACGGAGATGAAGAGGTCGATGTCCGTCCCGCTCCGGTTGGCGGTGCCCTTGGCGAAGGAGCCGCTGGGCGTCACGCTGAGGAGATGGCCATTGGCCCATGCCCAGATGATGGGCCACAGGGTCTTCTGGACCAAGCGCAGCGGCGACGACGGTGAGGTGTCTACCGCCTCGCGCTGCAGGATGGCGCGCAGATAACGGTCGGCGTGGTTGATAGGCGGCGGCGCCGGCGCAAGAGCGGCGAGGATCGCAGCCAAGGACGGCTCAGGCGCAGGCGGCGGGAAGGCACTGGACTCGAGGCCGCCTAGCAGCCCGTTCACCGCGCTGAAGCCACCGACGCCGAGCAGGCGGTTACCGCTCAAGCTCCCGAGGCCTGAGTTCCTGGCAAACAAGGACGGATCGTGGTTCGGCACTCTGACCCCGCCTAAATATGGCACCGCTCGAAATCTGGTAAAGCCTACCAGATTTTCAAGATGCTGTGGGTCACGTTCTTAGTGTCACAATATGTAGATCGGTTAGCGCTTGAGCCGCGGCCGTAGCGGACTCTCCGCGCCCAAAGCGGACATTACGATCTGAAGCTAAGAGTCAGGTCGCGCTTCGCGGGTAGGACTCGGACTTGCGCGCCGGAGAGCGGACCTGCCAAAGGTCCGCTGAGAGTCAGAAGCGGAAATTGCAGTGGACGTCAGCGTCAACGTCCGCTTCTGACTCATTGCGGCGGTTCGGAATGTCCGCCTTTCGGCACTGCGCAGGTCTCGAGCTGAAAGCGCGGATTTGGCCCTTGCAGGCTCGCAAGCTCCGCCTTGAGCACGAATACAGTTTCGGCCGCCGCGTTCGCAAAGGATATACCGGCATAGATGCCTCGCGCTCGCAGTTCGTGGCCCACGACCCGCACTGGGTAACTGGGCGGAAAAGGCTGGGGGACCGTATTCCTATCCACAGACCCGGCTGAAAAGCAGTGGTGTCACGGGCGATGGTTGGCGCTACCAATCATACACGCACTGGTTTAAGCTGAAGCTTGAGCGGAGAGAGATAGCGCCGGGATAGCGCCCCGCGGTAGGGGAGCCAATGCGTGGCCGATTGAGAGCAGATGCGACTAAGCGTTGTGGTCTGGTGAGAAGCCACCTGCAACCAGTGAGCATTTGCTTGCCGTTTATTTGCCGGTCGCGTGCCGACCGTATCGCCCTTGCACGTGCCATTTTGCGCATGAAGGACGAGGGTTCAGCATGAAGAAGATCACGCCAAACGGCAAGTTGGTAAAAGAGCTAAGGGAGCAGCTTGAGAAAGGCTCGCTCCAAAAAGGAATGTCGCACGCCATCGGCATAGCCGAACGTTCGTTGAGGTCGATCGAAAACGACAACGCCGCTATTTCGATTCAATTGTTAGAGCGGATCGCGGAGTACCTTGGCGTCAGTCGTGAGGACATTGCGTACGCAATCGACGCGCCGAGGTTGGTTCCGCCTGCATCCATAGAAGTCTCCGATGTTCTCCTGGACCTTGGGAAGGACCGTCTTATCCCGAGGTTCGAACGCGACTTCGCATATGCCACGATGGATGAAGGCCAGCTATTCGAGGACGCAAAACGTTCTGACGACCTCACCGTATTTATCGGCACCGCTCTCACGGACGAGACAAGCTCCTATGTCGAAGAGCTCACTCGACTGCTTTCTCCTCTGACTTGGACAAAGAGAGACTGGCTTGCCGTAGCTGATCCAGCAGATGAAATAGCGACGCGCCGAAAACTGCGACAGCTTCTGGTCATGCTCAAAGGCAACGACGTCTGGCTGTATTACATCCACCAGCTTCGCCGGTTGCCGGAGCGCTTCACCGAGGCACCTAAGGATGAGCCCTACGAGCTGAAATATCGGCTCGCTTTGGCCTTCGGCCCGCCGGGTGAGTACGGCGAGGTTTCGATGGAGATCGATGTCGATAACGGCCAGCCCTGGCTTCTGGAGGGATGGAAGACGAAAAGGCGCGCCGACTGATGCTCACCTCGATCAAGAAAATCAAAAACCTTGGCGTGTTCGGCGACTTCACAGCAGCCAGCGACCTTAAGGATTTCAACCGCTTTAATCTGATCTACGGCGAGAACGGGTCGGGGAAGACCACGCTCTCACGCTTGTTCTCAGCGATGAACGATGGAGCTCACGCCGATTATCCGGCGTTGCAATTCAACGCTGTGACCGAGACCGGCAATCTTACCCAAGGCCAGAAGTGCCAGAGGAAGCTTAGGGTTTTCAACGCCGATTATGTGGAAGCCAACATCGGGCGTTTTGAGGGACCGATCCGGCACATTCTGATTGTGGGTGCAGACAACAAAGCCTTGGCCGCCGAGGTTCTGGTCGAACAAGCCACTTTCACAGCGCGCGAGGTCGCCATCGAGAAGGCTGCCAAAGCCAGCGAAAAGCTGGCGAGTGATAGGGGCAAAACCTTCTCAGCAGTGGCCAAGACAATCGGTGAAGCGACCAGTGGCGCAACCCTGCGAGGCTATCGAAAGCCGGATGCGGAAAAGGACTTCGTCAATCTACGGCCTCTCCAGACCTATTCAGAGGAAGAACTCAAAGTTCACCGTGTCACGCTTCAGCAGGAGCAGGCAGAGCAGCTCGCTGGGTTTGAAGTTTGTGTTTCTAATGCCCAACCTGGCAGTGAGCCGACAGATTTCCGGCAGGCCCTTGAAGCGTACGCCGATGAAGTGTCACGCCTCACATTAAAGACAGCGCAGGCGGGAGCGCTGTCTCGCCTGACCGAAAATCCAGACATTTCGCGATGGGTTGAGGAGGGCTTTCAGCTTCACCAAGCGCATGAATCTGGAACTTGCGAGTTTTGCGAGCAGACTATTCCGCCTCAGCGCCTCACCGATCTTGCAGAGCATTTCGGGGCTGCCGATCAAGAACTCAAATCAGAAATCGACGCAGCCAGACGTCGAGGTGAAGCGCTCAAGTCCGCGCTTGAGAGCGCCACACAGCCCGGCAAGCATGGTCTCTATTCCGAGTTGTGGCCTGATTTCGAGCACGCTTGCGCAGACTTCGATGAGGCAAAGGCTCAGAGCTTGGCCGCCATCAACCAGTTGAACAGCGAGTTGGATGAAAAGCAGACGCAGCGATCAGTTTCCTACAGCAAGCCCGTCGAAACGTACGGCGCAGCCTTGAGTGAAACCGTCACTGCCATCGCGGGGATAATCACACGGCACAACGAAAAGACGGCGCAGTTCGACAAGGCCAAGGAGGCGGCGCGCACTGTCCTCGCGAGGCACTACCTCGCTGAGATTGTTGAACAGGTCGAGGAGTTCGATCGTCAGATCGAAGCCCAAAAGCAGGAAATAGCGAAGCTCACAGACGGCGCGGCAGATTTGGAAGACCAGCGCGGCATGGAAGCGCTGGCAGCTTCGATCAAAGAGAAGCGGGCAAAGGTCACGAACGCACACGCGGGCGGCCAAGAGATGACTGAACGGCTCACGAGCTTCCTTGGTAGAACCGATCTCGCCTTTGAGTCCGTTGACGAAGGCTACCGCGTGTTGCGTCGCACAAAGCCAGCGAAGCGATTGAGTGAGGGTGAGAAGACCGCGATCGCGTTCCTCTACTTTATCGTCCAGCTCGGCGATCACGAGTTCGATCTCAACGAGGGCATCGTCGTCATCGACGATCCGATTTCCAGCCTGGACTCATCCGCAATCTATCAGGCGTTCGCCAACCTCAAGAATGCAGTCAAGGACGCTAAGCAGGTCTTTCTCCTGACTCACAATTTCGAGTTCCTGAAACTGCTTTTGAACTGGATGAACAAAAACAAAATGAAGAAGCTATCCAGCTTCTACATGATCGTTTGTTCCGAAACGCAGGACGAGCGAGCTGCTGTGATAAGAGCAATGGATCAAACTCTCGTCGATCACCCGACGGAGTACCATTTCCTTTTCAAGACGCTCTACACGTTCAAATCCGATGGAACGGTCGCGGCTTGCTACCACATCCCCAACGTGGCCCGGAAAGTGCTAGAAACTTTCTTGGAATTCCATGCTCCATCAAACGGCTCGCCGTATGAGCAACTCGAAGAAATAGACTTCGACGAAAACAAGAAGACGGCAATCTACAAATTTACCAACGATCAATCCCATCGCACAGGAAAGGGGATCGACCCGGCAATTGTCGCGGAGAGCCAGAAGAACGTGAAGCATCTCCTCGACATGATCGCTGCGGTGGCGCCCGCGCACTTCCAAGGCCTGGAGAAATTGGCTGCGTGATGAAGTGCTCTCATCGACAGCGGCTATATGACCCGAGCCCGGGTGCGAGGCGTGATGCTCTACGCTTGGGTTGATGGTGTGAGCCGGCCGCCCTTGTCGAAGGGTGAGCGAACGACCTGCCGAGACTGCGGCGGCCTGCTGACATCCGTCGTGCCAGTCGAAAATGTCCGTCACTGGCGACACAAGGCGGGCGATTGCGACTCTTGGAGTGAGCCGGAAGGCCCTTGGCACCTCGGATGGAAGGAGCAGTTCGATCTAGAGTGTCGTGAGATCGGGCTCGTGGACGCCCTAACAGGTGAGCGCCATCGCGCTGATGTTCTTTGTGGGGCGGGCACGCCTCAAGCGACGGTATTAGAACTTCAGCACTCGTCGATTTCGGCAGACGAACAGAGATCGAGGGAGAACTTTTACCAGCAAGCACATCGAATGTTTTGGCTCGTGCACATTCACAGCGAGGCCAACTTCAACGGCTACAGCTTCGGGTTCTCGCTAGATTTCGGCTCGAGGCCCGTCGTGCTGGAGGGCCACACCTATGGGGTCATGCGATGGATGGGCAGGAGTAAGCAGTTCATTGAAAAATGGAAACGCGCCAAAGCGCACGTCTTCTTCGACTACCAAGGCCACGTTTTTTATCTCGCGAGCGAATCTGTTTCGCTGCGGCTGGGCGGCCCATTCAAAAAGGGCGAGTTCGCTTTGTGCGTTCTGACGCACGAGCAGTTCATGCAGGCCGTGAAACAGCGGGACTTTTCCACGCTTCGACCAAATGGCTGAGTGTCGTGTTTCTGGCCTCAGTGGATGACCGCCTCTGGCGCAATGCCGACATCTCCGGGGACGCTGCTGAAACCACCAATGCAGGGTCACTGCTCGCTTTCGGTACATTCCAAACGCGTTGAAGGTCACTTTTAGCGTCATAGCGATGAAGCCTGGCGAACCACGAGACTATGAAATGACCGCCAGATGGGGTGAACGCTTTCGATACTTGCGTCACGACTTTCCGAAGGCCTGCAGGGGATCAGGATCGCATGCCGGAAATCATCATATTGGCGTAAGTTTCGCCGATCTCGCGCGCGCTCTGAGGCGAAGTGTCAGGACGGAACCAACGATGGGTCCAGCCCACGACCCCCAGCATGCCATAGGCCACGACGCGCGATGGCCCGACGTCGCGCAGCGTGCCGTCGGCATAACCTTCCTCAATGATCGAAATGAAGGCGTTCTCGATGACCCGGTTGACCTGCCGCATGTCCGAAGACCATTTCGAACGGGCGTCGGACACACGACCGAGGTTCTCGCGGATGTAGATGAAGAGGAGCGGATAGTGCTCCCCGTAGGATTCCATGATCGACACGATCAGGTTCCCCAGCTTCTCGGGAGCGGGCAGGGCGCTGGCGGCGATGTCGGTGGCGATCTGGGAGTTGCGTTCGGCCACGGCGCGCAGGACCTCGTCGAACAGCTCCTCCTTGGATGAGATATAGTAATAGACCGAGGCTCGGTCGATGCCGAGTTCGGTCGCGACTGCGCTGATGCTGGCGCCTTGTAGGCCCAAACGGTCGAACACACGGACGGCCGCCTCCGCGATTTCGCGCCGACGTCGTCTGTAGGCGCCGGAACTCTCTTCCTTCGCCGCCTTGCGCCGTTTGCCGATGCCGCTGGTCTTGTCGCTGGTGGGGCTCATTCTGGCACCTGATTAGCGAGCGAGCGGCCAAAGACCAAGAGACTCAATCAGCCGCGCGGTCCGCCGGCCACGAACAGAACCTGACCCGATATGAAGCCCGATCGGGCGTCGGCGAAGAAGGCGACGGCGTTGGCGATGTCCTCGGGCTGACCCGGACGGCCCGCTGGGATATCGCGTACGACATCTGCGATCATCGCCTCGAAGGTCACGCCGAGCCGCTCGGCGACGGCGGCGGTCATCGGGGTCACGACGAAGCCTGGCGCGACGACATTGGCGGTGATGCCCGACTTGCCCATCTCCAGGGCCAGGGTCTTGGTCAGGCCGATCAGCCCCGCCTTGGCCGCGGCGTAGTTGGCCTGCCCATAGGCGCCCAGCGCAGCGATGCTGGCTAGGTTGACGATGCGGCCATGTCCAAGGCGACGCATCGCCGGTTGAACCGCGCGGCACATCAGAAAGGCCCCTCTCAGGTTCACGTCCTGGACCACCTGCCAATCGTTGAGCGTCATCTTGGGCAGGGTTTTCTCACGCAGGACCCCCGCATTGTTGACGAGCACGGAGGGCGGCCCCAGCGCGGCTTCGGCCGCGATGACGGCGGTCTGGACAGAAGCCTCGTCGGCGACGTCGACGGCCACGGCGACGGCCCGACGCCCCAGCGCCTCGATACGCGCAACAGTGTCCGCGCACGCCACCGGGTCCAGATCCATCACCGCGATATCACAACCGTCCGCGGCCAGCCGTTCGGCGATCGCGGCGCCGATCCCGCGCGCGGCTCCGGTGACTAGGGCGACGCGTGCCGGTTGGGTCATGACAGGTCCAGACGTTCGATCGCCATGCGCGAAAGGAGAAATTTGCGAGGTCGCCCCGAAGCCGTAAGCGGGACGTCCGCCGCGTCGATGGGCAGGATGTGGCGGGGAACCTTGAAGCGCGCCAGACGCGCCGCGCACCAGTCGATCAGCGCCTGAGGGTCCAGCGCATGCCCGGGGCGGACGACGACGAAGGCTACGCCGATCTCGCCCATCCGGTCATCCGGCACCGGCGCGACATGGGCCTGAAGCACCGACGGATGGATCATGAGCACGTCTTCGATTTCAGAGGGCGTGACCTGCTCACCGCCGCAGCGATAGCTTTCCTTCACGCGTCCAACCAGGCTCAGATAGCCCTCAGCATCGATGCGGCCCAGATCGCCGGTGTGCAGCCAGCCGTCGGCATCGAACGCCTCGTCCGTGGCTTCGGGCTTATCATAATAGCCGGCGGTTACGCCGGGACCCTTGGCCATCAGCTCCCCGACGTCGCCGGGCGCCAGAACCGCACCTGTCTGCGGATCGACGACACGGTAATCGACAAGGCGATGTCCGATGGCCGGATCGCCCGCCGGCCCGACGTCGCGCAGGCGGCCATTGGTCGTACGGAGCCGGTCGGTCGGGTCGTCCGGCCGTGTCACGGTCGTGGAGGCCGTACATTCGCTCATGCCGTAGCCGGTCGTGATCTCGATGCCGTGGAAGGTCGCAAGAATACGATCCCACAATCCCGGCGGCGTGCGGCCCCCGGACGAGAGCATGCCCCTCAGAGATGTTGTATCGACCGGCGTGTCAACGAGGGCGTCGAGCACGGCCAGGGTCATCGTTGGGATCAGCAGAAGATCGGTGACGTTGTGACGCTCGACCGCCCGCAGCGTCGCGCGCGGATCGAATTTCAAATCAGGAACGATCGCGCCGCCTGCGAACAGCACCGCCAGAAGCCCTTCCACATAGCCGTAGACGTGGTTCATCGGCAGGCTGAAGTGGATGCGGCGCCCGTCCTCGAAGGCCCGGGCATAAGCGCTGCCGAAGGCGGCGCGCAGCAGCATGTCGTGGGTCAGGACAACGCCCTTGGGCGCGCCGGTCGTTCCCGAGGTGTAGATGATGTCTGCAGGGGCGGTCGGGTCGACCCGGGGCAACGCGCCGGCGTCGCCCTCGAGGGCGCCGAACGTGGTCGCTCCGGCGCGCCCGTCGCCCTCGGCTTTGAAGACGACGACCGTGCGCAGATCGGGCAGGGCCGCGCCGCCCCCACGGGTCTCCCACCCGGGCGCGATCTCATCCAGCATGCCGAGGTAGTCGAGGTCGCGGAAGCGATCCATGGCAACCACCATGATGGCGCGAGACTGACGCAACACATAGGCCAGTTCGTCCCGGCGATTCAGGATATTCACCGGGACGGCGACGGCGCCGACGGCTGCGATTGCGAACTTGAGGGCGGCGAAGGCGGGATAGTTGGCCATGACCAGGGCGACATGGTCGCCCGGCCGAACCCCGGCGGCGACCAGACCGCCGGCGACCGACGCGGCCCAGTCGGCCATCTGACGGTAGGACCAGGTCTGAGCGTCGGTGATCAGATAGGGACGATCGGGATGCCGCTCCGCCGCATGGACGAGCATGTCGTACAGGGTGCGCGGTCGCCACGGATCGAAGGCCTGCGCCGTGGCGGCCTGACGTTCGGCGACGGAGAGAGGGGGCAAGCTGGCAGCCATGATCGGGTTCTTGGACGCTCTAAAGCCAGGGTCAGGGGTTCAGCAGCTCATGGTGTTTGCGATAGTCGCGCCGGCCCCAGGCAAAGGCGAGGGCGGCCAGCAGCGTCGAAGCCGACAGGGTTATGCCCAGTGAGAGCCCTAGGGCCGTCTCGGACTGAAAGACGTAGTCATTGAGCAGTCCGGGCAAGAGGGGACCCATGGTCAACCCGCCCAGGTTGGCGACGAACAGGATCAGCGCCAGGGCCTGACCGCGAACCTGGTTAGGCAAGACCATCTGCGAGGCTGCGTAGCAGCTGCCTGCCGGCATAGCGAGAAGGACGACCCCGACCGCGAAGACCCCGACCGTGGCGGCGTCCGAAGCGCCCTGGGCCCAGATCAAGACAGCGAAGGCGAGGGCGCCAAGGATGGAGCTGAAGGTTGCGATGCGGAGCGCGGCGTCGCGACGACCGGCCACCAGGCCGCTGTCGCTGAGGCGTCCGCCCATGAGCATACCGAAGCTTCCGCCCAGGAGTACGACCAAGCCCATGACCAGGCCGGTCTGCTGCGGCGTCCAGTCGAAGGACCGTTGCAGCACGCCTGGCGACCACAGCATGAAGGCGTAGAGGGCGACGGCCTGGAACATCAGGCCCAGGGCGATCGAGGCCACCGCAACGCGGCGCTTTGCGATTTCCGCGACGGTCTCGCGAACCGTGAGACGCGCGACCGCGCCGTCGGCGGCCACAAGGGTCTTGCGACGGGCCGGCTCGCGCAGGGTTAGGACCCAAAGGGCGACCAATAGGCCGGGGATGCCGGTGACCAAAAAGGTGGCGCGCCAGGAGGCGACCTCGCCGAAGACCGGCAGCGTCAGGGTCGCGGTCTGGGTGACCAGTTGGACCACAAGCCCGCCGACCAGAAGAGCCAACCCGGACCCCAGATAGATGCCGACGCCATACAGACTCATCGCGGCGCCCAGTTTTTCGTTTGGGAAGGTGTCGGAGATCATGGAGACGGCGGCAGGCGCCAGGGTCGCTTCGCCGACACCCACGCCCATGCGGGCGAGGAACAGCCCCGGATAGCCCATGGCCACGGAACAGGCTGCGGTCATCAGGCTCCAGAAGAATACCCCAGCGGCGATGATGTTGCGGCGGTTCAGCCGGTCGACCAGGCGTCCCGCCGGCAAGCTGACGATCGTATAGAATAAGGAGAAGGCCAATCCGCCCAGTAGGCCGATCTGGGTGTCCGACACTGCGAACTCGGCCTTGATCGGGCCGACGAGCAGGCTGAGGATTTGTCGGTCGATGAAGGACAGGGTGTAGCAAACGGTCAGAACGGCGACCGTATACCAGGCGTAGCCGGACGCAGGCGGAATCCTCGAAGAGGACGCCGCCGGATCCTTCGATCCGGCGGCCTGGGCGGTGTCCGCCATCAGAACTTGGCCGAGAACTGCAAGGCCACCTCGCGGCCCCGCGCGACAACGCCGCGCTGCTCCCCGATTGCGCCGGGCACGCTGTTCCCGCCCGTTCGGTCCGCCGCGTAAAGAATATAGTTCTCGTCGGACAGGTTGCGGCCGATCAGTTGGGCCGAATAGCGGCCGTCCGGCGAGGTCACGGTGATACCGGCATTGTAGCGCCAGAAGGCCTCCTGGAGCGTCGCCGGGGCCATGGTCTCCGAGGCGTAGTAGCTGTCGCTGTAGAAGCCGTCGCCGGTCACCGCCACGCCGAAGCCCGCAATCTGGGTCTCATAGGTGAAGCCGGCGCTGCCCGACCACTGCGGTGCGCGCGCAGGCGCTCGGCCTTCGAAGTCCTGCTGCAGCGTAAGGGCCGTCGCATTGACGAACGAACAGTTCGCCGGCGCCACGGCTGTCGCCCGAACCGTCCCGGTCGGGAAGGCGTAGGAATAGCACTGGCCCACGAAGTCCTTGAACTGCGCATCGACATAGGCGATCGCGCCCCGCAGTTGCAGGCCGTCCGTCGCCTGCCATGTTCCGTCGGCCTCGACCCCGCGCTGTTGAACCTCCCCGGCGTTGTTGATCGTGTAGGCGATGCGCGACGGATCGTAGGTGTTCACCTGAAGGTCTTCGAACCTGTAGGCGAAGGCCGCGACATTGGCCCGGATGCGCCCATCGGCGAAGAGTCCCTTGGCTCCGGCCTCGAAGCCGCTGGCCGACTCCGGACTGAAGTCGATGTCGCCGATCACGGTCGTCGTTTGGAACGGGCTGGTCAGCCCGAACCCTCCGGATTTGTAGCCCGTCTTGTAGGCGAGGAAGAAGGTGTGGTTGCTGTCCGGACGCCAGGTAATCGTCGCCTCCGGCGAGATGTTCTCGTCCTCGAAACGGCCTTGGATTTCACCGATGGTCGAGGAGCCCGCATAGGTCGTGTTCTGGGTGGCGAAGGTGCCGATGCCGTAGAGGTTGCGCTTGGCGAAGTCCTTCTGCTCTCGGGTCCACCGCACCCCGCCCGCGATCTCGATCTTGTCCGTCAGATCATAGACCAGCTGGCCGAAGACCGACTGGGTCTCGCCACTCTGCTTGGCATAGTCCTCATAGGTCGAGAACCGGCCGGACGCGGCCTGATAGTTGCTGTCGCGCAGCTTGGTGTCGTTCGTCGTGAACAGATCGGTGACCTGGAAGAACGCCCCCAGCATGAAGTTCAGAGGTCCGGCATAGTCGCTGGTCAGCCGGAACTCCTGGCTGATCTCTTGGTTGGTCTGTCGATTGTAGAAGGCGAGCTGCGAATAGGTCGTCTGGTCCAGGCCCGACAGGAACTCGTATTGCGTCGAGTTATAGCCGGTCGTCGACGACAGGTTCAGCGCGTCGGTCAAGGCCCAGTCGAAGTCCACAACGCCGGTAAAGACGTCCAGCTCGCCGTAGGCTTTGTTGTCGCCGCGATACCCCCGCATGGTGCGCGCGATCGAATCGGGAAGGTCGCCGCTGGTCGTGCGATTGTCCGCAACGCAGTCCGCAAAGGGGTCGGCGATGCCATACACCCTCGGATTAGAGCCGCCGGTGCAGGATCCGATGTTCTGGGTGGCGACGCCGGGCCCCGCATCCTCATTGTGGCCCATGAACAGTTTTAGTCGGCCGGTGATGGTCGGAGCGATCTCAGCCGTGAGGGTCAAGCGGCCGAGAAACTCCTCGTCGCCGGGACGGCTGTCCGAGACGCCCGGCAGCGTCGCGGCGCCGGCCGGAGCTCCTGACGCGGCGGTGTAGAACGGATTTGCAATCGGCTGGGCAGTGTTGGTCAGCCAGCCGTCAAGGTTGCGATAGCGGAGCGCTAGACGGGCGTTGAGGCCCGCCGCCAGAGGGCCGGAGACGTAGCCGTCGATCGTGGTCTCGTCGCCGTCGAATTCGTAACCGGCGCGCAAGCCCGCCTCGAACTGGTCGGTCGGGTCGGCGGATTTGATGGAGATGACGCCTGCCGGACTGTTCTTTCCGAAGAACAGCGCTTGGGGTCCTTTCAAGACCTCGACCTGCTGGAGGTCGAAGAATCCCATCTGAGTGATCCGGCCGTCACTGGTCTGGACGCCGTCGATCGCGACCGACACGGCCTGTTCAAAGCCGGTCTGATTGGCCGGGGAGCTGATGCCGCGAATGGCGATTGATCCGCCGCCGTTGGACTTATAGGCGCCGACCACGACAGTGGGCGTCAGCTCGCCGATGCGAGACAGGTCGTCCGCGCGGTTCCGCTCCAGCGTTTCGGCCGTCACCACGTTTACGACAACGGGAACGCTGATCAGCGTTTCTGAGCGGCGTCGGGCGGTAACGACGATGTCGTCGACTGCCGTCGCCTCGGTCTGCGCCGCGGCGCCTTCTGTTTCGGCTGATTGCGCAAACGCCGGTCTCGACGCGACCAGCAGCAAGGCTGCGGCGCTACCCGCCATCAGCAGCGATTTCGTAGATACAGCCATGGCTCTCCCCTGACTTTCCAATCCCTGCCGCCATCCGCTCGTCTTATGCGAGACCTTGCGACCCACTCAGGAAGACCGCTGGCCGACGATCTGTCAATACCAGTGTTGACAGAAATCAACGACCGCGTTGATAGTGAGGTCAAGGGGCTGCAGACGGTCGCGTATTGCGACCGTCGCCCCCGCGACGGCCGTGCCTGTCGTGGAGATGGGACTAGGAGTAAGCCATGGATGGCGCTGGGGCATCGCTACCGCAGGATCTGGAGATTTCGCCGACCACGCCGGTCGGCTATCAACTGCAGAGCCTGCGCAAGAAGGCCGCGATCCAGTTGATGGGTTCGCGTCTTTGGGGTCGTTTCAACCCGAACCATTGGGACCCGGTCTACGCCGCAGAAACGGGTCTCAAGGCCCCGATCCAGACGGGTGAGATGTCATCGGCCTACATCGCCGAAATGTGCGTCAATCATTTCGGAGCGGCCTTCTTCCGGGGCTCGCGCGTCGTCCTCAAATATGTCGCCTCAACCTTCGCCGACGAGATCATCTCAACCCACGGCATCGTGCGCGAGAAGCAGCCCAAGGGCGGCGGCTTCCGCTTCATCGTCGATGTCTGGGCCGAGAACGAAGCGGGCGAGAAGAAGACGGCCGGCTGGGTCGAAGTCGATGTCGGCGTCTGATCGCGCCTCGTGCAAGGGAATGAAGCCATGACGCCCCAAAACCCATCTCACCGCCCGGCCACCGATGCGCTCAAGCCTATGAGCCCCCTTCAGGCGCGACAGACCCGCGCGTTCATCGACGGCCTGGCGTCGGAAGCGCGACCCTATTGGGATATGGTCGAGATCGGAGATGAACTGTCGCGCGATCTTCACCTCTCGGCCGAGCTGGTGATCCTCTATCTGGACGGCGTCGAAGACTTCAATCCCTGGTACGAGGGCTGGCGAATGAACAGCTGGCACATCGAGGGTCAATCGCCTTTCGGCGGCGCCATCGTTCCGCCCTTGCTGGTCTCGCACTTCGTGCTGTCGGTTCAATTCGACGCCACGCGGCCGTTCTCGATCGGCTCGATCCACACCTATCATGACTCCGAGATCCTGGAGCCCATCCCGGTCGGCGCCACCGTCCGGATTACGACCCGGGCGATTGAGAAGTTCGAGAAACGGGGGCGGCGTTATGTGCGCCACGCGGTCGAGGTCACCGACGTCAGCAGCGGTCTCCTCTACTTCCGTGAAACCCGTGACATCCTCTCGCTGTGACCGGCTGCTCATGACGGACCCCGCCATCACCGCTGTCGTCGCCGAGGCCTTGGCGCTGGACCAGGCCCTGCCGGCTTTGCTGGGCTCCCGCTGCACTGATTGCGCGACGCTGTACTATCCGCGCGTGGCAAGCTGCCGGAACCCCGCGTGCGACGGCAAACATGTCGTCCCGACGCGAATTGCCGGACGCGGACGCCTCTACAGCTTTACGATCCAACGCTACAGGCCGCCCGCGCTGTTTCCGATGGAGCCCTGGCGGCCCTATGCGCTGGGGCTGGTGGATGTCGAGGACGGCCTGCGGATCATGGGCGTGGTCGCTGCGCCGCAGGAGAATATTCAGATCGGCATGCCGCTTCGTCTTTCGACCCTGGTGATGAACGACGGCGCCGGGAGCGCAGTTGTCACCCATGGTTTCGTCGTCGACGACGGAGCCGTCGCGTGAGGCCGGTCTATGTGTTGGGCGTCGGCGCTCACCCCTGGGGCAAATGGCCGGAGACGAGCCAGGTCGAACTGGCCATTCATGCCCTGAAAGCGGCGCTCGGCGAGGCGTCGCTGGCGTGGCGAGATCTGCAGGGGTTGGTCGCCGCCAGTTCGCGGTTCGAGGGCGGAATGGGGTGGGGACTGCACGCCAATGAATTGACGCAGGCCGTCTCCGAGCACGGTCTGGCTTGCATCAATGTCGGCGGCGCCTGCGCCGCAGGGGGCGTCGCATTCCACACCGCCCATATGCTGATCGCCAGCGGCCAATACGACGCCGTAGCGGCCATGGGGGCGGAACGGATGCCAAAGGGGTTCATCCCGCGTCCGCCCGGCTCTGCGGACGATCCAGCGGATCATGACTTCCTGCGCTGGAAAACCATGGGGGGCACGAATCCCGCCTATTGGGCGATGGAAGCCCGTCGCCGTATGCACGATCACGGCACAACCCCTGAAACCTATGCCGCCGCCGCGGTCGTCATGCGCCGCCATGGGGCCCTGAACCCCTACGCCCGGTTCCGGACGCCGTCGACCGTCGATGACGTCCTGAGTTCGCCCATGGTCAGCGACCCCTTGCACCTGCTTGAAATCTGCGCGGTCAGTGACGGCGCAGCCGCAGTCATCCTGGGGTCGGAGGATCAGGCACGCCGCACAGGAGGACCGATGATCCAGGTCGCCGCCAGCGCCATCGCCACCGGCCGGTTCGGCGACCCCGCCGCGCGCATCCCCACTGTCGGTTCGACCCCGCGCCCTGGCGTGGCGCACACCAGCGAGGTCGTCTCGGCCGTCCACAAGGCGTGGGAACGGTCGGGGATCGGCGCCGGCGACATCGACCTGGTCGAGATCGCCGACAACACCGCCTGGCACATTTTGGCCTGGCCCGAACTGTTCGGCTTCTTCGAACCGGGGGAGGCCGATGCGCGATTGCTGTCTGGCGATATGAGCCTGGGAGGGAGCCTGCCGGTCAATCCCAGCGGGGGCTTCCTGTCGTTCGGCGAGGCGACGACGGCCCAGGCCTTGATGCAGGTTTGCGAGCTGGCGTGGCAGCTGCAGGGCCGGGCCGGCGAGCGCCAGGTCGAAGGTGCCCGCATCGCGATGTCGGCCGTCCTGGGCTTGGGGGCCAATGGCGCGTCCATCGTCCTGAAGCGATGACCGAAGCCGTTCACGTGGAGGTTCTGGGTCGCGTTGCGGTCCTGACCCTCTCGCGTCCCGAAAGCGGCAACGCCATCGATCTGGATATGGCGGACAGCCTCCGCCGCGCCGTTCTAGCCTGCGCGGCGGATGATGCGGTGCGGGCGCTATTGCTGACGGGACAGGGACGCGCGTTCTGCGTCGGGGGCGACGTCAAAGCCTTCGCCGCAGCGGGCGCCGCAGCGTCTGCGCTCGTGGAGACCCTCACGGCGTCCTTGCATACGGCGATCGCGCGGCTGGGCCGCATGGACAAGCCCCTGGTGACCGCGATCAACGGGGCAGCGGCCGGAGCCGGTTTCGGATTGGCCATCCTTGGCGATGTCGCCCTGGCGGCCAGGTCGGCGAAGTTCGCCATGGCCTATGGCGCGATCGGCTTGACGCCGGACGGCGGCGCGACCTGGCTTCTGCCGCGCCTGGTCGGACTTCGCCAGGCGCAGCGATTGGCGCTGACAGGCGAGCGCATCGACGCGGACGAAGCCGAGCGGATCGGCCTCATCTCCGCCGTGGTCGATGACGCGACCTTGAAGGACGAAGCCCTGGCCCTGGCCAGGTCGCTCGCAGAGGGACCGCGACAGGCCTTTGCGCACACGCGGGCGCTGCTGCACCAGTCCTTGTCCAACGGGCTAGAAACGCAGCTGGAACGCGAGGCCCGAGACATCGCCAAAGCCATCGCCGGACCGGAGGGGCAGGAGGGGATTGCGGCCTTCGTCGCCCGACGCGGGGCGGATTTCAGCCGCCTCTGAGCACCCCTTCGATCAGGGCTGAGACTAGCCCCTCCGACAGACGATCAAGCGCCTCGTCGCTGCGTCGGCTGCCTTGGGGCAGACCCGCGAACCCATGGATCATGTCCGGATAATGGTGGGCGACGACGTGAACGCCCGCCGCGCGCGCCCGATCGATCAAGGCGTAGCCTTCGTCCCGCAGAGGGTCAAACCCGGCAGTGATCACCACGCTTGGCGGCAGACCGGACAGATCGGCTTTCGTAAGATCGGGCATGCCCTCGGTCGCAAATGCGCGCCAGGCCCAGGCCATGAAGTCGCGCGTCAGCATATGGCCGCGCCCGAACGCTTTCTGGGAGCCGCTGGAGCAACGCGGGTCGACCGCCGGATAGAGAAGACCCAAGGCCTTCACGGGCTGTTCGAGACCCGCGAGACGAGCGGCGACTGTGATGGCCAGCCAGCCTCCAGCGCTGTCGCCGGCCAGCGCCACGGGGCGGTCGGGGAAGCGGGACCGGACCCAAACGACGGCCGCGAACGCGTCGTCAATGGCGGCGGGGCAGGGGGACTCGGGGGCCAGGCGGTAGTCGACCGCGACGACGGTCAGGCCGCTGCGCCGGGCCACGCGCCGACAGAGGGCGTCGTGGGTGTCCAGGTCGCCGAAGACGAAGGCGCCTCCGTGCAGGAAGACCACGATGGCGGTGTCCGCGTCTCCCGTCGGCCGGTAGAGCCGCAGGGAGAGACGCCCGCCGGGGCCGGCGATCTGATGGTCTTCAACCGTCCGGATCTCCGGTTTTGGCGCTCGGGACAGGTATCCGTTCGCGCCGTTCCGGAAGATCGCAAGATCTGCGGGGACTCGCAGCGCCACCCGCGGGTCCTCGAGCCACCGCGCGAGATCGGGATCCAGCGAGCCGTCAGAAGGCTGCACGCAGCGCCTCTCCGACCCGGAGGTCAAATCCGTCATAGCCGTTGGCCGCCGCCTTTTCGAGGATGCGACGATAGCCCCGGACGCCTCCGGAATAGGGCATGAACACCCTCGGTTTGCCCGGCATCTCGGCCCCGACGTAGTAGGAGGGCGTCTTCATGTAGAGCGTTTCTCGAGCGCGGGCGTTGACGTGATCCACCCAGTCGGACTGGGCGGCGTTGGTCGCTTCGATCTCTGCGACACCGTGTTGTCGCGCGGTATCGAACAGGGCCGCGAGCCAGTCGATCTGTTCCTCGCTGGACAGGATGACATTGCTAAGCAGCGACGGGCTGCCGGGACCACCGATGAAAAACAGGTTGGGGAAGCCGTGGACGCCGATGCCCAGGTAGCTGACCGGACCGCCGACCCAGGCGTCCTTCAGCGTCTGACCGTCGCGGCCCTCGATCTCCATTTTCAGGATCGATCCGGTGAACACATCGAAACCGGTGGCGTAGATGACCACGTCGAGCGGCACCTCCTCGGCCGTGGTGCGAAGACCGGTCGGGGTAAAGCGCTCGATCGGCGTCTCGCTGATATCAACCAAAGACACATTGGATCGATTGAAGGTGGCGAAGTACCCTCCGTCGACCGAGGGACGGCGCGTTCCGAAGGGAAAGCCCTTGGGCACCAACTTGTCGCGCAGCGCCGGATCCTCGATCTGTTCGCCGATCTTGCGCTGAACGAAGGCCGAGGCGATGTCGTTGGCGGCCTGGTTCAGCAAAATGTCCTTGAAGGTCAGGGCGAAGCCGAATCCCAGCCGGTTCCAGGCGGCCTCGAACGCGCGCTCCCGCTCTTCGGGGTCGACCTCGGCGGCAGATCGCGGATCGGGGGCGAACCCCAGACCGCTGGGCGAGTTTCGCGCCGCCTCGCGGCGGGCCCGGTAATTCGCCTTCACCGCCGCATCCTCCTCGTCCGAAACAGGAGCGTTGGCGGCGGGGATCGAATAGTTCGCCGTCCGCTGGAACACTGTCAGATGCTTGGCCTGGGCCGCGATGATCGGCGTCATCTGCACGCCTGACGACCCCGTGCCGATGATCCCCACGCGCTTGCCATCCAAGGCCACGGGCTCGCGCGGCCAGCGCGCGCTGTACAGGACTTGGCCGGCGAAGGCGTCCTGTCCCGGATAGGTCGTGGCCTTCGGCGCCGACAGCTGGCCGACGGCCACGACAAGGCGTTGGGCCGACCAGCCGCGGCCGTCTTCCGCCTCGATTCGCCAGCGGCTGCTCGCCGGGTCAAACACAGCGCGCCGCACGCGTGTGTTCAGGCTGATGTCGCGGCGCAGATCAAAACGGTCGGCGACATGGTGGATGTAGCGCAGGATTTCCGGCTGCTTCGCGTATCGCTCGCTCCAGCGCCATTCCTGCTCCAGCGCTTCGGAGAAGCGGTAGGAATAGTCGAAGCTCTCGACGTCGCAGCGCGCTCCGGGATAGCGGTTGAAGTTCCAGACGCCGCCGACTTCGTCCGAGGCTTCCAGCACTTGCACCGAAAACCCTTGAGCCCGGAAGGTGTGCAACGCCCGCAGCCCGGCCAGGCCGGCTCCGATCACGAGGATGTCGATGCAAACGTCTTCAACCATGAGGCTCTCCCTGACGAAGAGTTGCCACGGCCCCGCGCTCTCGTCAACGATGGTGTTGACGAGAGCGCGGGCTGAATTGCATCAGAACAGAACCCGCTGGCGCAATGACCTGCGCCCACTCGGCTTGGGCGGCGATACGCAAAGCGCGGTGCCGCGTTTGATAGGATGCCTCGATCTGCAAAGCCGCTCCGTCGGGCGGGCAGGAGAGCTGGCCTGCGCCGCAGTCAAAGCCATGTTGGTGAACATGCTGGGCGGTTCGCCCCTATGCCGCTCCCGTTCATCGAAGGTCCGGTTGTTGGAGGCGAGCCAGAGTCCGCAACTGGCGCTTCTGCAACATCAGGGAATGACGGCACCTCACGCCTCGCCCGCTTTGTCATCGGGTTTCAGCTAATCAAGAAGGCTTCCGGGAGAGACAGCTAAGGCGTCTGCCAGCCGACCTAGCGCGCGGACCGAGGGGTTCCGCGTCCCTCTCTCGAGATCACTCAAATAGCTTCTCTTCATGTTGGCTCGGAATGCGAGTTCTTCCTGCGAAATGCCGGAAGCAGTTCGCAGGGCGCGAACATTCCTGCCTAGTCGCACCACCAAATCCATGGCGACAACAGACCGCCAGGCCACTCCCAATGCTGTCCACCAGCCGTGTCATTTTGACCTAATATCGGGCGCTAGAAGATCGCGAGGATCGACCTTAAGTGCGATAGCTAACCTTTCGAGCGCATTGACGCTGGGCTTTCTTCGCCCGAGCTCAATTCCGCTGAGATAGCTGCGCTTCATGCCTGCCGCGAACGCAACTTCCTCTTGCGATAGATTGAGGTCGTTTCTGATCCGGCAAATATTTCTGCCCATTAGATCGGTGAGGCTCATTCAGCCTAATGATCGCGAGAGGACTCTTTTAGCTGTCCCCCAAACGTGTCAAAATGACCCCTGAGCGTGTCGTGGGGTGTTTCGAATGGTGCCCAGTTTTGACAAATCGGTAGCAGAAGAAGCAGCATTAGCTGCTCTCTATCGACGGTATAGCGAATGGCTCCGCGGCCGTCTGCGGCTTCGCTTCGGTGCCGAGAAGGCAGAGGACCTAGTCCAAGAAGCCTATCTCCGCATCGCGCCCTACCAAGTTCGCGGTATCAGATCGCCCAAATCCCTCCTGCTGCGCATCGCCTCCAACTTGGCACTGGACGGCATCGCGCGCGACGCTGTCCGCCAGAAGCATCAACACTACGCGCCACCCTCGGCCGACGCCTTCGACAGCCCTCATGAAACCCTTCTTCTGAAGGAGATTATCCGCTCCATCCCCGAAAAAGACCGCGAGGTTTTCTTGCTTTCTCGCTTCGGGGGTTTGACTCACGCCCAGATCGCTGCGCGACTGGGAGTTGCGGTCAAAACCGTCGAGTGGAGGATGGCGCGCGCCCTCAAACACTGCGACGATCAACTGCGCCGCTGATCGGAGGGGCCCGCGATGAGCGCGAGTGAAACACCAGCGACCCCCGCTGACCGCGAGGCTGCGGAGTGGTTCGTGCGTCTCAGCGCCACCTCTGTATCGACCGAGGCGCTGCATGACTTCTTCGAATGGCGCAAGGCGCCGGAGAATGCCGCGGCTTACCGCCGCCAGGAGCGAAACTGGGATCGGTTCGCTCGCCTTAAGGGCGACCCCGAGATCGACGCTATGCTATCGGCCGCAGGCCAGCCCAAGTCGCGCACGGCCGGCTCTGGCCGACTGATTCTCACCGGCGTGGTCGCCGTCTTGATCGCCGGGTTGGGCGCCGGCCTATATTGGAGGCTCAACGCCGCTACGATCTACGCCACTGAGGTGGGAGAGCAACGATCGATCGCTCTGGCCGACGGCTCCAGCGTCAAGCTCGATACGAATAGCCGCATCCGCGTCAGACTGTCTGGCTCTGAACGCCAGATCGAGCTGCTTGAAGGCCAGGCTTTATTCGAAGTCGCTCACGATGCGACCCGGCCGTTCCGCGTTCACGCGGACGCCATGACGGTGACGGCGCTTGGGACCGTGTTCGATGTGCGCCTAGACGGCGCAAACGCGCGGGTCGTGTTGGTCGAGGGCAAGGTAAGGGTCGAGGCGCTGGGCGGGTCGGATCAGATTCTGCTGCCGGACCAGTCGGCGCGGACGAGCGGGCAGGGGGCAAGGACTCAGCCGATCGACGCCGCTGTCGCAACAAGCTGGGCGGAAGGTCGGCTGACCTTCTCAAACACCCCGCTCCAGGTCGCGGTGACCGAAGTGAATCGTTATCTGACGGCCAAGATCGAAATCGACGCCCCGCACGCCGCAGAGACGCCGATCAGCGGCGTTTTTCAGGCGGGGGATCGCGCCGCGTTTGTCTCTGCAGCATCGGATGTTTTTGATCTGGAGGCCGTGGCTCAGCCGGGAGGCGCGATCAAACTTGTCCCGCGCCGGACAAAAAATCTCTGACGGCTGCCAGGGTCTCGGGGGGTCTGACCCGTCCTTACTCCGACGCAATGCTGCGTCGTCGGGGAGGACTTCATGAGTTACACCATCCGCCACGGGTTCGGCGCCGTCGCCATCGCCGCCTGTATGGCCGCCATGGCCGCGCCGGCGTCTGCTGAGACCGAGCGTGTGTTCAGCATTCCCGCCGGTTCGCTCGAAGCGGCGCTTGGGCAGTTGGCGGCTCAATCCGATCACCAGATCCTGTTCACCACCGACCTCGTCACTGCGCGCCGAACGGGCGGTGTCGCTGGTCGGATGACCGTGACCCAGGCGCTAGATCGGCTGCTTGTGAGCAGCGGCTTGACGTGGCGGCAGACGCGGCCTGGCGTCATCACCCTTCGCCGCGCCGAGGGGGCAGGGAGCCAGACCGCTGAAGTCCTGACCGCCCCAGCCGCCCTCGACGACATCATCGTCACCGGCAGCCTGTTGAAGGTGTCTGGAGAACTGGCGTCGCCTGTGCGGGTGCTGGGGCGCGACGAGCTGGATCGCAGCGGGCGGGCGACGGTGGCCGAGGTGCTGACCGACCTGCCGCAGAACTACGCCGGCTCTGGCACGCCAACGGCTTCGCTTGCAGGCGCGGACAACGCCGGGTCCAACTCCAGCGTCGCGACCGGCGTCAATCTGCGCGGCCTCGGTCCAGATTCGACGCTCGTCCTCATCAATGGCCGGCGCATGGCTGGCACCGGCTATCGCGGCGAGTTCGCGGATCTGTCGGCCCTGCCATCCGCAGCGGTCGAACGGGTCGATGTCCTATTGGACGGGGCGTCTGCCCTATACGGCTCGGACGCTGTCGCGGGAGTGGTCAATATCATCATACGCCGTTGGTTCGACGGCCAGGAAAGCCGGGTGCGCGCCTCTGGGGCGAAGGGCGGGGCGGAGGACCTGATGGCTTCGCATCTGATCGGCAAGACCTGGTCGAGCGGATCGATCCTGGCGGCCTATGAGTATCAGCATCTCCAACCGCTGAGTTCTCTTGACCGAGCCTATACGCGCGATGGCGATCTGCGGCCTTTCGGCGGTTCGGACTGGCGCTCCATCTTCGCGGCGCCGGGCAATGTCGTCGACTATAACGCCGCGCTCGGCGCCTATGTCGCCTCCTATGGTCTGCGCCCCAACGCGAGCGGCCGTGTGCAGACGCCGGCGGATTTCGCGGTCGGACGCCCCAATCTGGACAGCGTCTCCCGGGGCGTCGATCTCTCGCCAAGTCAAGAGCGACACAGCGTCTACGTACGGGCTGCGCAAACCGTCGGCGACCGTCTGTCGCTATCGGCGGACCTGCGGTTCAGCACGCGGGACTACGCCTTCGCCACGACCCCGGCCTCGACCGTTTTCCAGGTGACGTCGGCCAATCCCTTCTTCGTCTCGCCGAATGGTCGAACGGCGCATACGCTTGCCTATTCCTTCTTTGATGATCTGGGCGCCAGCCGCTACGCCGGCACATCGCGCAGTCTCGGCGTCAACCTTGGCGGCGACTATGACCTTGGGAACGGTTGGTCAGCCGACGCCTATGTGTCCTATTCGGAGGAGCGGGGAGAGAACCGCCTGCCAGGTCAGATCCATTCCGGGCGGTTGGACGAGGCCTTGGGCAATGTCGCTGACAATCCAACAACGACTTATGTCGCCAGCCGCGACGGCTATTTTAATCCGTTCGCCGCAGGCGGGATCAATACGCCGGAGGTCCTGGCTTTCGTCACCTCCGGCTTCATCAACAGCCTCGATCGCAGCCGCGCGACCTCGGCCAACCTTCTGCTGGAAGGGCCGGTCGCGACGCTGCCTGGCGGCGAAATCCGACTGGCCCTCGGCGCCCAGGTCCGGCGCGAAGCGTTCAACACCCGCTCAAGCAGTTTCACCTCTGGCGCCGCACCGCGTGAAAGTGCGCCCGGCGAGCAATCCCGTGATGTGAGCGCTGTCTTCGGAGAGGCGCGTATCCCGCTCGTCGGAGAGGCCAACGCCCGGCCGGGCGTCCAGCGGCTCGAACTGTCGGTCGCCGGTCGGTATGAAGAGTATGACGACTTCGGATCGACCACCAATCCCAAGATCGGCCTCGTCTATGCGCCGAGCGACGCCCTGACGCTGCGCGCCAGCTACGGGACCTCGTTCCGTGCGCCGGCCCTGCCGCAGATCTACAGCCGCACCTCGGTAGGGGCGACATTGGTGCCGACCCCAACCGGAACACGCCTTCTGTCCATCTATCTCTCTGGCGGCAACCCTGACCTCGAGCCGGAAACCGCCGACACCTATACGATCGGCTTCGACTATCGCCCGGCGAGCGGTTTGCGTTTGAGCGCCAACTATTTCGACACCGAGTTCTCGGACCGGATCGCCCAGCCTGCGCGTGAGGGTCTAGCCAATGTGCTGACCGATCCGGCGCTGGCTCCCTTTGTCAGTATGGTTGACCCGGCGAATAACGCCGCCGATCGGGCCCTCATCCAAGCCTATATCTCCGCGCCCGGTTTTTCGCTCGGCACGCTGTTCCCGCCCGAATCCTATCGGCTGGTGCTCGACGCGCGGTGGGTCAATGCGGCCTCGGTCCAGGTGCGTGGGTTCGACCTCGAAGCCTCTTATCCGCTGGCTTGGCGCGACCAGGCCTTCCGATTGTCGGCATCCGCCGCCTACCTTCTCGACTATCTGAACCAGACGACACCGGCGGCGCCCCGCGAAGACCTGGTGGGTCTTGTCGGTTACCCAACCGATCTGCGCGCCAAGATGGGCGTGGATTGGTCCAAGGAGAGCTGGTCGGCCGGCGCCTATTTAAACCATGTCTCCGACTACCGCGATCGTAACGGTCGGCGCATCGAGAGTTGGAACACGGTGGACGCCCGTCTGGCCTGGACGCCCGCGACAGGCTGGGGTGAAGGACTGACGGCGACCGTGTCGGTCCGTAATCTGTTTGACGCTGATCCGCCCTTCTACGACTTCTCGTCGGGCTTCGGTTTCGATCCCGCTCAGGCCGACGTCCTGGGCCGGGTCGTGGCGCTCCAGCTGATCAAACGCTGGTAACCTCTTATGATCAGTCAGATCGGTCGCTGCCTCATGGCGGCGCTGGTGTTCTGCGCCTTCCCCGCGCTCGCGCAGCACCGCGCCTTCACTGTCGAAGATCTCGCTCACATGGAAGACGTGGGGCGCGCCGCCGTGTCGCCCGACGGTCTAACCGTCGCCTATGAGACATTCGGGCCTTGGGATCAGTCCTCCCGGTTTGATCTTGGACCTCGAGCAAACTGGACAACGGGCCGGGTGCATCTCTCCCTCATGAGCGAGGGACCGCCCCGCGTCTTGCAGGGAGACCAGCCGCCTGGCCAAGTGCTGGGCGACTGGTCGCCCAGCGGTCGATATCTGTCGGTCTTCGGCTTCAACGCCGGAAGGTGGGAAGCGGGCGTCTACGACATCGCAGCTGATCGTTTGCGCTGGACAGGCCTTAGCCCAGAACTGTCGTTTGAGGGCGTGAGAACGACCTGGATGACGGGCGATCGGCTTCTCCTGCCTGTGCGGCCAGGCCGACCTTCGGCCTGGTCGATGCGACATGACGGCTATGCGCGCGACGACACGCGGCAGCGGTGGGCGGCGCGCGACGCCGGACGGCTGTCAGCCACTGCTTTGGAAACCGCCGACGGCGTGGCCACGCCCGATGATCCACGGCCGATCGTTGATCTCATCCTTTTCGACGCAGCGACCGGAGACAGTCAAACCCTGACGCGGGGCCCAATTTTGGACGCGGCCCCCTCCGCGTCCGGTCGATATGTCGCCGTGCTCGAACGCGGGGAGGGGATCGCGTCTGCGGAGCCGCTCGTCCAGTTGGCGGCGACCTGGCGCAGTCGATTGAAGGTGATCTCAACAGACACCGGCAAGGTGCGGACGTTCGGCCAGGATCGGGATGTGGCCGCCAATCTGCTGGACTGGGCGCCGGACCATGATCGGCTTCTGGTCTGGGCTCGCCGCGATGGAGACGATTGGAAGGGTGGCGATCTTTGGCGCTGGGACGTCGAGGGCGGCAGGAAAACGCCTCTGCTGCAGGGCAAGCTGGATCCGATCGGCATTCGTCCCTTCGATCTCACGACAGCAATCCGCGCGACTTGGATGGGCGACACGCCGGTCATCTTCGCGAGCTTGCCGGGTGAAGCCAGACGCGACTGGTACGCTGTCGGGAGCTGTGCGGTTGTTCTCACCGCCGGTCTAATCCAGCCCAGTCCCAACCTCTCCGCAGTCGCATCCGATCATCTGCTGACCGTGGCCGACGGCGCCGTCTGGAGAGTTCGTGCGGGCCAGGATCCTCATCGCCTGACGCCGCTGGATATGAGGCTGCAATCGCGCATCGCGCCGGACGTCTATGCGCCGCAGCGGCAGCAACTGAACCGCTATCCGCGACGCGACTGGGCGCCCGTCTTTGATGAAGGCGGCGCCGCCTGGATCGTCGGTAAGGCAGGCGCCCGTCGCGTTTCCGAGCCCCAATCCGGCGCGGTCTGGTGGGTGGACGGCACGGCCGCCGCTGCGATCGTTGAGCGGCGCGCTCAAGGAGTCACCCATCTGGTGCGCGAGACCGGAGACGGCGTGGTCGATCTCGCGGTCGCCAACGCCGACTTCGCCGATCTCGCCTTCGCTCAGGTCGTGGACGTGCCGCATCAGGATCGAAGAGGCCAGCCCGCTTCGAGCCGTCTCTTTCTGCCGCCGAACCGCCCGATCTCGGCCATCAAGGGCGTGGTGGTGGCGGTCTATCCAGACTCGCGCGCGACGAGCTGGATCTATGATCCTGGCGTTTTCCTGGCGGGGCTCAATCCACAGGTTCTGGCATCGACCGGCTATGCCGTCCTTTGGGCGGCCATGCCGGACGCCCCTGCTGCGGGCCGCGCCGAAGCGTTTGCGCGCAATGTCGATCTCGCGCTGGATGCCGCTGGGGCGGCCGTGCCGGGGCTGCCGATCGGCCGTTCAGCCGTCATTGGCCATAGCTTCGGCGGCTATTCGGCCATGATGATCGCATCCGCGACACGGCGGCACAGGGCCTATATGTCCTGGGCCGGGCCGTCGGATCTGGCGGTCGCCTGGGGCGAGTTTCAAGCCACCGAGCGATCGGCTCTGTCGGACAATCTCTATCTTCTTTACCGGGCCGGCTGGGCTGAAACGAGCCAAGGGGGTCTGGGCGGACCGCCGTGGGCGAAGGTGCAGACCTATGCGGCAGCCAATGTGCTCAACCGTGCAGATCGGATCGCTGACCCTCTGCTGATCATCGCCTCGGACCGCGATGTCGTGCCCATGTCGTCTGGGGAGTTGATATTCTCGTCCCTGCATCGGCAAGGCAAGCCCGCGCGCCTCGTCACATATTGGGGCGAAGGTCACTGGAACTACAGTCCGGCGAACATGATCGATGTCTATCGTGAGATCGAGCTTTGGCTTGACTGTTATCTGGTCAATGGGACGTCCGCGCCGCAGCCTCCAGACGCGCCCGCCAGTTGCGGAGCCAACTCTCCATCGCCGCCGCGACCATGATGTCACGATAGCCGCCCCGCCAGATCAAATGGTCGGCCGACAAAACCGGCTCGGTCCGTTCGCGATCAATCAGGCCACGCGAGGCCAACTCGCCGTCTAGCAACCAAGGCCGGAGCGTATCGAGGCTGCGGGCGATCAAGCGACCGTAGTAGGCGGTCAGGTCTCCTTTGGATCGGCGCGCTGCGATTTGCGGCGTCAGGCGATCGGCGAAGGCGAGCCGAGCCAGCCCGCGATCGCGGCCCAACGTCAGCCGGTCCGCGGGAATGGCGAGACAGGTCTCCATGACCGGCTGGCTTAGCAGCGGATGGCGGATATCGGCGACGTCGGTCTGGAGGGACCGCGCGCTGAAGCCGATGCCGTCGAGCAGGCCGACGATTTGCAAGCGCTTCGCGGGACCCATCCCCTCACTCGCCTCCAGCCAGGGATGGGGCGGGAGGCTCGCGCGGTCTTTGGTCAGGAAGCCCACGGCGGGGTCTTCGGACCGCGCGGCGTCTCCCGCCATGACCGACCAGATCGAGCGTCCCTCCCAGCGCGCCACGGACGGCAGTGTGGATGACCACCAGGCCCGAACGCCGCGGTTTCGCCGAAGGTCGGCATAGACCTCCTGGCCGAACGCTTGAAAGAAGACGGCGTCTCCACCCTTCCCCGTGAGCACGGCGTCGATGTTGAGCGCCTTCAGCCTAGTGGCGGCGATGCCGTCGTTGGTCGGATCCATGGCGTTGAAGCCGGGGCGAACGCTGCGGGAAAGGCCTTCCAAATCCTGTAGCGAGAAGCGGCTATCTGGCCGTTCCAGAAACTCAAGATCGACACCAAGCTGCCTCGCCAGGGGGATGGCGAAGGACCGTTCATCGGATTCAGGGGCTGCCCCGTAACTGTGGAGCCAATGCTTCACCGCGCAATCTGAGCGTTTCAAGCTCGTCGCGACGATGCTGGAGTCCAATCCCCCCGACAATTCGGCGGCGACCACACCCGGTCGGCTCGCAAGCGCCTTAACGACGTCATCGACCACGTCCCGCAGTCGACCGACCGCCGCCTCGACCGACAGATCGGAAGCTTTGTCGACGAAGGCCGAGGGTCGCCAAACCTGTCTCTCGATCGGCGAATCCTCAAAGGTCACTATGGCCCCAGCCGTTAGGCTGTCGACGCCGCTGAGCAGGCTGGCATCCCAGGCGCGGGTCGGGTCCTGCAGGACGCACGCGACCGGAGCTTCGAGGATGTGGAGTTGAGGCCGCAGCGCCGTCAACAACCAATCGGGCAGGTCTGACGTCACGACCCAATACTCCTCGTTTCGAAGAATTAGAGCGTCCAGAGCGCCGGACGGATCTCGCAGAACTGCGGCGAGACCGCCGTCCTCATCAAGGCGGATCGCCACATAGCGACCCCAGACCTGGTCGATCAGAGTCTCCGGCGTATCGATCTCTCGCGACCAAGCGGGTCCACGCCGGAACACGTCGCCCATCAGTCGCCAAGACCCAAGGGATTGAACGTCGAGCGATGGCCCAGGTCCGACCGCCAAGGTGACCCTCGGACTGAGCGCTTCCCGCCGCCACCCTTGCGCGTCGACGGCGGCCTCAAAGCGACCGACGACATCGCTTGGGCCGCGACCGGATCGAGAGGCGATAAGGGTATAGGGTATCATCAGACGATGAGGATGGGCGTGTATCGCGACACGCGGTGCAGGTCGTCGCCGACGACAACATCCCCGATCTGCAGCCAACAATGGGCGGCGAAAGGCCAGGTGCGGACGCCGAAAACCCAGTCCGCAGAGATAGCTTGCTCTTTCAGATAGTGCAGCAGCATGAAGCTTCGGTGCAGGCAGACGCCTTGTCGCGGCGTCAAAGGCAGTCCTGATCGGTAGGCTGAGACGCAGGCTTGCAGATCGAGCGTCGTTGGCCTCGGCGACTGCCTTTTGATCCGGCGCGCGCGAGCGATCAGTTCCGAAAACCCACGCCCATGATAGTGCCGGCTGGATATGAGCGCGCTGATGAGAAAGCCAAGGCCGACCGGGCTTGAGGGAACATCAAAGGGGGAGATGGCGGCTCGCGGCGCCATCGCCGTCGGTCGCAAACATGGGTCCGGTTCCGCCTGCGCCAATCCGGCCGTCGCCAAGAGCGTCAGGACGTCGGGCCCTGCGAGACCGATCCGCCCCCCGCCTTCGTCGGTGATGGCTGAGGCCGCCCCGACCAGACACAGATAGGCGTCGCGCTGCACATCCAGGGCGACGATATCGTCGCCGATCCAGGCGAAATGGACGTTAGACGGCAGAAAGGCGTGCATGAGAGAAACCCGTCAGGCGACCGCCTTTGGGACGGTCGCCTGGGTGTCAGCCGACCGAATGGGCCGGCTGCATGTTCAGTTCGATCTGCTCGCCCGGGAAGCCTTCCGTCAGGCGACGGGCGGCGCCGAGAACCAGGATGCTGAAGGGTTTCATAATGGGATCTCCTTGCTGGGATTGCCGGAAGCGGCGATCGGAGGAGACGGCGAACGCGATCTGGAGTGAAGCTATATCCGGAATATATTGAGACGCAGGGGCGGCCATAGGGCCGCCCCTGACGCTCAACCGACAGCGCGGGTCGGTTGCAGGTTCGGCTCGATATCCGGGCCGAAGGGGCCGCCGTGGGTCAGGGTCTTGGCGCTGCCCAGGACGACGAGTTTGAAGAAGGTGGTCATTGTGGTCTCCTTTCACGCCACGGGATGTGGCGACGTCAGTGAGACCGCCCACGACACGCAAATGAAGCTATATCCGAACTATATTCACCGGCCCGGTTTCGGGCGGCGTGATTTGAGGGAACTGACCCCGTCCGCGAGCCAGAGCTTGGCCTCAGCGTCGCGGGCGTCTGCATCTTGGATCAGACGTTCGAACATCGCTTCGACGGCGGTGATCAGGGTGCGCGGATCCTGATCCAGGATCCGGTCGCCCATGACGGCGTCATAGTTCTGCAGGCCGATCATCAAGATGGTCATCAACTTATTGTCGGCTGTGCGACGAGCGAAATGAGGCGAGCCGATCATCAGGGCGCCGAGGAGAGCGAAGGCGTCGCTGCCGGTCACCTCGCAGAAGCGATGGATATATTCGAGGTTGGGCTTGTTCCGTCCCGCTTCGAAATGCTGATAGGTCCGCAATCCCATATGCATGCGCTCCGCGGTCTCGCGAGCGCTCAACCGCTTGAGACGGCGGATGGCTTTGATCGCCTGAGACAGAAGGCGTCCGTCACGCAACGGGTCAGGCGCGGTCCTCGGCATCCCTCTGTCTCCTTAGCGGTCGTGTCGTCCAAGCGTGAGGATGGGTGATCAACGTCCAGTTGCGATTTTTAGGAACTATTCGCAACAGGCGCTGGCGCTGAAAGTCGGTCTGGCGAACAAAACCTGCGCGTCAGCGCGCACAAGACCGGGCTTAAAAGCTCCTCTGAAACGCCAAGGGCTGTCCTGATCCCTCAGCACACGGATAGTCGCCGAACGACGGTGATTCGAGGCTCCGATGGTGCGTGATCGCGATCCCTTCTCGACAGCGCTTGAAGATTTGCGGGGGCGGCTGACGTCTGGCGTTTACGCGGGCGGCGCACCCGTCGTGATCTTGGATGAAGCCCGGCGTCTGAAGTTGTCGACGACCCCAATACGGGAAGCGCTCGCCTGGTTGAGCGGCGCGGGTCTTGTCGAACATGTGCCTGCCGGCGGGTATCGCGCGTCAAGGATCGAGGCCGGTGTTGTTCGGGATCGCTACCGTTTCCGAAACGACTGCCTGCAACTGAGCCTGCAACGTTTCGTGGGCCAATGGACTCCACAGGCGGCCTTGTCTTGTCCCGAAGAGCTCTTTGATTGGATTGTCGGTCGAGGCGGCGATCTTGCTCTTGCAGAGGCCTACCACCGTGTCGCTTTCCATCTGATGCGACTGCGGATGGCCGAGCGTCAGGTTGTTGGCGAGCCGGCGCGCGCCTTTTCGGCGATGACACAAAGCCTGGCGGAAGATCGGATCGACCTGTTGGGCGATCTCATCCGGGGCTACCATCATGATCGCATCGCAGCGTCGATCGCTATCGCCTTCGAAGCGGACCAGCCGCCGCTTGATCCAAGCTAAAAGCGATGTCTCCGGATCCTGTGCACATCGATCTCATCTCGCTGCGTTGGTCGATGGCGGTCGCGCGGTCTGGCGGCTTCCGTCCCGCGGCGGCTGCGCTGGGCGTGGAGCAGTCGGCGATCAGCCGTCGTATTCGTCGACTTGAGGAGGATCTGGGCGTGTCGCTGTTTCATCGGAGCACGAGAGGGGTTTCCCCCACAAATGCGGGAAGACGCTTCCTCCGACGCGTCGAAGCTCTGCTGGACAGCCTTGGAGTGGCGGTGGCCGATGCCCAATTGGCCGGCGCCGGCAGGCTCGGCCGTCTGCGGATCGGCCTGACCTTCTCGCTTCTTGGTGAAACGCTCTACCATTTGATCGCGCGGTTTCATGCGGCGCATCCGCGCGTCCAGATCGAGATGGTGGAGGGACGGGCGGAAGATCACCTCCAGGCGGTCGCGGACCAACGTCTGGACATCGCCGTGCTTCCCGGCGGCATGACGGTCACAGGCCTGGACATCTCGATCCTATGGCGGGAACGCCTGTTCATCGCCGTTCCGCAGCACCATCGCTTGGCGTCGCTCGACATCATCGCGCCCGAGCATCTCCGCGGCGAACGGTTGCTCATAAGCGCAGGTGATATCGGACGCACGACCTTCAGCCTGTCCGACGCCTATCCGGACTTTCGGATCGTGATGCAGGAGGCCGGGGCGGCCGTCTTGCTTGACCAGGCGCGGATGGGTCTCGGCGTGACCGTGCTGGCGGCAGGCTCGCTAAAAAGCCTACGGCCCGATCCGGATCTGGTCATTCGACCCTTGGCTCTGGCTCCGGATAGCCCGTTGGCGGTCGCCGCCGCCTGGTGCGCTCGGAACGACAATCCCGCGCTGCGCCGCTTCGTCAGCGCTTCCCGGCGTCCTCCAGCCGTGACCTCGCCGGTTTGAGGGCGGCCAGGCCGCAGATGGAGAACGTCACAGAGCGGCTTTTGGGAGTTTCATGTCGTGCGCCGCGTCTGGAAACGCGCCTTTTGGGCGGCGAACGAACGATCCGTCGCCATGAAACGGCTCAGCATCGGGCCGACCAATTGCTGAGGAGCCAGGTTTGCACCGTCGGCGGACGCGAGAAGTTCAGCGTAGAGAACAAGGTCGCGGTGGATCTCAGCCGGTAGCTCTAAAGTCAGTTTCACGGGCGTATCGTCCTGGAGGCCCGCCAGCTTCAACGTGCTCATTTCAGTCTCCTGCCGCCTCTATCGAGAGCGGTTCGGTCAAGATTATCGAGAAGAGGTGGCCGGGGCGAACCGTCAGCCGGGGTGGCAGGGACAGGCTTTGGGCCAGGATGTTGCGCCCGATCTGATCCACCCCCGATCCGACGCCCTCCCTCAGCGAACGCACCAGGCGGTCGTCGTCCCCACCGTCGGTCGCAGCCGCGCTTACGGAGAGAAGGGTCGTCAGGCCTGCGGCGCGCCAGCGTTCTCTCCATCGGTCGTCGACGCCATCCTGCAGGCCGGCGTAGCCGTGAGCATCGCTGGCGGCTACGTCGCCAAGGCGCACGCGGCGCCCGTCCGGAAGGATTAGGCTGTTCCAGACGACCTTGAGGCGCGACTGCCCTTGGCCCACCTGTGCGTCATAGGCGCCGATGAGCCGAGCGCCGCGGGGAATGACGACGGTCTCACCGGTGCGACTATCCAGAACGTCTTCCAACACCTGGCCCAAGGCGGCGCCGGGAAGATCGGATCTGAGGCCGGTGATCAGGCCTGCGGAGATCACCGTCCCTGGCCAAAGCGTTGCGGCCGCGCCGGCCTGCACCGGCATCGGTGGCGATAAGGGGGGCGTATCAGCCATCGCCGGTCCAGCTGTCGCCGGGGCGGCTGCCGAGTTGCTCACGCCGACAAAAAGCGCGCTCGTGACGGCCGCCTCCTGCATTTGAAGATCACGCGCCAAAGCTTGGAGACGCGCCGTTTCGGCCGGATTCGGCGAAGACGGGGTTGCGGCGGCTAGGCTGGCCTGCGGGTCGGTTGCGATGTTGGCCTCATCTTGGCGCTGGTTCTGCAGCATCGCACGGCCGAGATCGCCGGGCAGGGGAGGGCCAAGCCGCGGACCGCTATAGGTGTCGGGAAGCATGCGTACCTGTTCGGGCGCCGTTTCGGCCGGTCGGTAGAGCTCAGGCGCGACCGAATGACCGGATTCACTCTGTCGCAGCGCCAGGATCAGCAGGCCTCCGCCGAGAACGGACAACATGCCCCCGCCGATCATCAGCGCCTTGCGCGACAGGCGCATGACCTTGGGGGGCGAGGGCCGTAGCCGCATGGCGTGAGCGACCTCGTCCGCAGTCTGCATCTTCCGGTGAGCGTCGGTCATCGTGCCGCGCCTCGCCGCTCAATACGGACGACACGCTGTTGACGGCCTTCGACGAGCCGCAACTCCGCTGTGTCAAACAACCGATCAACGACAATGCGCCGGCCCAGGACGCGATAGTTCGCCAGGACGGGATCCGACGTTTCGGCGCGCTTCAGAAAAAGCGGTGGGAGGGTCGCGCGATCGAGTTCCGGATCGAACTCGATGAAGACGCGCGTTCCGTCGTCGAACACACGCGTCGGACGCCAGGGAACGCGATCTCCGGACAACACATAGGTGAAGTTGAGCCTGTCGACGTCGATCCGCGGTTCTGTCTGACGGTTTGCCGCAGCCTGGGCGACGCGTTGCAGCCCCAAGGCCTCGTCTTGAGGATAGCGCCAGGTAACCGAGGCCATATAGACGTCCGGTCGGGCCTGCAGTTCGATCAGATAGGTCCGTTGGTCCGTATGAAGCACCAGATTGGTGGCGAGATCGGCGCGTGTCGGTTTGATAAGCACGTGGGTGCGCGCCTGGTCTCCGGATCCGCTGACCGCTTCTCCAATGATCCAGCGCGCGGTGTCGCCTGCGGCGATCGCGCCCTCGCCCGACAAGGTCTCGCCAGGCTCGAGGGCGATGTCGGTGATCCGTTCCGGCGCGGCGTAGACTTGGTAGAGTCTGTTCGGCGAATAGACGTAGACCTGGGCTGCGGCGTCATAGTCAGCGCTATCGGGCTGTATCCGAGCGGCCTGATTCGCCTCGCGGATGCGCGTTTCGGGCGGGCGATCGTCTTGAGGTCCCGAAATGATTGGTGTGATAGCGGGACCGGTGGCGACGGCGACCTCCGGCGCCGACAGTGGCGAAGCCTCCACTTGAAGCGCCGCTCCAATCTCCGGGTGGGCGACAAGCACCGCTGGTGACAGGGGAGCGTTGGGCGCTGTGGTGCAGCCGCCGACGATGAGAACGGCGACCAAGGCCGTCGAATGAACGCAAGACATCAGGAAAGCTCCTTGGACCAGTTGAGAGCCTGGACGTAGACGCCCAGCGGGTTGCGTCTCAGCGCGTCAGCCGTCCGGGGCGTCTGGACGGCCACGGTGAGAATGGCGCTCCAGCGGCTCGTGTCTGAGAGTTGGCCGTCGACGAAACGCCGCTCGACCCAAGCGACCCTGAAGGATGAGGG
Organism: Brevundimonas sp. 1080; assembly: GCF_040545985.1. Taxonomy (NCBI): domain Bacteria; kingdom Pseudomonadati; phylum Pseudomonadota; class Alphaproteobacteria; order Caulobacterales; family Caulobacteraceae; genus Brevundimonas; species Brevundimonas sp. 1080. The sequence continues at coordinate 384,244 of NZ_JBEPMW010000002.1, read as the reverse complement.
CGAGGCGCGGATTACGCTGGAGATTTCGACGCTGACCTGAATGCGGCCGATCTCGGCGAAGGGATCATTGCGACGCGCATGGTCCGACAGGGCCTGGGCTCCGGCGTCGGTCGCGTAGTCATAGGCCCGCAACCAGTTCTCGCGCACGATCACGGGATCTGCGGATACGCCGCGAACCTGTTCTATAAACCGACCCAGGTGCCAGGCGATCTGCGCATCGTCAGGCCGGGCGCCCGTGATCGCAGGGCCGACGGCGACAGCGTCGCCCCGTTCATTGACCTCGACGATCCAGGGTGTGATCGTGCCTCGCGCAGACTGGACGACAAGCGCGCCGGCCAAGCCGGCTGTGGTCGCCACCGACAAGAGAGCGATGAGGCGCCAGTTTCGGGCCTGGACCCTGGCCGAGCCGATGCGATCGTCCCAGGCTTGAGCGGCGCGCTGATAGGGCGTGACCGGACTGGGGGTTTCGCCATAGTGGGCCGAGGCCCGTTTGAACGGGATCATCAACGATCCTCCGAGAGGGAGACGGACGCGCCGCCGCCGCTGCGGTCGCCTGCGCGAACGGCGTGGATTGCGGTGGAGAGGCCGCGGCTGACGGCCTGACGCTGGGCCATGGCCTTGGCCCAAGCGGGCTCAGTCATGGCGGCTCGAGGGGGCGGAGATAGGACGGCCGCATCCGCCTTATCAGCCGTAGCCAGGCTTGATGCGGCTCGGCTTGGCGAACCCGACGACGATGGACTTGAGATTGAGGCAATGTCGGGCGGCGCCTGCGGACCTGACGGCCCGGGCTGAGACGCTGAAGTCGCTGACGGCGACCCCGTTCGCAGACTGGAATCGGTGTCGCCGCCATGGTTGGCCGTCTGGGTCGAATCGGATCCCGCAGCCGAACGGAAGGGGGGCGTTTTGCGGCCAGGCGAGCGTGCGGCGCTTAACGCCCCACCTGCGGAGCCGCTTGGTCTGGCCGAGGCTGGCCCGCCGGAAGGGCCTCCGTTTGCGGACCCCCCGCCAGGCCCGCCGGACATATGTCGCGAGGCGCCGCCGGCGCCAGCGCCTGCGCGCGATGCGCCCGCGCCCGCCCCAGCGCGACCGGCTAGGGTGGATCCGCCTGCCGCCGCCATACGCACGCCCGCGGCGCCGGCCATGGCGAGACCACCCACGGCGAGTCCGGCGCCAACTGCCGATCCTGCTCCAAGCTGCGGCGCGCCGGAAACGAGACCGGTGGCGATGCCGGGGCCGAAGATGCTCAGACCCATGAGGGTCAAGGCCGCCAAGGCGGTGGCGAGCACATCCTCCAAGGTGGGAGCGACGTCGACGAACGCGCGGGTGAAACTGTCGAACAGGGTTGAGCCGATGCCGACGATCACCGCCAGAACCAGAACTTTGACCCCTGAGGCGATGACGTTTCCCAGGACCCGTTCCGCCAGGAAAGCAGTCTTGCCGAAAAGGCCGAAGGGCACGAGGACGAAGCCGGCCAGGGTGGTCAACTTGAACTCGATCAAGGTGACGAAGACTTGGACCGCCAGGACGAAAAAGGCGATCACCACGACCAGGAAGGCGACCATCAAGACGATGACCTGGACGAAATTTTCGAACAGACCCGGAAAGCCGGACAGTTCCGCCGCCGCTTCCAGGAGGGGTTTGCCGGCGTCGACGCCGATCTGGGCCAGGCGACCAGGGCGCATGAAGTCCGAGTTCGACAGCCCCGACCCGGAGGCCTTCAGCCCCAAACCTGAGAAACTGGCGAAAACAATGTCCGCGAGCCGTTGGAAATTGCCGATCAGGAAGGCGAAGAAGCCGACAAACAGGGTCTTCTTGGCAAGACGCGCCAGGACATCGTCGCCCTGACCCCAGGCCCAGAACAGGGCGGCCAAGGTGACGTCGATCACCACCAGGGTCGAGGCGAGAAAGGCGACTTCACCGCTTAGCAGGCCGAAGCCGGAATCAATGTAGCGATCAAAGACCTCGAAGAAGCGATCGATCACGCCCATACCGCTCATCGCCCTGTCTCCCCGGGCCTCTTCGCTGGCGCATGAACGGCAGTCGTGCCGAAGAAACGCTCGCGTTGAGCGGCCCATGTCGCCTGGCAATACGGATCGGCTGAGCCATCCGGACCCAGCGCCCGGCAGCGCGCAAGGTCCGCGCGCGCCGCCGAGGGGGGAGGACGAGAGTCGGGCGTCTGGGTCAGTTTGGCGCCATTCATCGCCGCCAGCAGGGCGGCGCCGACGGCTGCAGCGGCAATCACGATTGTTGCCGCGCCCATGGGGTTGGCCCGGATCACTGCCGGTTCTCAGGAGCGGGTGCGGCGCTTCCCATGAAGCGATTGAAACGGGCGCGGGCGTCGGCGCGGACGGCGGCCCTGTCCGCCGCCTCCAGAGCCTGAGCGCGCCCCTGCGCCGCGATCAGGGCGGAGAGGTCGGCAAGCTGTCCGGCCTGAAGCGCCAGCAACTGGTTGCCGGCTTGGGTGACCTGCAGGGCGCCGACCGCGCCCTGGCTTGCGGCGACCAGACGATCCCGCTCGATCTGGGTCTGATCGAACCCCTCGACCACGACAGCCTGCACCTTCAAGGCGTCTTCCAGGCCGGAAACCGATGCCTGCCAACGCGTCTCGGCGCGATTGATCAGGGCCTGGTCGCTGATCGACAGATCAGCGGTACGATAGCGGGCTTCGAAGGCGTTCTCGATGTCGGCGACATCATAGGCCAGGCCCTCCGCCTCGCGCATCAACTGACGGGTTCGCTCCATCTGAGCCTGAAGGGTCGCGAGCGAGGAGACGGGGAGACTGGTGAGGTCGCGGGCTTGGTTGGCCAGGGCGAGGGCCTCGTTCTGCAGCGACTGGATCTGATTGTTGACGGACTGCAAGGCCCGCGCGGCCTGGAGCAGGTTTTGCGCATAGTTGGCGGGATCATGGACCGCGACCTGGGCGATGGCGGCCTGTGGGGCGGCCATCAGAACAGAGGCCGAGACAACGGCGGCGGCGGCGAAGGCAGGGGACAGGTGCAGGCTCATGAATAAGGCTCCATGGACGAGGTGAAGGGGGACGGGGTGAGGCCGGGCAGGAGATCCGCCGCCCAGGGCAGGCCGCGCTCGCGCAGCCAGGCGGCCGCGAAACCGGTTTGTCCGTGTTCGGCCAGAAGGCGGGCGATGGTCGCCTGGTCCTCACTTGATGAGGCGGCGCAGAAGGCGAGGGCGACGGGACCTAGGCCCAGTTCGAACAGACGGTCGCCGATGCGTGATTGGGCGTAATAGTCGCGCTTGGGCGTCGCCTGGGCCAGGATGTCGATCTGGCGATCGCTCAGACCGAACTGGCGGTAGATCGTCTGGATTTGGGGTTCGCGCGCCCGGGCGTTTGGAAGAAAGACCCGGGTCGGGCAGCTTTCGATTAGGACGGGCGCCAAGGCGCTCGAGGCGATGTCGGCCAGGGACTGAGTGGCGAAGACGACGGAAGCATTCTTCTTGCGAAGGGTCTTGAGCCATTCGCGCAACTGGGCTCCGAAGCTGGCGTCCTCTAGGGCGAGCCAGCCCTCGTCGACGATGATCAGGGTCGGTCTTCCGTCGAGCCGCGCCTCGATGCGGTGGAAGAGATGGGCGAGAACCGCCGGCGCTGCAGCCGATCCGGCCAGGCCTTCGGTCTCAAAGACCTGCACAGCGCCGACGCCGAGGTGTTCGAACTCGCCGTCGAGCAGCCGTCCGAACGGTCCGGCCAGGGTATAGGGGGCTAGAGCCTGTTTGACCTCCTGGGACTGAACGAGTGCGGTGAAGCCCGTCAGGGTGCGTTGACTGGCGGGCGCACCGGCGAGGCTTTCGAGCGCGCTCCATATCCGGTCCTTGAGATCGGGGGTGACCGCTAGCCCCTCGCGGCGGACCAGATCTGCAAGCCAGGCGACCGCCCAATTCCGCTCGCCCGGCTCGTCGATCCCTTCAAGCGGCTGCAGGCACAGTCCATCCTGGTCTTGGGTCAGGGCCGCGCCGAGATCGTGGACGTCGCCGCCCATCGCCAGGGCGGCGGCACGGATGGATCCGCCGAAATCGAAGGCGAAGACCTGGGCGGCGGAATACCGCCGGAACGACAGGGCCATGAGGGCGAGGAGCACGCTCTTGCCTGCCCCGGTCGGTCCCACCACCAGGGCATGGCCGACATCGCCGACATGGGTGGTGAAGCGGAACGGCGTCGAGCCTTCGGTGCGGGCGTAGAAGAGGGGCGGCCCGTCGAGGTGAGCGGCGCGGTCCGGTCCGGCCCAGACCGCCGACATCGGCATCATATGGGCCAGGTTCAGCGTCGAGATCGGTGCGGAGCGGACATTGGCGTAGAGATGGCCGGGCAGGCCGCCGAGCCACGCATCAACAGCGTTGAGGGTCTCCACCGTGCAGGTGAAATCCCGCGCTTGGATCAGTTTTTCTGCTTCGCGAAGCCGGGCGTCAGCAATAGTCGGATCTGCATGCCAGACCACGACGGTGGCGGTGACGATGGCGTAGCCGACCCCGTCTGCGCCGAGGTCCTGAAGGGCATCGTCCGCATCCATCGCCTTGTTGCCGGCGTCGCTGTCCATCAGGGCGGAGGCCTCGTTGGTCATCACCTCCTTGATCAGGGCCGCCATCGACTTGCGCTTGGCGAACCACTGTCGGCGGATACGGCCGAGCATCTTTGCGGCGTCGGTCTTGTCGAGGCAGAGCGCGCGCGTGGTCCAGCGGTAGGGAAAGGCCAGACGGTTGAGTTCGTCGAGGAGCCCCGGCCAGGTCGCGGTGGGGAAGCCGGTGACGGTCAGAACCCTCAGATGCGCCTCACTCAGACGAGGAGCTAGGCCGCCGGCGAAGGCGCTGTCGGCCAGCAGCCCGTCCAGATGCATTGGCGTCTCGGGCGGCTTCACCGTCTGACGCTTCGGGGATACGGCACCGTGGAGGAAGGTCAGAGTTTGCGTATCGTCCAGCCAGCCGATGTCGGGGAAGGCCGCTTCGATCTGGGCCAGCAGACGATCGGTGCGGTCGATGAACAGGGCCAGATGTTCGCTCCCGGCCGCGGCTCCTCCAGGCCGATCGGCATAGAGCCATTGTTCAAACTGACGGGCTTCCTCCGCCGGCGGCATCCAGGCGAAGGTCAGGACATAAAGGCACTCATAATGGGCGCCTTCGGCAAGGAAGTCGGCGCGACGCTCGGCGTCGACCAAGGCCGAAACGGGATCGGGAAAGACACTATCAGGATATTCGTTGGTGGGGACGCGCCGAGCTTCGACAAAAAGCGCCCAGCCCGAGCCGAGGCGGCGAAGCGCGGTGTTGAGCCGGGCGGAGGCTGCAACCAGTTCGCTTGGCATAGCCGAATCCAGGTCCGGACCCCGAAACCGTGCGGAGCGCTGGAGAGAGCCGTCCTTGTTCAGAACGACCCCCGGCGCGACGAGCGCGGCCCACGGCAGGAAGTCCGCGAGCCGCTTCGGGCGTCTGGCGTATTCGCGTAGCGCCAGCATCCTAGGCGTCCAGATAGGTGGGGAGGCGAAGGTGGCGTCGGCCCACTTCGACGAAGTCTGGATCGCGTCGGGCGGCCCAGACCGCTAGGCCATGCCCCACGAGCCAGACGGCTAGGCCGGCGAGCCAAAGCCGTAAGCCCAGACCCAAGGCGGCGGCCAAGGTGCCATTGACGATCGCGATGGCGCGCGGCGCCCCTGCGAGCAGGATCGGTTCGGTGAGGGCGCGGTGCAGCGGCGCCGTGTAGTCGTCGGGCAGGGTCTCGGCCATCAGACCAGAGCTCCGCCGCCGAACGAGAAGAAGCTCAGGAAGAAGGAGCTTGCGGCGAAGGCGATCGACAGGCCGAAGACGATCTGGATCATGCGGCGCGCGCCGCCCGAGGTGTCGCCGAAGGCCAGGGTCAGACCGGTGACGATGATGATCATCACGGCGATGATTTTGGCGACTGGGCCTTCGATCGACTCCAAGATGGACTGCAGCGGCGCTTCCCAGGGCATGGAGGACCCGCCCGCAAGCGCCGGCGAAGCGGCGGTCAGGATCAGGGCCAGGGGGATGGCAAGGGCGATGCAGCGGGACTGGCGGTCCATGGGGGGTTCCTTGTCTTGGAGTCAGGATTCGAGGTGGGACAGGCGATAGCCGCCAGCGGATGACAGGCCGTCGACGACGGCGAGTTCCACCAGCCGACGGGCGCCGCCGCGTCCGGCGAGGACGGCGATCAGGTCGATCGTCTCGGCAATCAGCGCGCGGGGCGCGGAGACAACCGCCTCCTGGATCAGCTGTTCAAGGCGGGCGAGGGCGCCGGCGGCGGAGCCGGCGTGAAGCGTGCCGACGCCGCCGGGATGGCCAGTGCCCCAAGCCTTGATCAGATCAAGCGCCTCGCCGCCGCGCACTTCGCCGATCGGGATCCGGTCGGGGCGCAGGCGCAGAGCAGAGCGCACGAGTTCCGATAGACTGGCGGCCCCATCCCTTGCGCGCAGGGCGACGAGATTAGGGGCGGCGCACTGAAGCTCGCGCGTATCCTCGATCAACACCACCCGGTCGCCGGTTTCGGCGATTTCGGCGAGCAGGGCGTTGACCAGAGTGGTTTTGCCGGTCGAGGTGCCGCCCACGACCAGGATGTTCTTGCGGTTGGCGACCGCGAGACGAAGATGGTCGGCCTGAGCCTGGGTCATGACGTCGGTGGCGACATAGGCGTCTAGACGGAAGACGGCGACCGCGGGTTTGCGGATGGCGAAGGTCGGCGCCGTCACGATCGGAGCGATCAGGCCCTCAAACCTCTGGCCGCCGGGAAGCTCGGCTGAAATCCGAGGGCGCTCGGCGTCGACGCGCTCGCCGACGTGGTGAGCGACCAGTCGGATCAGCCGTTCGCCGTCCGCCGCGGAAAGCCGATGGCCGCTATCGACCAAACCGACACCGAGGCGATCAGTCCAGATCCGGCCGTCGGGGTTGAGCATCACCTCAACCACGTCGTCCTCATTCAGCAAGGCGCCAATGGCGACGCCGAGCGCGGTCTGCAGCATTCGCAGGCTTCGGTCGGCGATCATGGCGCGGGCTCCGTCGTGGAAAGATCACGGATGCGATCTCGGACGGGCGACTAAGAGGAGCGAAATTCCCGTCGCTGCAACAGTCGCGTTGCGGGTGTAGGGCCACGGGGTAGAAAGACTTGCGGATTTCGGTCGCCGCCCGCGACGATCGGCGTTGGACCTGATCTAACGTTGACGGAAATCGCCGCTGCAGCCCGGTCCTCGCGCGGCCGGGCCACGGTTCGCAAAGAAGCCTTCGCCGAGATCACGCCAGCCTGGGAGCCTCCGACGATGAGCGGAAGCGCCGAAAATCTGGCGCAGACCGCGTCGGTCGGTCGCGATGCAACTTGGTTGAAACAGACCGCTGTTCGTGAGTTGATCCGGACTCTGACACCGGGAGACATGCCATGCTTAGCTTCACAGTCGCCGTGATGATTCTGTCCGCATCGCTGGAGGAGTCGCATCCCGCGCCTGCCTCGCCTCCAGCTGGGGTCGGTAGGGTTATCCACGAGGCCGATACGATGGTGCGCCAGACGCCGCCGCATAACGGCACAGGCATGAGCACGGCCTACCGAATTTCAGGCGGGGTTCCGAACCGATCAATGGAGTTCAGAAAGCGCGTCATGCATCCAGGATCTTCAATCGGCCTGCACCTCATCGCACATGACGAGGTTTATCATGTCGTCAGCGGGGAGGGGGATGTGACCACGGATGGCGTTACGACGCGTATGAAAGCTGGCGACACGGCCTATCTCTATGATGGCGGCAACGTCGGCATCGCGCAGGTCGGGGAGGACGACTTGGTCTTGATCATCGCCTATCCTCTGGCGCGGCGGGTAGACTGACGTCCGACTCCAACCCTTGGGGTATCGTCAAAAGCCGTCCTAATCTGCATTTGATGCATTTCTCTCTGGGTTGAGGACATTTCCGCCTCGGCCCGTGCGCCCTTGATTGACGCCGAACTCGACGACCGACCGGGCGCCATAATGCTGGGCGCGCCGAACCAACCCGATCTAGCGCCAGGTCTGGTCCTGGTCTGAATCAACGCGCGGAACGATCGAGTGTCCGCCGTTGGCGCGCCCGCAGCGCTGCGGCGAACTCGATCGCCCGCGGAGCCCCCAGCGCTGTCGTTGCGCTTAGATCCCGAAGGTTCAGGAGCGCGGCGCCTTTCACCAGATCATCGCGCGAAGCGGAAAGGCCTTGCATTCAGTCCGGCCCAGGCCGAGGCGAAGGGGCGGCCGTCCGGTCGGGGGCCATCGTCTCGCCAAACACCTCCTTGGCGAAGGTCCGTCCGTCCGCCAATCGGCGGCCCAGGGCTTCGATAAAACCCGCGTAGCGTTCTCGGCCCTTGGCGCGCGCCGCAGCCTGCACCGCCTCAGGCAAGGATGGGGTGGCGGTCAGCCAGAACCGGATGAACAGGGCGAGCATCTCGACGGCGATACCGAGATCACGGTCTAGCCGATCCGCGCGACGATCCAGCCGATCAAGCCGTCGGCTCAAAGCGGCTTGCTGCTGTTCCGCGGCGTCCGGCGTTAGGAAGCTGGCGATCGCAGCCTCGGCCACGGTGGACTTCGGCACCGCGCGCGCCTTGGCATAGGCCTCCAGCGCCTTGAGCAGGGCCGGGTTGAGATAGACGGTAAGGAAGGGTTTGCGCATGGCTTGTCCTAGAGGGGAATGCCGTCGTCGGGGTCGAGCGCCGCATGGCGAGCGATGCGACGCGGATCGAGCAGATCCGGCGCCTGCGCCGGATCCTCGTCGCCGTCGCCCATCGCAGGCGGCGCGGGCTGCGGCGCGGCAGGCTCGGCCAGATCCAGCGCGGGCTCCTGACGAGGCCCCCCCTCCGCCGCCGCGTCGGCACAGGCGTCGGTTTCGTTCGGGGTCGCGGAGCCGCCGTCAGCGGCGGACGCGACGTTTCCAAGGGCTCCATCGCGCGCCTGGTCCGTGGAGTTTGTCTCGGGGCGCTCAGGCGGGGGCAGGATCCTGCTTTTGAGTGCACGATCGAGATAATAGCGCACCTTGGTCGCGCGAATGGGCGCGCACCCCGAGACCAGGACGAGGGCTTGGTCGGCGAGCAACTGCATGACCTCGCCTGGAGTCAGAAGGGGGCGGGCGGTTTCCTGGCGCGAGACCATCAGATGGCCGAGCCAGGGCGAGAGGCGATGGCCTGCATAGTTGCGCATGGCCCTCAGTTCCGTCGCCGTTCCGAGGGTGTCGGAGATCCGTTTGGCGGTCCGCTCGTCGTTGGCGGCGAAGGCGACGCGCACATGGCAGTTGTCGAGCAGGGCGTTGGAGACGCCATAAGCCTTTTCGATCTGGTTCAGCGACTGGGCGATCAGGAAGGCCTTGATGCCGTAACCCGCCATGAAGGCTAGGGCGCTTTCGAAGAAGTCGAGCCGACCGAGCGCTGGGAACTCGTCCAGCATCATCAAAAGGCGGCGTCGTCCTTGCCGTGCCTGAAGGTCCTCGGTGAGCCGGCGTCCGACCTGATTGAGCAGGAGACGGATCAGAGGCTTGGTGCGGCTGATGTCCGAGGGAGGAACGACCAGATACAGGCTTAAAGGTTGGGTCGCGTCGACCAGATCTGCAATGCGCCAGTCGCACCGGCGCGTCGCGCGGTCCACGATGGGATCCCGGTAGAGGCCGAGGAAACTCATGGCGGTGGACAGGACGCCGGAGCGTTCATTCTCGCTTTTGTTGAGGAGCTCCCGAGCGGCGGCGGCGACGACGGGATGGGGCGCGCCGTCCTTGTGAGCGCCGGTCATCATCAGCTTGAGCGTCGTCTCGATGGGCCGGCGCGGATCCGACAGGAATCTCGCGACACCGGCAAGCGTCTTGTCGGGCTCGCTGTAGAGGACGTGGAGGATGGCGCCGACCAGAAGGGCGTGACTAGTCTTCTCCCAATGATTGCGTCGCTCGAGCGCGCCCTCGGGATCGACCAGTATGTCGGCGATGTTTTGGACGTCTCGGACCTCTTGATCGCCGAGCCGCACTTCCATCAGGGGGTTATAGGCGGGGCTCGAGGGGTCGGTTGGGTCGAACTTGACTACCCGCCCGAACCGGGCGCGCCAACCGGCGGTCAAGGTCCAGTTCTCGCCCTTGATGTCGTGGACTAGGACCGAGCCCGGCCAGGTGAGCAGACTGGGGACCACCAGCCCCACGCCCTTGCCCGAACGGGTCGGCGCAAAACACAGGATGTGTTCGGGTCCGTCGTGGCGCAGATAGCGGTCGGCGAAGCGTCCAAGCACCACGCCGTCTTCGCCCAACAGACCGGCGGCCTGGGCGTCCGTTTCGTTCGCCCATCGCGCCGTACCATAGGTGGTTGCGTGTTGCGCTTCGCGTGATCGCCAAACCGCCAGGGCGAAGGCACAGCCGATGGCCATGGCGACTGACGTGACGATGAGGACGGCGCCTTCGAGAAAGACGGCCGGGGCATAGGCGTCATAGACGAACCACCACCGGAAGAAGGCGAATGGTGGATAGAGCGGGTGATCGCCCAGGATGAGCAAAGGCTGGCCGAGCGCCGCCTGATAGCCGAGCCGCCAAGCGGTCCACTGACCGGCCGCGATAACACCGGCCAGAACCAGAGCGAGGACGAGGCCAATCTGGCCCCAGAGGATACGACCGGCGGACATGTCGGCTCCTGTGTTCGTTCAGAGGGAGGGGCCGCGCCGGCGACCCGGTGCGGGTGGGCCGCCGGGGCCGGATTGACCGAGGCCTGACGGCAGGACCTGACCGAGATACCGCTCCATCGCCGGCCGCCAGGGCACGAGGCTGAACCCCCTGCCGTCGTCGATGAGGGCGAACCGGCCCGAGGCCAGGTTCAGACGTCGTCGATAGACGTCTCCCGCATTGAGGCCCGCGTCCGGCCGGCGAACGAGGCCAGTCTCCGACGCCACCCGAGCGGCTGCTGCGTCGAGCTCCCGAGCGGTCAGGGTCGCCAGGAGCCGGGGTTTGGGCTTGATCCCCTCGGGTGTCCGTTCGGCGAGGCCTTGGGCGACGAGTTGGTCGCCTCGTTCGGCGAAGGCGGCCGCGACCTCGGCTCCAAATCCGGGGCTGAGGGCGGGGCGGTTTGGATCGACTCGAAGACGGTCGAGCCAGGTCGCGCCCTCGGCGGTGATCTGATCCACCAGCGTCAGATCGCTGCGAATGCGCAGATGGGGATGGCGCAAGCGCGGATTGTCCGAGGGGGCGGCCTCGACGATCGCGCCGATCCTCGGATCGGCCTGGGCGACCTCGGCGAGGGTCCGGTGGTGCAGCCGGCCGTCTGTGCCTTCGATCAGCACATAGCCCGTGCCAGTCAGCTCGTCGTCCAGGCCGCGCGCCGCGACCCGACCGATGACGGGCCCGGCCGTGTCGTCATCGGCCCAGCCGTCCGGCGCGAAGGGCTTTCCTGAAGCGCGCATGGCGTCATGCATGCGCGCGATGATGTCACCCTGGCGAGCCAGAGCTTTGAGGGTCGGCTCGGCCTGGGGCGACAGCCGCCAACGGCCGACGCCCTCAGGTTCGGCCAGGCCCATGGCCTCAAGTTTGCGCAGGCGGGCCAGTCGAACGGGCGAGGGCGCCCGAGCGCGCGCGCTCGGGCGGAGATCAATCAGTCCGTCGTTGCGACGCGCTTCGGCGCCGAGGAGCCGGTCGAGCCGGGTCCAGCGGTCGGCGCCCGCGTCGCGGATCAGGCCCTGGGCGATCTCGCGCTCTGTGCGTGGACCAAGTTCACGCGCGACGAGGCCCTCGGCGCGGCTGCGCAGGCCTTGGGCGATATAGTCTTTCGCGATGACGAGATCGGCGCCGGTTTCGTCCACGCCGCGGACGATCAGATGCACATGGGGATGGGCGGTGTTCCAGTGCCCGACCGCAACCCAGTCGAGCCGCGTGCCGAGATCTTCCTCCATAGTTTCGGCGAGGGTGCGGGTGAAGCCGCGCAGATCTTGCATCTGGTCGGCGTCTTCGGGCGAGACAATGAACCGGAAATGGTGGCGATCGTCTGCGGCGCGATCGGCGAAGGCCTTTCGGTTCACCGCCTCGTCGTCCGCATCGAACAGTTGACCGGGCGAACCGTCTCGATCGGTGCCGTCGCGCGCGAGGTATTTGAGGTGATCGGCTAGGCTGGCGCGACCCGAGACCATACGCACTACTCTGGCCTTGACCAGAACGGTCCGACGCGCGGCTTGGCGCCCAGCCTGGACGGCGGCAAGGCGGCCTCGCCCGAAGGTGCTGAGACGGGACCCGGACGATCCCCGCGATCCACCCGGCTTGCCGCCGGCGCGCAGGGTGGCCGCCTTAATCTGCGAAAGCGCGGTCGGCACGTGAGCGACGGCCTGATCCCGGATGCGCCCGGGCTTCGGTACGACCTCGTCGTCGCGTGTCATGGCGCACCCAATAAGGTGCGTTTTCTCGAGATAAACCCGCGGGTTAGGTCAGTCCGCAAGGTGGGCGATCGAGCGACGCCTTTTCTCAAGTGTTTGAAGTCGGGCGATAAATCCTCTCCCGCACCCGCCGGCACCTTGCGGCTTTTATCTTGCTTCCCATTCTTTCTGATCTCCCAAGGGACCCTGCGTCTCGCCCGCCGTCTGTTCGCGACCACGCCCCAGATCGGTTCGTCGCTAGTCGGCCCTCGGAAGGCGATGCGGCGGTTGAAAACGGCCGTTGAACCGTTCATCGGCGATCCACCGATGAAGAGATGGAGGCGCGGGGACCCAGGACGATCCTGGCCTGGGCGCGATCGACGAAGAGCTGATCTCGCGCCGGGCGATCGACGGCCAAGACGATCTCACGGCGCGCCGAAAGTCGATCATCAAGTCCGAGGCTCGGCGTCGCCGCCCCGTCTCGCGCGAGTGAAGCGAGGACGCGGACGACATAGTCGACGGTCTCCCGAGGCAGAGGACGGCCGGTTTCGAGATGGTCCCGGTAGCGCCCCGGGCCGGCGTTATAGGCGGCGAATAAGCCAGGTTCGCCGAACAGATCGTACATGTCGCGCAGATAGGCGGCGCCGGCCATGATGTTGTCGGCCGGCTGGAACGGATCGGAGCCGAGCCCATGACGGCGCGCCAGGGCCGCATAGGTTTCGGGCATCACCTGCATCAAACCTTGGGCGCCGGCGTGAGATAGGGCACGTGGATCATAGGCGCTTTCACGTTCGATCACGGCGCGGATCCACGCAGGATCCACTTTGAAACGGTGCGCGGCGCGCTCGATTTCGTCTGCAAATCGGCGCTCCGCTGCGATGCCTCGCCCGCCTGGGCTGGCCGCTGACGACGCCGGCGAGGCGCCAATGGAAAGCGACGTCACCGCTAACCCCAGCGCAAATGTAAGCGCCACAGTCCTCATCTGGACTGCTCCGGTATCCAGAGCGGCCTAACCTCGGCGAGGATCCGGCGGCGCGATACGGGCCCGAAATAACGGCCGTCCAGGGCGTCGGCGTGCTCGGGCGAGAGGAGGAAGACCTCGTCTGAACCCAGGCGACGACACCCGGACCACATCGGCAGCGCTCGCCCGCGCCGGTCTTTCGTTTGGGCGTCGGCGACGATGACGCCGTCCACGCTTACGGTCGGTCCACGTCGGCAGACTTCCGAAGGCGCGACTGCCGCGACCGTCTTCAGCAGCGGAACCCCGATCGGCACATAGCGCCGGGCGGCGAAGAGCTCGGCGTGGGATCGGGGCGGCGCATAGAGAAGTTGCTGACCGACGGACGGCGCCCCTGCTGCGACCGCCGCGTAGAGGCCGATCGGCGCGCTCGCGCTGGCGTTCCATACAAAGTGCGGTCGGTGGTCCGCCGTCGAGGCGGCGATCAGAATGAGCCCGCCAACCGTCGCTGCAATCAGTCGTCGCCGGTTCATGACTGGGCCGCACGTTGCGCCAGCCAGGCAATGTGGCGCATTCGGTCGTAGGGGGGCGGCGATCGGCCTTCGACGAGCGCCGCACTCAGTCGCCGCCAATAATCGGGCTCGATGTCGTGCAGCGGAAAGCCAAGGGCTTCAAGCGCGGAGAAGCGTGCCAGCACGGAGCGGGCAAGATTCCAGGTCGCCGCGCGCAGCAGGGGCGCAGCGCCCGGGATGACGCCGGGCACGGCGATTCGGTCGCGCGCCGGGGCGACCTGAAGAATATCGAGGCGGCCCGCGACACTAACGGACGTCGTCTCGACCCGCCGCAGATAGGCGAAGACAGCGCCGGGACCGAAGCCGAGGAGACGGTGGCGCCGGGTCAGGATGCGCTGGTCGATCGGCGCCCCGAACGGCACGCTCCACTCTTGGGAGACGAGCCGGCCGATGGTCGTATGATGGTCGCGAACCTCGACCCATGTCAGGCGCTCTGGATCGTGGACCGCCCGGGGAGCGGTTTTAAGCGGCGGAACGGGCGTCGTCATACGCCCCGGCTCCCATCGCCTAGCCGTCGCGCAGGCCATACGGCGCGCGAGACGGCGGGGTCGGTAGAGGTGCGGGCGGCTCGGTCGGCCCAGGCGTTGAGGTCGCTGAGGGCGTAAACCACGCGCCCGCCGATCTTGCGATAGACGGGACCTGTTCCGTAGCAGCGATGCTTTTCCAGAGTGCGGCCCGACAAGCCCAGGTGGCGGGCCGCCTCCGGGGTCCGCAGAAAGCGCGGCGGCAACGGGGTTTCGGTATCGGTCATGGCGCGGTCCCTCGTCAGATCGGAGATCGACGCGCTGCGCCGATCGAAGGATCGCAGGATCGCTGGTCAACGGCGCCTCGGGCAGTGGGACGGCGGGCATCATTCGATGCCCGCCGGTCATCGCGGCGCGAGAGTATTGATTTCAGGGGGACCGGCGGCCGTGCAAGAAGGCGACGGCCTTTTCAGCTTGGCTGGCGGCCTTGAAAATTAGCCGCTTGTCGTCCTTGAGCGCTCCTAGCCAAGCCGCGATATAGGCGGCGTGATCGTCTCTGGGCCGGTCGGTGATGGCGAGGTCTGCGCAAAGGAAGGCTGCGCCCAGTTCGGCGATCAGTTCTTCACGAGCGTATTCGGGTGACCCGAAACGGCCGTCCAGATCGCGACCTAATCGCGTGGCGTGGCCGGTCCAGTGGACCAACTCGTGCGCTAGGACCGCGTCATGATCCTGAGGATCATCGAAAGCGTTCAGAGGCGGCATTCGGATCAGATCGCGCCCGGGTTCAAAACAGGCGGCGTCGCCGCCGTGCTGAATCCGTGCGCCGGCTGCAGTCGCAAAGACCGCGATGCGTGATCCGGAAACTGACGCCCAGCTCCGCTGGGCGGTGTCACCAAGACCCGTGTAGCGGTCGTCAAGACCGTCGATCTGGTCCAGGTTGAAGACGCTGTAGCACCGCAGGATGCGCCTGGGACCCGTGTCGGGTTCTGAGGATTCGGGGTCGATGCTGTTGGTCGGTTCTGTTTTCCGATCGCGCGGCTTGGCGAACACAATCCGGGTTCCGGTCTCTCCACGCCTGACGGCGCCGCCCAGAACCAGCGCTTGACGAAAGGTCATCCAGACCGGGTGGCTGTACCCTCTGTGCTGAGCCTGCAGCCAAAGCAACAGGACATTGACGCCGTGATAGGGCGTGCTGTCGAAGCGAATAGGCCGGACGGCGGGACCGGAATTCCAGGGCCGCATCCAAGGGCGGGCGCCGGTTTCAAGGCATTGAATGATCTGTGCGGTGATCTCAGCGTGGAGATCGGGATTAGCGGAAGGGTTCGGGCGCGACATGGGCGGGCTCCGTCTTGTTGGGGTTGAAGAGAGGCGGGCGGCGCCGGGCGCCGCCCGTTCGGATCAGCTGCGCGACCAGACCAGGCTGTGGCTGCCGTCCTCGACTTCGACGAGCGAGGCGTAGATCGGGGCGGGGAAACTGGGATCGTCGAGCTTCACCGACAGATATTCGCGGTTCTGCTGGCTCGTTCGCTTCCAGGCGGCGCCGAACTCGATGGCGCCAGAGAAGATGCGGTAGTCGGGGGTCTTGTCATCCGACTTGTCCGTATTCGGACGGAAGGCGGCGGAGCGCACATTCAGGGACAGCGTCTTAATCGTGCCCGCATAAGCGCCATTCGCCTGAGTGAAGGTTCCAATCGTGGCCATGATAGTCTCTCCTTGCTGCGGGTCGCGCTGATCGCGACCGCGTGGCGATCGTCGAACCGACGCCCGAAGAGCCAGCAGGCCGAGCTTAAGGAGGCCCCGAAGCGCAGCGCAGGACCGGCAGGGACGAGCGTCTTGTCCCCGCGAGGAGGCCGAAGGCCGGGGAAGAGGCGATGCCCCGCACGGTTGCCCAGGCCCGGCGGCGTCGGGACAGATCAAGCCAAAGCCGGTCGCAGATCGTGCGTCACGCGTTAGGGGAGGTATTCT
Organism: Brevundimonas sp. 1080; assembly: GCF_040545985.1. Taxonomy (NCBI): domain Bacteria; kingdom Pseudomonadati; phylum Pseudomonadota; class Alphaproteobacteria; order Caulobacterales; family Caulobacteraceae; genus Brevundimonas; species Brevundimonas sp. 1080. The sequence continues at coordinate 367,966 of NZ_JBEPMW010000002.1, read as the reverse complement.
TGACCCGGCTATGGAACCTGACGCTGGTCGTCTGGAGTTCGCCGGTGGCGCGAACATAGAGCCTCGCACTGAAAGGCTGGTTGGCCGCAAGGACAGGGAAGGGAAGCAGGTCGCCCCCCTGAAGCGGTCGATGACGACGGATCGTTACGGTGGTGCGTGGCCTGCTTGCGTGAACGACACAGACAGCCTCTTCGGCTCTTTCTGAAGCGGCTCTTGGGAAGGTCCGCATGCGTCGATGACGCGACATGGTTTGAGACGATGCTCCCGAAGACTGAGCAGTCGAGGTCTCGCTATGGCGTTCGAACAACTGCTGCACCGCCACGGCGCTGCAAACCTGTTCGATGACGCGACGTTGGCCGTGATGACGGTTGCTCTGCTCCGTCGTAAATGCCACGCCTTGTTCGACCAAGGAGCCTTCGGTGACTGACACCCTGTCCAGCAATGCCGATGCGGCCGGCTTGGTGTCGTTTGATGGTCGACATCGTCGTCGCCTATCTCGCCAACACCAAGATTGACCCGGCTGAGGTCCCGCAGCTTATTGGCGCCCCTCACGCCGCGCTCGTTCAGCTCACGGTTCGAAGGCACGAGGAGAAGCCGGATGTTGCTCGCGAGAAACCGAACCGCGTCGCGATCCGCAAGTCAGTGACGCCGGACGGCATCATCTCCTTCTTGGACGGCAAGACCTACAGGGCGCTGAAGCGGCACCTGAGCACCAGAGGGTACACGCCCGCCAGCTATCGAGAGGCGTTTGGCTTGCCCGACGACTATCCGATCGTGGCTCCGGCCTATTCGGCGGTGAGATCGGCCCACGCAAAGGCGAATGGTCTGGGGGCGAAACCAAACACCGGCGCCGTGAAGGCGACGGGTAAGCGCAAACCCTAAACCCCGCCGTGCTGCGGCGGCTCGGTTGCGAGTGGCGAGGCTAAAGTCGCCACTGCGGGAGAGCGAAACCATGACCCATTATCGGGGTGGGAGAGCCATCCGTGGGATCCGTGCTCGCCGATCATTAAGTCTTGCGTTGAGCATGGCTCTTGTAGTCGGGTGCCAGCGCCTTAGCCCGCCGAGTAGGAGGTCTTGATCTGGGTGTAGAACTCCACGGCTGCGAAGCCCTGTTCGCGCGAACCGTAGGAGGACTTCTTGGAGCCGCCGAAGGGCACATGATAGTCGACGCCGGCGGTGGCGAGATTGACCATGGTCATGCCGGCCCTGGCGTTCCTCTGGAAGTCGCGGGCGTGTTTCAACGACTGGGTGACGATGCCGGCCGACAGGCCGAACTCGACGCCGTTGGCGACGGCGAGCGCCTCTTCATAGCTGGCGACGCGGATGGTCGAGGCGACGGGGCCGAAGACCTCTTCGTTGTTGATGCGGGCGTCGGCGGCGGTTTCGGCGATCAGGGTCGGCTGGACGTACCAGCCCGGGGCGTCGAAGGTCAGACGCTCGCCGCCGGTGACGATGCGGCCGCCGGCCTCGCGGGCGATGTCGATGTATTTGTAGGAGACCTCGCGCTGAGCCTCGGTCACGGCCGGGCCCATCTGGGTATTGGAATCCAGGGCGTGGCCGACGCGCAGTGCGGCGACCTTCTCGGCCAGGGCGGCGACGAAGCGGTCGTGGATGCCGTCCTGAACGATCAGGCGGCTGGAGGCGGTGCAGCGCTGGCCGGTGGCGAAGAAGCTGCCGTCCAGGGCGATGTTCACCGCCCGGTCCAGATCGGCGTCGTCCAGAACGATCAGCGGGTTCTTGCCGCCCATCTCCAGCTGAACGCGCGCCTGACGCTTCACCGCGCCTTCGGCGACGCCCACGCCCACGGCCTGGGAGCCGGTGAAGGAAATGCCGTCGATGCCCGGGTGGGCGACGATGGCGCGGCCGACGTCGCCGTCGCCGATGACCATATTGACCACGCCCTTGGGCAGGCCGGCCTCATGCAGGATGGCGATCAGGGCCTCGGCCGTCGCCGGGGTCGGGCCGGCGGGCTTGATGACGACCGTGTTGCCGAAGGCGATGGCCGGGGCGATCTTCCAGGCCGGAATGGCGATGGGGAAGTTCCACGGCGTGATCAGGCCGAAGACGCCGACGGCCTGGCGATAGGTCTGAATCTCGACACCCGGACGGGTCGAGGCCAGGTTCTGGCCGTGGACACGCAGGGCCTCGCCGGCGAAATATTTCAGGATGCGGGCGGCGCGCATCGTCTCGCCGATGCCCTCGGGCAGGGTCTTGCCCTCTTCGCGAGACAGCAGGCGACCGATCACGGCGGCCCGTTCCATGATCAGCGATCCGGCCTTGTCCAGCACGTCGAAACGGACTTCCGGCGAGGCGTCGGACCAGCCGGGGAAGGCGGCGCGGGCGGCGGCGACGGCCTGATCCACCTCGGCGGCGCCGCCCTTGGGCGTGCGGGCCACGACATCGCGCGTGTCCGACGGGTTCAGGCTCTCGCCCGCAAACGCGCCCGCGACCTTCTCGCCGCCAATCCAGTGCGAAAGTTCAAGCGTGTCGGTCATGGGGTGTGTCCTGCGATGATACGACGGAGTTAGGAAGTTCGGCTCACGACAAGAATTGCTGATCGGGCATGGATCGGTGCGCTGATTGCATCGATCCCATTTGGCGGGACGATACAGCCGATCCAGACAAATGCCGCATCGGTCGATAGCGGCTTTGGCTTAGACCCCGAGCAGGGGGCTGGCTACCGTTAGATCAAGGCGAGCAGACAAAACGCCGCAGGGGCGGCCAGCGCCGTGAGACGACAGGAATATCGATGTCCAGAATGACTCCGGCCGAAATGGCTGGCACGATCGGCGGCGGCCTGCTGTCCTTCCCGGTGACGCATTTCGACGCCCAGGGGCGTTTCGACGAAGCCGGATATCGCGAGCATTGCGGTTGGATGCTGCAGCACGATCTGGCGGGCCTGTTCGCCGCCGGCGGCACGGGCGAGTTCTTCTCGCTGACGCCGGGCGAGGTCGAGAGCGTGGTCAAGGCGGCGGTGGCGGAAACCGCCGGCAAGACTCCGGTCGTCGCCGGCGCGGGCTATGGAACGGCCATCGCGGTCGAGATGGCGAAATCGGCAGAGGCGGCCGGCGCAGACGGCATCCTGCTGCTGCCGCCCTATCTGATGTTCCCCGGCCAGGAAGGCCTGGCGGCGCATGTCGAGGCGGTGTGCAAGGCCACCAGCCTGGGCGTCATCGTCTATAACCGCGACAACGCAGTGCTGAACGCCGACACGCTGGCCCGGCTGTGCGACCGCAATCCCAACCTGGTTGGGTTCAAGGACGGCGTGGGCGACATCGAGCTGATGATGCAGGTCTATGCCCGGATGGGCGACCGTCTGACCTACGTCGGCGGCCTTCCGACGGCCGAAACCTTCGCGCCCGCCTATCTTGAGATGGGCGTCACCACCTATTCGTCCGCCGTATTCAACTTCGTCCCGGACTTCGCGCTCAGCTTCTACAAGGCGGTGCGCGAACGCGACCACGCCACTATCATGGCGGGTCTGCGCGACTTCGTGCTGCCCTATGTAGCCCTGCGCAACAAGGGAAAGGGCTACGCCGTCTCCATCGTCAAGGCGGGCATGACCGCCATTGGCCGCAGCGCCGGTCCGGTCCGCACGCCGCTGACCGACCTGAACCCCGCCGAGTTCGAGGAGCTGAAGGCGTTGATCGCTCGCGTCCAGCCCGCACCAATAAAGCTGGCGGCGAACGGCTAAGCCGTGGCCTGTCGCCCTCGGATCGAAGCGACTAGGGTCGTCGGTTCGAGGGAGGCCTGATCATGTTCGAACTGAGCCAGCTCCGGTGTTTCGTCGCCGTGGCCGAGGAACTGCACTTCGGCCGCGCGGCGACGCGCTTGAATATGACCCAGCCGCCGCTGAGCCGGCAGGTGCAGTTGCTAGAGCGGATATTAGGCGTGGTCCTGCTGGACCGCACCAGCCGTTCGGTGCGGCTGACGCCGGCGGGGCGGACCTTCCTAATCGAGGCGCGACGTATTCTGCGGCTGGCCGAGACGGCGGCTCTGGCGACGCGGCGGATCGCTAGCGGCGACGCCGGGCGGGTGGCGATCGGCTTCACGGCTGCGTCGGGATACAGCTTCCTGCCCAGAATGGTGGAGTTGGGGCGCACCAAACTGCCCAACGTCGACCTTGCGCTGCGCGAGATGGTGACGGGCGAACAGATCGAGGCTCTGCTGACCGGGAGGATCGACCTCGGCCTGATCCGGCCGCCGCTGAACCGACCGGAGTTCGACAAGCTGAGGGTCATGACCGAACCGCTGCTGGCGGCCCTACCGACCGGCGACCCGCGTCTGGCCAAGTCTGTGATCGAGCTATCGGACTTCGACGGCTTGCCGATGGTCATGTATGCGCCCGAAGGCGCCGGCTATTTCTACGGCATGTTGAGCGGCCTCCTCGACGAGTCGGGCGTGGCCCCGCAGTTTGTGCAGCATATGAGCCAGATTCATTCGATCCTGGCTCTGGTCCATGCGCGGATCGGGGCGGCGGTGGTGCCCGAGGCGGCGACCCGGCTGCATTTCGAAGGGGTGGAGTTCCGGCCGCTGAACATCACCCCAGCTCAGCCTGTCGAGCTTTTCGTCGCTTGGCGACGCGACAACGACAATCCCAGCCTGAAACCCTTCCTGGCCCTGATCGAGGCCCAGGTCGAGGCCGCTGCCTGACGGAGACTACGCCATGAATGAGGCCTCGCGACGGACGGTCTGCGCCCTGGCGGGCGGGTTGGCGCTGACGGCCCTGGCGGGCGGGGTGCGGGCCGACAGCTCGGCCCCGGTCGCGACGACACGGCATGGGCGGGTGAGGGGCTACGTCGATCAAGGGATCAAGGTCTTTAAGGGCGTGCGATACGGGGCGGACACGTCTGCGCGACGGTTCCAGCCTGCTTTGGCTCCACACCCCTGGGAGGGCGTCGCCGAGGCGACCGCCTATGGTCATGCATCCCCGCAGAAGAGCGACGAGGCGGATCAGAACGAGGACTGTCTGTTCCTGAACGTCTGGACGCCGGCTCTGGCGGATAGGGGGGCGCGGCCGGTGATGGTCTATGTCCACGGCGGGGCGCACGCCAACGGCTCGGGCTCCAGTCCGCTGTACGACGGCGTCGCACTATGTCGACGCGGCGATGTGGTGGTGGTGACGCTGAACCACCGGCTCAACATCTTCGGCTACAACGGTCTGGGCCAGATCTTGGGCGGGGCCTTTGCCGCCTCGGGCAGCATCGGCAATCTGGACCTGATCCTGGCGCTGGAATGGGTGCGGGACAATATCGCGACCTTCGGCGGCGATCCTGCCAATGTGACGGTGTTCGGCCAGTCGGGCGGCGGCGGCAAGCTGGTGACGCTGATGGCCATGCCGCGTGCGGCGGGCCTGTATCACCGGCTGATCACCATGAGCGGCCAGCACGTGACGGCGATGGGACCGCAGCACGCGGAGCTGCGGATGCGGGCGGTGCTGGATCATCTGGGTCTGACGGCGGATCGGGCGGGCGAACTGGCGACCTTGCCGGTCGGGCGGCTGGTTGAGGCGCTGCAGATGGCCGATCCGATCGAGAAGGGCGGCATCTATTTCCATTCGGTGATGGATCACCACACCCTGCCGCGTCATCCATTCGTCCCCGACGCCCCGCGCGAGAGCGGCCATATCCCGGTGATCATCGGCAACACCCATGACGAGGCGCGGGCCTTTACGGCGGGAGACGAGCGGAACTTCCACCTGACCTGGGACACGGTGGCGGCCAAGCTGGCGCCCGAGTTCGTGGTCGATATGAATGCGCAATATGTGGTCGACTGGTATCGACAGCGTTTCCCGCAGATGTCGCCCAGCGACCTTTTCTTTGCGGCGGCGACGTGCGGTCGGTCGCGGCCGGGGCATCTGATCCAGGCCGAGGAACGGGCGAAACTGAACGGCCCGACGTGGATGTATCAGCTGAATTTCGGCTCGCCGATCGAGCCGCGCCTGGGCGCCTTCCACAGCTTCGACATCGCCCTGGCGTTCGACAACTGCGACAAGCCGGGATCGAAGACGGGCATGGGCGTCGAGTCCCGCAAGGTGGCGGCGGCGATGAGCGAGACCTTCATCGCCTTCGCGCGGACGGGCGATCCGAACAACGCCGCCATCCCAGCCTGGGGGCGGTACACCTTGCCGGAGCGGGCGACGATGATCTTTGACGTCGACAGCCGGATCGAGAACGACCCCCGCGCCGACGAACGCCGCCTGTTCCAGACTGCGCCGTTCCTGAAACAGGGGACATAGAGGGCAACCGGTTGCGTGGGATGAGGCTAGACGCGGCTCGGATGTCGCACGACCGTCAGTCGCAAGCGTCCAAGGGCACGGCGTCGGCCATGACCTGGTAACCGGCGTCTGACGGGTGCAGCCAGTCGCCGCTGTGATAGGCGGGCAGCAGTTTCGACGGCGTGGACGGATCACGCAGGACGGCGTCGAAATCGACGATGCGGTCCGTCTCGATCTGGGCGCGCAGCCAGGCGTTGACCGACTGCCGGATCGCTTCGCCGTCGGCCGTGAAATAGTTCGCGCCTTCGAACGGCAGGATGGTGGCCAGCACGACCTTGAACCCGGCGGCATGGGCGCGGGCGATGACTTGGCGATAGCCGACGATCAGGTCTTCGGCTGTGATCGCCTGATGGGCGTAGGCCGGGCGCGCGGGACGGCCGATGTCGTTGATGCCTTCGAGCAGGATCAGGCATCGCCCGCCCGAGGCGACCAGGGCGTCCGCGTCCAGGCGTTCCAGCCCGGACGGACCTGAGCCTTGGTTTAGCAGGCGATTGCCGCCTATGCCCGCGTTGACGACGGCCCAGGGTCGTTTGGCCTCGACCAGGCGCGCCGCCAACCGCTCGGGCCAGCCGCCGGGGCCTGAGGGCAGGCTGCCCGTGCCCTCGGTAATCGAATCCCCAAAGGCGACGATGACGCCGGGTGGGTGGCTGGTCTCGACCTCGATGCCGGACAGAAGGGCGCCGAGGCGAAGGGGCGCGCTCTCGACCTCGTCGGCGCCGCGCATCGTCTGGCGAATACGGTGGGTCGGCAGGGTCGTCGGCTGCGGATAGGCGATGGCGACGGCAACCCTGTCGAGGGCCGAGACTGGCAGTGCGACGGGATCGGACAGCCAGGCGGCGCCGGGCGCCAGGGTGACGCCGGTCGCGCCGTCGAAGCTCGCGGCGATTGTCTGGCCGTCATGGCTGACCGTGACGGCGCCGACCACGATGGGCTGGTCTCCATAGGTGTTGGACAGGCGCAACCGGATGCGGTCGCCCGAGACGGTAAGGAGCGCCGTCTGGGTCAGGGTGACGGTCTCGACCTGCGTCGGTCCCAGCGGCCCACGCGGATCATTGGGGTTGGGCGCAGACGCCGGGCCGCGCGGTCCCGCATCGTTCGACGGCGCATAGGCATAGGCGGCGACCCAGCGCAGGGCGTCGGCCTGCGCCAGGCCGGGCGTCGCCATCAAGGACAGGGCGAGGGCGGCCGCGAACTTCATGGACATGGGCCCAGCGCTCACCGATCCCAAGGGAATTTCAGCGTCGGCGTATTGACGTATCGATCCATCGCCAGAACCAGCCTCGCACCGGACCCCGGCGCCAAGCGGAGGGTGAAGGTCGCGTCGTTCACCTCGCGCCGCGCATCGCCGACCGCGACTGAGCGGATCTGGTGCTCGCCATATCCGCCGCCCTGGACGACGACGGTGCGCGCCTGGGTCGGGCTGAGGTTGACCAGGGTGACGGCGGTCTCAGTTGCGGTCATCTTGTCGATCAGGGCCGCAGTGTCCTCGGGCAGGCCGGCGCGGCGGGCGTCGGCGTCGAAATAGCGCAGACGGGCGTAAAGCGGCGAGCCGCCGGCGTTGGCGCTGGTCGGCGACCAAGTAGGGCGGGCGATGTGTAGCGCGCCCATCGTCTGTTGCATCAGGGCGGTGACGGCGGCTGGGTTCTGGTCCATCACGGCGTCGGCCAGACGCGTATCGGGTGTGGTCGCATCTTCACGCTGGGCCTTGGCGCGTTCGGCGACCTTGGCCCGGTCGGCGGCCAGCGCCTTTTCAGGCCAGGCGGCGTCGCGGCCTTCTAAGTACGCGATCCAGGGATGGTCCGGCGCGCGACGACGGTCGGCCTCGGTCATCGAGAACCACCAGATGTCGTGGGTGTTAGCCTGGTGCAGGCCGTCCTGCCAGCCGTACCAACCGTCGGCGCCGTACATGGTCGGCGTATGGACCTTGCCGTCGACCGTGCGTTTTTGGGCGTTGATCCGGTCCGCCTGGGCGCGCCAGGTCTGGAGGTATTTGTCGTCGCCGGTCAGTAGATAGGCGTTGAAGAAGCCGATCGCGGTGCGCGGCACCCGGTTGCGGTTTTCGCGCTCGCCATTGACGGGATTGATCGGACTGAAGCCCCAGCCGTAGGTCCCGCCCCACCACATGCCGTCGGCGGCCGAGCCGATCACCCCGTCTAGTCCGACGTTGGACGGCAGGAGGTCGTCGTTGGCCTTCGCCCGCTCCGCCCAAGCATCGACATAGGTCAGCAGCCAGTCACGATATTTGGACTCGTGCCCCAGCATGAAGGCGTTCAGGGCCAGAGTGGTCGAGAACAGGTTCAGCGGATGGTCGCCGACGACGTCGGTGTATTCCTCATAGTGCTGCAGCGTCTCTTCGTAGGTGTCCTCACCGTGCTCCATGACGAAACCCGTGGTGTCGAACGGGTCGCCAGCCCAGTCCAGGGCGGTCGCCTTGCGCAGCATCGGCCCGCGCGAGCCGTTCATCAGGCTGCGGATCACCTTGTGTTCGGGGTCATAGTTCGGAGCGGTCGGATCGTCGCCCATATAGAGGCCAGCGAAACGGCGGGCGCGGGCGTTCAGGCGCGGATCGTTTGGATCTGACAGGCCTTGGACGTTGAACAGCGTCATCTCTTCGGCATGATGCTGCCAATCGAGTTGGACGTTGAACTCCTTGTAGAACATCCCGCCGCGGGCGATAGCGACGTCGGTGGTCTTGGCCGCCGTGAATTGGCGCAGGTGACCTTCCCAGGCCTGGGTATACATCGTCTTTACGATGTCCGGCCCACCGATGGCGTGCAGCAGCGGCCAATCGTTGACGTTTTCGATCGTGTCGTCGGGACCATCGTTGGCGCCCCAGCGTTCGAAATGCAGGAAGTATCCCCGCTCGTCGAAATATCGGGCGTAGAAGACCGCGCAAGCCTCGGCCTGGGCCTGGATCAGTTCGCGCTGCATCAGTGCCCAGGTCGGCGGGGGCATCGGCGAGGCGATCTCGACGGGCGCAGAGAAGGCCGAGGCGGGTTCCAGCCCGAGGCCCAGCGCCGCCAGCGAAGCCCCGGCTAAAATGCTTCTGCGGGTCGCGCGCATCAGGCCTTGGCCTCTTTCGCCTTCAAGGTCAGGCGTTCGATCTTGCCGGTGATCAGGAAATAGGCGGCGATGACCAGCAAGCAGTGCAGGCCGACAAACCACAGGGCCCCGTCGAACGATCCGGTCGCGGCGACGATGTAGCCGATGACGATGGGCGTCACGATGCCGGCCGTATTGCCGAAGGTGTTGAAGATGCCGCCGGTGACGCCGACGAACTCACGTGGCGAGGTGTCGGACACCACGGCCCAGCCCAGAGAAGCGATCCCCTTGCCGAAGAAGGCCACCGCCATCACGACCACGATCAGGCCCGAGTTGTCGATATAGGCGCAGGCGATGATCAGGGCCGACAGCACCATGCCGATCAGCAGCGGGGTCTTGCGCGCGATGGTCAGCGAGCCGGTCTTCTTCAGCAGAGCGTCGGAGATGACCCCGCCCAGAACCCCGCCGACGAAGCCGAACAGGGCCGGAGCGGCGGCGGCGAATCCGGCCTCAAGGATGTTCAGGCCGCGCTCCTTGACCAGATAGATCGGGAACCAGGTGACGAAGAAATAGGTCAGGACGTTGATGCCGTACTGGCCGATGAAGACACCCAACAACATCCGGCTGCCCAACACCTGTTTGACATTGTTCCAGGTGAAGCCCGCCGACTTGGTCACGGCCTTATTCTCCATGTTCACCAAACCCCCGCCGGCCGCGATGTAGTCGAGTTCGGCCTGATTGACGTTGGGATGGCGATCCGGGCTGTGGACCAGATTCCAGAAGACGACGGCTGCGACGATCCCCAGCCCGCCCATGACGAAGAAGACCGAGTGCCAGTCGAAGCTGTGAACCAGCCAGCCCATGAAGGGGGCGAAGACGACCAGCGAGAAATACTGGGCCGAGTTGAAGATGGCCGAGGCGGTGCCGCGCTCGTTGCCGGGGAACCAGGCGGCGACCAGTCGGGCGTTGCCGGGGAAGGAGGGGCTCTCGGCCAGACCGACCATGAAGCGCATGGCGAACAGGCCGATGAAGATCAGGCTTCCGGCCAGGAAGCCGGAGAAGCCCTGGAACAGGGTGAACAACGACCACAGGGCGATGGCCAGGGTGTAGATCAGTTTTGTGCCGAACCGGTCGAGCAGCGCGCCGCCGGGGATTTGACCCAGCACATAGGCCCAGGCGAAGGCGGACAGGATGTAGCCCATTTGCACCGGATTGAGTCCCAAGTCCTCGGACGCCGCATCGCCGGCGATGGAGAAGGTGGAACGGTCCGCATAGTTGATCGTCGTCAGCAGAAAGATCAGCAGCAGGATCATAAACCGGACGCGCGTCCGGCGGCCTGTCGGCGGGGTGGAGGGAACTTCCTGGACGGTCACTGCGGACGCCTTTCCTCGATCTGTGGAGACCAGACCGGGGTCGCACTCGCCGCGGGCCGCCTCATCCCTATGGGCGCACTTCTTTTGAGCGCATTGGATGTGACGATAGGTAGGATGACACCGGGCGTCTAAGCCAAAAACCCTATGGATCGATCCATAAGCGGTATTGATCCGTTTTCGGACATCGGTTCAGTTTTTGCATCGGTTCATGCCTTCTTCGGATTGGCCTGTATCGATCGACCGATCCAATGTCGGCTTGAAGCGAACCGGCGAAGGTCGGCCGCCGGCGGAACGGGCCACCCGGACGCCACCCAACGAGAGACCCGCGAAACGTGGGCAAGGGGAGGAGACCAAGATGATGCGCTCGACGCATGGATTCCAATTTGCGCTTAAGGTCGGCGTGTCCGCCCTGGCCGTATCGATGATGCTCGGCGCCGGCGCGGCCGCTGCGCAGGACGCCTCGACGTCCGCCGGTCAGACCGACGGCGCGACCGATGTCGACGAAATCGTCGTCACCGGCTTCCGGGCCTCGCTGGCGAATGCGCTCAACATCAAGAAGAACGAGAACGGCATCGTCGACGCCATCTCGGCCGAAGACATCGCCGACTTTCCCGACTTGAACCTGGCGGAATCGCTTCAGCGCATCCCCGGCGTAGCGATCACCCGTCGTTCGGGCGAAGGCCGTCAGATATCGGTTCGCGGCCTGGGGTCGGACTACACGCGTGTCCGAGTCAACGGCATGGAAGCCATCGCCACCTCATCGGGCACGTCCAACTCGGGGGGGACGAATCGCGGTCGTGGCTTCGACTTCAATATCTTCTCGTCTGACCTGTTTTCTAATCTGATCGTGCGCAAGACGGCCTCGGCCGAAGTCGACGAAGGGTCGCTGGGCGCCACGGTCGATCTGAACGCCTCCAAGCCGTTCGATAGCCCGGGACGACGCGTCGTGCTGTCGGCGCAAGGCAGCTATAACGAACTGGCCGGCGACGTCACGCCGGGTCTTTCCTTCCTGGCCAGCGACCGGTTTCTGGACGGGAAACTGGGCGTGCTGCTTTCGGCGTCCTACGACGAACGGCATCTGATCGAAGAAGGCGCCAACATCACACGCTGGACCTTTGGGGGTTCCAACGGAGGCTGGAACTCGGCCTCGACCGTCCCAGGTCTGGTGACCGGAAACCTGCCCGGCCAACTCAACTATGTCGTCACCAGCTATGGCCCTGATGCCGAACGCGGCATCTACGCGCCGCGCATTCCGGCCTACGCCAGCTATGACACCTCGTCGAAACGCCTGGGTCTGTCAGCAGCCGTGCAGTTCCGCCCGATCGAGTCGACGCTGATCACCGTTGAGGCGCTGTATTCCAAGTTCGAGGGCGAACGCGCCGAGTCGCAAATCCAGGCTCTGGGGCTGAGCCGGCCCGGCACGGGGAAGCCCGAATCGATCATTCGGACAGGCATTCTTGACGGCAACAATCTGATCCAGGCCAACATCGACCGGGTTGATCTGCGCACCCAATCCAGCCTGAACCAGTTGAACACCGAGTTCAAACAGGTCACGGCCGTCATCGACCACGAGTTCAGCGATCGTTTCCGCGTCAAGGGAACGGTCGGCCGATCGGAATCGACCTATGAGGATCCCATCGCGACGACGGTGACGTTCGAGCGCTTGAACTCCAACAACTTCTCGTACGATTTCCGTCCGCGGATGATGGTCATGGGACTTGGATTCGACGCTACCGATCCCAACGCATGGTCGATGGTCAACGGGACGTCGGAAGTGCGGCTGACGCCGGAGTGGGTCGACAACGCCTTCACCACCTACAAGCTGACGGGCGAATACGACATCAACGACAACCTGACCCTGAAGATGGGCGCGGACTACAAGCGGTTCGATTATTCGACGGGCGCTCGTCAGCGGACCAGCACGTCCAATGTACCGGCCATCGCGTCTGGCGCTGCGATCGCTGCGCTGTCGCGCACCTTCAACTTCGACCAAGGTTTGGGGCTGCCCGACACGGCGGTCAGGAGCTGGTTGGCGCCTGACCTCGACAAGTTCATCGCGCAGTACGACATCTACAGCAACACCGGCATCTGGGCGCTTCGTGAGAACACCGGCACCACCGCTGCAATCAAGGAAGAAACCACGGGCGCCTACGCCCAACTCGACTTCAACTTCAATGCGTTCGGCCTGCCCTGGCGCGGCGATGTTGGCTACCGTTGGTTCCAGACTGATCTGCAGTCGAGCGGCAACGCCATCGTCAGCGGGGGCGTGTCCTATGTCACCGTCGACAACAGCTATGACATGTGGCTGCCCTCAGCGAACCTGTCGGTCGAGTTGCGCGACAATCTCATTGCGCGCGTCAGCGCCGCCGAGACAATTGCCCGTCCGGGCATCGGCAGCCTGTCGCCGGGCGGCTCGGTATCGGTGCAAGGCGCCAACCGGTCCTATTCCTCGGGCAACCCCTTCCTCGATCCGACAAAGTCCAAGAATCTGGACCTGTCGTTGGAGTGGTATCCGCAAGCCGGGTCGATTCTGGCCATGGGCGTCTTCTACAAGGATATCGACACCTTCGTTCAAACGCTGCGTCGTGAGGCCGTGTACAGCACGCTCGGTCTGCCGAACTCGCTGCTCGACGGCACGGTCGCGACCCCCGATATGGTGTTCGCCGTTACTCAGCCCGTGAATTCGCCTGGCGGTGAACTGAAGGGCTTCGAGATCAACTGGCAGCAATCGTTGAGCTTCCTGCCGGGCTTCTGGTCGGACTTCGGCTTCCTGGCGAACTACACCTATGTCGACTCGCAGATCGAATATCTGACGGCGACGACGCCGGGCGCCGGCACGCTTGATGCGACCCTGACCGGACTGTCCAAGAACGCCTATAATGCGACCGTCTACTATGAAAACGAGAAGTTCAGCGCGCGTGTGTCGGTCGCCTATCGCGATCAGTATCTGACCGGCGTACCCGGCAGCGACTTCAACGATGTGCTCGGCACCAACGCTACGACCAATGTCGATGCGCAGGTGTCCTACAACATCACCGATCAGGTCAGGGTCAGCCTTGAGGGTCTGAACCTGACTGACGAATATGCCGATCTGTACGTGGATACCGACAACCGCTTGAACGCCTACACCCACACGGGGCGGCAGTTCGTCGTTGGACTCCGCTACACCTTCTAAGCGGGCGCTTCCTCCCACCCGCACTTGACGCCGCCTCAGCCATGGGGCGGCGTCCTTTTTGCCGTAAAGGATCGCGGGATTGGCGCTCGACCGAGCCCGGCAGTGTGGTTCGAGCCGTGGGAGGCCTGCACGGCAAAGGCGTCTTCGGCCCCGAACAGGCGCAATTCTCACCGTCCAGCTCTATTTGAAAAATCGTTGCGGCGGACACGCTGCGATCCGAAGCAGTAAGACCAGAACGCTAATCAAGCGAAGGTTTGACTGATCAACTGGTCTGTCAAATCGAGATGCGCTTCGAGCGATGCGAGCGCTTCGGTGCGCGCTTTCTCGGCAGCCGACCGATCGCCGGCGGTCAAATGCGCAGCAAACTCCGTGATTTTCGCTGTCATCAACTGCTCAGCGCCCATGGCGCGGCGCTCAAGCGTCCAATCCGTCATAGCTTTCCCCTCAGTGGCCTAGCGGCCCGGCCAAGATGTCCTCGCCCGACCGGGCCGCCTGTCACGGTTCGGGCATGAGCCGCAACCCGAAAGGCTTAGCTTCTTCTGCGTCAATTGTCGTGGAATAGGGAGCGCCGCACCGTCTCAGTCGCACAAACTCCGGTTTCAAAATCCGACGCCCATCGGTCGAGACGCGATAACGTCTGCAGCCAACTCATCGAACGCGACCGTATTCAGCATCAGCCGGATTCGGCCCTGAAGGTGACCGACGAAACCAGCAACGCGCGCGTCTAGCCAGTTTTATCGCCAGCAGCGAGAAACTCGGCCCCGACATCCTGCGACCGAAGCGGTGCGTCAGGTTGTGTCCTGATCATCATATTGGCGATGAAGGTCATGACCGCTGCGTTATCCTGGTTCAGCACGGTCAGTGCAGTCTTCGTCAGGCCCATTGTCGGGCGACTTTCCGAGCGACGCGCTTCGGTGACGATGGACTCGCAACGCAGGACGTCGCCAGGGTAAACCGGTGCGACCCAGCGAAGGGTGTCTATACCCGGTGAGCCAAGCAGCGCTTCCTGCCGGTCGGTCTTGTGTTTGACAATCATGGCCATGGTCATTGCGCACGTATGCCATCCGCTAGCCGCCAAACGCTTGAACGGCGTCTTGGCGGCAACCTCATCGGAGAGATGGAAGGGTTGAGGGTCATAGAGTTTGGCGAAGGCGATGACTTCGTCTCGCGCGACCTCATAGCGGCCGAAACTGGCGGTTTCGCCGACGACCACGTCCTCGAAATATCTCATGGTTTGCTGCCTTTTCTCATGAAGATCGACCAAACGGCTCCCGCCGTTTCTCACCTTGGGCTTCGACTGAACACCAGTCTTCCAAGGCGGAAAGGACTGCGCGCAAGCGGTTCCCGGCTGGTCCAAGTCTGTACGCCGTCCGGGCGGCTGGCGGGGGCAGGTAGATGCGTTGCGTCAGTCCTACCTGCTCCAACGACCGCAACCGGACCGTCAAGAGGTTGGCGCTCAGGCCGGGGGTTACGTCCTGTTCTTCGTGCGACGCACGAAGACTCCGTCCGCAGGGCGCAAGCCCTTACTGGCGGAGGGCTGACCTTTGCGGTCTCGATCCAAGACCCAGGGCCGGGGTTCGGCCTTCTGGCTGCGCCTTTGGAGGGGGGTGGCGCAAGCCGATGAGGCTTTGCACCGCACCGAAATGGATGACCTCCGGGACAGCGTTAAGGCGCTTGAGGCGCGGATTGACGACTTGGAGGGCGCTGCGCAAGCACGGCCGGGACGAGGGTCGCCCGTTTCACCGAAGTCTTCAGGCGCGTGAGAATTCACGGCAGCGACCGAGCCTGCGCTTAGATCTTTCAGACAAGGAAAATCTCATGAAATTCAACGGCCGAACTGTGCTGATCACCGGCGGGTCCAACGGGATCGGTCTCGCGTTTGCGAGGCGCTTTCTCGATCTTGGCGCCGTTGTGATCGTCACTGGGCGCAGGCAGGAGGCTGGATGAGGCGCGAAAGCGGCTTCCGAAGCTCCATACAGTCCAGAGCTATGTAAGCGACCCTATCCAGGTCGCCGCCCTGGCCGCGCAGATGAAGGCCGAGTTTCCAAGGCTGAATGTACTGGTGAACAGTGCGGGGGTCATGCTTGGGCGGAACCTCTCCGACCCAACGCATGACCTTGTTGATCTGACACGAGAAATCGACAAAAACCTCTCCGGCGTCGTGAGGACGACTGCCGCGCTCATGGATCTCATCATCGCGAACCGAGGAACCATTCTCAACATCTCGTCGGCCCTCGCCCTCGTTCCAGCTCCCGCGATGCCGATCGCCGCCTAATGGGAGGCCCGCTCTCCTCGGAAGGGGGGCTTTTGTCGTCTGCGCGGTCGCTCGCAGCGTGAACTCCAATTAACGGGCCATCGCGTCATCTTCCGCTTAGAGGACCGCGTTCCCCTCCGTAGGAACACTGTGGCTCGGTAAATCCCCACCCCTTAGGAAGGGCACCGGGCCACCACCCAAGCCATGCAACCGAGAGATTTGAGCGGAACCAGAACCGCTGTTCGGTGATTTCCGCTC
The DNA here is from genome assembly GCF_040545985.1 of Brevundimonas sp. 1080. NCBI lineage: Bacteria > Pseudomonadati > Pseudomonadota > Alphaproteobacteria > Caulobacterales > Caulobacteraceae > Brevundimonas > Brevundimonas sp. 1080. The sequence continues at coordinate 351,587 of NZ_JBEPMW010000002.1, read as the reverse complement.
TGAGACCGTTTGCGATACCGGTTTCATGTGTTGCGCGACTTCGCCGCCGTCCTTTCGGGGGCGGCGGCCTTTCGTTGCTTGGTTTGCGTCACAGCGGCGTAATCGGCGCATATAGCGGAACAACGTGCTCAACACGCCGTAGAGCAGGGATGAAGTTCGTGTTCACCAGCGACGCCGGCATCTCATCGATGACTTGGTCGTCAGACCTAGCGTCGGTACGAGACGCAAAAATTGAAGCCGTACGGACCCTTGGCGAACTGTTGAGCGACGATGGCCCTCAGTTTTGGAAAAGTCACGCCGTTGAAATGACGGTATGCGATGGGACAGGCTTGAAGCTGTTTCGTCTGAAGCTAGTTGCAACCGACTGTTCTCTTGCCGACGAAGATGGCACGGTCGGTTCTTGAAAACCGCCGCCGATCCTAGACGGCTAGACCCACTCCGTCGTCAGTCTCGCTTCAAGGTAGGTCGGGTCGAACTGCGCGAAGCGCGCGAGATTGCGCCAGTCATGAATAATGGACGCGCCCCCCCTCCACTCCACCAACCCTTGCTGACGAAGCGCCTTCAAGGACCTGTTCACGTGAACCGGGGTGATGCCGACCATGTCTGCAACATCGGATTGTGTCAGCGGCAGATCAAATCGATAATTGGCAGCCAGGCCAACCGCATTGAGGCGCACATAGAGTTCGCAGAACAAGAGAGCCAAGCGTTCCGCAGCTAGTCTTCTTCCCAGCGCCGAGAGCCATTCACGGTGAATAGCGCCATCGACGACCGTCTCCCGCCACAGCGCGCGCATAAGAGGGGGACACCTCTCGCAAACCCGTCGCAGATCCGCGTGAGACACCGCAGCGACAGCGACGTCGGTTAGAGCGACCAGGCTATGGTCCATCTTCTTGAGAAGCAGGCTGTGAAGATCAACGAAGTCCGCCGGGACGTGAAGGCCGCTGATCTGCCGACTGCCCTCACTGAGGATCGAGACACGACCCACAAATCCCTCCAGCAAAATCATGCTGATTTGGGGCCTACTGCCCTCCTCGACGAGCACTCGCCCAGCAGAGACCACGCGCGTTTCCCCGATGAACGTGGCGAAGGCGCCTCGGTCGTCGGCGGACGCACCCTCTAAGCGGTCAAGCATGATAGCCAGAAGATCGTGCACCAGGGCCTCCCAAGCTCTTCGTGTCTACAGACGCCTTTCTCAATCAGTTTGGCCTGCAAGCTTATTAAGCTTCCAGACGTGATATGTCATATCCCGGACACTGGAACGCCGTGAAGAGTTTTAGGTTGGGTGAACGGAGCTGGCCTGCGAGGGTGGTGGCCCGGTGACATGCGCCACCCCGTGCGGCGGACGGCCTCTTTCCTCTCCCGGGTTGAGGCTGTCCGCCGCTTTGCCGGTCTGCATTCTCTAGGCTCGGTATCGGATCGCGGATTGTGCCTCCGGATCCGCCTCAGCTACACGAGCCCCAAATGCATCACGGGGGGCGGCGTGGGAACGTTCGAGTTTTTCTTCAGCTTTTACGGGCTGGTCTTAGGACTGTCGGTGGCAGTCATCGCAACCGGCTTGGCGACCTCAATCCAGCATCGCGCACAAGTGCGCATGGGCTGGCTAACCCCCATGCTGGCGCTCTTCGTTTGCCTCGACATCGTCAGCTTCTGGTCAAACGCCTGGGACTCAATGCAGACCCTGCCAGTTACCTATGGCTTACTGGTCGCCAGCCTGGCCGTTGCGCTGACCTATTTCGTCGCGTGCTCGCTGATTTTCCCGCACCAGATTGTGGACGGGGCGAACCTCGACGACCACTTCTGGTCCAATAGGCGCATCGTCTTGGTCCTGATGATCGCAGCAACGTTGATGTCTTACGTCCTTACCACGGCTGGGAATCTTCGCGACGCGGGCAAGCATTTCCACATCATCGATCAGGGCATCGGCGTGGCGCTGTACCTGCTGCTCGTTGGCCTCGCGGCCCACACCAAGCGCCAAGGCGTCTTCGCAGTCAGTCTCGGCATCTACATGTTCTATTACGCCATTACGGCTCTTGCGACGGCGCTTCTGCCCACGATCGGGACTGTCTCGGCCTCATAGAGCTTCGGCCGCGTCAGCAGTCGGCAGGGAACTCGGCCTCGCTCTGCGATCCGATCCGCGTCCGATCGCTGATCCACACGTCGAGGCCGCGAGAGTTCCGCCCGCCGATGTTACGCGTCTTCGAGTGCTGGCCAGCCGCCTGGACTATGAACTAGGTCCAGTGAACGACGATCAGGATTCTAGACGCGGGCGACGCGTCGATCAGGGCGTCGATCTCTTCCAGCGTCAGGTCTGGTTCGCCGGCGGTCATTGCCACAACTCCGTCAGCTGGCCCCCGCTTCCATGGTGTCTCCGGATCACGATCTGCGGTCGGCGGTTGCCGCATCGCTTGCAGACCATCTTCGCGCGCATGTCGCGCAGCGGTGTGAAGCGTTGGACGTCCGGCAGCTTACCGGAACATAGCATGAGGGAGATGCCTCGCCTGAATGTAGCATTGCTGGCACGGACGGATGTGTGCTCCTGGCGCACCTCAGCCTCTAGCTCGCCCCGAGCCTGCGCCGGCCTCTCCATGTCGTCGCGCAAAGTCGATGAAAGCCTTGAACGCCGTCGTCGGGTTCCGGCGACTGGGTAGCAGAGGCTCAGGGGCGACAGGTCGGGGGTCCAGTCTTCCAACACGCGGACCAGCCGGCCCGCCTTGATGTCTTCGCGCACGTCGGTTTCCCTCGCGAGGGCGGCGGTACTTGCGAGGCCGGCTTCGTCGAAGATAAGGCTGCCTTCGACGTCGATATGACCGATTGCCCATCCTTCTCGAACGGCCAGCGATAGATGGCGCCATTGGGTAGGCGGACGCGAAGACAGGCGTGGTTCAACAACTCCTCCGGGACCATCGGCGTTTCGTGCGCTTCCAGATAGGTCGGTGAACCCACGACCACGTTGCGTCGCGCACGCCCGAGCGGCACGTCGATCATGTCGACTGGGACGCGGTCGGCGCTGCGGACGTCGAAATCGAATCCGCCCGCGACGACGTCCACCATCCGGCCCTCGGTAACGACATCGATTTGGCCTTGGGGGGCTCGCGCACGAATTGCAGGACGAGGGCGGAGAAAATCTCCCGCGCCGCTGTAGGAAACGCGTTGATGCGCAGTCTGCCGGACGGGGTGGCCTGGAGGGATCGCGCGACGGTCATGGCCTCATGGATCTCGTGCAGGGCAGGCGCGACTTGGGCGACGAACTGCTGGCCCGCCTCGGTCAGGGAGACACTCCGCGTCGTCCGGTTGAACAGCCTGACGCCGAGCGTCCGCTCCAGCTTTCCGACCGCTGCTGAGCGCACTGGTCAACACGCCCAGCTGGGCGATGTCTATGCAGTGGCACAGAGATCGTACCTTGGCTCTGAACGCCTGCGCCGCCGAGCGGGGATGAGATCGGGGAGGGCGACCACAGGACCGCCCGGCAGCGCACCTTGTCGGGACTGTAGGCTTCAACAGCACTGAGGAGGGGCCATCACTCGGAAACGCGAGAACCCTTCTGTCAAGCTCGACGGTCTTCGTCTCCGCGCCCGATCCGCGACCTTTCTGGTCAAAAGTTTAAGCCACCGACCTCCGCTATGCACGCCTCACGCGTTGGAACCGCGCCGACGGCGCGCCAAGGTTGCGCAGGGCCATCAAACAAAACTCGGCTCAGGCGTGCAGTGAAAGTGATCCAACTCTCGTGCCGGCCAGGCACGGAGACGGTGAGAATCCGTGTCTCGACTTAAAGATAAGATGGCGCGCACAATTTAGGAAAGCCTTGCGTGGGGATAAGCGGCATTCTCGCCTCTTTCCCTAGGACTTGATTCATATACTCGACGCATCATGCCGCCGGGTTTGGGCGGGCCAGTTTGTGGAGTGAGTGATGGCGCGCATCCTGATTGCCGACGACGATCCGTTGTTGCGGTCCTTGTTGCAGCACAAGCTGGCGGCGGAGGATCACCAGATTTTTGCGTCCGAGCATGGAGGCGAGGTTCTGGGCATGGTCAAGGATCATGCGCCTGACCTGGTTGTTCTGGACGCCATGATGCCGGTGATGGACGGGTTCGAGGTGCTGCGGAGGCTCAAGGCCGGCGCGGGTACGCGCAATATTCCCGTGATCATGCTGACCGCGCTAAAGCGTGAACAGGATGTGGTTGGGGGCCTGCAACTAGGCGCTGCCGACTATCTGGCCAAACCCTTCATTCCGGAAGAGCTGGTTCAGCGTATCCGACGGCTTTTGGCGACGCCGCAGACGGAGCAGGGACATGATCGTTCAAGACGTCCCGGTTGAAGTCCGCATTGACCCGACCGCGCTGTATGAAGCGGCGGTCGCGGACCGTCTTGCAGGACGGAACGAAGAGGCGATCGAGAAGCTGGACCGCGTCCTGCAGGCCCGTCCGGGGGATGTCGACGCCCGCCTAAACCGCGGTCTCGCGCTGCTTGCGTTGAACCGGCCTATCGAGGCTGAATCGGATTTCCGCACGGTGCTGGACGCCTCGCCCGATTATGTCGATGCCCGCATCGGGTTGGCCAGAGCTGCGCAGCGCCGGGGGAATCGCGAGCAGGCACGGTTTGAGGCGGGATGGGCGCTGGCCGCCGCGCCGGACCGTCCTGATGTTCAAGCGCTGAGGCAGGCGCTCGGGCTGCCGGCCGAGTGGCGGGTCGATTTCGACGTCTCTCGTAGCCGCCTCGGCGCGGGCCTTCCGGACTGGAGCGAAGCCCGCCTTGGCGCGGTGCGCAGAATAAACGACCGCTGGAGTTTCGGCGCTGTCGCCGAATGGACCGAACGCTTCGGGCAGGACGACGTCTTCCTGGAGGGTCGATTAGACCATCAGATTGGCGCCAGCGGCGTCTACGTGGCCATGGGCGCGGCGGTAAATGCGGACTACCGCCCCGAGGCCTCAATGCGAGCCGGCGCTGACGTCCCCCTGCCCGGCGGGGTCAGTGCGACGCTAGATGTCTCTACTGCGCGTTATGCAAGTGGAACGGTGCAAAGCCTGCAACCGGGGTTGGCGGCGGAGCTGGTTCGCGGTCGCCTGCGGCTCGCTGCGCGCTGGATCAATGTCTGGGATGAGACGGATCAGCGGCGGGACGGCTATGCCGTCAGCATCCAGTGGGCGGCCACCGATCGGGTTCGGCTGCGTCTGGATACCGCCGACGCACCCGAGACCAGCGAAGGCGTTACCGTCGACGTTAGCGCCGTCAGCTTAGGCGCCGAAGTCGATCTGACGGATCAGACCAGTCTGCGTTTCGGCGCCTTAAAAGAGGACCGAGGGGCGTACGACCGCGAGGCGATCAGTCTCGGGCTGGGCTGGCGTTTCTGGTGAGCCTGCTGGGTCTCCTGTGGGAAAGCTCGCTCATCATGGGGTTGGCGGCGGTCGCGTGGATGTTCGGCCTGATTATCGCGCGGTTGTTACGGGAACGTAGCGACGCCCGTCGCGCCGCGGATCAGACCCGCGTACGCGCCGCGTTCCTAGACATCCTCGCCGGCGACCTTGAGGCCCTGATGCGCCTGAAGCCCTATCGGCGTCGCGCCCGATTGATGGCCGAGGCCGTGTTGGACGTGGTGGGCCTTATCCGGGGCGCAGAGCGAGAGAGACTGATCAAGGTCCTGGCCGGAATGGGCGTCCCCGACCGGCTGCGGGCGCGTCTGGATCGTGGCAGCAAGGCCGGCCGAATCGCGTCAGCTGAGGCGCTCTCCGCTTTTCCAGATCCGGCGACGGTGGACGTTCTGCATAATGTCCTTCTTCGCTCGCGCGACGACGATCTGAGGGTCGCCATCCTGATCTCACTACTTGATCTCGACGCGGCGCCGCCTCTCAATGCTCTGCTGGGCGACGTCGCCACACGGGGGCTGCAGGATTCGCTGCTGTACGAACCGGTCATCCGACGCGCCGCCGAAGCCTCGCCGGCCGAGGCGGTGGACGCCTTCATGCTATCGACCGCACCGGCGGTGACCCGCGCCGTTCTGGCGGACGCTCTAGGCGCCGCTGGCGACTACCGTGCTGTCGAACCCTTAATGCAGAGCGCGGCGATGCCGGAGCTCGAAGTTCGGGTCGCCTCTCTTCGCGCGCTCGGCGTCCTCGGCCATCCGGCGGCCGCGGCGGCGATTATGACCGCGATGAGGGACGAAATCTGGGAAGTGCGGTCCGCCGCCTGCGAGGCCCTGGGACGCATCGGCCTAATCGAGGCCGTGCCCCTGCTGGTGCAAGCCCTCACCGATCCCGCCTGGTGGGTGCGGTTTCGCGCCGGCGAAGCCCTAGCCATGCTCGGTGATAAGGGGATCGCCAGCCTGCGGATAGCGGCGGGCGCCGATCAAGATTTGATGCGCCGCGCCGCTTCTCTGGTTCTGGCGGAGCGTGGTCTTTTGGAGGGGGTGGCATGACCCACGACCTGGCCGTCTTCATGGTCGGTTTCGCCCGCTCCATCGCCTTGTTCGTCATAGGGACAGGGGTCGCCCAAAACCTGATCTACCTGCTCCAGTTGTTGCTGGCGGCTCGCGCTCTGGCGGCTCGCCCCCCGATCCCCCAACCGGCAGTGCTGTGGCGCCGCTACGCGGAAGCCTCGCCCCCGATCGCCCTGCTGGCGCCGGCTTACAACGAAGCCATGACGATCGTGCAAAGCGTGCGCTCCCTTCTGTCGCTTCGCTATCCCACTTTTGAGGTGATCGTCATCAACGACGGGTCGAAGGACGCCACCCTACAGGTGCTGATCGAGGCTTACGAGCTGAAGCGCGTTGAGCGGCACCATGACTACGCGCTGGACCATCAGCCAATCCGGGGCGTCTATGCGGCGACCCATCAGCCTCGTCTAATCGTGGTAGACAAGGAGAACGGCGGCAAGGCGGACGCCCTGAACGCAGGGATCAACGTATCTCGGGCACCCATCTTCTGCTCGATGGATGCCGATTCCTTGCTTGAGCCTGACGCTCTGCTTCGTGCGGTCCAACCGTTTGTTGAGGATCCAGAGCGTACGGTCGCCGTGGGCGGCACGGTCCGAATCGCGAACGGCTGCGTCATTCGTGACGGACGGGTTTTGGAGGTGCGCCCGCCCCGCAATCTGCTGGCCCTATTACAGACGGTGGAATACCTGCGCGCGTTTCTGATGGCCCGGCTTGCTTGGAGCCGGATCAACACCTTGACCATTATCTCCGGGGCCTTCGGCCTGTTCCGGCGCGCGCGCGTGATCGAGGCGGGGGGCTACACTCACGGGACGGTCGGCGAAGACATGGAACTGGTGGTCAAGCTGCATCGGCTGATGCGTAATCAGGGACGCCCGTACCGAATAGCCTTTGTTCCCGAACCGGTCTGCTGGACCGAGGCGCCGGAGGACCTGAGGGTTCTGGGCCGTCAACGCGCCCGCTGGCACCGGGGCGCGCTGGAAACATTCGAACGCCATTGGGACGTAATGTTCCGGCCCCGGTATGGACGTTTAGGGCCAGTCGGCTTCGGCTACATTTTTCTCGTGGATGTTCTGGGCCCGATCGTCGAGATGCTAGGCTACATTCTGATCCCGGCTTTCTGGATGTTGGGCCTTCTGTCGGTTGAGTACCTGCTCGCCTTCCTTTCGGTCAGTTTCACCTTTGGCGTAGTGATTTCAGTCGGTGCGCTGGCGCTTGAGGAGTCCGAGTTGCGTCGGTTTCCACGCGCCCGGGATCTTCTGTTGCTAACCGGGATCGCGGTCCTTGAGAACTTCGGCTACCGACAGCTGAACAACTTGTGGCGCCTGCGCGGCGTTTGGCAGTATTTGCGCCGCAGCCAGTCTTGGGGAACGATGACGCGACGGGGCTTCAGTTCTCCGGTCTGACGAGCGCCGCCTCCATAGTTCGGATCAGGCGATCGACCTCGTCGTGTGACGGGGTCCCGCCGACGGCGAAAACGTCGTCCACCGCTCCGGCCGCCAGACTGATCTCTGGGAAGCCGAATGTTCCCGCCGCGCCCGACAGGCTGTGAACTAGACCGCGCATCAGCTCAGCGCCCAGATCATCCTGCGCCAGCAGATCTTGAAGCCGTGCTACGTCGTCTTCGCAACGCTCCAAAAAACGCGCCCGTAGGGTCGCGAGAACGTCAGTCATCGCGGAGTCGCGAGAATCGCGCGCACATCTCCGGCCAGGGTCATCGGATCAAACGGCTTGATGATGACATCGAGCGCGCCGAGTGCTCGGTAATGATTGACCTCGCCCGACTGCGCCCGCGCGGTCATAAAAATAACGGGAGTCCGCTCATGTTGGGGCCGCTCCCGAAGACGCGCCAACGTGCCGGGTCCGTCGAGGTGCGGCATCATCACGTCGAGCAAGATGACGTCGGGACGTAGACCGCTATCCAGGATTGAGAGCGCCGCCTCTCCCGAGGCTGCGGAGGTCAGGCTGATGCCTGGGTCCAACTCCAGCGAGAACGCCGCCACCTCACGGATGTCGTCTTCGTCATCGACATGAAGAACGGTCAGAGCATTACTCATGGGCGGCCTCTTGAACTACGGGTCATCCGACGAACAGTTCTGGCTAGCTGGGTTAGGGACATGCGCGACTTGGTCAACACCGCCTGAACCGCCGGCGCCGCCTGGTGGTCTGCATCCTGCGCCGAATAGATGACTACCGGAATCGTCCGTCCATCCTCATCCGTTAGTTCCGGCAACAGATCCAAACCATGCCCGTCGGGCAGCCCCAGATCAAGAATGACCAGATCCGGACGGCGGTCCCGCAGGGCGTCGCGGGCTTCGGCGAGGCTCTCAACCCCCCGCAGCTCCACGGAGCTTAGCGCCTGTCGGGTCACCTCCAGAATGTCGCGATCATCGTCCACATGCAGGACGAACGGCTTGGTGTCGGCCCGAGCAAGCGCTTGCACCGCCAGACGTAGACGCGACAGATCGACCGGCTTCTCCATCCAGTCCGCAACCTCAAGCGAGCGCCCTCTGACCCTGCCGCGGGCGACATCGCCGGACACCACGATCACCGGCATAGCCCGTGTGTCCTCGTCAGCCTTCAGCGCCCGGATCAGGCTTACGCCGTCCGCATCCGGCAGATGAAGATCGACGAGCCCCAGAGCATAGCGTCCGGCTCTGGCCATGGTGAGAGCCTCACGGGCGGTCGCGGCGACGTCGGCATCGTAACCCTCCTGCGCGACCATCTCAGCGAGCACGCGGGCGGCGTCCGGATCGTCCTCGCAGATCAGGATTCGCCCCACACCCCGGCCAACAGCCAAGTCAGGCAGATCGAGTGGCAGGTCGAGATGGAAGGTGGCCCCATCTCCCTCCGCGGATTCGAACCACAGACGTCCGCCGTGGAGTTCAGCGATCTCGCGGGCGATGGCCAGGCCTAACCCCGTCCCACCCTTGGCACGGGTGTCGGTCGAGTCCGCCTGCGCGAACTTGCTGAAGATGCGGGCGCGAAACGCATCTGGAATGCCTGGACCGTGGTCGATGACGCTGAGGCGCGCGATCCGGGCCTCGGGATTGACGGTCACCGCGACCTCCCCGCCGGCCGGCGAGAATTTCGCGGCGTTGGACAGCAGATTGGTGACAACTTGGATCAATCGGTCCGCGTCACCTCGCACAGGGGCCGCATCACCCTGTGCCAAAGTCAATATGACGCCAAGCTGGTCCGCATAGCCCCGAACGCCCTCGATCGACCGCGCGGCGATCTCCCGCAGGTCCAGAGACGACATAGCCATGACGAGCTTGCCCGACGCCAGCTTCTCGACATCGAGGATATCGTTGATCAGGCGAACCAATCGCTGGCTGTTAGAATGGGCGATGCCGATCAAACGCGCAGCTTTGTCCGGCAACTCGCCGCCGGCCCCGGCGACCAGCAGGCCGAGCGACCCCGCGATCGAGGTTAGCGGCGTCCGAAGCTCGTGACTGACCGTCGAGACGAAGGCGTCCTTCATCTCGGCCACCCGCCGCCGCTCGGTGATGTCTCGGACCACCGCCACCACATGGCGTCCGGTGGGCAGGTCCATGGCCCCGAGCGCTACGTCGGCTGCGAAAGTCTCGCCGTCCCGCCGTTTGCCGTTCAGCTCCCGCAACAGCCCGGCAGCCAGAGCCCCCTGACTGGCGCCCAAACGGTCCAAAAAAGAGCCCTCGCCGTTGTTCGCCAGATCGATCAGGAGGCTCACATCGCGCCGGATCAGTTCCTCCGCGCGCCAGCCGAACATCCGTTCGGCCGCCGGATTAAGTGTCTCGATGCTGCCACTGGGGTTCAGGGTGATGATGGCGTCGAAGGCGCTGTCTAATGTGGCGGCATGCCGCGCCGCGGCCGCCTGCAGCCGTTCCAGCAGTACGCCACGCGTGGCCAGATAGCGCCAGACAAGAAAGGCTGTGCCCGCCGCCGTCAGAACCAGCGCCAAAAACAGAGCGACAACCAGGATTTCGGTTCGCGCCGTGCGAAACCGCGCCTTGTCGGACAGCTGGGCCAGGTGGTTAGCCTCTTGCTGGGTCATGAGGTCCACCAACCGGCGGATCTCGTCCATGGCGGCCTTACCTTCGCCGCTAGACACCAACGCCGAAGCGGCCGCGGCGTCACCGACCTGCCGCAAGCTGATCGTCCGCTGCATGATTTCCCGCTTGCGGGCGATCTGGCGCGACAGGTTCCGGGCGTTCCCGGTCTGCTCAGCATTACCCAGATAGAGGTTGCCCAGCGCGGTCATTTGGCTGTCGAGTCGATCTAGTGCGTGGTCGTACGGCTCAAGAAAGCGAGGGTTCCCGGTGATGATATATCCTCGCTGACCGGTTTCCGCGTCCTGCATCAGCGAGAACACCGACTGGATCTGGAGGCGGGTGTTGTAGGACCGCTCCACCGCGGCCCGCAGCGCACCGGCGCTGGCGAATTCCCGCCTCAGCTCAACCCCGGTTAAGACCAGCAAGACGCCGAAAATGGCGGCTACGAGGGAGACCACCAGTTGATATCGCCGTTTCTCAGGTTGACGTGCGACTGGGGTCATCGGTTAAACTGCAAAGGAAGATAAATCTGAAGGTTGACCATGAAAGTATGCGTCATCGAGGATGATCCTCTGATGCTGGGCCATCTGGAGGACATTCTGAAGCGCATGGATTACCAGGTCATGACCGCCGGTTCGGTCGATAAAGGTCTGGAAATCGTGCGGACATGGGAGCCCGACGCGGTCGTCATTGATATCTTGATGCCCGATCGCGACGGCCTGGACTTCATCCTAGAAACCCGCCATCTCCGGGACCGAATGCGGGTGGTGGCTATCACGGGCGGCGGCCGGCTTGGACCGGGCCCTATTTTGGAGATGGCTTCGGGTCTGGGCGCTCGCGCCACTCTCAAGAAGCCTATCACCGAGGATGCGTTGAAGGCGGCTCTAACAGGAGCCTAAAACGATTTATCACCCTTATCTTATGACTTGGCGCGAGTTTTCTTAGCCACCGCGTAGAATCAGAAGGACGCTGACCAGGTTTCGGTTGGTGTAGTCCCTTCAGGCAAGGGGGAGGTCAGCTAAGAGTCAGAGTTGGCCATGGCCGCGACAGCCATTGTCTATGTCCGCTTCCGACCCATGTGAGACGTTTGAAATGTTGGCTATCCGGCTGTTGGGTCACGAGCCTGCCTTTCTCGAAGTACACGTGATGAATGTCTGAAGCGCGCGCAAATCGGACCTAGCGACCTTTTAGCCCGGCGATATTTTTGTGAGGGGGACGCCCTCCGGGGCGCATTCTTTGCGTTACGTGAGCACGGCGACAGCGGGTATTTGCTGACCGTAGCGCTCATGGGCAGTCTGATGTAACCACCTGCGCGGAACGGCGTTGTAGTCTGGACTAGCAGTTGGGGACATAACGTGGCGACAAGAGATACGCAGCACCGTGACGCCGCGTTCGGCATTCCAGGGTTAGACGATATCTTGGCGGGCGGGCTGGAGCGCCAGCGTGTGTATCTTCTGGAGGGCGCACCAGGGACTGGCAAGACCACCTCCGCGATGCGGTTCCTGCTCGAAGGCGCGCGGCTCGGCGAACGGGGTCTCTACATCACCCTCTCCGAGACCGAGGAAGAGCTGCGTGGCACAGCTCGAAATCACAACTGGTCGCTTCAAGGCGTCGATATCTTCGAGCTCGTTCCGCCTGAGAGTCTTTTGGACGAACAGCAACAGCAGAGCCTGCTCTACTCGTCGGACCTGGAACTGGGCGAGACGACGCGGATGATCTTCGAGTCTGTCGAGCGGAATCATCCCCGCCGCGTGGTGATCGACAGCTTATCGGAGATCCGCCTCTTAGCTCAGAGCTCGCTCCGGTATCGACGCCAGGTTCTGGCGTTGAAGCATTATTTCGCCAAGCATGGGGCGACCGTCCTACTGCTCGACGATTTGACGACCGATATCAACGACAAGACGGTGCACAGCGTGGCCCACGGCGTGATTCAGCTGCAAGAGCTGGCGCCAGAATACGGCGCGGAACGACGCCGGGTCCGGGTGATCAAATACCGAGGCCGTCGCTTCCGGGGCGGCTACCATGATTTCACGATCAAGACCGGCGGCCTGGAGGTCTATCCTCGGATCGTCGCATCCGAACACCACTCCGCCTTCCCCCGCGACCTGATGTCGAGCGGCGTGACAGAACTCGACGCCCTGTTAGGCGGGGGCGTCGAGCGCGGCTCCAGCGCCCTAATCCTGGGACCCGCCGGCACGGGCAAATCGCTTTTCACAATCAACTTCGCCGTGGCGGCGGTGAAGCGCGGCGAGAAGGCCGCGCTATTCGTTTTCGATGAAGAGCTTGGTCTCCTCTACGACCGCATGGCCAAGCTGGGCATCGATCTGAAGTCGATGGAGACGAACGGCGACCTCATCATCGAACAGGTCGACGCTGCCGAACTTTCACCTGGGGAGTTCGCGTCGCGCGTTCGAGAGTGTGTATCGTCCCGAAACATCCAGACTGTCGTGATCGACAGCTTGAATGGATACCAAGCCGCCATGCCGCAGGAGCAGTTCTTGGTGCTCCACATCCACGAACTGCTCCAGTACCTCAACCGACAGGGCGCCTCGACCTATTTGACGGTCGCCCAACACGGCCTGGTGGGCGAGATGAAGGCTCCGATCGATGTCACCTATCTGGCGGACACGGTCATCCTGCTTCGGTACTTCGAGGCAAGGGGAGAAGTTCGACGAGCCGTCTCGGTCATCAAGAAGCGAGCTGGTCAGCACGAGACGACGATCCGCGAGTTCAATATCGGCTCCAACGGGCTCACGCTCGGGGCGCCGCTGAACGAGTTCCAGGGTGTATTACGCGGTGTGCCCAACTTCGTGGGGCCTGGCGCCGGCCTGATGGGCGATCCCTCCGCGTGAGTGACGGAGGCAGCATTTCACGCCGCTCTTTGGTGCTGACCCCATCGGGGCGCGACGGAGCGATCGCTCTCGCGATCCTCTCAGAGGCGGGGTGTCCGGCGCTTCTCTGCCGCGATATCGACGATCTCTTAGCTCGCATGGATGAAGGCGCCGGCTTGGCGATCGTCGTTGAGGACGTCCTGCGCTCGGCCGACCTCAGCGGGCTTTCGAAATGGATCGAAAGGCAACCGTCATGGTCGGACTTTCCCTTCCTGATTCTGACCCAGCGCGGCGGCAGCGTCGAGCGCAACCCGCTGGCCCAACGGCTTTCGCAGATGCTCGGCAATGTGGGTTTTTTGGAGCGACCCTTCCATCCCACCACCCTTGTCAGCGCGGTCCGCACCGCCCTGCGCGGCCGAAGCCGCCAGTATGAGGCGCGTGAGCGTATTGATGAGATCAGGCGTGGCGAAGCGCTGTTGGAACGTCGCGTCCTGGAGCGAACCAGCGAACTCGAAGCCGCCAACCGACAACTCGCCGATCAAATCACCGAACGTGAAAAAGCCGAACATGCCCTGCGCCAGGCTCAACGCCTTGAGGCTGTGGGGCAGCTAACCTCTGGGGTGGCCCACGACTTCAACAATCTGCTGACGGTAATCATCGGCAACGTCGAGCAGATCCAGAAACGGACTGAAGATCCAACCCTTACGAGGCGGTTGTCCATGATCGCTGAAGCCTCTCGCAGAGGCGCGCAGTTGACCGCCCAGATGCTGGCTTTCTCGCGCCGGCAGAAACTTGAGCCGCGACCGATCGACCTCAATGAGACCGTTTGCAGCATGAAGGACCTTCTCCAAAGCACCATCGGCGGGACCGTCCGTATCTTAGAGCCAGAGCTCGCAGACGACCTGTGGCCGGCCATGATTGATCCTACCCAGATCGAAATGGTCATCCTCAATCTTGCTATAAACGCGCGCGACGCAATGAATGTCGGCGGAACGCTTAAAATCCAGACCGCGAACGTTGTCGCGCGCACGCCCTTGACCCCCGAAGAGCCTCCTGCCGGAGACTACGTGATGGTGTCGGTGGCGGACGATGGTTCAGGCATGTCCGACGAGGTGCTCGCGAGGGTGTTCGAGCCGTTCTTCACAACGAAGGCGGTGGGTAAGGGGTCCGGCCTGGGGCTGAGCCAAGTGTACGGTTTGGCGAAGCAATCCGGTGGCGGCGTCACCATCGAGACAACGATCGGGAACGGCACGACAATCAGGATCTTTCTGCCCCGCGCAGCCGCCAATCCGCAGACTGAGACCCTCCCTGTCGCTCCCATCAACCTCACGCCGCGCCCTGACACGACCATTCTGGTCGTCGATGACGACGACGCAGTCAGGGCCGTGACGTCCGGTTTCCTTGTTGATCTGGGCTATCGTGTCATCGAGGCCGGTAGCGGCGGCGCGGCATTGGATCTTTTTGATCAGCACCCGGGCATCCAAGCCGTCGTGCTGGATTTCGCCATGCCGGGTATGAATGGCGGAGAGGTCGCTAGAGAGATGACAACCCGAAGACCAGGCTTCCCGATCCTTTTTGCGACGGGCTATGCTGATCTTGAAGCCTTGGCTGCTACGACTGAAGTTCGAATAGTCCGAAAACCCTTTGATCAGAACGATTTGGCGGCCAAACTCTCGTTGGCGCTCGCTTCCACCACGGCTGCCGCCCCTACTGATGTCTGCTGTTAGACCTTATTCGACGTGGAACTAGCATTCCCACAGTCTCGAGAACAGACTTGCGCCTAGCACCGGCCTTCAGACGTTTTTCAGGGCTTCCGAATGTCACGTCATCGGCACATTGAGAATGTCGCTGTCGGCGCTTTGCGGACCCGCCATCCCAGGCGAGGAAAGGGTGCTTTGCGCCTAAGCGCCATTCGATGGAAGGGTTACTGAAGAAAAGTGTTCGTTCTCTTCCTCGCGCATATTATCCGATTTGCAAGTTCAGGCGGGAGTTGAGCTTACGACCGGCTTTGACGTCTAGATAAAGCGATCTCCCGGCGGTGGTCCGCGGCAGGCCGATACTCACGGCAAAGGAGATCGCCCATGTCCATAACGCCCGACCTAGTCCTCGCCCTCGCAACCTTGATCAGCGCCATCGCTGGCCTGATCTCGTCGCTTCGCCGCAGTCGCTGAACCCTGCACGACCCTCGCCTGCGTAGGACCGGTCTATGGCCGCGAATAGGGAGAGTTGAACGCCAGACATCTATCTATGGTTAGGAGCTACACGCCGGTTAGGAGAAGCTATGTAAACCGGCCGCCGACTAGCGTCGGTCCGTGCGTCTTGCCGCCTTCCGCGCTACAGACCTCGCCGTTGCGCCGTTTCTGACGCCGTATCCCGTTCTGGCTCTTGATCGTCGTCGTGGCGCTGTTCACCCTCCTGGTGGTGCTGAACTGGCCGCGCGTCGAGCGTCTGGCGCCACCGGCGGCGCAGTTGCCGGGGGAGGGGGCGGTCGATACTCGATCAGTCGGCGGAGCTCGAAGCGCTGCGGTTTTCCTGTATCGTCGCTCGCATCATAGGCGGCGACACCCTGCGCTGCAAAGATGGCGCCCGCATTCATCTACACGCCGTCGCCGCCCGCGAGAACGACGAAACCTACTCGCCTGGCCATCCGTGTCCGGATGCGAGGGCCGCTGCCGCCACGCGCGAGCTGCAACGGCTGGCCGAAGGTCAGACCCTCTCCTGCGCGTCAACCGGCCGCAGCTACGACCGGATCCGCCATCTGCTGCGCCGCAAGTCGTCGAGATCAACTGCGCCATAGTCCGCAGCGAGAGGGCGATGGTCTGGCCACGGTTCGATCGGGAGACTCCGATCTGTCGCCGGTCGGTCTATCCGTCAGCGCGGTCGGCTGCGCCTGGCCGATTCTGACGCATTGGCGCCCCACATACCGCGCCGCAGAAGATCGCGGTTGCCGAGCCAAGCCGATGCGGAGGGTTTCGACGGGATCGCGTTTCGCCCCAGATACCTTCTCGGTTGTCTCACCGACGAGACCGCGTGACGCTGTTCCAGCACGAACTGCGACGGCGGCGCTCTAGCGGCAAAGCGTCATTATGTCAGCCCCTCATCCTCGCGCATGCTTGCGCGGGTTTCGATCGCTGACGCCTTGGCTACTCGGTCGCCATACCATCTCATCCAGCAACGGCGGCACGAAAGGCCATCCCTGATCAGACCGTAAGGCGGCCCTGACGTGGAGACAAGGTACACAAACCTTTTCGGCGCGAGGAACTCTACGCATGATCTGCTCTTTCTACTCTGAAAGGAGAAACGCCATGCCTCGTGGAGACAAGTCCGCCTATACGGATAAGCAAGAACGAAAAGCCGACCACATCGCCGAAGGTTACGAGGAACGCGGCGTATCCGAGAAAGAAGCCGAACGCAGAGCTTGGGCGACGGTCAACAAGGATGATGGCGGGGGCAAGAAGTCCGGATCGGGCCGGGGCAAGAAGACCGGACATCCCGCTGCGCATAAGGGTGGAAAAAAGGGCGGCGCGGCCTCCGCGTCTAGGTCCCCGGCGGACCGCTCCGCAGCAGCCAAAAAAGGCTGGGAGACCCGTCGCAAAAAGGCCGACTAGGGATTGGGCGCCGGGTCGGTTTTCGGCCGTTCCGTCCCCTTGGTCTTTTAGGTGTGAGCGCACCGCTCTGGACGCCGTCTACAGCCGCGCCGCCCACGCCCTTAGGCGCAGCCTATGGCCTTCTTCGTCGAAGACCAGCTTATTGGAAGACGGCATACTCTATCGATCCGATGCCAGGACGGGCTCGTGCATCCGATTATAGCGCACGGTCCAAAAAACGTCTCCCGCACCAGATTGCCGACTGTCGAGCATCGGCCTTCGCCATATCCATGGTGTGGTGAAGCGCTGGCGGAGAGGTAGCGTTCGGCCGGATCTTGGCAGGCCGGGCCCGGTGTGGAGACATCCGCGCCGTCGTCGTCGAGCCTACTCCATCCCTTTCGAAGGGTCATCGCCTGGGGTGTGGGGATCAATCTCTCGTTCGCGCTTCGCGCCACGTAAGTAGCCATAAGCCATGACACAGAGAAGAATAATTGGTCCGCCAATGATGACAAACCCCCAAGGGAAGGTTTCCATCACGTGCTCTCCTTCTTCGGGGATGCCGTTGTCGCAGCCGCAGCAGCGCTGCCGTCCTCATACGGGCGGGTCGGACTTGCTGCGCCCGGCAAGTCTGATATTGGCCCCTCGTGACCGGCCGTCTCCTCCGTAGCGTAAGTTCGACCTTCCTGAAGTCGCCGAGTCGCCGGGTCCGGGCCGACCTGCCCGCCGGGACCGATACCTCCCGCCTGCAGCTGCTGGTCTGCTGGGGTCGTGTCCAGACGAAGACCCTTCGCCACCCCCGGCGGCAGAGCGGCCTCGGCTTCCTGATCGGTTTTCATCAGCCCCGCAGCTCCTGTTCGACTGCATCCGCCTGACTGCCGACCTTCTCGACCGCTTTGCGAAGACGTTCTTCGCTCACGTTGAACTTGGCCGCCCAGTCTCGGACCTCATAATCTTCGGTCAGGCTGATGCGCTGGCGATCCGCGCCGCCCCGTTTGGATTTGTCGTCCGTCATGCTTTCTCTCCTATTGATCGAAGAAAAACACACGCGCCCGTCGCCCTGTTCCCGTGTCTAGAACTGGTCACTCGAGCAGACCGCGCCGCGACAGGTCTATGATAGTTCAATCGGGCAGCGACGCGATCGCCTCCATGTCAAAGGCGTCTTCAGATTCAGTGTCGTCAACGAAGGTGCGGTTGGTCCTAACGCATCGTCGATAGTCACCACGATGACTGAACGACCTGCCGTCTGGTCAAACGCGCGCGGCACTTCAGGCAGATGCCGGCCTGAGAATTGATGGGGGCCTTCCGTGGCGCCATGGTTTCAGTTCTTCCGAAACCTGCACGACGTTACGCGGTTGTGGAGGTGGGCCGATCGCGAAATCGCTTCATCTGTTACCTGAACCCTACCGCCGTCCCTGCGAGGCCGGCGGCCTTTCGTTCTGCTTGGTATGAGTTACGGTCCAGCCAATTAGTGCATATCGCGTGACAAAGGCGTTCCGATTAACTTGTCGTAAAAGCACAATCTACGCCGCAGAGTACGGGTAATTTTATCGCCCAGACGACGATGCGGACGGAATGCTAAACGGGCGTCCTACAGCGCAGACACAACCTTTCGAACTAACCGCCTCCTTGCCTATGCGCTTTTATCAGTTGGTATTGGGGCCGCGGAGTTTTTGCATGAAGGGCTAGGGGGCTTAAAGCCATTGGCGAAGACTTGCTTAACGGAACCGCATCTCAAGCCGAACGACCTGGGTGAGGGTCGGCCCTTCAGTGCCTACAAGACAGTTAGTTTCTCGGCGCGCGCTCTCAACATAGAAGTAAGGTCGGCACCGATCCATGGGTCAAAGTACGGATCAGCGGTGTCGTCAATGTCGAACATCTCAGTCGACAGACAATCGCATGTTGTCAGCGAGCGATGTCGCCGAGGTAGCCGCAACTTGGTTCATCCTCAACGAAGAGGGCAAGATAACCTTGGCCGAAGCGATGTCTGAAGCACGCCCAGTGGTGCACGTCATTAAGAGAGTTCCAGTTGCTGGGTCCTGCCTCTCGTAGAACCGGCACGGCTATGACGCCATCGAACGCACGAGATCAAGGGCGATCCGGCGCAGCTTCGGATCCGCCACCCGCCGCCAACTGAAGATCAAATCCTCCAGCTCCCGATCCTCAAAGGTTTTGACTTCATGGGGCGTGGCCTCGCATGATCCAGAGTGATTTGGCGGCAAAAGGGGATGGGCGCTTGACTGAAGACTCATGATGCAATCGGCCTGATATGGGACGCTGGCGGTTTCCTTTGCTCGACCTTGCAGAGACTACGCCAGATATGTCGATCTCGTCCGCTTCGCGGTGCTTGACGCGACGAAAGCGGACCTTCGGCTTACTCCAGCATGGGGCACATCGAACACTGGTGTGGCCGCAACGCTAACTTGCCCCATGGCCATGCATCAACGCGTTTAGCGAATGCGCTACATGTCTAGGGCGGTACATTCCTTGCACCGGATGGAGCATCGTCTGGTTTAGGGAATGCTAAACGTTGCTCAACCCGGCGCAATCAGGTTGTGACTGCAAGCAACGCCGCCTCATTCGGGAATGTCACGTTGGAGTGATCGTCCTTACCACCCCCCACGAGCCTACGGCGAGCGGGCGTAGTGTGGTGCATGGACACGCTCGCTTGAGTGCGTGTTGAATTGAGGCGGCAACCGATCGGTGCCCAAGCTCCGAGAATTAAGCTTCTCTTGTGATGTCGGGTGACTAAGATCTCCACCTTCGGCATGTGCGCTGTGCCATCACGGGCGGTCGACTTTAGATGTCTAGCGTTATCTCTCTCTTAGATGCCGACTCAAGTTCCGATGAGCTTCGCGCCGTTCGTGCAATCAACCAAACCGCTGGGCTGATCGCGGCCAACCTTGAACTCGACGCCCTCGTGCAGACCGTAGTCGATATCGCGGTGGAACTGACAGGCGCACAGTTTGGTGCGTTCTTTTACAACGTCATCGGCGAGGATGGTGAGGCGTTGAACCTGTACTCTCTTTCGGGTGCCGAGCGCAGCGCGTTTTCCAGTTACCCCCACCCACGCGCCACACCAGTCTTCGAGCCGACGTTCAAGGGCACTAGTGTTGTTCGATCAGACGACATCACAGCTGATCCGCGATACGGCCAATGGGCGCCCCACTATGGAATGCCTTCGGGCCACCTGTCGGTGCGGAGCTATCTTGCGGTTCCGGTGAAGTCTCGGTCCGGGGACGTGATCGGAGGATTGTTCTTTGGGCACGGCGAGCCTGGCCGCTTTAGCGATTGGCACGAGCGGGTCGCTGCGGGCATATCGCAACATGCGGCGGTAGGAATAGATAACGCTCAGCTTTACGAGCGCGCCAAGGCCGAGATTGTCCGGCGGGAGTCGACCGAAGTTCGACTGCGGGACACGCAACGGCGCCTGAGCGCGGTGCTGGACAATGCCAGCGTGTCGATTTTTCTGATGAACGAGATGCAGCACTGCATCTACATGAATTTAGCCGCCGAACGGCTGACTGGATTTACGCTAGCCGAAGTGCTGGGTCGTCCTCTGCATGACGTTATTCATCACACGCGCCCAGACGGATCACCGTTCCCGCTGCACGAATGCGCCATCGACCGGGCCTTTCCTGAGAACGCCAATACTCAGGGCGAGGAGGTCTTCGTTCACAAATCTGGTCGTTTCTACCCCGTCGCCTTCACCGCCAGTCCTGTCCATGATGAAGAAGCTAAGGTGGTCGGCACGATCATCGAGGTGCGCGACATCACCGATGAAAAGAAGGTGGAGGAAGCACGTGAACTCCTCATGCGCGAGGTTGATCACCGCGCACGCAACGTCATGGCAGTGGTGCAATCGTTGGTGCGGCTCACCAAGGCCGACGACCTTCAAGTCTACAAAACTGTCCTCTCCGGCCGCATCAGTGCGATTGCTCGCGCCCATACCTCGCTCGCCAACCGGCATTGGGAAGACGGCTGTCTGCGGGACGTCGTTCAGGACGAACTTACGGCGATGTGCCCGAGGGAGCAGATCAGCTATGAAGGGCCGCCCGTTTATTTGGCTCCAACCCAGGTGCAGCCTCTAAGCATGCTGGTCCACGAGCTTGCCACAAACGCTAACAAATACGGCGCATGCAGCCACCCCGCCGGAAGGGTCTCGGTGACTTGGACGCTCGGGGGTGGTCAGGTCCATTTGATCTGGCGGGAGACGGGAGGAGCAGGCTTGGCTCAGCCGCAACGCGAAGGCTTCGGCACGCTTTTGATCGCCAGCCTTGCTGAACAACTGAAAGCCGAGGTCACTAAGAGCTGGAATCAGAGCGGGTTGACGTGTGAAGTCGTTTTTCCAGTCTGACGTTCGCTCTCAGTTCTCCAACAATGTGAAGGAGGACCAAAATGCCAAGCTTCGTTCTTTGACGCTCGCCCCGCTCGCCCACCAAAATCTAACTCGTTTGGTGCGCATGTCGCGGTAGAACTACGGGGCGGATATTCGCAAATCGTCTGTCGTCGATAGCGCAGGAAGACACGCTGTTGGCCGCTGCGATTTCCAGACAACCTACGAGGCGGGAAGCCTGACGAAACTCGAAATTGAACTCGCGGTCTCCCGACAAAGACCTAGCAGGAGGGTTGGATCCGGCTGAACAGTGCGATCCGGATCCGCGCTTCCTACTGGTCAGAGGACTCGCAGGTTAATGGCGGACGCCTTGCCAGCGCGCGACTTTTCCAGATCGTAGATGACCGCCTGTCCGTCGTTCAGACCGGACAAACCGGCGCGCTCAACCGTCGAGGCGTGGACGAAGACATCGGGACCGCCGTTGCTTGGAGCGATAAAGCCAAAACCTTTGATTGGGTTGAACCACTTCACCACGCCGTCTCCGGAGCCCATGTGATCGCCGCCGTCGCGTCGGTCACGCGGGGCGTTGTCGAAACGACGCGGAATAGGCGCGCGGACCGAGCCGGCGCCTTTGCTGATCATGACGAGATCGACCGCGAATGATTTGCCAGATCGGCGATCCTGTTCGAGCTCGTATGCTATCTGGTCGCCTTCATCGATACCGACAAGGCCACTCTGTTGCACGGCCGAAACATGGACAAAGACGTCCTGTCCCCCATTCTCCGGCGAGATGAAACCGAACCCCTTCGCGGAATTGAAGAATTTAACGGTGCCGCGCGCCATTACAGACGTCTCCATCAGATCTTGAAACCTGTCGACCTATCTCACGACCGATCAGGACGCCAGCACTTGCCCGATCGGCCCCCCCCCCGCTCGACCCCAGTGTAGAATGAAGGTTTTCGCCGATATCGTTTTTAGCGACGGACAGCCGAACCCAGGAGAGGGATAGACCGTCCCTCCCACAAGGTGGCTCATTTGCCGGGCCGCCCCACTTCAAGACCGGCTCCGACACCAAAAATCAACCGGTGTGGCCGATAGTTCCCAATATGCGATGATGCTGAACCCAGCCTTGCAGAAATAGGGCGCTTTCGTTGGCGGCGGATTCCAAAGCAGGTGGGCGAGCGTGACGGGTTCTTGTTGGAACTGACGTGCCTTCAATGGGTTTCCCCGGAGTTTATAGGGACACTCATTCTATGAAATATCTCGCCATAGCCAGCGTCGCTTCGATGGCTGTTCTCGCAGCCTGTAATCAGGGCGGCGACAGCGCGGATCAGAACACAAGCGAAGCCGTTAACGCCACTCAGGACGCCACATCGGGCATCGTTGGCCAGACCTCAGCGATGACCATGGGTGCCAATACGGTCGACGGCTTCGTCACCAACTTGGCCATCGGCAACATGTATGAGTTGGAAGCAGCTAAAGTAGCGGCGGCCAAAGCCAAGAATCCTGACGTCAAGGCGCTTGCCGCAATGATTAGCAAGGACCATACGGACGCCGGCCAGAAGCTACAGACCGCAGCCGTGGCTGCTGAGCCGGATCTTGCGATCCCGACTGCGCTTGACGAGCGTCGGAAAGGCTTGGTCGATAATCTGAATGCGGCGACGCCTGATGATTTCGACAAGATCTATCTCAATCAGCAAGTCGCTGCTCACAACGAAACCCTGACACTACTGAATGGTTTTTCCGACAATGCTGAAGCGCCCGGCCTAGCCAGTCTGGCTCGCGAGCTGATTGCACCCGTCACGATGCACCGTGACCGCGCCCAAACCTTGCTTGACGCGATGAACTAGCACCACGACCGAGCGAAACGGCCGCCGTTCTCACGGACGGCGGTCGCTAAGGCGACTATGCTAGGTCGGGTTTGCTAATTTGGAGCTATAGGCCAGATTTGCCGGAGAGTGATCAGCAGTTCCAGCGAGGAAAGATTGAATGACTGACTTATTGGCCCGCTTGAGCTCAGCGTCTGAAATTCACGAAGTGAAAGAGGCGGATGTGGGGTTCAGTATCATGGCAAAGCCTGGCCGGATTGATGATTTTTCTTTGATGGTGCGTGAGGCTCTCGAGTGTCCCGACCCGCCCTTTGTAGTTTTCGCGACGCCGATCAGGAGCGTTCATAATGGACATTATGAGCGGGCCCATGTCCTCCCGCTGTGACGAGCTTACCCCCCTGCCGACTGCACGTTAGTGTCGTGTTTGGCGCACAGGATGTGGCTGATGATCTGGCGGGGAACACAGCACGTAAAATCGGATTATGCGGTCCGTCCTGCCCGGGAGATTTAGTTGCCAGACGCTGTGTGTGTGTTCGTCGTCGATGACGACCCGCTTGTCATGCTTACGATTGAACAAGCGCTCGAGGATGGTGGGTTCGCCCACAAATCGGCATCTTCAGCCGCAGAAGCCAATGACCTTTTTGCCGAGTTCGGCGGAGGGTGCCGCGCTCTCGTGACTGACGTGAATCTAGGCGAAGAAGCTACGGGCTGGGATGTCGCCCGGTCTGCTCGCGAAATGAACCCGAGTTTGCCGGTGGTTTATGTGACCGGCGATAGCAGCCATGACTGGCGCGCTCAGGGCGTCCCCGATAGCATTCTCATTGAGAAGCCGTTTGTTGCGGCCCAGATCATCAACGCCGTTGCGTCGCTGCTCAACACAGAGACAACTCTGCGAACCTGAACGATATATCGAAGGGACGGAACCGCAAACAATGAACGCCGCCCCGGATCTTAAGTTTGTCACAGATAAGCCAATCACACTGCGGCCGGCCAACAGACAAGCTGATCTAGTCTGTTGAAGGGGACCCAATCGATCGGTACTCAGCACAAAGAGATAAGGAGGCCAAATCCGTCACCCTGAAGGGGCGGCGACTTAAGTCGTGCAGCATAGAAACCTGCCGTCCCAAACGGTCTCGAAGAAGAGTTCCCAATGCGCTCCTTCTTGTTCCGCCGAATCCGCCAGTTCGTGCGGCTCCCAAAGGCGGTCCACCGAGCCAGAGTCTTGCTCCAATGTGGATGTGGACATGCCATCCCAGGCTCAAGTCTCGAGCTAATCCGTTTATCGGCGATCACACTATCGCAGGGCTTCGGAACAAGTGATGGCCGCCATCCTCGAGGATGACGGCCCAGTATCACCGACAGGTCAGCTGGGAACGACCCAACTTTACAACCCGCAAAGTCTTGTCATGTTCCGATCTGCGAGGTTTGAGCGCTGGCGACATAGGAGATCGCCATTAGTGCACGCGCCCGCGTTCGCCTTCAGCACCGAGGGAATTCGCCTAGGAACATTTCGTGCAATCATTCTAGCGGTCTCCCGCGCCGGTTGATGCCGGGGGTCGCCACGCAACCGTCACGACCGGATTGGGTCGCCACATTCCACACAATCTTCCGTACCTTCACCGATGGGCATGCGTGATCTCGCGGCTAGGACACCGTCCAAAATGGTGTCTTTAATCTGATCCAGCACGGCTCCGTCCCGAGTCCAATCACCACCCATTTTAAATACCGGTCTCCGATCGTTAGACAGATGAAGATGGGGGTGGGGCGGCGGGCGTCCCAAGCGCTGCCGTACAACAAATGAGGGCGGCTCAAGACGCTCGTGCCTGGGTTAGTTGTGCCAAGACCGTCGCGACGAATCGTACACGTAGGGATGATTGCGGTGTGTTGGCGATAGCGATGTTTCGTGAGTGCGATCAACGCGTCGTCAGCAGATCGCTAGGCCGGACTGATCGATACAGAGAGACGCTGGCGTCGGGAAAAGGCCTGCGGTAATTTCGCCGGACACGGCGGTGGCCTCAACGGCCGTCCCGGCGATTTCCAGAACGACATGAGGTGACCGATGCTCGAGGCTGGAACGACGTGTTGGCGTGTGGATGCTGTGCCACGCGTCGCATTGCTCGTCGATATGGAGCCCTATCTCGCGGCGGCGAAAGCTGCCATGGAGAACGCGACGCGTTCGATTTACTTTCTGAACTGGGCGTTCGATCCTGACACCGTCATCGACCATGATGCGATCGGGGAGCATGGACCGTTGCGGATCGGTCCCTTTCTCAATGCGCTGGCGGAGGCGCGCCCTGAACTCGACATCCGCATCCTCTGCTGGCAGGCCGCTCTTCCAGTCGCCGCCACTCAGCGTTTTTTTCCTTTGCGCAGCCGTCGATTCTTCGCAAAAACCCGTGTCAGCTTCCTGTTGGATGGTTCTCTTCCCTTAGGTGCGTCCCATCATCAGAAGCTCATCGTCATCGATGACGCCGTGGCCTTCTGCGGCAGTTGCGATATTGGGCCTGATCGATGGGACAGTCCGGAACATCTGCATCCCGATCCGCGTCGGGCAAAATCGCCTAAGGGCTCGCCTTGCTATGACTGCCGTCATGAAGTGATGGCGATGATGGATGGTCCGGCAGCCGCGGCGCTTGGGGCGCTTTTTCGGGAGCGATGGTTACGCGCCACGGGTGACGAACTCCCTATGGGCGAGGCCCCGCTAGACGATGTCTGGCCCGATGATGTGGAGCCGGATTTCCAAAACATCGCTGTGGGGATTTCCCGTACGCAGGCGCCGTGGAAGGATTTGCCTGAACGCCGCGAAGGAGAAGCCGCGATGCTCGCCGCCATAGCGGCGGCGCGGAAGCGGCTTTATTTCGAGAACCAGTATTTCACTTCGCCTATTGTGGCCGCGGCCTTGGCTCAGCGCCTTGATGAGCATGATGGGCCCGAAGTCATCCTCGTATCGACGCAGCATTCCCCGAGCTGGTTCGATCAAATGACGATGGATAAGACCCGGTCCGTGTTTCTGAAACGACTGGAAGACGCTGATCGGTACGGACGATTTCGGGCCTACAGTCCGGTGACGAAAGACGGACAAACGATCATCGTCCACGCCAAGCTCGCCATAGTTGATGATCGGTTCGTCCGGCTCGGGTCGAGCAATATGAACAATCGGTCCGAAGGTTTCGACACCGAATGTGACGTGTCCTTTGATACGCGCCCCTCAACCGACACGAGTTCGAGCACTTGCGTCGCTGTGTTTCGAAGCCGGCTGATCGCCCATTGGCTTGGTTGCACTGTGACGGAGGTCCAAGACGCCACATCAAGGAGTTTGATATCCGGGATTGATGCCCTGGCGGAAAGGGGTTTTGACCGTCTCAGGCCGCTCCGGGCCAAACCTTTGGGCGCTGTAGCGGCCTTCATCGCATCCCACCATCTCGGCGACCCGATATCAGCGGCCGACAGTTTGAGGCCGTGGCGCCGGCCAGCGCTGATGCGCCGAAAAATGGCCGAGACCGTGCGTCGACTGGAACGCGCGAACGTCGAAGCTCCCCAGATGGGCGTTCCGACCGGTTGAAGGCAGCAGTTCACGTCAACGGTTGGCGACTAGTAGCGGACTGCCTAGGGGAAGCGACGACATCGGTCGGATCTCCCCGCGTTCGAAACGCTGAAGCTTCAGCTGTCTTCCTGACCTCAGATCTGGCCGCGGAAGGGTAGACTAAAGCGAGGGTTAGGAGGCGTTGTTGGTCTGCCGGTCTGCCGGTCTGCCGGTCTGTAGGAAAGAGGAGTGCGGGGTTAAGATCAGCGGAACGTCCAGACGATGGTCCCATTAACTAGCAATGGACAATCGGCGCAGGCGGCGACGCGGTATTCAATCGTTAAGCCTAAGCTTCATGGCGGGCGCTGTAGCGGCCGAGATTATTAGGCGGATGCCTGTTATCGCTCGTGCGGCAGAGCAGCCTAAGCGACTGCCGGGGGAGGTATCCCAAAAGCCTAAGGTCGCCGAGACGAATGAGGCCAGGGCTGGCGAAACCGGTAGGGGACGTCAAGCCGAACGGCCGAGCCTTATCCCTGTCCGGGGCTGGAAAGATATCTTGAGCCGGACCTACCAGGAGTTCAACGAAGACCAAGTTCCGCTGATCGCCGCCGGATGCACTTTCTACGCCCTGCTCGCGCTGTTTCCAGGCGTCACAGCCTTGGCTGCGCTTTACGGCCTCGTCGCCGACGTCGGTGACGCCTTAATCCATATCGAAGCTTTAAGCGCAGTGCTGCCGGCTGCGGCCATTGATCTCATCGGAAGTCAGATGGTCAAGGTCGCGGCTGCAGGCGAGGAAGGCCTTTCCCTCGCCTTCGTAGTCGGCCTCTTGACCGCACTGTGGAGCGCCAACAAAGCAATGAAGGCGATCGTCACCGGCTTGAATATCGCCTATGAAGAGGAGGAAAGGCGGGGTTTCATTGCCAAGACCTGACCCCTCTCGCCTTCACCGTCGGGCTTATCCTTTTCGCGATGGCGGCGATCGGCCTTGCAGCCGTCGGCGCCAGATGGACCGGCGCGGCGAACCCGATCATGCAAATCCTCTGGACGATCTTATACTGGAGTGTACTCTTTAGCGGCGTTGTGGTCGGCATGACGCTTCTGTATCGGTTCGGTTCAAGCCGTAGCCGTGTCCGGTGGCGATGGGTGACGTGGGGCAGCATATTAGCCGCCGTTGCCTGGCTAGCCATGTCAGGGACCTTCACCTTTTACGTGTCGCGGTTTGGAAACTACGACGAGACATACGGGACTCTAGGCGCAACGATTGGCTTTATGACTTGGACTTGGTTGTCGAGCATCGTGTTCTTGATGGGCGCCGAACTGAACGCCGAGATCGAGCATCAGACTGCAAAGGACACCACGACGGGTACGCCTCGGCGTCTCGGACTGAGGGGTGCGGTGATGGCCGATACCGTGGGCGAAGCTAGATGACTGTGCTGTTGCGGCCGAACGCCCGGCAGCCTCAGCGGTGCCGGGCCGCCGCCGTCCCTAGCTTTCACCGGCGCGAACTCGGCCGCCTGAGACTTCGCAGGGGGCGTGTCGACGACAATGGGGCCATTGTCCCCAATCTCCTTGAGCGACAAGATGGTCTTTTAGGCCGTCATTCAGGATACTGCTGCGTCTCCGGCCTAACGTCGGTTTCAGAAGCACATGAACTTGTCGCTCGCCGTCGCCCAACTGGCCGAGCGAGATCCTGTAAAGCCGCGGGTTCAAGCGCCTCCCGAAACCGCTTGAGCTCCCGGCGCCGGCTGCGTCTTCGCCACCTCTGGCTGGGCTGCCGCGCGCTTTACCGAGCTGGTCGGTTGCTTCCTGATCAGGGTCTCGGGCGCCGCCGTGACGCTTGTCGTTGGAAGTGTTCTCGGATGGGCCAGGCTTATTGGTGTCGGTCATCCCGCTTTGCTCGCAGCCCAACGAACAGGACCGAGTTTCAATGCTCGGAAACGAATCAAGAAAACTCGGCGCGTCCTTTCGCGTTAGTGGCAGAGACGTAGAGGGTTTGTTGTGAAGCGAAACGCCTACACCTGCGCTACAATGGGCATCTTCTCTCGCCCATTGGGCGGACGGTCGCCATTTGTCGGTTTGGCCGTCCTTGATGAGCCTGGGACAAACTCATGCCGAGTTCGGGCCGCTAAAACGAGGGGCGAAGACACGTCCAAAAACGAGCAGGCTAAAATTTCCCAGCAGCTCTGGCTCGCGTTGAGCTTGGCCTTTTTCCGCTCCATCGTTTCGGCCGCCGCCTCGGAGAATGACGACCGCACTGACGCCAAGCTGGGCGCATTGCCACATCACGTCGGGAAGGAAAAGGACGGAGGTCTTATCTGCGCAAGAGAGGGGACCGACGATCGCTGTGAAAGCCAAGCACACATCCGCGCGGACCGCCCCATTCATGTCTAAGGTCACCGCTTACAGCCCAACGGGCCCGATCAATCCGCCTGAAGCACGAGGCCCACGCAATGGCGATTTGCCGGCCTATGTCGGCAACGGAGTCATCGGCCTGCGCGTGCGTGAGCAGCCGCTCCAAGCCGGCATGATGATTGTCAGCGGTTTTGCGGGCGAGCATCCGGAACGCCGGATCGAGGCCGCTGCGCCTGCCCCGTACCCCTTAGCCGGCGATATCGCTCTCAATAGCATTTGGCTCAGCGACCAACCGTCCGCGGTATCAAACCTAGTCCAAGCCTACGACTTCGCCAGCGGGGAGTTGACGAGCGCTTTTCG
This sequence comes from Brevundimonas sp. 1080, assembly GCF_040545985.1. Lineage (NCBI taxonomy): Bacteria > Pseudomonadati > Pseudomonadota > Alphaproteobacteria > Caulobacterales > Caulobacteraceae > Brevundimonas > Brevundimonas sp. 1080. Next base: position 322,314 of record NZ_JBEPMW010000002.1, on the reverse strand, counting down.
GTTCGAAGCGGGGGGCATTATCGCTGACGTCGAGATCCTGACCTTCGCCAGTCGATCGGCGCCCTCTGTCGTAATGCAAGAGGTCAGCGTCAGCGTCGATAAGCCCTGTGAGATCGCCTTGCGTGCCGTGGTCGAGACAGGCGGATTAAGAGGACGGATGGTCCGTCGCAGAACCGACACCCCTGGGGAGCCCGAGCCGGTTTGTGACGGTTCCTTCCTGTGGGAATCGGACGGGGGTCTCAGCACCTGCGGTCTTGCGCTCGCCACGGACTTGGCAGGCGGGTCGGCGAAACGGACCGTGAAATCCTGGGACATCTCTGGACCGTTGCGCAGTGAATATAAGCTGCGAGCGCGTTCCGGACGCCGGGTGCGGCTGCGCCAGCTGGCCGCCATCCTGCCCTCGGTTCTTCACGACCGGCCTGACGAGGAGGCCGTCCGTCGCGTGGCCCGCGCCCACGCCAGCGGATTCGAAACCTTGCGCCAACGCAATCGCGAGGCCTGGGATGAGATCTGGAAGGGCCGGATCCTCGTGCATGGGGCGACACAGGAACACCAGGCCATGATCGACGCCGCAGTCTTTTACCTGAACTGCTCAACGCACAAGGCGTCTCCCTCCGCGACCTCGATCTTCGGTCTGGCGACCTGGCATGACTACAACTACTACTTTGGCCATGTCATGTGGGACATCGACGCCTTCTGCGTCCCCCCGCTGCTGTTCTTTCAGCCGGACGCGGCGCGCGCGATCCTGGACTTTCGAACCCGCGGACTGCGCGCGGCGCGATCCATCGCTCGGCTATCGGGGCGCGACGGGGTGCAGTTCCCATGGGAGGCGGCGCCGCTATCCGGGCAGGAGGCCTCGCCCGGAGGCGGCGACGGCGCCGCCCACGAGGACCATGGCTCCTTGCATACCGCGCGCGCTTTTGGACTTTACGCCGACGTCACCGGCGACGAGGCTTTTCTGAGAGAAGAGGCCTGGCCGGTGCTGTCGGGTGTCGCGGATTGGATTGTCAGCCGCACAACGCGGACGAAGCGCGGACTGGAAATCCTGCGCGCCACGGGGCCAGCCGAGGTTCCAGAGCCGCCTGACAATGACGCCTTCACGATCATGGCGGCCAAACAGGTCCTGTGGCGCGCGGTCCGGGCGGCTGAGCAGACGGGACGAGCGGCTCCGCCGGAATGGGCGAAGACCGCTGAAAACCTCTATCTTCCGGTCCGAGCCGACGGGGTGATCGCCGCCCATGATGATTTTCGGGTGTCCGAGCCGAAGGGAGCGACGCCGTCGCCGCTCGCAGGGCTGTTCCCGTACGATCACCCCGCTCCGGAGCGGGGGCGGCGCAATACCTTGGAATTCTATCTACAGCACTGGGCCGAGTACGTCGGGGCGCCGATGTTCCCGGCCTTCTACACGACCTGGGCCGCGATGGCGGGCGACCGCCGCCTGGCCCTGAAGCTGTTTGAAGAAGGGTACGCCCAATACGACCAGGCTCGCTTCCGTCAATGCCTGGAGTACCGCCCTGATCATCCCGACAGCCGGGTCAAGGCGGGGCCCTTCTTCGCCAATCTGGGAGGAATGCTGCTGGGCCTAATGCTTGGACTGACGGGGGTCGTCATAGACGACGATGATCCCCTGACCTGGCCCCGCCGTCCGATCGTCTTACCGGAGGGGTGGACCGCGATCGAGATCGGACGGGTCTGGGTGAGGGGGCGTCCGATGCGCCTCGTCGCTCATCACGGGGCGGACCGCGCCGAATTGACGCCGGTGCGCTGACGGGAACGGTCGAGAGCGAAAATCTTTTTGTCCTCTGAGGAGATTGCCATGGCCCGCCCCCGAACCCCGTCCAGCACCCCGTCCAACGAAGTATCCCCGCAGGAGACACCGTCGACGCCTTTGTCGCCGGAGGCGGCCCGCCAACTTGATTTGAAGACTGAGCGCGAGGCGCGCCGACAGGCGCAGGTCGGCCGGATTGTGCGAGGCGATGGTCAGGGGCCGGGATAAAGGTGTTCAATAGCGAACATAGGAACGCTGTTGCGATGCAGGTTTTCTACAGGTTCACCTTTAACGCGGAGAGCCCGGATGGCTGAGAAAACCCTCGACAACCTGTTCTACGATACGCTCAAGGACATTTATTACGCCGAGCGCAAGATCGTGAAGTCGTTGCCCAAGATGGCGCGGGGCGCAAACTCCGCAGATCTGAAGGCCGCCTTTGAAAAACACCGTGAGGAGACCGAAGGCCAGATCGAGCGCCTTGAGCAAGTCTTCGAGATCATCGGCAAGCGCGCCATGGGCAAAACCTGCGACGCGATCGAAGGCATCCTCGCCGAAGGCGACGAGATCCTTGAAGAATACGCCGGGACCGCGGCGCTAGACGCCGGTCTGATCGCGGCCGCCCAGGCGGTCGAACACTATGAGATCACCCGATACGGCACCCTCAAGCGCTGGGCGACGCTGCTCGGCTATGAAGAAGCGGCGGCGCTGCTCGATGAGACGTTGCAGCAGGAGTCCGTGACCGATGAGAGCCTGACGGCGCTGGCCGACGCCGCCGCCAACGCCGAAGCTCAGGGCGCTTCGGCAGCATAGACCGCCCTTCAAGCCAAGCTCTGACCGCTTCCAAGGGCCATCCCTTCCCAGTCAATAGGCAGGGATGGTCCCTAGCGATACGTAAGTGTGGCCAGAGCAAGCATCTCCAGGCCATGCGTCACGATCGAAATGGATAGGGCGCGGGCCCGTTCGGCATGCCGGCTAGTGAAGATGGCCGGGAGGACTAGGCGCTCTTCTTCGTCTTCGGCCTTACTGCTGTCTTGCCGGCGGACTTGGTGCTGGCCTTTGTGTTTTTGGCTGCGGGTTTGGTCTTGGACCCGAGGCTCGCGCGGAGCGCCGACATGAGATCGATTACATTAGTGTCTTCCGGCTCGGAGACCTTGGCCGGCTTGTGGCCATTCTGCTTCTCCTCGATCAGAGCTTTAAGCGCCTCTTCGTATCGGTCGACAAACAGGCTGGGGTCAAACGGTCCTTCGCGTTGCTCGATGATGCGCTGAGCGATGGAGATCATGTCGGGATCGGCTTCGGCGTCGCTGATGCCGGCGAAAATCGCATCCGCCTTTCGAACCTCGGCGTCCGTACGAATGGTGTAGGCTAGAATGCCCTTGCCCCGGGGTTCGAGCGCCAGAATCCGTTCGCGCGTCGAAATCACCACCCGCGCGAGGGCGATCTGGCCGGAGCGTTCCATGGCGGTTCGTATGACCCCGAAAGCCTCCTGGGCCATCTTTCCGTCGGGCGCGAGGTAGTAGGGATTGTCCCAATACAAACGGTCTATGTCGTCTCCGGGTACGAACCGCTCGATGTCGATCGTCTTGGTGCTCTCGAGCCTGACGGACTTGATCTCCTCGTCCGTCAGAAGAACGTATTCGCCCTTGGAGACCTCATAGCCCTTGACCAGTTCCGACCGCTCGATCGGCCCGGTGTCCGGATCCGTGGTGATCATCTTGATCCGGTTGTTCGTCTTCGGATTGATGAGGTTGAAGTGGACGTCGCCGCCTGAACTGGTCGCTGTGTAGAGCGACACCGGGCACGTGACGAGCGACAATCTCAGATGTCCTTGCCAGCTCGGACGGGACGCCATGACCGGTTCCTTTGACACATTGCAGAGCGTTTAGAACCACAACGACTCTGCGCGGCGAATGGCTCCCTAGCCGCAGGGCGCGGTGTCTCCGGTCTCCAGGTCGATCCTAAAACAGTGTTCGTCGCCCGAGGCGATATCGCGCACGATCACGCTGAAGTCCGAACCGTCGTCGATAGGAGGATGGAAATCCTCGACATAGGCGACCGCCGCCGCCTCGAATGACGCCTCTTTCACCATCCGCGCGTGATGGGCGTCGACATGGCGGGCATGGACACGAAAGTTTCGGGTGGCGTGAGGGGTCATGGCGCTCTCCTGCCGATCAAACGCCTGTGCCGAGAAAAGGATTCATCGGGTCCAACATCCAGGGATCATGTGGGGATTGTGTTCGTTCAGCCAAGAGGACGTATAGGACCTCCGCCATGGCGCCTTCAAAACTCGCGGCTTATCAGCGAATGCGCGACTTTTCTCAGACGACCGAACCCTTGGGCGAGGCCGCCCGGGTTCTGCCCTCAAAGGCCCTGCGGTTCGTGGTCCAAAAGCACGCGGCCAGTCATCTGCATTTTGACCTGCGTCTCGAGTATGACGGGACCTTCCGCTCCTGGGCTGTGCCTAAAGGACCGTCGCTCGACCCGAAGAACCGTCGTCTGGCCATGGAAGTTGAAGACCATCCGCTCGAGTACGGCGATTTCGAAGGGACCATCCCTCAGGGCCAGTACGGGGGCGGCACCGTCATGGTGTGGGACCGCGGTTACTGGGCGCCCGAAAAAGGGTTCGAGAATATCGGCGCGGCCTTGGCCAAGGGCGAACTCAAGTTCGTCATGGAGGGCGACCGGCTGCACGGATCGTGGGTTCTGGTTCGGTTCAAAGCGGACAAGGTCTCGAAGTCCAAGCCGGGGTGGATGCTGATCAAACATCGGGACGAAGGGGCGGTGGAAGGCGATGTCGGCGGCCCGAGCGACGCCGACCGGTCAGTCGCGTCAAAGCGCACGATGACCGAGATCGCCGAGGGCAAGCGCCGGAAAGTGAGCCCCTTCATGACGACGATCGGGCCCGACGCCGCCGCCGTCTGGCAGAGCAGCCGCGAGCGGGACAGCGCCGCTCCGAGGACATCAACGAAAGGGACGACGTCCTCCGCCAAGGAAAAAGCGTTGCGAACAAGCGCTAAGGCCCCATCCGTTTCGGCCCTGCCGACCTTTGTTGAGCCGCAACTGACCAAGTCCTCCGAGAAGCCGCCCAGGGGCGAGACCTGGGCTCACGAGATCAAGTTCGACGGCTATCGGATGCAGCTCCGCACCGCCGGCGGCAAAGCGACCCTACTGACCCGCAAAGGGCTCGACTGGTCGGCCAAATTCCCCGAGATCGTCGCTGCCGGAACGACCCTCAAGGACGGGATATACGACGGAGAAGTCGTCGCCCTGAATGCTACCGGGGCTCCGGATTTCGCAGCGCTGCAGACGGCCATTTCCGAGGCGAGGACGAAGGACTTAGTCTTCTTCGTCTTCGACCTGCTGTTCGAAAAACGGCAGGACCTGCGGTCTCTGCCGCTTTCTGCGCGCAAGGCCCGGCTTGAGGAAGCTCTCAGCGATGCGCCCGCCAATCTTCGCTACGTCGATCATTTCGTAACGGCCGGCGACGCGGTGCTCCTGTCAGCCTGCCGCATGGACTTGGAAGGCATTGTATCAAAACGCTTGGACGCCCCGTACCGCTCAGGGCGCAGCGACACCTGGACCAAGTCCAAATGCCGTCAGGGCCACGAGGTGGTCATCGCAGGCTGGACCACGACAGGCGACGCTTTCCGGTCTCTCATCGCAGGCGTGTACCGGGACGGCACCCTGATGCACGTCGGTCGGATCGGGACCGGGTTTGGGCGGGAGAAAGTCGCCCGCATCATGCCTAAGCTTCAGGCGCTTGAAACTGGGAAGAGCCCGTTCACCGGGCAAGGTGCTCCGAAAAGGGCCGCGGGCGTCCATTGGGTGAAACCCGAACTGGTCGCGGAGATCGAATACGCGGGCTTCACCGGCGAGGGCGCGATCCGGCAGGCGGCGTTCAAAGGTCTGCGGGAAGACAAGCCGGCGGCGGAAGTCGAGGCCGAGGTCCCGGCCATCCCCCCCGCAGCCGAGCGACCCGAAACCCTTCTCGCCGAGGCCGAACCCAACGGCGCGGTCCAGACCCGCACCGTGCGGCCCAAAGGGTCATCCGTGGTCATGGGGATCACCATATCCCATGCCGACAAGCCGCTATGGCCAGACGCTGCCGACGATCGCCCGGTGACCAAGATGGATCTCGCCCAATACTATGAGGCGATCGGCGAGTGGATGCTGGGTCATGTGAAGGGTCGCCCCTGTTCGATGATCCGCATGCCCGACGGGATCCATGGAGATCAGAGATTCTTTCAACGCCATTCCGGCAAGGGCCAGTCGTCTGTGATTTCGGAGGTCACGGTCTGGGGCGATCGTAAGCCCTACCTTCAGTTCGATCGGGTGGAGGCTTTGGTCGCCGCGGGCCAGACCGGAGCGCTAGAGCTTCATCCGTGGAACAGTGAGCCCTTCGCCCCCGAACAGCCAGGACGACTCGTCTTCGACCTTGACCCGGCGCCAGACGTTTCCTTTGAGGAAGTCATTCGCAGTGCCAAGGAGGTCCGCGATCGCTTGACAAATCTCGGTCTCGTCAGCTTCTGCAAGACGACCGGCGGCAAGGGTCTACATGTCGTTACGCCGGTAAAAGCCAAGGGAATCGACTGGCCGACAGCCAAAGCCTTCGCGCGAGACGTCTGCAAAGCCATGGCCCGCGATGATCCTCGCCGGTTCCTGATCACCATGGCCAAAAAGGACCGCGCAGGCCGGATTTTCCTCGACTATCTCCGGAATGACCGCATGGCCACCGCCGTGGCCCCGCTTTCGCCCCGCGGCCGCCCAGGGGCACCTGTCTCCATGCCGCTTAGTTGGTCCCAAGTGAAAAAAGGGCTGGATCCGATGAAATATACGGTGCGTACCGTACCCCGCGTGGTTCGAAATCTCACCGCCTGGGACGACTATTGCGAGGGAGAGCGGGCGCTCGGCGCCGCGATAAAACGGCTCGGTAAAGTGTGACGAACCGGCGGGCGTCGCTATTATCTGCGCGGAGGCATGCTGAGCGTCGTCTGCCAGAACGGACTCGCGCGAGGAAATCCCAGCGCCAAAAGGCCGACCCACCGGGACTCATGCAGGAGAGCGTAATAATAAGAAGGCCCGACGTCGATGACGCCGGGCCCTGATCTATCCGCCCATATCAACGATAGCGGGCGCGTTCTTCCACGATTTGCTCGTGAGTATAGGGTTTGGCTTCCGCGTCAAATCCGGACCACCCCGATTGTCTGTAAGCCTCGCCCCGGGTGACGGCGTCGTAACCGCGGCTGTCGTCCAAGATAGACTGCAGGCGTTCGCGTTCGTCGCCGTCGGCCTTGACGCTGACTAGCGTTCCGCCGCGACGGACGCCTTCGGAATAGACGTTCGCCTCTTCGTCGCTGTGTCCCGCCTCTTTCAATGCGCCGAGCAGGCCGCCCGTTGCGCCCCCCGCTGCGGCGCCGACCGCCGCGCCGACCGCCGTCGAGGCCAGCCATCCAGCGGCGACCACTGGGCCAAGGCCCGGGATGGCCAGCATACCGAGACCGGCGAGGACGCCTGCGCCGGCACCGAGCAATCCGCCCGTCGCCGCGCCCTTGCCGGCGCCGTCCGCGACATCGTTCTCGCCGTCGCCGTTACGGTCGCCGAGGGGGCCGGCTTTGTGGTCGCCGGATGCGGCGTGCCAATTGTCGGCGTTGTTGGAAACAATGCTGATCTTGTCGTGATCGACGCCCGATGCTTCAAGTTTCGAAACGGCGTCAAGGGCTTCAGTGTGGCTGTCGAACAGACGAGTGACGGTCGCCATGGTTGGCTCCTTGAAATGTTGGAAAGAAGGTGAAGTTCAGCGGGCGATCAGTTGGGCGTCACGACGCCCTTATAGTCGACCGAGACCGTAGTGGGTTCGCCGCCGCTACGAGCGGCCTGGCCCTTCCAGATCCCCTGATCATCCTGGGTCAAAGGACCAGAGACGACATAGCCCTGTTTCTCGATGGCCGCCTTGGCCTGGCCTTCGGTGAAGGAATTGGCGCCGGGCGTCAGAGCAGCCCTTTCAGAGGTTTCTTGCGTATCGACTGCGGGGTTCATCGGCGCTTCGGCGGTAGAGACGGCCGGGCCTTCTACGGGGGCTTCATTTCGGTCGTTGTTTCCGCAGGCTGTCAACAAGACAGCGGTTGCTGAGACGGCGAGAGCGGCTTTCATCATGGTGCATTCCTTTCAGGTCGCCCACCAAAAGCCGCCGCCGAGCGCGTTCGTTCCTACAGCTCCGGTTGAAGGACGTGGGATTTTCGCGCCGCCCCCGCGATTTTGGGGGGGCTGATGAACCGATACCGTGTGACACGTAGAGTGCAGCCGCGGTGTCGGATCAAGCGACGACGCCGACAAGCGGGCGACTGAGAGAGGGCGAGCCGGCTCGGGCGAACCGCCACGGCGTCTCAACGCCCTGTCGGATGCCGATGCGAGGGCCTGCAACGACCGGCTCAGGCTCCCTAAGCTCAATCGCAAAAGGCGCGGCGGGCATCGGCCGATGGTTGAGGTCTCCCGTTACGCCGAGCGCCTGACACAAGCGGCCAGGACCAGCGCAAAGATCACGTGTCCGGACCTTCCCCCGACGTTCGCCCATGACTTCCGCGTTCCAAACGGGTTCAAGAGCTCGGATGAGAACGGCGCTGCCCGGTGTGGCGGCGTCACAGACGATGTTGAGACACCAATGTCGGCCGTAGATTCGATAAACGTAGGCGCGGCCGATCGGTCCGAACATCGGAGCGTTGCGCGGCGTCAAGCCTCGAAAGCTGTGTGAGGCGGGATCGTGCGCGGCGTAGGCTTCGGTCTCCACAATGATCCCGCCGACGCCGTCGACCAGCAAGCCCGCCCCGATAAGCCTGGCGGCGACCTCTGGCGCCGGACGCGCCCACAACGTCGCGAGGGCGGAGTTCATGGTCAGACGGAGGCTTCGGAAATCGCGCCCAGCCGAGCGAGGATGAATGGGAGCCGGTCCGGCAACTCTCGCGCCAGGAACCCTAGCGGAGCGCCGGCGGCGGCGAGGTCCGCCCCGGCCGAAGCGTGAACGAGGACGCCCCAAAGGGCCGCGTCTACGGGAGGCGCGCCCCGCGCGAGGAAGCCTCCGATCGCGCCGGCCAGGACATCGCCTGAGCCCGAGGTGCCGAGGCCGACGACGCCTCCGTCATGACGCCAAGCCGTGCCGTCGGGGGACACCACGAAAGTTGTCGCGCCTTTCATGACGACCACGGACTGGAACATCGTTGCAGCCTCCCGGGCCGCCCCAAGCGGGTCGGCGCGAATGACGTTCTTGTCTCGATTAAGGATCGCGGCCATCTCTCCGGCGTGAGGCGTCAGGACGGTTCGACCCCCTGCTACGCCGGCGAAGGCGCTGGCTTCGTTCGAAAGCGGCAGGGCCCCCGCGTCGATCACCGCCGTCACACCGGTGGCGGCATGCAACACTCTGGACGCCAGACGCCGCTGCGCCCGCCCGGTTTCCATGCCCGGTCCGAGCACGAGGGCTGACGAGGCAGCGGCGTGGTCAACGAGAGGAGAGGCGGTCATCGCGGGCGCGATGACGATGCGAGCCTCCGGCACGGCCACGGCGACCGCCGCCGCCGAGGCCCGATCGGCCCGAATCTGCAGCTTGCCGGCGCCTACTTTCAGCGCGGCGACCCCCGCGAGGATCGCCGCGCCCGCCATCACGGCCTCTCCGCCGACGATGAGCACGATGCCGCGGTCCTCCTTGTCGCCGTCGGTGGCAAGCCGGGGCAGGGGGTGGCGGGACAGGGCGGCGGCGTCGAGGCGGGTCGTCATCGTGCAGCGACCTTAGCGTCCGGGGCGGAGGTCACCGGCGCCCCTTGGACTTCCAACGGAGCGACGAAGTTGTAGAGGTCGAGCGTGAGGCCGCCCTCCCCGTTACGGACGTAGGTCGTCACCCCGCAGTTGGCGACATCGCCCTCAGCGTCTATCGCGAGGATCTCGGTTTCGGTCAGACCCTCCAGCAGATAACGGAGGCAGAGGACCACGACTTGATGACCGACGATTAGGACGCGTTGGTCTCGATGATGCAGACTGAGAGTGTCCAGGGCCGCCCGCAGGCGGAGAATGACATCGCACCAACTTTCTCCCCCCGGCGGCCGGTGGTAGAACTTCCCCAAACGGCGGCGCGCTTCGGCCTGTTCCGGATGCCGAGCTTCAATGCCCTGCGTCGTCAACCGATCGAGGATTCCGAACTCCCGTTCGCGCAGTCGTTCATCGACACAGAAGCCAAGGTCGGTCTTGCCCAAACCGCCGGCCTCGACGATTGCGGTCGCGGTCTGCCGGGCCCGCAGATAGGTCGAGGTGAGAACGACCGTAGGGCGCTCATCGTCGGGCAGGGTCGTGAACCATTGACCCAAAGCCTTGGATTGCGCGTGCCCCAGATCGCTCAGCGGCACATCGACGTCTCTGATGTCGAGATCGATCTCTCCAAGCCCGGCCGCGTGGGCCCGATCGCGAGCGACGTTGCCGGCGCTTTGTCCATGGCGGACAAGCCACAGATGGGAAGGCCAAGGAGAGGTCACGGCGGGGGCGCCGGATCTGTTGAGACGCGGTTTTTCTGAAGGAGGGTCATAACGTTCCGAAACAGGGTTATCGCCGTACGATCGTCCATGGTCTCAATGTCCTCACGCCCGATCATCGCGTCCACGCATCGGAGCACCTCCCCGCAATCTGGGGGCGTGAAGTCGGTCTCCTCGGTCGCCCAACCTGCGATGGCGGCGATCGTTTGAAGCGCTTCCTGGATGGAGGTTTGGGCACCATCCAGAAGTGCAACAGCAGCGATCTCGCGGACTTCTCTCAAGGCGCGCCGGCAGGCGATGGCATCTTGCTTAGTCATAAGGGTTCAACACGCCAGTTTGTCTCGGGTTCAGCAGGGATGCAGGAACGTCGTTGGCGACCGCGACGAGCAGGCGATCGATCAGGTCAGAGCAGCGTATTGCTGTCCGGCTATGCTTGGCGGGTCTGCAAGGATTGCTGTGGACGTGGACGGCTTCGGTTCTGGCGATATCCAGACTTAGCCACGGCGGCTCTCGTCGCAGGCCCACGCCGTACGCCTCAGCGTGATCGACCTGCGTATTCGCACGGGCCTCGCAAACTGAGCAGACACCCTCACTACATCTCAACGGAGCCCGTGCCCGCCCTTCGTCTCCAAAGTTTCTGCGACACGCTCCGCTTAGGCGTTTGGCCCTGGCTCGGCCGCTTCCGAAACCATCCGCACGTTTGCCCTCATGGTCACGGGTCGCTTTTCTCGGAACCCTCATGGTCCTCGGCCAACCAATCACGGAGCGACTTGGCGCTGCGGAACCCTAGAGCTCGCGGCTGCCTCTTGGTCGTCGCAACAGTGTGCCGCCTTGCCTTCCTTCGCAAGGCGGCTCCGCTGAGCGCCCGCAACGGGTCGCTTTTGTGCCATGCGCTCCGGCCAGAAAAGCGGACATCGGCTTTCGATTTAGAAATGCGGAGGATCCGAACCTGAGATATCGGGGGGAGGACTCGACATTTGCCACGCTAGACGGGGGTCCAGCATTTCGCGACATGGCGTCGAAGAGGAACCAACTCGTCCGTGATCCCGTTGGCCTATCGGGGAATAGGGGTAAATGCATTGACTACCGTAAAGGGCAACTCCGACAGCCGATACCGCTTGCTGATTGAGTCAATCACGGATTATGCGATCTACATGCTCGACCCGGGCGGCCACGTGACAAGCTGGAATCCAGGTGCAGAACGCTTCAAAGGGTATGCAACCGATGAGGTTCTTGGAACACATTTCTCTCAATTCTACACCCCTGATGATCGCAGACTTGGCCGACCCGAACATGCACTAGCCGTGGCAGCCGAAGCGGGTCGGTTCGAAGCCGAAGGTTGGCGACTTCGCAAGGATGGAGAACGCTTCTGGGCTCATGTCATCATTGACCCCATCAGGCGAGATGGAGAGCTAATCGGCTTTGCGAAGATTACCCGAGATCTGACGGAACGCCGCGAGGCGGAACGGGCATTGCGGCAAAGCGAGGAACAGTTCCGCATTCTCGTAGAGGGCGTGACCGACTACGCCATCTACATGCTCGATCCGGACGGCACGGTGATCAGCTGGAATGCTGGCGCTCAACGCATCAAGGGCTACGCGCCTGAAGAGATTATCGGCAACCACTTCTCTCGCTTCTATACGGATGAAGAGGCGGCGGCGGGCGCCCCCGCAACGGCTCTTCGTGTGGCTCGCGAGACGGGGCGCTTTGAAATGGAAGGTTGGCGGCTTCGCAAGAATGGGACGCGGTTCTGGGCTCACGTCATTATTCACCCCATTACCGGTGACGACGGACATATAATAGGCTTCGCCAAAATCACCCGGGACATCACTGAGCGAGCGGAGGCCCAGCGTGAGTTGGAGGCGACGCGCGAAGCGCTTTATCAGTCGCAAAAACTTGAGGCCATCGGCCAACTAACGGGTGGGGTGGCGCACGACTTCAACAACCTTCTCGCGGCCATCACTGGGAGCCTTGATCTCCTACGCAAGCGACTGCCCTATGACCCTCGCACAACGCCTTTGTTGGAGAACGCCATTCAGGGCGCGGAGCGCGGCGCCATCTTGACGCAAAGGATGCTTGCGTTCGCTCGCAAGCAGGATCTGAAGCTTGAACCGGTGGACGTTCCCCTGCTGGTGAAAGGCATGGGCGAATTCATTAGGCGCTCTATTGGTCCAAACATCGACGTGCGGATGCGTTTTGCCGACGTGGCGCTCCAAGCGCAGACTGATCCGCACCAGCTCGAAACGGCTTTGCTCAACCTCGTCGTCAATGCCCGCGACGCGCTTCCATCGGGCGGGAAGATCACGATCGCTGCCGACCAGGTGACGGTGGAGAAGGACGAAGGTCAGCGCCGCGCGGGTCGTTTCGTCAGACTTCGCGTAAGCGACAATGGAACGGGAATGCCCCCTGAAACAGCCGCCAAGGCGATTGAGCCCTTCTTCACCACGAAGGGCGTGGGCAAGGGAACGGGGCTCGGCCTCTCGATGGTTCAAGGGCTCGCCGGCCAGTCCGGCGGGTGGCTCGAGATCGAAACTGAAGTAGGGCAGGGCACCAGCATCGAGTTGTGGCTGCCGGTCGCCAGTGGAGATGTAGCCAGGATCGAAAATATAGACGCCTCCTTTGAGGGTAACGGTGAGCGCCTTCTTGTCCTTGCTGTCGATGACGACCCCCTCGTTCTGACCAATACGGTCGCGATGTTGGATGAGCTTGGACACGACGTCCTAGTGGCGAACTCGGGCGATGAGGCGCTTGTTATCTTCGAGCGCCACCCCGACATCGACCTCGTGCTGACGGACGAAGTAATGCCCGGGCTTTCCGGCAGCCGACTCGCTGAACAGGTCAAAGAATTGCGACCCGCAACCAGCGTGGCGGTGGCGTCAGGCTACTCTAATGTCGGTCCATCGCCAGTATTAGGCCGAGCCGCGTTACCGCGTTTGGCAAAGCCATTCACACTTGCTCAGCTTGCGAGCTTCATCGACGACCTGCCGACACAAGCGCTCGGGGTCGATGGGCGAGGAACTGTCCGCGACAGGGGAAAAGCTTGATCGAGCGCCTCATATACCGCAGCCACGCCGAGGGCTTGCCGCCCGAGATCGCGCTCGCGAAGATCTTCCATGTGTCGGTTCGAAAAAATACGCGCCTGAAGATCACGGGCGCCCTTGGCTTCTCTGGCTCCAGCTACATCCAGCTTTTGGAGGGGCCTCCGCCGGCTATTGATGGACTGCTCCGGACAATCCAGGCTGACACACGTCATTCCCAGTTGAAGGTTCTATTAAGGGCAAGCGCGGAGGGCCGTTTGGTGCCGCGATGGTCCATGGCAAGCATAGATCTTGCGCGTGCCACACCGAAGGTTGAAACGCTTCTCCAGGCCGATGATGGACTTGGTCTCACCGCCCTGTTCGCAACACTGGTCCACGAAGGCGTTGCCATCTAACCGCGACAGCGGTCTTGGAACAGCTTGGCGAACCCGAGACCCTCGATCCGACATAGGCCGCGACCGACAATCCGCAAGCGCTTTGTCTCAATGGGTGCAAAGCGTCGACAGCCGCCGAGCTTCGCCGCCGCAAGCTGGTGTTGACTGTAGACCGTCGGGAGACTGTTTAGCGGTCCCGACAAGGGCGGCCATTGCGTGTGAATGCTATGCTTCTCAAAGGCAGGGAAAACTCGATATGCAAATGCGCAGCTGTTTGGCTGATCGCCGGATGATAACCTCCGCGCTCGTACGGGGAATGGGTGCAGATCTGCGCCAAAGGAAAAGAGGGCCTTAGCCAGACACTCAGGTCCGGGGCCGTGGTGGGTGACTCGGTTTCGAACTCTTTGACTGCAAATTTGAACATCGGCGGGGCCCTTTCTCCATGATGGATATGGAAATAGCGTCGCCAACGGGAAACGGGGGACGGTAGGACCAGGCTCAGCTCAGCCGAACAGTGTTGAGTAGGAATACTCATGGTTGCCAGTCGGGCGCAACAGTGAAGCCGAGGTCGTCAAGATCTGAGGTCAGGGAGAAGGCGTGTGAAGTCGTTTATCGGGTATGACGTCGAGTTCAAGTTCCTCAAAAGCCCGAGAAGTCGAAACGCCAAACTTTCATGCGAGGCGTTTCATATCCTACGCGAGCCCGCGGCTCGCTATCAGGTCATCAACGTCGATCATTCGCTAGTTTACTCTGGTGATTGGTCGACCTGACCGTTGTCGGCCTTAAGTAAGCTTACAATCCGCCAGCAACCAAAGGTCATTAACCTGAAATGCGAGGCGCGCTACTCGATACCGCGACAGAATGAAAATATCATGCTGAAATCTGATCAGCGACGGCCGATGTTGCGCCGGCCAGAATTCAAGACGAGGTCACAGCGGAAGGATCACTGCCCGTTCGTAGCCTGCATGGCCGTCAGTCGTCGGCAAAAGCACAAACTCGGTGGTTGGGCGGTTGAGAAGATCGCGAACGAGTGCGGTAAATTCCTCCGCATGCTTCTCGTCACGGACAAGAACGAAGCCGCCGTCACCGGTCGGCTCTACGGTGTAGGCGGTTGAACCCGCCTTAAGGCGATCCAATAAGCTTCCCATAGGGAAAGTATTCAACTCCGTTGAGCCCAAAAGTCCAGCCTTAGATTACACCGCCGATTGTGCGACCGCACCGAAAGGGGAACGCAGCGACCAAACTTGGTGGAGTTTTGGGGGGAATGGAGCGACGTCCAGGCCGGAATCGCCATATGCATGACCCATGTCTCGCAACAGCAGCTCCCCAGTCGATATCCAAATCGGCAAAACAATGCGCGACCGCCGCCTAGCTATTGGCCTCACTCAGGCAGAGCTTGGAGCGGCCATCGGCGTCACGTTTCAACAGGTTCAGAAATATGAGCGAGGAGCAAATCGTGTCGCTGCTTCCAAGCTCTTACAGGTCGCCACTGCTCTAGATTGCAGCGTATCCGACCTTTACGACGATCCCGATCCAGCCGGCCACTCACCATCTGAACGCGCCATGTTGAGACTGTGGTCGCAGTTGAAGGTGCCGGAGCGAGATGCCGTAATAGCTATGCTTCGACAATTCGTGGCACGGTAAGAAATACCGGCAGCGCTCTTCTCCGCCGAGACGGCCACCCTTTGGCGCAGCGTGAGCGACAACTTGAGCCATGTCGTTGAGTAAATGATTAAAGCCGCCTTCTGTTCTTAATCCGACATTGGGAACGGGGGGGGCAGGGCGACATTTGGCCTGTGGCGCAACGACCGCGCTGTCAGGACGTTTCATGCCTTTAATCCCACTCATGCGAGCGTTGTTTTCGCTCCTTGGAGCCTTTGTCCTTGCGCTTGTCGCCTACCTCATCTGGACGTGGTGGCGAGGTGAAGTTCAATTCGACCACTCGGGCGTCCCTTTGCACGTGCGCGAGAACTGGCGTTTGTGGCTTGCCGTAGGCTTGGGTTCCTGGAGTCTGGCCGGACGCCCATTGGTTCTACTTTTCTTCGCGAGAGCCGACAGCGAGCCCACGCGACCGCACCGGGGCGAAGGCGTGTTGACGAGCAGTTCAACAGGCGCGTCGCTCTATGTCGAAAGCGAGGGCGGCGCGGACGGGCCGGTTATCATCGTTACCCACGGCTGGGGGCTCGACAGCACGATCTGGCATTATCTGATACGTCGGCTCCGCGCCGAACGCGATCTGATTCCTCATCGCCTCGTGACTTGGGATTTGCCGGGCCTCGGCAAATCCAAGCAGCCGCCGGCCGGCGACATCGCCGTTGCGAACTTCGCAGCCGACTTGGCGCATCTGATCAAAGCGGAGGCGCCTCGCCCCGCTATCCTGATCGGGCACAGTATCGGCGGGATGACGATCCAAACCCTTGTCCGCGATTATCCCGCGCTTGTCCAAACGCGTGTAGCCGGTGTCGTGCTGCTGAACACGACCTATACGAACCCCTTGCGCACCATGGTGTTCGCCCCATTGATGATGGCGCTACGCCGCCCCCTCATTGAGCCGGTGTTCAAGTTAACGGTGCTGTTCGCGCCCTTGGCTTGGCTCAGCGCTTGGCAGTCCTACCTCAACGGAACTGCGCATCTAGCCAACCGTCTACAGTTCGGCCGGAGTGTGACACGTAGTCAGCTTGAGCATACGACGCTGCTTGGGACGCGAAACTCGCAGGCGGTTCTCGCCAAGGGCAATCTGGCAATGTTTGACTGGGATGCTTCCGGCTCCACTGCGGCCATTACGTGTCCCATTCTGGTCCTAGGTGGAGAGCTGGACCTGGTGACCAAGATTGAGGCCAGCGAGACCCTCGTAGATCCATCGTCAACAGGATCCCTAGCCAGAGTCGGCGGCGTCAATCACATGGGCTTTCTCGAGCGGGAACACTATTACAACGGCTTGATCCGAAGTTTCATAGCGGAGATTGCTGACGATCACCGATTAGCTGTGGCCGATGGCGACGCGCCAAGTTTCACGGGTCCTGATTCCTAGATACACCCTTTCTACGGTTCGCGACGGCCGTACGATCAATCAGGAGATCCTGCGAGCCATCAATGATGACCAGGCGTGCGGACAGGCTCAGCTACGATTGATGCGTTTGGTTCCCGGTGACGTCCTGGTCCTCACTTTCACGGGCGTGGAGTGCGGACGGTGGGAGGCAAGATCCAGCGGCTTATGAAGCCCCGACCGCCTTTGGTGCGTGAGGACGATGCTTTCCGACCTCCGCTGTCCAAACGGTTGGCGCCTCAAGACCCACGAGTGCCCCATATTATGGGTCGATTTGCGCAGAACGAGAGATGCTGGAGCGACGGGATCCGATAGTCCCGCGCCAAGTATGCGGTTCGCAAGGTTGCCGACGGTACAAGATAGACTTGGCCAAGATAAAAAACAGCATTTGCGTGTGCAAAATTTGCACACAAAGTGATATAAATATTTGAAAGATATTAAGAACCTGCCCGATCCATCATCGGGGCGATGGAGAGCGTGCGCGCTTGATTTATCGATCTGGTGGAAGGCATCAAACAGTGACGGGTGACATGGGCGCTCGATCAGGGAGAGGCGCTATATAGGCGAGACCTTCCTCAAACGCGATAATGCGCAGCCTGCGTGAGCTTTGGTGGCTATCGGCGTCACGCAGGCCTTGCTCAATCGGGGCGGATCAGTCGGGAACCGCATCCGCTTTGCGACATGCCGCGAGCACCGGCAGGACGATCAGGGTGAGGACTGTCGCGGTGGTCAGGCCGCCGATGACGACTGTGGCCAGGGGTTTTTGCACCTCGGCGCCGGCGCCTGAGGCGAACGCCATGGGCACGAAGCCGAGGACAGCGACGAGGGCCGTGGTCAGGACGGCGCGCAGGCGGCTGACGGCGCCGTAGAGCGCCGCCGTGGCCGGCGGGTCGCCCTCGGTCAGGCGTTGGCGGATAGCCTGCATCAGCACCAGGCCGTTCAGCGTCGCCACGCCCGAGACGGCGATGAAGCCGACGGCCGCGCTGATCGACAGCGGCATCCCGCGCAGCGCCAGCGCCAAGGCGCCGCCCACCAGGGCCAGCGGCACGCCTGCGAACACCAGGGCCGCGTCCTTCCATGATCGCAAGGCCATCACCAGTAGCAGGCCGATGGTCAGGAAGACGATCGGCACGATCAGCGCCAGACGGGCCGACGCGCGTTGCAGGTTCTCGAACTGACCGCCCCAGTCGATCCAGCCGGATGGGGGCGGCTGGACCTGTTCGGCGACCTTGCCTTGCGCCTCCGCGACGAAGCCGCCCAGGTCGCGTCCGCGGACATTGGCCTGGACGATCATTCGGCGCTTGCCGTCGGCGCGGCTGATCTGGTTCGGTCCTTCGCCGACGTCGAAACGTGCGACAGAAGACAGAGGCACGGTCGGCGCCCTGGACTGGGCGTTCTCGGGCATGACCGGCAACTGCTCCATGACCGCCGGATCGGCGCGCAGGGCGTCGTCCAGCCGCACGACCACATCGAAGCGCCGGTCGCCCTCGTTGACCTGACCGGCCGAACGGCCGGCGAAAGCGATGGCCAGGGCGTCCGCCGCGTCAGAGGCATGGATCCCCTGCGCCGCCGCCACCGTGCGATCCACGCTGGCGGTGATGGTCGGTTGGCCCGAAACCTGCTCGACCCGCACGTCCGCCGCGCCCTGGATGCCGTTCAGGACGCCCGCGACCTGCTGGGCCGTGCGCTCCATCGCGGCGAAGTCGTCGCCATAGACCATGACCGCCACGTCCGAACGCACACCCGCGATCAGTTCGTTGAACCGCATCTCGATGGGCTGGGTGAACTCGTAATTGTTGCCCAGCAGGGTGGAGAGCCGCGTCTCCATATCCGCCACCAGATCGACTTTCGGCAGTCGCGGATCGGGCCAGTCTTTGCGATCTTTCAGGATAACGAAGGTGTCCGAGATCGATGGCGGCATGGGGTCAGATGCGACTTCTGCTGTGCCGGTGCGGGTGAAGACCCGATCGACCTGGGGCATAGCCTTCAGCGCGCGCTCGACCTGAAACTGCATCGCCTGGCTCTGTTCCAGCGAGGTCGAGGGCACGCGCAGCGCCTGGACCAGCACATCGCCCTCATCCAGTTGCGGCACGAACTCGCGCCCCAATGTCAGGAAGGCGAGGACGCCGGCCAGCAAGGCGACACCCGCGCCGGCCAGGACGCGCCGTGGTCGGGCGATGGCGTGTGCAAGAAGCGGCTGGTAATGCGCCTTGGCCGCGCGGGTCAGCCGCGTCTCCTCATGATCCGCCCTGGGCTCGCGCACCAACAGGGCGGCCATGGCGGGCACGAAGGTGAAGCTGAGGATGAAGGCGGCGGCGAGCGCCAGCATGACGGTGGCGGCCATCGGGCCGAACATCTTGCCTTCCACCCCTTCGAACATCAGCAAGGGCGCATAGACCAGCAGGATAATCGCCTGGCCGAAGGCCGCCGGCCGGGCCATTTCGCGCGCTGAGGCGGCGGCGACCGACAGCCGTTCGGCGGTCTTCAGAGGCCGACCCGTCTCCGTCCGCTTCAGGCTCAGGCGGCGCAGGGTGTTCTCGATCACCACCACGGCGCCGTCGACGATCAGGCCGAAATCCAGCGCGCCCAGGCTGAGCAGATTGGCGCTGATCCCGAAACGGTTCATCGCCGAGGCGGCGAACAGGAAGCTCAGCGGAATCACCAGGGCGGTGATGATCGCCGCCCGAACGTTGCCCAGGGCGAAGAACAGCACGGCGACGACCAGCAGGGCGCCGAGCAACAGATTGTGCTCCACCGTGCGGATGGTCGCCTCGACCAGTTCGGTACGGTCCAGTTCGGGCTTGAGGACAACGCCGGGCGGCAGGCTGGGCGCAATGGCCTTCAGCCGTTCGCCGACGCGGTGCGCCACCTCTCGCGAGTTCTCCCCCTGAAGCATCAGGGCCGTGCCGACCACCGTCTCGCGGCCGTCGGCGCTGGCGGATCCCAAACGGGGCGCGCGGCCGATCTCGACCGTGGCCACGTCGGACACTCGGATCACCTGGCCGCCCCGGTTCAGGATCGGCGTCTGGGCGAGGTCGTTCAGGCTCTTCAGCCGAGCGTCGGCGCGTACGATATAGGCCTCGCCCGCACGATTGACGTATCCGGCCCCGGCGATGCGGTTGGCGTGCTCCAGCGCCTCGACCAGTTGCACCAGGCCGACGCCATAGGCGGCCAGTCGGCTGGGATCGGGATGGACGGCATATTCCTTCACATAGCCGCCCAGCACATCGACGCCGGCGACGCCGGGCACGGTCTTCAGCTGGGGCGCGACCAGCCAGTCCTGAACCGTGCGCAGATAGGTGGCCTTTTCCTGGTCGGTGACGAGGCGTTCGCCCTCGGGCGTGACATAGACCGCGCCCGTTCGCGCCGCAGGGCCGGTCAGTTTCAGCGTCCAGATGTAGACTTCGCCCAGGCCGGTCACGACCGGACCCATCGAGGGAGAAAGCCCCTCTGGCAAATCCTCACGCGCGGCCTGCAGTCGTTCGTTGACCAGATTGCGGGCGAAATAGATGTCGGTCGCGTCAGTGAAGACGGCGGTGATCTGCGAGAAGCCATGGCGCGACAGGGAGCGGGTCTCGGTCAGGCCCGGCAGCCCCGCCAGCGCCGTCTCCAGCGGGAAGGTGACCTGGCGTTCGACCTCTTCGGGTCCTAGCGCCGGCGCCACCGTCGTGATTTGCACCTGGCGATTGGTGATGTCGGGCACGGCGTCGATGGGCAGATGCAGCAGTTCGCGCCCGCCCAGTATGGCCAAGACGACGGCCAGTCCCACGACCAGCCAGCGGAAACGCACGGAGGCGTCGATGATCCGGTTCAGCATGATCAATGTCCGTGCTCGGCTTCGCCCTTGGCCAGTTCGGCCTTGAGCAGGAAGGCGCCGACGCCCGCGATACGCTCGGTCCCGGTCAGGCCGGACACGATCTCGATCCGGCCGTCCGAGGTTCGTCCGGTTACGACCGGGCGTGCACGGAACCCGCCGTCCTCCTGAACGAAGACGGACGGCGCGCCCTCTATGGTCTGCACCGCGTCGATCGGCACGACAGGCGTTTCTGAGCCCGCGCCGGCCGAGACGCGGGCGGAGACGACCGATCCCGCCGGGGGCGTCTCGCCAGCAGGACGGGCGCGAACCACGACAACCCCGTTCGCATTGGCCGGGACGATGGCGACGACGACGCCGGACATGACGCGCGATCCGGCGACCGTGCTTTCCAGCCTATCGCCGACCTTCAGGACCGCAGCGGCGGCGGGCGGCGCCTCGAACACCAGTTCGACACGGCCGGGATCGGCGACGGCGGCGACCTGCAAGGCCTCCTCGTGCAGCACCTGACCGGGCGACGCGCTCAGACGGGTGACGACGCCCGCGATGGGGCTGCGCACCACCGTCAGGCCGTCCGCTCCGGGCGCGCCGAATGCGCCGACACGAGCGCGGGCGGCGCGGTGTTGCGCCTCCGCACGACGGGTCTCTGCGGCGGTGACGTCCAGACGCGCCTGCGACACCCAGCCCTGTTCGAACAGGGTGCGATCGCGCTGTTCGGCGGCGCGCGCGACCAGGACCGTCGCGCCCGCCGCGTCGGCGTCCGCCCTTGAGGCGGCGCCGTCCGGACTGCGCACGGTGATCAGCGGCGAACCGGCCGCCACGCGATCGCCCAGGCCGACGTGGACGCGCACCACGGCGCCGCCCAACGGCGCATCGACCGCAGCCTCGGCGCCGGGCGCAAAGGCGACGCGGCCCGGCAGTTTCAGTTCGGCGCCGCCGCCGCGTTGTACGGCGACGACTGACACCCCGACTTGCGCGGCCTCCTGCGGCGTCAGGGCGACGAAGGCCGCTTCGCTGGGTTCGTCTTCGGCGTGGCCTGCCTCGGCGTGTTCGGCCTCAGTTGGCGGTCGGTCCAGAATGCGCGCGGCGCCGAAGCCCGCGCCTAATGCGATGACCACGGCGGTGCCGGTCATCAGCCAGTATGTCTTCGAAATCATGATCGATCCTCGCCCGGCGCACGGCCGGGCCCAGAGTTCAGGACGCGCGACGTCTCCGCCACGCGCAGGGCTCAGGAAGGGCCGGACGACAGGTCCAGCCGAGGATCAGGATCTTGGCGGGCGCTCGGGACCGTCAGGCCGCCCGAGCGGGCAAGCGACGCTGTCGCTCCACGCCTGAGGCTGGCCGAAGACCGCGATGAAACGCGGCGTCGCCAGGTCACTGGACATGGCGGAATGGGGCGCATGACAGCAGCCGTTGGCGCACGCCGGGCCGCAGTCGGGACATTGACCATCAGCGCCGCCAACCGTCTCGACCACCTGGACGCCGCCTGAGCCTTCCGCCGCGCAGGCATGGCTTTCAAACGCTGGCATGGCGAAGGCGACCGTCAGCAACAGGGTGCAAACGAAGGCAAATCGACGGACCATTTCCGACAGCGCTTTGAACACAAGGTGGAGCTTATCACGATCGGTCAGTAAAGTCCTTGGCGCTTCGGCAAGTGCGTCATTCGGGATGGGGAGAATGAATGTGGCGCTTCAAGACACTGAAATCTATAACTGATTTCTCAACTTGAAACTGATTTATGAAGGTTATGCTCGATAGCTGGACCGATTAGTCAGCACGACGTGGATTGCAAATCGCACCACTGCACTACAAATCCGGCCGCCTGACGGGCGACCTGTTCAGCTGACTGCCCTGGCTGAAAAACGGCCGAGCCGATGCCGAAGCCGGAGGCGCCGGCGTTCCGCCAGCCGGACATGCTGTCGGGATCGACGCCGCCGACGGGATAGATGCGGGTTTCGGCGGGCAGGACGGCGCGGACGGCTTTCAGGCCCTTGGGTCCGGCGATCTCGGCGGGGAAGAGCTTCAGCGCGTCGGCGCCGGCGTCCAGGGCGGCGAACGCTTCGGAAGGGGTGAAGAAGCCGGGCAAGGACAACAGGCCCAGGGTCTTGGTCTCGGCGATCACTTCGACATTGGTGTTGGGCGAGATGATCAGTTGGCCGCCGGCCTGTGCGACCTCTCGCGCCGCTGCGACGTTCAGCACCGTGCCGGCGCCGACCAGGGCGCGGCCGTCCAGCGCCTGACGTAGACGGCGGATGCTCTCCAGCGGCTCGGGTGAGTTCAGCGGCACTTCCAGGCAGCGGAAACCGGCGGCGACGATGGCCTCGCCGACCTCGACCGCCTCGTCCGGTTTCAGCCCGCGCAGGATGGCGATCAGCGGCAGGGCGTCCAGGCTTTCGATGGAAACAGGCATCATTGGTGTGCGGCCTCGTGAATGCGCCACAGACCTCTGGCCGTGGCGGCGGCGCCGTCCGCAATCTGGACGTCTCGGAAACCGCCCTGCGCCAGGGCGGCGGCATAGCGGCGGCTCAGGGCCTCTGCGCCGATCAGGACGACAGGGCGATGGTTGGCGTCGGCCTGTGCTGCGACCTCGGCGCCGATCAGCAGACCCGACAGATAGTCGGCCGAGGACGCCGCTGAAAGACGTCCGGCCAAGCCCTCGACCCGCACAGAGAACAGGGCGGCGGTGACGGCGGGATCGCGCAGGGAACGCTCCACCCCGGCCGCGAAGGCGTCGTTGTCCACGCCGGGATCGCCCATCACGGCGCCCAGGATCGTGCCCTTGCGGATGGCGGCGAACAGTTCGCCGGTCATGAAGGTTCGGAAATCCGTGATGCGACCGCCAGCGGTGCGGATCCATTTGCTGTGGGTGCCGGGGCCGACGATGACGGCGTCGTCGGGCGCGTCCAGGCCGAAGACCTGAGTCTCCTCGCCGCGGATCACGTCCTCAAGACGGCTGTCCTCGAACACGGCGACGCCGGGCACGATGGAGACGTGGGGCGCATCGTCAGGGCTGGCGACGGCGCTGGCCAGGTCCGCGACACCGGCGGGGCAGGGCAGATAGGCCATTTCACGCCACCGCCCCCGCGCCCCGGCCATGCCGCTGACCAGCACCGGCAAGCCGTCGTTCAGCCAGTCGCCCGCGACCGCGTTCAGCACGTCGCGAAACTGGCCGGGCGCAAGGCCGCCGGCGCCGCGCGGGTCGGAACGGCTGTCCAGCACCGCGCCGCCCTCGGCGATCCGCATGACGCGCAGATTGCTGGTGCCCCAATCGACCCCGATCAGTTCGGCCGCTGAACTCACCTCACCACCAGATCGTATAGACCAGGATCAGGAAGGCGATCACGCCGACCCCGGCCAGGTTGAAGCCCAGCGAGGTCTTGTAGCTGATCTTGTCCAGCTTGATCTTCATGGCGTCGGGCTTGGCCGGAACCAGCAGAGACACGATCACCGCCGCGATCAGCGAGACGACGAAGACAACGCCGACCCGGTTCATGAAGGGGAAGATGAACTGACCGGTCTCCTGCAGCCACCAGAAGACGGCCGACAGCAGGACCGAGCCGATGGCGGCGGTCAGGGCGCCCGCTTCGGACGCGCGCTTCCAGAACAGGCCCAGCATGAAGATGACCACGATGCCGGGGGTGAAGAAGCCGGTGAACTCCTGGATGAACTGGAACGCCTGATCGAAGCCGCCCAGCAGCGGACGGGCGGTCAGGATGCCGATGATCACGGCGACGACGGCGGCGATGCGGCCGACCGTGACCAGCTGATGCTCGGGCGTGTCCTTCCGGATCTTGGCATAGAGATCCAGGGTGAAGATGGTCGAGATCGAGTTCACCTTGGACGCCAGGGAGGCGATGATGGCGGCGATCAGGGCGGCGAACACCAGACCCTTCAGGCCGACCGGCAGCAGGTTCATCATCGTCGGATAGGCCTGGTCCGGCGCCGACAGGTTCGGGGCCAGGATCAGGGCGGCCATGCCCGGCAGCACCACGATCACCGGCATCAGCAGCTTCAGATAGGCCGCGAAGGCGATGCCCTTCTGCGCTTCCGGCAGCGATTTGGCGGCCAGGGCGCGCTGGATGATATACTGGTTGAAGCCCCAGTAGCTGATGTTCATGACCCACAGCCCGCCCAGCAGCACGGCGATGCCCGGCAACTCCTGATAGTGCGGATTATCCTTGGACAGGATCATGTCGAACTTGTCCGGGAACTCGGTCAGCAGGGTGTGGAAGCCGGCGACCGCGCCGCCCGCGCCGCCGATGGTCGAAAGGGCGATGAAGCCGATGATCAGGCCGCCGCAGACCAGCAGGGCCACCTGCACGATGTCGGTCAGGGCCACGGCCTTCAGCCCGCCCCACAGCTGATAGGCCAGGGCGAAGACGCCGATGGCGACGATGGCGTAGTCCTGGTTGAAGCCGGTGACGGTGTGGACGGCGATCGCGCCCAGCCACAGGATCGAGGTCACGTTCACGAAGACGTAGAGCAGCAGCCAGAAGACGGCCATCACGTTGCGGATCGTCGGCCCGTACCGCTGCTGCAGGAACTGCGGCATGGTCACGATCTCGTTGCGCAGGAAGATCGGCAGGAAGAACTTGCCCACGATCAGCAGGGTCAGCGCAGCCATCCATTCATAGGAGGCGATGCCCAGGCCGATCACATAGCCCGAGCCGCTCATGCCGATGATCTGTTCAGCCGAGATGTTGGCCGCGATCAGGGAGGCGCCGATGGCCCACCAGGGCAGGCTCCTGGACGCCATGAAATAGTCGGTGGAGGTCTTTTGCTCGCCCGCCTTGCTGCGCGAGACCCACTGGGCCAGGCCGAAGATGAAGATGGCGTAGATCGCCAGAATCGCCAGATCGATACCCGCGAGCGACATAATACATTCCCCCGATGCGCCCGTGTTCGGACTTAGGTCGAAGCCTAGGTTAGCCCCCGGCCAGCCGCAACGAATTTTTATATACGCTTGCTTATTTTACCTGCAATAATGCATCGATCGCCCTTGGCGCCCGCCCACCGTGGTGGCTGCGGGGGCAACGACGGGCTCAAGCGACAGGAACGCCATGACAGACCAAGACGCCGCCGACGATCGCAAATATCGCGCGCCCGCCTTGGAGAAGGGCCTCGACGTTCTTGAACTGCTGTCGGCACAAGGCGAGCCGATGACGCCATCGCAGATGTCCGTCACATTGGGACGTTCCGTCAGCGAACTGTTCCGTATGATTCAGGTGCTGGAGTTCCGCGGCTATATCGAACAGTCCTCGGGCGGCTATCGTCTGACCAACCGTCTGTTCACGCTGGGCATGACCCAGGCGCCGATCAAGTCGCTGGTCGATGTCGCCATGCCGGCCATGCGCGATCTGGCGTCGGCGACGATGCAGTCCTGCCACCTTGTTGTGCCGTCCGGCGATCAGATCGTGGTCATCGCCCGGATCGAGAGCCCCGGCGACCTCGGCTATTCGGTGCGGATCGGCTACCGGCGCAGCATCCTGCACGCCACCTCGGGCTTGATGTTCTATTCGCGGGCCAATGAACGGGCGCGGGCGCACCTCAACGAGACATTGGTCGGCCTGTTCGGAGCAAAAGCGGTGAACGAGTTCGCCGCCCGCTCGGAAGCGATGACCCAAGGCGCCTATGTGGAGCGGGCCAGCGACTTCGTGAAAGGCGTCACCGATCTGGTGGCGCCCATCATGGGGGCGGACGGCGTGATCGCCACCTTGATTACGCCTTTCATAGAACAGACCCCGATGATCTGCACCAAGGACGAGGCCGCGGCGCTGCTGGTGCGGGCCGCAGAGGTGATTTCGGATCAGATGGGCGCCGTTTCCCAAGCTTGATGCTACCGCTATCTATTTTTTGTTGACGGCAACAAGTTTCATTTGTGAAAAGGTCTTGGGCCGCACAGAAGGTCCTCCGCCCTGGGGAGGGCTGCATTCATGGCCGCCATCTACTCCGACCTGAAGGGCAAGACCGTCGTCGTCACCGGCGGCGCCGGCGGCATCGGCGAGAGCATCGTTCGCGCCTTCCACGCCCAGGGCGCACGGGTTGGCTTTCTGGATATCGACGCCGAACGCGGGGCCAAGCTACAGGCCGACCTGGGGCAGGAGGCGTTGTTAGTCGCCTGCGACCTGATCGACATTCCTGCGCTAAAGGCCGCCATCGGCATGGTGCGTGACGCCTTCGGCCCCATCGACATCCTGGTCAACAACGCCGCCCACGACGAGCGTCACGCCACGCTGGACGTGACAGAGGACTATTGGGACGGCCGCATGGCCGTGAACCTGAAGCACCAGTTCTTCGCCGCACAGGCCGTGCTGCCGGACATGCAGGCGACGGGCAAGGGCGCCATCGTCAATCTGGGGTCGACCTCCTGGGTGATCGGCCAAGGCGGCATGGCCGCCTATACGGCCTGCAAGTCGGCGGTGATCGGCCTGACCCGTTCGCTGGCCCGCGACTTCGGCCAGTTCGGCGTTCGGGTGAACGCCGTCGCGCCCGGCTGGATCATGACCGAGCGGCAACTCGAGCTCTGGGTCACGCCGGAAACCGAAAAAGACATCTACGCCAACCAGTGCCTCAAGCGCCGGCTCGTGCCGGACGACATCGCCCGCGTCGTCGTCTTCATGTGTTCGGACGAGGCGGGGGCGATCACCAATCAACACTATGTCGTCGATGGCGGCTGGACCTGAAATGACCGACACTTCCAAGACCGCAAAGCCGCTCCGCAGCCGGGCCTGGTTCGATAATCCGGAAAACCCGGACATGACGGCCCTCTATCTGGAGCGCTATCTGAACTACGGCCTGACGCGCAAAGAGCTTCAGTCGAACAAGCCGATCATCGGCATCGCCCAGACCGGCTCGGACCTGTCGCCCTGTAATCGCCACCACCTGGTCCTGGCCGAGCGCGTCCGCGAAGGCATCCGCGAGGCGGGCGGCATCGCCATGGAGTTCCCCGTCCATCCGATCCAGGAAACCGGCAAGCGGCCGACGGCGGGCCTGGACCGCAACCTGGCCTATCTGGGTCTGGTCGAGAGCCTGTACGGCTATCCGCTGGACGGCGTCGTCTTGACCATCGGCTGCGACAAGACCACGCCCGCCTGTCTAATGGCCGCCGCCACCGTGGACATTCCCGCCATCGCCCTGTCGGTCGGCCCCATGCTGAACGGCTGGCACAAGGGCGAGCGCACCGGATCGGGCACCATCATCTGGAAGGCGCGTCAGATGATGGCGGCCGGCGAGATCGACTACGACGGCTTCATCGAACTGGTGGCCTCCTCGGCGCCGTCGGTCGGCTATTGCAACACCATGGGCACGGCCACGACCATGAACTCCCTGGCCGAGGCGCTGGGCATGTCGCTGCCCGGCTCGGCCGCCATCCCGGCGCCGTACCGCGAGCGCGCCCAGGTCGCCTACGAGACGGGCCTGCGCATCGTCGAGATGGTGCGCGAGGATCTGAAGCCGTCGGACATCCTGACCAAGGAAGCCTTCCACAACGCCATCGTCGTCAACTCGGCCATCGGCGGCTCGACCAACGCCCCGATCCACCTGACGGCTTTGGCTCGCCACGCCCACGTCGACGTGCCGCTGCAGGACTGGCAGACCGAAGGCCTCCATGTGCCGCTGCTGGTCAACCTCCAGCCCGCTGGCGACTATCTGGGCGAGGACTATTTCCATGCCGGCGGCGTGCCCGCCGTCGTCTCCGAACTGATGAAACAAGGGCTGATCAACGAGGACGCCCTGACCGTCACCGGCAAGTCCATCGGCGAGAACTGCAAGGGCGCCGAGATCGTGCTGCCCGACGTCATCAAGACCTTCGACGCCCCGATGAAGACCGACGCTGGCTTCGTCGTCTTCACCGGCAACCTGTTCAACTCGGCCATCATGAAGCTGAGCGTGATCTCGCCTGAGTTCCGCGAGCGCTACCTGTCCAACCCCGATGATCTGAACGCCTTTGAAGGCCCGGCCGTCGTGTTCGACGGGCCCGAGGATTATCACCACCGCATTGACGACGAGAGCCTGGGCATCACCGAACAGACCCTGCTGTTCATGCGCGGCGCCGGCCCCATCGGCTATCCGGGCGCGGCCGAGGTCGTGAACATGCGGCCCCCTGCCTACCTGATCAAGAAGGGCGTCAGCGCCCTGGCCTGTATCGGCGACGGGCGTCAGTCCGGCACCTCCGGCTCGCCCTCGATCCTGAATGCCTCTCCGGAAGCGGCGGCGGGCGGAAACATCGCCCTGCTGAAGACCGGCGACCGGGTCCGCATCGACCTGAACACCGGCCGCGCCGACATCCTGATTTCGGACGAGGAACTGGCCCAGCGTCGTCAGGCGTTCGAGGCGGCGGGCGGCTACAAATACCCCGCGTCGCAAACGCCGTGGCAGGAGATGCAGCGCGACGTGGTCGGCGAGCTTGAAACCGGCGCCGTGCTGGAACCCGCCGTCAAATACCACCGCATCGTCGATACGATCGGCCTGCCGCGCGACAATCATTGACGGCCCTAGAGCATGATCGGCTGAGGTGGGATCGCTTCGCGATTCCGCTGATGCCGTAATCAGGCTTCAGGATTTCGCTCTAGGCGTCGCCGCCTTATTTCGGCGGCGTCGCCTTGCAGTTGGCGGCGATGAAGGCCTCGTGGGTCGGCATCCGCGCGACGCCCTGCTGGATCATCGCCTTCATCTTCTGCAACCATTGCTGGACCTGCTCCAGAGGAATGGTCTCCGTGATCGGATCGTGTCGCTCGGGGATGACGCCCTGGCCGAGCAGCACGGCGATCCAGCTCGTCTCCTGAAACAGCTCGTCCTCATAGCGGAAGATGCGGCCCCGGCTGCGGAACTGATCCATCTTCTGCTTCAGCGTCTCGGGAATCGGCATGGTCCGCACGTGGCGCCACAGAGGCGAGTCGTCGCGCGCCGTGGCGTGATAGTGCAAGATGATGAAGTCGCGGATGCGCTCGGTCTCCAGCCGCATCATGCGGTTGTAGTTGTCGATATCGGCCTGGGCGAAGCCGGTGTCGGGGAAGTGCAGCAGCAACTTGGATATGCCCGACTGCACCAGATGGATGGAGGTCGATTCCAGCGGTTCCAGGAAGCCCGACGCCAGGCCCAAAGCCAGACAGTTCTTGTTCCAGGTCTTCTTTCGGCGACCGGTCGTGAACCGCAGGAAGTTGGGTTCCGCCATCGCCTCGCCGTCCAGGGAGGCGCGCAGCTTGGCTTGAGCCTCGTCGTCCGAGATGAAGGGGCTGCAATAGACATAGCCGTTGCCGGTGCGGTGCTGCAGCGGAATGCGCCAGCGCCATCCCGCCTCAAGGGCCGTCGATTGGGTATAGGGCGTCGGATCGCCGACCCGGGTGCAGGGCATGGCCACAGCACGATCCGCTGGCAGCCAGTGGGTCCAATCCTCGTAGCCCGTCTTCAGCGCCCCTTCGATCAGCAGGCCGCGGAAGCCAGAACAGTCGATGAAGAAGTCCGCCTCCAGCTCGCGGCCGTCGTCCAACCGCACCGACTGGATAAAGCCGTCGCCGTCGCGCAGGCGCACGTCGGCGATCTTGCCCTCATGACGCACGACGCCTTGCGACTCGGCGCGTTGGCGGAGGAACCTGGCGTACAGGCCGGCGTCGAAATGGAAGGCGTAGGTCATCTGCGAGCCGGCGCCGCGCGGGTCGGTGTCAGGCCGGGTGAACCGGCCCATGCGCGCCGCCATCGTCGTAACGGAATAGGCGTCCAGGTCGTCGTCCAGCCCCGCCTTGTTCAGCCTTAGCCAATATTGGTGGAAGGAGGCGGCGTCGATGCGCGTGCCATAGGTTCCGAACGGATGGAAATAGCTCCGGCCCTTCTGGAACCAGTCGTTGAACTGAATACCCAGCTTGTAGGTGGCTTGGGTGGCGCGGACGAATTCGTTCTCGTCGATGCCCAGCAACTGGTTGAACAGCAGGATCGGCGGAATGGTGGCCTCGCCGACGCCGACTGTGCCGATAACCTCGGACTCGACCAACTCGACCTTCACCGTGCCGCGCGTGACGTGCGCTAGTGCGGCGGCGGCCATCCAGCCGGCCGTGCCGCCCCCGACGATCAGAATACGCTTCAGTGGGGCAGGGATCATCGTGCGTAACCGGTGAAGGTGGTGGAATGGTCGGGCAGGGCGGCCGCCGCCCGTGCGATCAGTTGCGCGAACTGCTGCGCCTGTCGATCCACGGTTTCCAGATCGTCGAGACAGACCAGCGGAGACGGCTGTTTGGGCCAAGTGCCCAGGCCGGTGAACACCGCAGCCCAACTGTCTTCGCGGAAAGATTCGTCCTCCAGCAGGCCGACCTCCCCGCGCGCGTGGAACAGTTCGATCTTTTCCATCAGCGTATCGGGCGGCGCCGTTTCGCGGCATCGGTCCCACATCGCGCCGGCGCGACCGGCCAGATGATAGTGCAGGATGATGAAGTCGCGGATGCGCTCGAACTCCTGGGCCGAGCGTCGATTGTATTCGCGGATCAGGGCCGGATCGAAACGGCGGTCGGGGAACATCTCTAGCAACCGCCCGATGCCGGTCTGGATCAGGTTGATGCTGGTGGACTCCAGCGGTTCGACGAAGCCGGACGCCAGACCCAGCGACACCACATTGCCCTTCCAGGCCTCGCGTCGCCGCCCGGTGACGAACCTCAACCGATTGGGCTCAGCCAACGGTTCCGATTCGATCTGACCCAGCAGGTCGTCCAGTGCCGTCTGATCGTCCACATGATCGCTGGAATAGACATAGCCGTTGCCGACCCGGTGCTGCAGCGGAATGCGCCATTGCCAGCCGGCCTCTCGCGCACGCGCCGTGGTGATGGGCTCGGGGGCCAGAGCGGAACTGCACGGCACGGCGACGGCGCGATCGCACGGCAGCCAGTGCGTCCACTCCTCGTATCCCGCCCGCATCGTCTGTTCGATCAACAGGCCTCGGAAACCCGAGCAGTCGATGAACAGATCCGCCTCGACCTCGCCGCCGTCTTCCAGCGCCACAGCCCGCACCAGGCCGGTCTCGCCGTTACGATCCACACCCGTGATCCGCCCTTCGCGCCGAACGACGCCCTGCGCCTCCGCGAGCGTTCTCAGCCGCCGTGCAAACAGGCCGGCGTCGAACTGATAGGCGTATGAATAGTGGGACAGCACCGAACGGCTGTCCTCGACCGGCGGGGCGAACTTGCCGGCGCGGGCCATGGCGGTCGGCATGGACCAGGGATCCAGGGTGTCGATCCGACCGGCGGCCTTCAGGCGAAACAGATATTGCCGCCAGGCCTGTCCCGCGACGGTCGGGCCATAGTCGCCGAAGCCGTGGAAATATTCCGAACCCGGCGCGGTCCAGTCCTTGAAGGCGATGCCCAGTTTGGCCGTCGCAGCGGTCGATCGGATGAAGTCCTCTTCCGACAGACCGATCATCTGGACGAACTGGCGGATGGGCGGAATCGTGGCCTCGCCCACGCCGACGGTGCCGATCGATTCCGATTCGATCAGGGTGACCGTCAAAGCCAGGCCGTGGGCGCGCGTGAAGGCTCGCCCCAGCGCGGCGGCGGCCATCCAGCCAGCCGTGCCGCCGCCCACGATGGCGATGTGGCGCACCGGTTCTGGCTGGTCGCTCATGCTTCTTCCCCGTCGCCCGCTTGGCGCGGATCCTGTGTCGGCATCTAATAGCCGAGGATCGTCGCGGCGCTATTGTGGTAGCGCTAACAGAAAATGCTTTTCAGCTCATGAAAACTTGTGCATCCTTGAAAGGTGATCATGCCATCGAAGGGTGGGTGAGTTCACGTCGGGAGGGATGTCGCCCTACGTCGTCAATAAGCGACGGGCGCGACCAGCAGGAAGGTTCTGAGACCGATGTCTCGTCAAAATCACGTTCGTCGCGTCGCTCTGCTTTGCGGAGCATCCTTGCTTACGGTCGCGGCGACACTGCCGACCGCCGTGTTGGCCCAACAGGCCCCGGCCCAGTCGGATGATGCGACGACGGTCGATGAGGTCGTGGTCACCGGCATCCGCGCCCAGCTCCGCTCGGCCCAGGCCATCAAGAAGAACTCAGAGGTCATCGTCGATTCGGTGACCGCCGTGGATATCGGCGCTCTACCGGACCGCTCAGTGTCGGAGGCTTTGCAGCGTATTCCAGGCGTCACCCTTCAGCGCACGAACGCCGCACGCGACCCGGCCCGTCTGGCGGCAGAGGGCGGCGGCGTCTTCATCCGCGGCCTGTCTTGGGTGCGTTCAGAGACCAATGGCCGCGACATCTTCTCGGCCTCGAACGGTCGCGGGCTCAGCTTCGAGGACGTGTCGGCGGACCTGCTCGCCGGCGTGGACGTCTACAAGAACGTCGCGGCGAACATGATCGAGGGCGGCATCGCCGGCACGACCAATCTGCGGACGCGCGTGCCCTTTGACAACAGCGACCCGCTGTTGGCGATCAACGCCGACTACAACTATGGCGATCTGTCCGAGCGTGGTTTCTGGTCGGGCAGCATCCTGGCGACCGATCGTTGGCAAACCGGCATCGGCGAGATCGGCCTGCTGGCCAACGTCAGCGTGTCCAACGTCGGCAACCGCACGGATTCGATCTCGGTCGACCGCTATGATCCCGTGACGCTCAACGCCGGCAACGCCAGCGCCGATGGTTCGGGAACGGCTGGCGAGACTGTGTTCGTGCCCAAATATCTGGGCTGGCGCACGATCGACTGGGAGCAGAAGCGCACCGCCGTCGCACTGGCCGCCCAATGGCGCCCGAACGATCAGTGGCTGTTCACCCTGCAGGGTCTGGCTTCGCAGGCCGACGCCTACAATGTCGAATATGCGCTGGGCACCGACAGCATCGTCTCGCCCAACTCCAGCTATCGGTATGACGACCAGAACGTCTTCCTGAGCGGCAATATTCCGGCCGCGACCTGGAACACCGACACCCGCGTCGGCGACGACACCAAGAAGACCAGCGATGTCGCGCTGAACTTCCAGTACACGCCTGGCGGCGCCTGGTCGTTCTCGGGCGATCTGCAATATGTGAAGTCCTCGGCCGAAATCTATTCGATGACGGCCTTCACTCAGCTTCAGAACCGTCCGGACCTGTCGATCACCATCGACGGCGATCTGCCGACCGTGACCTCCACCGGCGGCACGCCGGAAGACAAGTCCGCCTACTGGTGGGCGGCGGCCATGGATCACATCGAAGACAACGAAGCCGACGAACTGGCGGGTCGCCTGGACGCCCGTTACGACTTCGACGAGAACTCGTCCTTCTTCAAGTCCGTCGCCTTCGGCGTTCGCGGCACCGAGAAGAACTACACCAACCGCCAGACCGGCTATAATTGGGGCCTGTTGTCCAATCAGTACTGGGGCAACGGCGGCGGCGCGGTCGTCTATCTGGACGACACGGGCTATCCGGGCGGCACGCAGGATCCGCGCCTGCCCAACTCGTCGACCCTCTATCGTTTCGACAACTTCTTCCGGGGCAACGCGCCGGTGCCCGGCGTAGCGTGGTTCCCCTCCGAAGGCCTGCTGAACCAGGGCACCGCCTACGCCTACGACATCTTGCGCAACACCGAAAGTTCCGGCTGGGGCTGGACTCCGCTCAGCGACGACTACGAAAGCTACCGTCTTGGCGGCGGCAACGGCGGCATCACGGAGCTGACCGAGAAGACGCAGGCCGCCTACGTCTACGCCCGCTTCGGCAATGACACCGGCTTCTTCGGCCGCGCCTTCGACGGCAACATCGGCCTGCGCGCGGTGGACACCAAGACCACCTCCAACACGGTGACCACCCTGCCGTCCATCCAGGGCGCCTGTCCGCCGGCCAACGCGCCCGGCGCCAACTGCGCGGCCTTCAATCAGGCGGTTCAGTTCGTGAACGGCGGATCCCTGGACGGGCAGCCGGTCGAAAGCAGCTACACCAACTGGCTGCCCAGCCTGAACCTGCGTGGGTTCCTCAGCGACACTCTGCAGGCCCGTTTTGCGATCTCGCGCGCCATGGTGCGGCCCGAGATGTATCAGCTCCAGCCGTTCACCAACCTGTCGATCAACTTCCAGCCCGACGGCTACACCCTGAACCCGACCACGCCCTTCACCGGCGTGGGCGGCAATCCGGCGCTGCGTCCGATCACGGCGACCAACTACGACGCCAGCCTGGAGTGGTATTTCGCGCCCACTGGAAGCCTGACGTTCGCGGCCTTCCACAAGGACATCAAGGACTACATCTTCACCGGCACGGAAACGCAGTCGATCACCAACGGCGGCGTCACCTACGACTTCCTGATCACGCGCTACACCAACGGCGCCGAGGGCACGGTGGACGGGTTCGAGCTGGCCTATTCGCAGTTCTTCGACTTCCTGCCGGGCGCCTTCAGCGGCCTCGGCTTCCAGGGCAACTTCACCTACATCAGCTCGGACGGCGGCAAGAACACCAGCCAGAACATCCTGGACACGACCCAGAACGGCGCCGCCTCGGACAGCACTCTGCCGCTCGAAGGCATGTCCCGCACCAGCTACAACGCCGCCATCCTCTATGAGAAATACGGCATCTCGGCGCGCTTGGCTTACAACTGGCGCGAGGAATATCTGCTGACGACCTCGGCTGCGAACGTGAATGCGCCGGTATGGGCCAGCGATTACGGCCAGCTGGATGGTTCGATCTTCTATAACCTGACCAAGGACATCAAGATCGGCGTCCAGTCGACCAATATCCTGAACGAGCGGACGGTCCTGAAGGTGGGCAGCGAGACCCGCAAACCGCCTTACAACTGGGTCGATACTGATCGCCGGATCGCGGTGGTGCTGCGCGCCGCCTTCTGATCGGGCTTGGCCAACGGGGCGCCGGCGGTCGTCGGCGCCTCGATCTTTTTCTTGTCGACGTTGGGAGGCGGCGATGGGCTATTTCACACGCAGACTCGCCGTAGCCTTTTCGGCCGCGACCCTGGTCGCCGCCACAGCTTCGTCGGTTCTCGCCCAGTCGCCCATTCCGCAGCTTGTGGAACAGAACGGCCGTCACGCCCTGATGGTCGACGGCGCGCCCTTCATCATCTTGGGCGGACAGGTCAACAACTCGTCCAACTATCCGGCGCCCCTGGCCCAGGCCTGGCCCGCGCTCCGTTACATCGGCGCCAATACGGTCCAGATCCCGCTCGGCTGGGAGCAGATCGAGCCGGAGGAGGGGCGTTTCGACTTTTCCTTCGTCGATCACGCCATCGAGCAGGCCCGCGCCAATGATATGCGCGTCGTCTTCCTGTGGTTCGCCACCTGGAAGAACACTGCCCCGGCCTATGCCCCCGCCTGGGTCAAGTTGAACCCCGAGCGTTTCCCCCATTTGATCGAGAAGAGCGGCAAGGAAAGCTACGCCCTGTCGCCCTATGGCGCCGAGACCTTGGCTGCCGACTCTCGCGCCTTCGCCGCCCTGATGCGCCACATTCGTCAAGTCGATGAGCGCGAACGCACCGTCATCATGGTCCAGCCCGAGAACGAGGTCGGCACCTACGGCCCCGTGCGCGACTATTCCCCCGCCGCCCGCGCCGCCTTCGACGGCCTGGTTCCCCAAGCCCTGCTGAACCGCACCGGCAAGGCGCCGGGCACATGGTCCGCCGTCTTCGGCAAGGATGCGGACGAGTTCTTCCACGCCTGGTCCATCGGTCGTTACGTCGGACAGGTCGCCGCCGCTGGCAAGGCGGAATACCCGCTGCCGATGTACGTCAACGCCGCCCTGCGCGACCCGACGAACGATCAGGATCCCGCCACCTATGCGTCCGGCGGTCCGACATGGAACGTGATCGAGATCTGGAAGGCGGCGGCCCCGTTCATCGATTTCCTGTCGCCCGACATCTACACGCGCAAGTCGGGCGAATACGAAGCCCATCTGGATCGCTATGCCCGGCCCGACAACGCCCTGTTCGTCGCCGAGACCGGCAGCGACACCCAGTACGCCCGCTATCTGATGGAGACGCTGGGTCGGGGCGGCATCGGCTTTTCGCCCTTCGGCATCGATTACACCGGCTATTCCAATTATCCGTTGGGCGCCAAGGAGATCACCGAGAAGACGCTGGAGCCGTTCCGCGACCTTTATCGTCTGATCGGACCGTGGCAGCGCACCTGGGCGCGTCTGGCCTTCGAGGGCAAGGTCTGGGGCGCAGCCGAACCCGACGACCGCAAGCCCGAGGTCATCGACCTGGGCGATTGGACCGCCACAACTGGCTATCAGCGCTGGCAGTTCGGACCGAGCAGCCAGCCTATCGATCCCAATGACGTGCCCGCCGCCTCGGCCCAGCCGAACGGGGCCATCGCGATCGCCGAGATCGAGCCGGGTCAATTCATCCTGGCCGGTCACCGCATCCGCATCGACTTCGCCGCCAAGCCTTCGACCGACGGCAAGCGCCGCATGGTCCTGCGCGTCGAGGAAGGCCATTTCGACGACGCTGGCAAATGGGTGTTCGAACGCATCTGGAACGGCGACCAGGTCGATTACGGCCTGAACTTCTCCACCGATCGACCGCAGCTGCTGCGCGTCGTCACGGCCACCTACTGAACCCTGCAAGAGTAACGCGAGCGCCCGCCATGATCCCGACCCTCGCCCGCCGCCTGTTCCTGGCCGCCCTGATGACCGCCCCTTTGGCCGCCTGCGCAGGGCAGGGGCTGATGAACGGCGCCTCCGCCGGGGCCATCCAGCAGGCCGCGTTCGAACGCACGGCCAGCGGCATCGTCGTCACCCCGGCCGAGGGCGCCGCCCGCCGCGTCCGGCTTGAGGTCTATGGTCCCGAGACGATCCGCGTCACCGCGACCGAGAACGCGAACTTCGACCTGCCGGCCAGCCTGATGGTCACGGCCCAGCCCTCGACCACGACGCCCTTCCAGGTCGAGACCCGCGGCGACCTGGTCGTGCTGAAGACCGCCGAGGCGACGGCGGAAGTCTCGCGCCAGACCGGCGCCGTTCGCTTCCTCGACGAGAACGGCCAAGAGGTGCTGAAGGAGCGTCCCGGCAGCCGCGAGCTCAGCCCCGTCACGGTCGAGGACCAGAAGGGCGATCACCGCTTCCTGGCCACGCGTCAGGTGTGGGAAAGCCCCGACGACGAGGCCTTCTACGGCCTGGGTCAGCACCAGCAGGGCGTGATGAACTACAAGGGTCACGACGTTCAGCTGGCCCAGCACAACATCGACGTCGGTATTCCTTTGGTCGTGTCCAGCCGCAACTACGGCGTCCTGTGGGACAACAACTCGATCACCCGCTTCGGCGACCCGCGCCCCTACGGCATGATCGCCGACCAGTTCATCGTCCGCGACGCCACCGGCCGGTTCGGCGGTCTGACCGCCAGCTACTATCAGAACAACGAGCTCAAGGTTCAGCGCCAGGAAACCGAGGTGAACTACGAGTTCATCCGCGAATGGTCGCGCTGGCCTGAGGGCTTCAAGTCGCAGCCCGGCCAGCCTGTCCAGACCGGCGACATGGGCAAGCCGGGCCAGGCAGGCGTCAAGGTGGTCTGGGAAGGCACGCTGGAAACCGCGACCACCGGCCTGCACAAGTTCCGCCTCTACTCCTCGGGCTATGCCAAGGTCTGGATCGACGGGCGGATGGTCGAGGAGAACTGGCGCCAGAACTGGAACCCGTTCGATCACGACTTCCAGGTCCAGATGGCCGCCAATACGCGCGTGCCGATCAAGATCGAATGGATCCCCGAAGACGGCTATATATCGCTGCGCCACCAGGACCCGCTGCCCGCCGCCGATCAGGGCGCGCTCAGCCTGGCGTCGGAAGTCGGGACCGCTATCGACTACTACTACATCGGCGGCGACGATCTGGACGGGGTGATCTCGAACTATCGCGGTCTGACTGGCAAGTCGGTGATGCTGCCCCGCTGGGCCTACGGCTTCTGGCAGAGCCGCCAGCGCTACAACACCCAGGACGAGGTGACCGGCGTCGTACGGCGCTATCGCGAGCTGGGTCTGCCGATCGACAACATCGTTCAGGACTGGTTCTACTGGCCTGAAAACGCCTGGGGCTCACACCAGTTCGACCCCGCGCGCTTCCCGAACCCGACCCAGATGGTCAAGGACGTTCACGACATGAACGCCAACATCATCATTTCGGTCTGGCCGAAGTTCTATCCGACGACCGAGCATTACAAGCAGCTGGACGCGATCGGCGGCATGTATACCCGCAACGTCGATGTCGGCGCGCGCGACTGGGTGGGACCCGGCTACGCCAACAGCTTCTACGACCCCTATCTGCCCGCCGCCCGCGACCTGTACTGGAAGCAGATGTCCGACAGCTTCAAGGGCATGAACTTCGACGGCTGGTGGCTGGATTCGGTCGAGCCGGACATGCACTCCAATCTGGACATCCCCGAGCGGACCCTGCGGATGGGACCGACCGCCATCGGTCCGGGCGCCTATGTCTTCAACTCCTATCCGCTGGTCAACGCCGAGAACGTCTACAACAACTTCCGGCGCGAGAAGGGCGACGAGCGGACCTACATCCTGACCCGTTCGGCCTGGGGCGGTCTGCAACGCACCGGCTCGACCCTGTGGTCGGGCGACGTGGTGGCGCGCTGGGACAATCTGAAGGACCAGATCTCGGCGGGCGTGAACACCGGCCTGTCGGGCCTTGCCAACTGGACCCATGACATCGGCGGCTTCTCGGTGGAGGCCCGCTATTCCAACCCCGCCGGGATGAAGCCCGAGGACAAGGCCGAGTGGGACGAGCTTCAGCTCCGCTGGTTCCAGTTCGGCGCCTGGTCGCCGATCTTCCGTTCGCACGGCGAGTTCCCGCTGCGTGAGGTCTATAACCTGGCCCAGCCCGGCACGCCGCTTTACGACGCCTACGCCGCCCAGCTGCGGACCCGCTACCGACTGATGCCCTACATCTACAGCCTGGCCGGCGACGTCTATCAGCGTGACGGCACCATCATGCGCGGCCTGGTCATGGACTTCCCCTCCGACCTCAAGGCGCGCGACATCAACGACCAGTATTTGTTCGGCCATGCCCTGCTGGTGGCTCCGGTGACGGAATACAAGGCGCGCAGCCGTTCGGTCTATTTCCCGCAAGGGGCCGACTGGTACGACATGCTGACGGGCCAGAAATACACCGGCGGCCGGTCGGCGACGGTCCAGGCGCCCGGGGACAAGATCCCGGTCTTCGTGCGCGCCGGCTCCATCCTGCCCACCGGCCCGGCGATCCAGTACACGGCCGAGAAGCTGGACGGCCCGCTGACGCTGATCGTCTACACCGGCGCGAACGGCTCCTTCTCCCTGTATGAGGATCAGGGCACGACCTACGCGTACGAGCGGGGCGAGTTCTCGAATATCCCCATGACCTGGAACGACGCGACCGGCGTCCTGACCATCGGCGCGCGGACGGGTTCGTATCCGACCATGCCGGCCAATCGCACCATTAATGTGCGTTTCGTCAGCGGGCCGGGCGCTGATGTCGGAAACTTCGATGCGGCTCCGGCCAGGACGATCCAATACAATGGCCAGGCTGTGGAGGTTCGGCGCTAGATCGAGACAGAGCATCGATATCGGACACGATGTCGATGCTCAACCTGTTGTCTTGACGAGACTTTGAAGAAAGATCGGGGCGCTTCCCATACAGGGTGTCCAGCGGCCTTATGATCGGGACCTGATCTTTGAGATCCTCGGCCCCCGATCCCGACGGCGGCGAAGAATTCACTCGGCCTTCCGGCTGATGGTCGGACGGCCGGAAATTGCACTGTCTTGCACTTTGCACGCCATTTCGGGGTGCAGTGCAATTTCGAACCTTCCGCTGCGGCGGACAGACAGGAGGCGCGGATGCGCTCGTTCTTGCTTGCCGCCGCGGCTGTCGCCGCGCTCACAGGGGCTTCGCCCGTCCAGGCGCAGGTCCAGCCCCAGACGGTCGTCACGCCCGCTCTTTTCGACGCCATGTTCCAGGACCACGCCGTCCTGCAACGCGGCCGTCCGATCAAGGTGTGGGGCAGGGCCGCGCCCGGCGCCGCCGTCTCGGTCAGCCTGGGTCAAGCGCAGATCCAGGCGACGGCCGGCGCCGACGGCGTCTGGCGTGCGACCCTTCCGACCCTGACCGCCGGCGGCCCCTATGTCCTGACGGCCCGGTCGGCCGGCGCGAGCCAGAGCGTCTCCGACATCATGATTGGGGATGTCTGGCTGTGTTCGGGCCAGTCGAACATGGAGTTCGCCGTCCGTCAGGCCACGAACGCAGAGAGCGAGATCGGCGCCGCGAACGACGCCAAGATCCGCCTCTTCCTGGTCGGTCGTTCCAGCCTGCCGGCGCCGTCCGCCGCTCCGCGCGCCGTCGGCCAGTGGCGCGTCACCAGCCCGCAAAGCGTGCGCGACTTCTCGGCCGCTTGCTACTTCATGGGCCGCGACCTGCGTCGTGCCGAAGACGTGCCGGTCGGCCTGATCGCCGCCTCCTGGGGCGGGTCGATCATCGAGGACTGGCTGAGCCGCGACGCCGTCGAAAAGCTGGGCGGGCATCAGGAGGCGTTGAAGGCGTTGGACGCCTACGCCCGTGATCCGGGCCAAGGCGACGCGATCTGGCGTCGTGTGACCCAGGACTGGTGGCGGACCAACGATCCCGGCACGAAACA
Organism: Brevundimonas sp. 1080; assembly: GCF_040545985.1. Lineage (NCBI taxonomy): Bacteria > Pseudomonadati > Pseudomonadota > Alphaproteobacteria > Caulobacterales > Caulobacteraceae > Brevundimonas > Brevundimonas sp. 1080. Next base: position 281,212 of record NZ_JBEPMW010000002.1, on the reverse strand, counting down.
GGGCTGGCACTTGGCGCGCACGAACGACGCCGACTGGGCGCCGATCCTGGCCGAGGGTTTTTGGGAGTCCACCGTGCCGGGGCTGGCCACCTTCGACGGCATCGTCTGGCTGCGCAAGGAGGTCGAACTGACCGCCGCCCAGGCCCGTCAGGCCGCGACGCTGGAGCTGGGGCCCGTGGACGACGCCGACGTCACCTGGATCAACGGCCAATACATTGGCGGCCAGCAGGGCTGGGATACGCCGCGCACCTACGCCGTACCTGCCGGTACGCTGAAGGCGGGTCGCAATCTGATCGCGGTCGGCGTGCTGGACACCAATGGCGGCGGCGGCGCCTGGGGACCGGCGGCGAACAAGCGGCTGGTGCTTGCGGACGGTACGGCCGTCAGCCTGTCTTCGGGCTGGCGTCACCGCGTCGCCGCGCCGCTGGGCGACCTGCCCAATCCGCCGCGCACCCCCTGGATCGGCGGCAGCGGCACGACCACCCTGTATAACGGGATGATCGAACCCTTGGGCGCCTATGGCATGAAGGGCATGGCTTGGTATCAGGGCGAGTCGAACATTGGCGACTATGTCGGCTATCGTCGCCTGCTGCCGGCCCTGTTCGCCGACTGGCGCGCCCGGTTCGAGAATCCCGAGATGCGGATGCTGGTCGTGCAACTGGCGAACTTCGGCCCCATGGCCAGCCAACCGACCAACTCCTATTGGGCGGCCCTGCGCGAAAGCCAGCGCACCGTGGTCAATGCCGACCCTCTGGCAGGCCTCGCTGTGGCCATCGATATCGGCGACCGCTACGACATACACCCGACCAACAAGCTGGAGGTGGGCCGCCGTCTAGCGCTGGAGGCTCGTCGTCTGGACGGTCAGACCCCGCCCGTCTCGCCGCAGCCGGTGTCCGTGACCCGCGCCGCCGACGGCGTCCACATTCGCTATTCCGCTTCGGCTCAATTGGTCGCCTATGGTTCGAACCGCCCGGTAGGCTTCGAGCTATGTGGGTCCGACAACGCGTGCCGCTTCGTCGATGCGACGCTTTCAGGGGACGAGGTCGTCTTGTCGTCCGTGATGGCGAGCGACCTCAGGGTTCGCTTCTGCTGGGCCGACAGCCCAATCTGCAACCTCTACGGCCCCGCCGGTCTCCCGGCGGTCCCGTTCGAGGCGGAGATCCGCTAAGCGGTCAGACTAGCCCCGCGCCCCTCAGCCGCATGGCGGGCGCTGTGGCGACGGGCCGTTGGGCCGGCAGGTCGATGGTCAAACCCTCGGCCGTCTGACGGAAGGGCAGGGCGCCGCCGCCCAGCAGTTCGACCGCCTCGACACGCCCCACCTGCGGGGTCAGCGCCCGCACGACCATCTTCCGGTCCTGCGGCCAGTCCAGCGCGAAGGCGTAGAGGACCTCGCCCTTGGTGGTGAAGCGGATGTCCTCGCCGGTCCATGGCCGCGCCGCGCCCTCGCCATGCATACCTCCCACGACCGCCGTCGGCCCCTCGCCATAGATGCGCCAGGGCCGGGTGTCGAAGATGGCCTCGCCGTTGACGGTCATCCAGGCGGCGATCTCCGTCAGGATCTGCCGCTCGTCGCTGTCGATCGATCCGTCGCCGCGCTGGGGGATGTTCAGCATCAGGTTGCCGTTCTTGGAGACGACATCCACCAGCCGCTGCACCACGCTGTGGGCCGGGACATAGTAGTGGCCGGTGAAGCGGGCGCGGTTGTAGTGCCAGTCGCCGATGCAGGTGTCGGTCTGCCACGGCTCGGGCTTCAGGCTGTCGGAGAAGCCGCGCTCGACCGTCTCCACGATGCCCTTGCGCTGCCGGTCGTCCAGCCGCTTGCCGTTCACAACGGGCAGTTCGCCGCGCCAGGCGATGGAGGCGTTGTAGAACTCGGCCGTCGCCTCCAACCCGTACCGCCCCAGCGGCAGGCCGTAGTTGTCGAAATAGACCATGTCCGGCTTGTATTTGGTGATCAGGTCCCGCTGACGCGCCACCCAGGACCGCACGAAGGCCGGGTTGTTCGCCGGCGGCGTCTCGATCCACTGACCGTCGCGCGCATCGTGCCAGGCGTTCATCTCGGGGATGGAGCTGATCCCCTCAGGCGGGGCGAAGGTCGGGCCGGTGTAGAGCTCCTGCGGGTCCAGCCCGTCCCACCATTTGCCGGCGCCGTCGGCCTTGGTCAGGCGCGCCGCGTCATAACGCACGCCCTTCAGCGGCCCCTCGGCGTCATAGCCGTAGGCCGTCTGCCACCAGTGCCAGGCGTGGGCCGCATGGTTCGATACGGCGAACCGGAGGCCCCGCGCCCGCACCGCCTTCTCCCAGGTGCCGACGATGTCGCGCTTGGGCCCCACCCGCATTACGTTCCATTCGTGATGGGCGCTGTCGAACAGGTCCAGATTGTCGTGGTGGTTGGCCATCGACATGATGTAGCGGGCGCCCGCCGCCTGATAGAGGTCCAGCAGGCCTTCGGGATCCCACTGGTCGCCTTTGAACTGGTCGATCAACTCCATGAAGCCGAACCGGCTGGGGTGGCCGTAGGTAGCGACGTGGTGCTCGTAGAAGGGATTGCCCTGGATATACATCTGGCGGCCGTACCAGTCGCCGAACTCCGGCACGCACTGCGGCCCCCAGTGCGACCAGATGCCGAACTTTGCGTCCCTGAACCACTCCGGCGTCTTGTAGCCCGCCGCCAGACTGTCCCACGTCGGCTTGAACGGCCCGGCCGTCGTCGCGCCCGGCATGGTGGCGCACGCCCCCAGCATGGAAGCGGACGCGCCGGCGCCCAGAAGTCCGCGTCGAGACAGGGTCATGCGGGTTCTCCATAGACGACGCCGCGTCCGTCGGTGGCGACATAGACCCGGCCGAAGATGCGCGGATCGCCGGCCACGGCCCTGAAGCGGCGCCCATATTCATGGCGGTCGTCGTTGACGCGCATCCACGTCCGTCCCTTGTCGTCGGAACGCAACACGCCCCGCACCGGACCCTGCGTGCCAATGGCGAACAGGGCAGGGTAGGTCGAACCGGCGGGCGGCTTGCCGAAGTCCATCATCTCAACGCTCAGCCCCCCATCGACATGGTTAAACCGCTGACCGCCGTCGCGGCTGTTATAAAGCCCGCTGCGCGATACCAACCACAGATCGCCCTCGTGATCGGGCGTCGCCTTCAGCGGGAAGGCGGTCTCGCGCCAGGTCGGGCGATCGTCGGCGGTGTTCGCAGGCAGGCCGCGCGACGGCACGGCGGCGAAGCTCTCGGCGCCGTCCACGCTGACGAACCAGGCGCCAGTGCGGAAATCCAAGGCGTAGAACAGCATCGGATCCTTGCGGTCGGCCACCGGCCGCAGCAGAGGCGGCAGGCCCGCCGTGGGCTTCCACGTCCGTCCCCGATCCCGCGACCAGACGACCTGGGGTGTCGCCAGCACGAACGTCGATCCGTCCGACGACACCGTGATCGGGGCGTCGCGATACAGGTCCATGCGCGGATTGTCGGCGACCACCGGCGTCTCGCCCGAAGCCGGCCGGGGACGACCTAGCGGCTTCCAGGTCAGCCCAGAATCGTCCGACCAGGCCAGGGTCGAGCCGTCGTGCCCCTCCGAGGCGACGCCCTCGTGCGGCGTGCCGCTGCGCACCACGATGTCGGGCGCGGCGCCCGCATAGTCGATCTGGTTGGTGTTGGCGAAGACGGGGGTGGTGAACTGGCGCTGGGGCGAACGGCTCAGGTCTTCATGGGCGAAGCCGGATATGTCGCCGAAGCCGGTCAGCAGTTGCGGTCCCTTGGGCGGACTGACCAGGGTGATGACGGCCGTCTGCTCGATCCCCTCGACCCATGGGGTCCAGTCTGTCGGCTGTTCGCGGTCGGCGTCGGACAGGTTGCGCGTCTCATAGACGGTGGCCCCGGTCGCATAGACCAGCCGGTCGCTATCGAACGGGTCCAGCGCCAGGGCGGCGATCCACCAGCCGAAGTCCGGCCGATCGTTGCCCCAGTTCAGATAGGGGGTGGCGCTGACGTCGTGGCGGGCCGCTTCTCGCAGACTGATCCAGCTTCGGCCGTCGTCGGTGCTGCGCCAGATGGTGTCGCCCGGCCGCCAGCGGTTGAGCGTCGACACCATGATCACGCCCGGCCGTTTGCGATCCAGCGCGATCCCCATGAAGCCGCCGGACGGCCGGGGCGGGCTGATGTCGGTCCAGGCGCCGGTGTTCGTATCCAGCCGCCAGACCGCGCCGTGCGTCACCCCGTTCGGTCCGATGCCCAGGGTGCAGGTGACATAGAGGACACCCCGGTCGTCCAACTCCGCCTTGACCGCCGACAGTTCGGCGCGCGGCCCGCCCGCCACGGCCTGCCAGGTACGTCCGGCGTCGTCGGAGCGATAGAGGGCGTGTTCGTGCGGATCGGCGACGCCGACGAACAGAGTCTTCGAACCCTGACCGCGCCGACCGCTGCGCGGATCGAAGACGACGAAGCTCAGTCCGCCGTGGGTGGTGCGGTCGCTGGGCGTTCCCAGGCCTTTGAGCGGAAACCCGTCCACCTTGCGCCAGCTTGCGCCGCCGTCGGTGGAACGCTGCAGGCCATCGTGGCGGGATCCGAAATAGAGGATGCGGTTGTCGTTCGGATCGATCGCCAGCCGTTCGCCCAGACCACGGCCGTCTTCATTTCCGCCCATGCGAAAGGGAACTTCGGTTCGCCGCCATGTCTCGCCACGATCGGTCGAGCGCAGCATCACGCCGGGGTCGTCCCTGTGAACGCCCGCTGCTGCGTGGACGATGTCGGGATCGACCGGATCGGCGGCGATGCTCTCGATCCCGAAATCGCCGAACAGGGGACTGGAGTCCATCAGCGGCGACCAGCGACCGGCGGCCGCGTCGAACCGATAGGCGCCGCCCATGTCGGATCGCGCATAGGCCAAGCCTCGTTCGATCGGACTGAAGACGATGCCGGGAATGAAGCCGCCTGCGCCCACGACGACATTGCGCCACACATAGGGTGCGGCCCCGATCGCCAACGCCTGGCCGGCTGTCGCCATGGCGCCGGCGGCAAACGCCATCAGGCCGGCTGTGCGTCGTGTCAGGCCTGTCGTCATGCCGCCGTTCCTCCCTCACCGGCGACGTTGCTTCATCGCTCAATGTTAGCGCTAACTTCGGCAGTTGACATCATTGTCATAGGTGCATCAAGTTGCGTCTGTAAAAATCAGGGCGTCGGTCAACGACGTTTCGGGAGCGAACCTCGGGTTCAAACGGATTTCGCCGCTTTCGGCGCGCAGGGCGACGCCTGGATTTTTTCACACCCTGAGCGAACTTCCGGTGCGGCCTGAATGGTCGCGCCGGGTTTTTCGTCACATAGTTTCGCCGACAGCCTGACGGACCCGACATGACCCTCCGTATCCCGAACGCGCGCCGCAGCGCTGTTTCCGCCCTCGCACTGGGCGTCGCGCTCGCAACCGGCGCCTGCGCCGCAACCGGAGCGACCCGAACGTCGCCGGTTCAGGCCGTCACGCCCCAGGCCTCCATCGTAACCGACGCCACGCGCGCCCATCCCGCGCTTTGGCCCCGAGCGGCCTCGCCGGCTGCGATGACCGATGCGGCGACGGAAGCGTTCGTCACCGAACTGATGAGCCGGATGACGCTGGAGGAGAAGGTCGGGCAGACGATCCAGGCCGATATCGGCTCGATCAAGCCTGAGGACCTGCTGACCTATCCGCTGGGCTCGATCCTGGCGGGCGGCAACTCCTCGCCGGGCGGGGACGAGCGCGCCTCGGCCGACAAATGGGTGGAGTTGGCCCGAGCCTTCCGTGCGGCGGCGGCCCAGCGGCCGGGCGCCAGGATCCCGCTGATTTACGGCATCGACGCCGTGCACGGGCACAACAACATCGTCGGCGCCACCATCTTTCCGCACAACATCGGCCTGGGCGCCGCGCGTGACCCAGACCTGATCCGCCGCATCGGCGAAGCGACGGCGCTGGAAGTGGCGGTGACCGGCGCCGACTGGACCTTCGGCCCGACCCTGGCCGTGCCCCAGGACGACCGCTGGGGCCGGACGTATGAAGGCTATGCCGAGAACCCCGAGGTCGCCAAAAGCTACGCCGGTCCGATGACGCTCGGCCTGCAAGGCGCGCTGTCGGCCGATCGTCCGCTGGCCGCGGGCCACATCGCCGGCTCTGCGAAACACTTCCTGGCCGACGGCGGCACCACGGGCGGCAAGGACCAGGGCGACTTCGCCGGGTCCGAACAGGAGCTGATCCGCACCCACCTGTCCGGCTATCCCCAGGCCATCGACGCCGGCGTGCTGTCGATCATGGCCAGCTTCTCCAGCTGGAATGGCGTCAAACACTCGGGCAACGAGACCATTCTGACCGACGTGCTGCGTGGCCCGCTGGGCTTCGACGGCTTCGTCGTGTCGGACTGGAACGCCCATGGCCAGCTGCCGGGCTGTTCGAACGAAAGCTGCGCCCTGGCCTTCAACGCCGGCATCGACATGTTCATGGCGCCCGACAGCTGGAAGCCGCTCTACGCCTCGACCTTGGCCCAGGTGAAGTCGGGCGAAATCCCGATGGCGCGCCTGGACGAGGCGGTGCGTCGCATCCTGCGCGTGAAGGTCAAGACCGGCCTGTTCAACGACAGCCGCCCGGTCGAGGGGCATCTGAACGAACTGGGCTCGCCCGCCCACCGCGCCCTGGCGCGCGAGGCGGTGCGCAAGTCACTGGTGCTGCTGAAGAACGAGGGCTCGGTCCTGCCGATCCGCTCGGGCGCGCGGGTGCTGGTCGCCGGTCACGCCGACGATATCGGCCAGGCCTCGGGCGGCTGGACCCTGACATGGCAGGGCACGGGCAACTCGAACGCTGACTTCCCCAACGGCCAGTCGATCTGGGGCGGCATCCGCGAGGCGGTCGCCGCCGGCGGCGGTCAGGCGACGCTCAGCGCCGACGGCTCCTTCACCCAGAAGCCCGACGTGGCCATCGTCGTCTTCGGCGAAACGCCCTATGCCGAGTTCCAGGGCGATGTGGACACGCTGGACTTCCTGCCGACCGAACCCTTGGAGACGTTGAAGCGCCTGAAGGCGGCGGGCATTCCGACCGTTTCGGTCTTCCTGTCGGGCCGCCCGATGTGGACCAACCCTGAGATCAATGCATCCGACGCCTTCGTCGCCGCTTGGCTGCCGGGCACGGAGGGCGGCGGGATCGCCGATGTGCTGATCGGCGATGCGGCGGGCAAGCCGCGCAACGACTTCACAGGAACCCTGTCCTTCAGCTGGCCCAAGACCGCCAAAGGCGAACCCCTGAACGTCGGCCAGCCCGGCTATGACCCGCAGTTCGCCTATGGCTACGGCCTGACCTATGCGCGCCCGGCGCGTGTCGGCGCCCTGTCCGAAGACAGCGGCGTGGTCGGGTCCGGCAGCAATCTGGATCGCTATTTCGTCGATGGCCGCTTCGTGGCTCCCTGGTCGCTGATGCTGCGCGACGCGGGCGGCGAGTTCCGTCTGGGTGCTGAAAAGAGCGGCGCCAGTCCGCGCGGCGGCGTTTCGGTGCGCTCCACCGACGGCGCCGGCCAGGAATCGGCGCGCGCCCTGACCTTCTCGCAGGGCGGGGGGCAGGCCATCATCGCGGCCCAGCCGGTCGATCTGACGCGCCAGTCGAACGGCGAGATGGCCATCGCCTTCCGCTACCGCGTGGACGCGCGGCCCAAGGGTCCCGTGTTCCTGACGCTCGGCGCCGGTTCGGTCGATATCTCCAGCCTGATCGGCGCAGCCCCCGTCGGCGAATGGCGCACGCTGAAGGTGCGGCTCTCGTGCCTGCGTGATCGCGGCGCCGACATCGCCGCCGTCGACCAACCCTGGGGCCTGCGCACCAACGCCGACTTCGCGGTCACGGTCGAGGACATCCGCCTGGCGTCGAACGAGGGCGACGCCGTCTGTCCGACGCAGTAGGCTGGCGCTCGCCAAGGGGGAACCGGCCGCATGACCAATGCTGAACTGAGCGTGGCCTTCTTCCTGCAGATGGCGATCATCATCGCCGCCTGCCGCATCGTGGGCTGGCTAGCCAAACGCTATCTCGGCCAGCCGCAGGTGGTGGGCGAGATGATCGCCGGTGTGATCCTAGGCCCGTCGCTGTTCGGCCTGCTGACCCCCGATCTGCAGGCGGCCCTGTTCCCAAAGGATTCGCGATCGATCCTGTTCGTCGGCGCCCAGTTGGGCGTCGGCCTCTACATGTTCCTGGTCGGGCTGGGCTTCCGTCGCGACCACTTCCGCGCCAATGCGAAGAGCGCCGCCGCCGTGTCGCTGGCCGGCATGGCCGCGCCCTTCCTGGTCGCCGTCGCCATTGCGCCCTGGCTGGTCGCTGAGGGACTTTTCGGACGGGGCATCCAGACCTGGCAGGCCATGCTGTTCATGGGCGCGGCCATCTCGATCACGGCCTTTCCCATGCTGGCGCGCATCATCCATGAGCGGGGGCTCAGCGGCACGCGGCTGGGTTCGCTGTCGCTGGCGGCGGGCGCCATCGACGACGCCGGCGCCTGGTGCGTCCTGGCCGTCGTTTTGGCCAGCTTCGGCGCGGGACCGATGGTGGCTGTGACAGCCATCGCCGGAGGCGGCGCCTTCGCCCTGTTCATGCTGACGCTGGGCCCGAAAATGCTGGCCCCGCTGGGACGGATCGTAGAGCGGGAGGGGCGGCTTAGCCCGACCGTGCTGGGGGTCGTGCTGATCCTGTTCATGCTCAGCGCCTGGGCCATGGACGCAGTCGGCATTCACGCCGTCTTCGGCGGCTTCATCCTGGGCGTCGCCATGCCGCGCGGCCTGCTGGGCGAGGAAATCCGGCGTCAGCTGGAGCCGTTCGCTGTGCTGGTGCTGCTGCCGATGTTCTTCACCTTCTCGGGGCTCAACACCCAGCTGACCATGGTCAACAGCCTGGGGCTGATGGCCGTCACCGTCGTCATCCTGCTGGGCTCCATCCTGGCCAAGGGTGGCGCATGCTGGGCCGCCGCGCGCCTGACGGGTCAGGACAACGCTACGGCCATGGGTATCGGCGCCCTTATGAACGCGCGCGGTCTGATGGAGCTGATCATCATCAACATCGGCCTGCAGCGCGGGATCATCGGCCCGGCCCTGTTCTCCATCCTGGTGCTGATGGCCATCATCACCACCCTGATGGCCTCACCTCTGTTCGAGTGGGTTTACGGCCGGAAGGCCCGCGCCCGCGGCGAACTGGGCGATCCTGAGGGGGCAGCGGTCGCAAGCTTGTAGCCGAGGCGTCGCCTCAAACCGCGGCGGGCGTGTCTTCGCTCCGCCGCCACCGCGAAACAATATCAATAGGGATGACTATGCAGCCGGCACGATCACGCACTCGGAACTTCGCTCTTGCGACGGCGATGTTCGGCGCCCTGATCGCCACGACGTCAGAGGCTTCGACGCCGGTTGCGCCATCGCAGCCCCGCGTGCTCGCGATTGATGTCGGCGGCCCCTTTACGGCGCGCGATCGGATGGCCGAATTTTCCGTCGGCGCCGACTATCCGGGGACCACGATCCGGTCCGAGGCCCTGGCGCAGCTGAAGACGGCGCGCGACGAGCTGGGTTTCCGCTACATCCGCTTTCACGACATCTTCCATGACGATATGGGCGTCTATCGCGAGGTGGACGGCCGTCCCGTTTATGACTGGACCAAGATCGACCATCTCTACGACAGCTTCCTGGCCATCGGCATCAAGCCGTTCATCGAACTGGGCTTCACCCCCGATGCGATGAAGACGTCGGACCAGACGCTCTTCTACTGGAAGGGCAACACTTCGCACCCGCAGCCCGAAAAATGGGTTGGGCTGGTCGACGCCTTCGTGCGGCATCTGATCGACCGGTACGGTATCGACGAGGTTCGGTCGTGGTATTTCGAGTTCTGGAACGAGCCGAACCTGGACGGATTCTGGGAGCGGGCGGACCAGGCCGCCTACTTTGACTACTACGTACGGACGTCGCAGACGATCAAGGCGATCGATCCCGCGCTTCGCGTCGGCGGGCCGGCGACGGCCGGGGCGGCCTGGGTTCCAGAGTTCCTCGCCTACGCCGATCAACACCGGGCGCCGGTCGATTTCGTCACCACCCATACCTATGGCGTCGAGGGCGGGTTCCTGGACGAGAAGGGGGAGGGGGACAACAAGCTGTCGCGCAATCCTGACGCCGTGGTCGCCGACGTGCGCAAGGTCCGGGCCGAGATCGAGGCTTCGACGCGTCCGGGGCTGCCACTGTTCTTCACGGAATGGAGCACCAGCTACAATCCGCGCGATCCGATCCACGACGACTATTTCGGTGCGGCCTATGTGTTGGACAAGCTGCGTCGAAGCGAAGGTCTGGTGCAAGGTATGAGCTACTGGGCCTACAGCGACCTGTTCGAGGAGCCGGGCCCGCAGACGAAGCCGTTCGACGGCGGCTTCGGTCTGATGACGCCCCAGGGGGTGCGCAAGCCGACCTGGTTCGCCTACAAATATCTGAACAGCCTGGGCGACCGCGAACTGTCGACCGGTGACGCTCAGAGCATCGCCACGCTGAAGGGCGACACGGTTCAGGTGTTGGCCTGGCGCTATGAACTGCCGGATCAGCCGGTCAGCAATCGGCCCTTCTTCCGCCAGGTGCGCGAGCCGGCGGCGGCCGCGCCGCTGCGGATCGCACTGAGCGGTCTTCGTCCGGGCGTCCACTCCGCCTCGGTCCGACGCGTCGGCTTCAAATCCAATGACGCCTACACCGGCTATCTCGAGATGGGTTCGCCTGCGACGCTGTCCGAAGAGCAGTTGGGGACACTGCAAACCTTGACCCTGGACGAGCCCCAGACCGTCACAATCACCGCTGGCGCTGACGGAACGGCGCAGGTGGATTTGCCGATGCGTGTCCAGGATGTGGTGCTGGTCGAAATCGGCGCGGCGTCCGATCACTGAGCGCGAGCGTGTCTGACGTCGGTGCGGGCAGCAGCGATCTGCCTATGATCGCAAGCGGGTTTCGGCGAACATCGCGCGATGGGCGCGGGAACGGTGGACGCGCCGTGTTGAGCGTGCTGCTGTCCTTGCCGTGACCGATCAACAGACTCCTCGCCGCAATCACACCATGGGCGACATTGCGCGTCTCGCCGGTGTATCGCCCATGACCGTATCGCGGGTGGTCAACGGCGATGCGCGGGTACGCGAGGCGACGCGCGAGCGTGTCGAGGCCATCATCCGCGAGACCGGCTATGTGCCCGATCCGGCAGCGCGGATCCTGGCGCGGGCCGGGGGCGGGCGGATCGGTCTGCTCTACGCCAACCCGTCCAGCGCCTATCTGGCCGAACTGCTGTCCGGCGCCCTGGACGGGGCGCGGTCGGTGGGGCTGCTGCTGCTGATCGAACCGTCTCGACCGGGCGCGCCGGACGAGGAGCGTGAGGCCGTGCAGAGGCTTGCGGCCGGCGGGGCCCAAGGGGTGATCGTGCCGCCGCCTCTGGGCGAATCAGCGGCGACACTGGACGCCATCGCCCAGAGCGGCATGAAGGCAGTGGTCCTGGCCGCGCCCGCGCTTCGTGAGGGTCTGATCTCACTGCGGGTGGACGACCAAGGCGCAGCGCATGAGATGACGCGGCATCTGCTGGGACTGGGCCACCGCGTGGTCGGCTTTGTCGAGGGCCATCGCGACCAGAGCGCCAGCGCCGATCGCCGCCAAGGCGCTCAGGCCGCCGTCGATGCGGTTGCGGGCGCCAAGATGTGGGCCGAGGCGGGCGACTTCACCTATCGTTCCGGTTTTGAGGCCGGCCAGAGGCTGCTGGCTCGTTCGCCCCGACCGACGGCCATCTTCGCGAGCAACGACGACATGGCCGCCGGGGTGCTGGCGGCCGTTCATGCGGCAGGCCTGTCGACGCCGGGCAATATTTCGGTAGCGGGTTTCGATGACACCTATCTGGCCGCGAGCGTCTGGCCCACTCTGACCACCATTCGCCAGCCGGTCGCCGAAATGGCCCGGTCGGCCGCCGTCATCTTGGGGCGGGATGGTGAGGCGGAGGGTGCTGTCCCCCACCAGTTCATCGCCAGAGAAAGCACGGCGCCTCCGCACGATTGACATCCGTCCTTCGCTCAAAGATGTTAGCGCTAACACGTCTGAGAACGTGGGGAGGATGAGATCGTGTTGCTTGCTGAGTGCCTGCCGGCGGACTGGCGCGACGCGCGCCTGCTCGGACGCGCATTGACGGAGGTCGGCCCCTCGCCCGTGCTGGCGCGCGGCGGGCGGCTCTACGATCTTTCGAACCATGTCGCGACCACGGCCCAGGCGGTCGCGTTGGACGATTTGGATATGGCGGGTGTGGACATGGGGCCGCTGGACGAACTGACGGTCGCCTCGGCCTGGTCGCCCGGTGGGGTGAAGTTGCTTTCGCCGCTGGACCTGCAGTGCATCAAGGCCTCGGGCGTTACCTTCGCCGTATCGGCTTTGGAACGGGTGATCGAGGAGCGCGCGCGAGGCGACGCCGACGCCGCCAACCTGGTGCGCCAGTCCATCCTCGACCGGATCGGCGGGGACCTGAAGGATCTGCGTCCGGGCTCGGATGAGGCGGAAGCCGTCAAGGCCCAGCTGATCACCGACGGCCTGTGGTCGCAATATCTCGAAGTCGCCATCGGCCCTTATGCCGAGATCTTCACCAAGGCGCCCGTGTTGGCCTCGGTCGGCTGGGGCGCCGAGGTCGGGGTACGAGCGGACTCGGCCTGGAACAACCCGGAGCCGGAGGTGGTGGTCATCTGCGATCCCGCCGGCCGGCCAGTCGGCGCCAGCCTGGGCAACGACGTCAATCTGCGCGACATCGAGGGGCGCTCGGCTCTGCTGCTGGGCAAGGCCAAGGACAATAACGCGTCGGCCTCGGTCGGCCCCTTCATCCGCCTGTTCGACGACGGATTCAGCATGGATGACGTGCGCGCCGCCACTGTCCGTCTGGAGGTCGAGGGGACGGACGGCTTCGTCATGACGGGCGAAAGCTCGATGAGCCTGATCAGTCGCGATCCCGAGGAACTGGTGCGTCAGACCCTGAGCGCGCATCAGTATCCCGACGGTTTCGCCCTGTACCTCGGCACCATGTTCGCGCCGATCGACGACCGCGATGCGCCGGGCAAGGGCTTCACCCACAAGATGGGCGACCGGGTCCGCGTCTCGTCCGAGAAACTGGGCGTGTTGGAAAACATCGTCGCGACCTGCGACCAGGCCCCGCCCTGGAAGTTCGGGGTGCTGGAGCTGATGCGGAATCTGGCCGGTCGCGGCCTTCTGGGAGTCTCCGCATGAGCGGCGCCATCTATCCGTCGCTAAAGGGCCGTCTGGTTGTCATCACCGGGGGCGGTTCGGGCATCGGCGCAGGCTTTACCGAGGCTTTCGCGCGCCAAGGCGCTCGCGTCATCTTCTTTGACATCGCCGAGGCGGACTCCAAGGCGTTGGAGGCGTCGCTAACCGAACTGTCACCGGCTCCAAAATTCCACCAGTGCGACCTTATGGACGTGACCGCCTTGCAGGCCTGCTTGGGGGAAATCGTCGCCGAACATGGTCCCATCGATGTCTTGATCAACAACGCTGCCAACGACGACCGTCATACGCTGGCGGAGGTGACGCCCGACTACTGGGACAACCGGATCAACGTGAATCTGCGCCACCTCTATTTCGCGGCTCAGGCTGTGGCTTCCGGCATGCGCGAGCAGGGCAGGGGGGTCATCATCAACCTTGGCTCGATCAGCTGGCACCTGGGGCTGCCGGATCTGTCGCTTTACGAAACCGCCAAGGCGGGCATCGAGGGCATGACCCGCGCCCTGGCGCGCGAGCTGGGCGGCGACGGCGTGCGTGTCGTCTGCATCGTGCCGGGCAATGTCCAGACCCCGCGTCAGATGAAATGGTACACGCCGGAAGGCGAGGCCGAGATCGTGGCGGCGCAATGCCTGCCCGGTCGTCTCCAGCCCAACGATGTCGCGGCGCTCGGCCTGTTCCTCGCATCCGACGATGCACGTTTGATTACAGGCCACGAGTATTTCGTGGACGCTGGCTGGCGATAGGGTTTTCTGAGTTTCACGCCCGCGTCAGATGGGCTTTCGGAGGGAATATCGAGATGGCAGGACCGACGGGGGGCTCAGGCCCCGACATCGCGGGCGATGACCGCGTCAACATGGCCTTCATCGCCCTGATCGTGGCGGTCGCCACCATCGGCGGCTTCATGTTCGGCTATGATTCCGGCGTGATCAACGGCACCCAGGACGGATTGGAGGCGGCCTTCAACCTGTCGGCGCTGGGCACCGGCTTCAACGTCGGCGCGATCCTGTTGGGCTGCGCCTTCGGCGCCTTCATCGCGGGACGCCTGGCAGACGCCATCGGCCGTCGCACGGTGATGCAGATCGCCGCCGTCCTGTTCATCATTTCAGCCTTCTGGGCCGGCGCGGCCGACAGTTCGGCCCACTTCATAATCGCCCGCTTCATCGGCGGCCTGGGCGTGGGCGCGGCCTCGGTCCTGTCGCCGGCCTATATCTCCGAAGTGACGCCAGCCTCAATCCGCGGCCGACTGTCGTCGGTGCAGCAGATCATGATTATCACCGGCCTGACCGGCGCGTTCGTGGCCAACTACGCCCTGGCCAAGACCGCCGGCGGATCGACGGCAGAGTTCTGGCTGGGCTTCCCCGCCTGGCGCTGGATGTTCTGGCTGCAGGTCATCCCCGCCGCCGTCTATCTGATCGCCCTCCTGGTCATCCCAGAAAGCCCGCGCTTTCTGGTCGTCAAGAAGAAGGACGCCCAGGCCGAGGCCGTGCTGTCCAAACTGTTCGGTGCGGGCGCCGGTGCGCGTAAGGTTCAGGAAATCCGCGCCTCGCTGGCGGCCGACCACAAGCCCAAGTTCGCCGATCTGCTGGACCCCGCGACCAAGAAGGTGCGCCCGATCGTCTGGGCCGGCTTGATCCTTGCCGTGTTCCAGCAACTCGTCGGTATCAACATCGTCTTCTACTACGGCGCGGTGCTGTGGCAGTCGGTCGGCTTCTCCGAGAACGACGCGCTGCAGATCAACATCCTGTCCGGCGTCCTGTCGATCGCCGCCTGCCTGGCCGCCATCGCCGTCATCGACAAGATCGGCAGAAAGCCTCTGCTGCTGATCGGTTCGGCCGGCATGTTTGTGACCCTGGCTGTCGTCGCCTGGTGCTTCTCCAAGGCCGCTCTGATCGACGGATCGCTGCACCTGGACGACCAGACCGGCCTGATCGCCCTGATCGCGGCCAATGCCTATGTGGTTTTCTTCAACTTCAGCTGGGGCCCGGTCATGTGGGTCATGCTGGGCGAGATGTTCCCCAACCAGATGCGCGGTTCGGCCCTGGCCGTCGCCGGCTTTGCACAGTGGATCGCCAACTTCGCCATCTCGGTCAGCTTCCCGTGGATGGCCGCCACCCTGGGGCTGGTCTTCACCTATGGCTTCTACGCGGTCAGCGCCCTGATCTCCTTCTTCCTGGTCCAGGCTTGGGTGAAGGAAACGCGCGGTCGCGAACTGGAAGACATGACGGGCTGATTTTCGCCTCCCATACCCATCTCCCCGAAACGGGCGGCGCTCCCCCGCCGCCCGTCAGCCTTATGAAAAGGACGTCCCATGACCGACACGCTTGAACTTTCGCACTGGATCGGCGGCGAGAAGGTCGCGGGAGCCCTGGCGGGCGAGAGCCTGAACCCGTCGGATACGCGCGACGTCGTGGCCCGCACGCCCAAGGGCGGGGCCGCCGAGGTGGATCAGGCCGTCGCCGCCGCCCGCGCCGCCTTCCCCGGCTGGTCCGACGCCTCGCCCGAGGTCCGCTTCGACGTGCTGGACAAGGCCGGTTCGCTGATCATGGAACGGGCCGCCGAGATCGGTCGCCTGCTGTCTCGCGAAGAGGGCAAGACCCTGCCTGAGGGCATCGGCGAGACCATGCGCGCCGCCCGCATCCTGAAATATTTCGCCGGCGAGGCCCTGCGCGTCCACGGCCAGAACCTGGCCTCGACACGGCCGGGCGTCGAGATCCAGACCTATCGCCAGGCCGTCGGCGTGTTCGGCCTGATCACGCCGTGGAACTTCCCCATCGCCATTCCGGCGTGGAAGATCGCCCCGGCCATCGCCTTCGGCAACACGGTCGTCATCAAGCCCGCCGGCCCGACCCCGGCGACGGCCGAGGCTCTGATCGCCATTCTGCATGAGGCCGGCCTGCCCACGGGCGTGGTCAATATGGTCATCGGCGACGGCGACGTCGGCCGCGCCATCGTCGCCCACCCGGGCATCGACGGCATCTCCTTCACCGGCTCGCAGGCCGTAGGCGCGGGCGTCGCCGAGGGCGCGGTCAAGCGCCAGGCGCGGGTCCAGTTGGAGATGGGCGGCAAGAACCCCCTGATCGTTCTGGACGACGCCGATCTGGATCGGGCGGTGAACATCGCGCTGGACGGCAGCTTCTTCGCCACCGGCCAGCGGTGCACCGCCTCCAGCCGCCTGATCGTTCAGGACGGCATCCACGACCGGTTCGTCGCCGCCCTGGCCGAGAAGGTCGCGGCGCTTCGCGTCGGCCACGCTCTGGATTCCAATACCCAGATGGGCCCGGCCGTGACCGAGGCCCAGCGCGAGGTCTCCTACAAATACATCGACATCGCCCGCGAGGCCGGCGGCCGCATCGTCACCGGCGGCGAGCGTCTGAACCTCGACGCCCCCGGCTGGTACGTCCAGCCGACCCTGATCGCCGACACCGCCGCCGACGCGCGCATCAACAACGAAGAGGTCTTCGGCCCCGTCGCCTCGACCATCCGCGTCGCCAGCTACGAAGAGGCGCTCGCCGTCGCCAACGGCGTTGAGTTCGGCCTGTCGGCGGGCATCGTCACCCAGTCGCTGAAGCACGCCCGCGACTTCCAGAAGAACGCCAGGGCCGGCATGACCATGGTCAATCTGGCCACCGCCGGCGTCGACTATCACGTCCCGTTCGGCGGCTCCAAGAAGTCCTCCTACGGCTCGCGCGAACAGGGCTTTGCGGCTGTGGAATTCTATACCCAGATCAAAACCAGCTACTCGGCGAGCTGATTGATGAGTGAGCCGGAACTGATCTGGGACGTGCAGGCGGAGCTGGGCGAAGGCCCGGTCTGGGACGCCGCGCGCGCTGCGCTGTGGTTTGTCGATATCAAGGGGCGAAAGCTGCATCGCTACACCCCCGCGACCGGCGATAAGCGCTCGTGGGACACGCCCGATCAGACCGGCTTCGCCCTGCCCGCCGAGGACGGTTCGCTGGTCTGTGGCGTGAGGGGCGGTCTTTATCGTTTCGACCCGGAGGAGGGCGACTTCTCCCGCTTCCAGCCGGTCGAGGAGGACCGACCCCAGAACAGGCTGAACGACGGCTTCGTCGCGCCGGACGGCTCGCTTTGGTTCGGTTCAATGGACGACAGCGAACAGGTCGAGACCGGCGCTCTCTACCGCTGGTTTCGGGGCGAGCTGACGCGGCACGACGACGGTTACGGCGTCACCAACGGCCCGTGCCTCAGCCCCGACGGCCGCACCCTCTATCACCACGACACGCTGAAGAAGACGGTCCTGGCCTTCGACCATGCGGACGGCGCGATCTCGAACCGGCGCGTCTTCGCCGTGACCGAGGACGGCTATGCCGACGGCCCCAGCATGGACGCGGAGGGCGTGCTGCACGTCGGCCTGTTCAACGGCTGGGGCGTCGCGCTTTTCGCGCCCGACGGGACGCGCATCGGCAAGATCGACATGCCGGTCCAGACCGTGACCAAGGCTGCGTTCGGCGGCTCCGACCTGCGCGATCTCTATATGACCACAGCCTGGTTGGGGAACGCCGACAAGCGCGCGGAGCAGCCGGCCCTGGGCGGGCTTTATCGCGTCCGCGTCGAGACGCCGGGCCTGCCGCAGAACCGGATCAAGCTATGATCCTGCTGGAGGCCGGCGACTGGCGCGCGACCCTGGCCCCGGAGCGGGGCGGGGCGGTGCTGAGCCTGGACTGGCGCAGCCGGCCGGTGTTTCGCTCCACGCCCGAAGGCGCGACCGATATTCTGGAGACAGCCTGTTTCCCTCTGGTCCCCTACGCCAACCGGATCGCGGACGGGCGATTCGTTTTCGAGGGGCGTGAGGTCCGCTTGCAGACACTGGAACGGTTCGCCCCCCACGCCCTGCACGGCGACGGCTGGCTCTTGCCCTGGACCGTCGAAAGCCAGACGACCAACCGGGTCGAGATGACGCTGGAATGGTTCCCCAAGGCCGACGCTGATGCACAGGGTTGGCCCTGGCCGTGGCGCGCTAGCCAGACTGTCGAATTAAGCGACCGGGGCCTGACGATCACCTTGTCCGTGACCAACTTCGGCGATGCGGTTATGCCCGCCGGCCTCGGCCTGCATCCCTATTTCCATCGCCATGCAGACAGCCGCCTGACTTTGTCGGCTGAGGGTGTCTGGATCACCGATGTACGAGAGATTCCCGAACGCCTGGCGCCGCCCACCGAGATCGCGGACTGGTCGAACGGCCTGACCCTCGCTGACGCGCCATTCGTCGATCACGCCTACGTCGGCTGGACAGGTGAAGCGATGGTAGATGGTGGTGGTCGCCGGGTGACGCTTCGCGCTACAACACCAGCCCGCTGGACCCAGATTTACGCCCCTGCCGATGGCGATTTCTTCTGCGTTGAGCCCGTTACCCACCGCCCGGACGCCCACAACGCGCCAGACGGTGAAGACTGCGGCTTGGTTTGCTTGGAGCCCGGCAAGGCCCTGTCTATGTCCCTGAAAATCGGCGCCACCACCCTCTAATTAGTCCAAGTTCGATCGGCTATTCTTCGACGTAGAATCGGTCATAGGGAATCTGATTGGGAGTGGACCTCGACCCAAAAAATTTCACGCAAGGCGACGGCACAGTGGCGGTTCGGCTGCTGATGACTTCGCCCAGCCGGGCCGCCTGACGCAGCTCGGGCACGTGCTACGACAATGGCGACTTAGCTGTGATGTTAGCTTTTATCAGCGAATCTCTATCGGATCGAATAGATTGCTGCCTTTAGACGTCGCTTGCGCCCTTCTGAGGCATTTTAGGATTTTAGTCGTTCGTCATCTACAAGATCGCCGTCTATCATTTGCTGTGGCTGTACATCCCGCGTGAGTGAAGCCTAGCATAAGGTTAGCTAGCGTCGTCAGCCACAGTCTTCTTAGGCATGGAACGCGGCGGCGCGCGGATCGGTTATGCCGGCGCTTGAACCCGTCCAGCCAGGAGACCTTTCATGACCGTCCGCGTCGCCCTGATCGTCGGCAGCCTGCGCAAAGGCTCCTATTCGCGCGCCATCGGCATGGAGTTGAAGGCGTTAGCCGAGCCGGGACTGGAGATCGAGCCGGTCGAGATCGGCGACCTGCCGCTCTATGACCCCGATCTGGAAACCGACAGCCCGCCGCCGGCCTGGGAACGCTTCCGCGAGGAGGTGGCGACGACCGAGGCGGTGCTGTTCGTCACGCCTGAATACAATCGCTCCATCCCCGGCGCGCTGAAGAACGCCTTGGACGTCGGCTCTCGCCCCTATGGCCACAGCATCTGGCAGGGCAAGCCCGCCGCCATCGTCAGCGTCTCGCCCGGCGCCGTCGCGGCCTTCGGCGCCAACCACCACCTGCGCCAGCCGTTGGTGTTCCTGAACATGCCGACGATGCAGCAGCCCGAGGCCTATATCGGCAATGTCGCCGACCTGCTGGACGAGCACGGCAAGCTGAAGAAGGACGACACCAAGGCCTTCCTGAAAAGCTTCACCGACGCCTTCGCCGCCTGGATCGACAAGACGAAGGGGTAGGGTGGAAACTCAAAGACGGGTGGAAGGAGCGGGAGTTGTTTCTGTTGTCGATCCGTAGTCGACATTGGCCGCAGCCACGATCCGCGCGACACGCCGCTATCGGCGGCGAAGCCCTGGATCGGAAATTGCCCCTAGCCGAGTGCCGAACGCTCGACACTCGCAACTTGGCGTGATCCTCTACTCAGTCGAGGGAGAATAGTCGTGCTTTTCGTCGCCATGTTCGCTGCCGCCCAGGTTGCATCACAAGCTGCTCCTTTGGCTGAGGAGGGCGTATGGTTAGGCCGGCTCTCAACCGCCGTCGCTATCTGTCGTGAGTACGGCTACGGTGTGGACGAGACAGCTGCCCGTGAAGTCGTGGATGGTTTTGAAGCAAGAGCGGCTCTAGATGGATGGACAGCCGAGAATTACCAAGCCGCCTATGATCAAGGCAGGGAGTTGGAACGAGCGGACATCAAAATTCTCTTCGACTTCACCGGTTTGACACGTTCTGATATTCGACGCGCGTACCGTGCTCACCTTAATCAAACGAAGGTTCGTTGCAGGGTCCACTCAGAGCGCTTTCCCACGGTGATATCGGATGTGCGCAATGGCGAACGTGCAATCGACGCTAACCTTTTGACTGTTCGCTGAACCTGCCGCTCCGCCCACTCGCCGAGAAACCTGGCCCTGACCATGTTGATGTTTTTGGGGCTGTTTTCCAACCTTAACCACAGTTCAGCGGGTCCGTTCTCGAGCTATCGGCCCAATGTCAGCTCTCCGCGCCTGTATCGATGTCGTGGTCCGACCTAAAGCGGACCCTGACGCTGAAGACTCAACGCCCTTTGGTGCGGGAGAAAGGCGTGCCTTATTTTCGATTCCGTGCATTGTTTATGCTTCCGTAAAATAGGTACAGAAAGGCAACTGACATTGCAGGAACAATAAACATCGCGGTAAATTCAGAAATTATACGGGGAAAACCGTACTGGAACAGTACAGATGCGACGTAAAATAAGTATATCAGGCTGAAGAACAGCTTCAGATTCTTGTTTCGCATCTTGATTGCAAACCTGCGTATTTTTCTAAATCGAACTTCTTTTACCAGGGAAATGACGCATCCCAACGTGGAGGCCTTGGACCTATTGCGGACATCCGAGCTGGGAGGCACGCTATGGTGTCCGAGAGGGTAGCGATCATGAATTCCGACAATACGCTCAGTGTCGAGCTAACCGCCGATGATCTCGTCGCGATCAACAATGCCCTCAACGAGGTCTGTCATGGGCCTGATGCAATCCCTGAATGGGAGTTCCAAGCTCGTATGGGCATGGACAGAGCGATCGCGAAGCAGACCTTGAGCCGGATCAGGACTGCACTCAATCAGATACGCTGAGGTTCCTTGCTCATCTTTTGATCCTGACCCGTTGCGGAGCTTGTCGGCCTTACGGGTATGGTGCGCTCATGAACACTACTATTGTCTCGATTCCAACCAACCTGATTTCAGATTGGCCTTCCTTCCATAAAGTCTTCGCGGAGGTTCTTGGCTTTCCCCCTTTCTATGACGCGAACATGGATGCGTGGATCGATTGCATGACATATGCGGACGATCCAGAAGCGCGGATGCTGGCGAGACCGGTACGTCCCGGCGAGCTATTGACCCTCCAAATCGACGATACCTCAAACTTCGCAGTTCGTTGTCCTGAGCAGTTCAAGGCGTTGTTGGAATGCATCGCGTTCGTCAACTACCGACGTGTCGAGATCGGAGGTAGACCCGTGCTCTCCCTGCTCATGTCTGGCTACTTCTCTTAGGCCCGCAGAGACCGCTTCCCACCCGTAGCAGAAGTTCGAGGCGTCCGTTTTCGGCATCCAGCCGAACCCCAATTGAAAACGGCGGCTCCGTGAGGAGCCGCCGTCGCCAGATCAGCCGTGAAGCTGAAATCAGCCGATGGTTTGCAGCTGGCCAGCCGATTCCTTGCCCGAACGCTTGTCGCGTTCCAGCTCGTAGGAAACCTTCTGGTTTTCATCCAGGCCGCGCAGGCCAGCGCCTTCGACAGCCGAGATGTGGACGAAGACGTCCTTGCCGCCGTCGTCGGGTTGGATGAAGCCGTAACCCTTGGTCGGGTTAAACCATTTGACAGTGCCGGTAGCCATTTTGAGACCTCCGTTAGAAATTGACCGAGGGAACGTCCCTGCGGCCTGTCGGGTCTGAATGGGAGCGGCCTTGACTCGTGCGTTCGCAGAGAGAGTGGGCGTTACGCAGAGAGATCGACGAGCTCTATGTGCGCAGATATTCATGACAGATGCAAGCGCGGGCCAAGCCGGCCGAAAATCCAATAATGGGAACGGTTTAGCTTGGCGCGTGTTGTTGGAAGGCACGAAAGGCTTCCAACATGAACCGCACCCACGTCGTGGAGCGCGCCTACCAGCTCGCTCGAACCAACGATTGTCTAAACACCGGCGATGTCGTCAAAGCGTTGTCGGGCGAGGGCTATTCGGGCGCCGAAATCTCGCACTTCCAGGGCAGCTCGATCCGGGCCGACCTGAACCGCATCTGCAAGATGCCCAAGCCCGACCTCGAACCGACCTCCAACGCCGCCTGACGGCTCAATGCGCGCCGGTGCCGTCCGGCAGATGCATCTTCTCGAACCGCCCCACCCGCGTGACCAGGGTGCGGGCGGCGTCGTTCATGCCCAAGACCTGCACGTCCGCGCCCTGACGGCGGTAGCGGAAGACGACCTTGTCCACGGCGGCGACGCCGGTGAGATCCCACAGATGGGCGTCGCTGAGATCGATCTCGACGCGCGTGGGTTGGCCGTGATGCTCAAAGCTGGCGGCGAACAGATCGGCCGAGGCGAAGAACAGCTGGCCTGAGACGCGGTAGCGCAGGACGCCCGGTTCCGGCGTCGAAACCTCGGTCACGGCGATGGTCTTGCCGACCTTGCGCATGAAGAAGATGGCCGACAGCAGCACCCCCAGGATGACGCCCTTGGACAGATCGTGGGTGGCGACGACCGTCACGGTCGTGGCGATCATGACGATGGACGACTGAAGCGGGGTGGAGCGCAGCTTCATCACCGACGACCAGTCGAAGGTGCCGATCGAGACCATGATCATGACGGCGACCAGCGCCGCCATCGGGATCTGGGCGACCCAGGTCTGAAGCGCCAACATCAAAAACAGCAGGAACAAGCCGGCCCACAGGGTGGACAGACGCCCGCGCGCGCCGGAGGTGACGTTGATCATAGACTGGCCGATCATGGCGCAACCGGCCATGCCGCCGAACAGGGGCGACAGGACGTTGGCGATCCCTTGGCCGCGCGTCTCGCGATCCTTGTCCGACGGGGTGTCGGTGATGTCGTCGATCAGATTCGCGGTCAGCAGGCTTTCCAATAGACCGACGAAGGCCAGGGTCGCCGAGATCGGAGTGATGATGACCAGCGTCTCCCACGTCAGGGGGACGGCGGGCAGATGGAACATCGGCAGGCTGGTCGGCATCTGGCCCATGTCGCCGACGGTGCGCACGTCCAGCTTCAGCACGATCACCAAGGCGCTGATGGCGACGATGGCGACCAGGGGCGAGGGCACGGCCTTGGTGAGGCGGGGGAAGCCGTAGATGACGACAAGAGCCGCCGCGACCAGGGCGTAGGTGATCCAGCCCCGGCCGATCAGCTCGGGCATCTGGGCCAGGAAGATCAGGATGGCCAGCGAGTTGACGAAGCCGGTCATGACGCTGCGGCTGACGAACTTGATGTAGCGGCCCAGCTTCAGCAGGCCGATGACGATCTGGAACACGCCGCAGAGCAGCGAGGCGGCGAAGAGATATTCCAGGCCGTGGTCGCGCACGAGCGTGACCATCAGCAGGGCCATGGCGCCGGTCGCGGCCGAGATCATGGCCGGCCGGCCGCCCACGAAGGCGATGGTCACGGCGATGACCACGCTGGCGTAGAGGCCGACGGCGGGATCGACGCCGGCGATGATGGAAAAGGCGATGGCTTCGGGGATCAGCGCCAGGGCCACGACGGTCCCCGCCAGAAGATCGCGGCCAGGATTGGCGAGCCATTGCTGGCGCGCGGAGGCGATAATGGACATTTCAGGATTTCATCTGGATGAGCCTTACCGATGCTTCGGTTTCTGGCGGCTCGGTTTCCCAGCGGATCGGCGGCGGGGATAGCCACCCGTCGCCTGCGAACAGGGCCGGGTCCAAGGTGATGCCGTCCTGATGCGATGTTGCGCCGCGTAAAGCAAGCGTGACGGCTAGACCAGTCCATCCATGGCCGGCGCTTCGGCGGCGCTGCCGGGGAAAACGCGGGCGTCCAGGGCGGCGCGGTCGAGGCCCATGTGATCGCGCAACACGCCCTTGAACACCGAACGGAGATCCAGGGTCGGCGCCAGGTCGCGGTTCTCGAATAAGCGGTTGTCGGCCAGAGTCGGCCAGTCGCCGATGGGGCCGCCGCGCTTCACCGCGCCGCCCGCCAGCAGAAGCGAGGAGCCGGTGCCGTGATCAGTGCCCTGGGTGCCGTTGGCGCGGGCGGTGCGGCCGAATTCCGTGGCGACGATGACCGCCGTGCGAGACCAGGCGTCGCCCATGCCGTCCTTCAGGCCAATGACGAGCTGATCGAGGCCCGTCAGCCGCGTCTGGAGCTGCGCCCTTTGACCCGCGTGTGTGTCCCAGCCGTCCAGCGAGACGGCGACGATGTCGGCGCCCTCCGGTCCGTTCATCAGCTTGGCGACGGCCTGGCCCAGGCCCTGGACGTCGTTGCGACGCAGGCGTTGGTCGCCGCCCTCCATGCTGACCAGTTGCTCGGTCGCGAGACCGCGCGCCAGGTTCTGGCCCAGCATCGGATCTTCGACATAGAGATCCTGAAGCAGGGAGGCGATGCGGTCGCCGTCGCGCACCAGACCACCGGGGGCCCAGCTGGACACCGGGGCGTCGCCGCGCAGGATCAGGGGCGTCTGGGCGCCGATGGACAGGCCTTTCAGCGACGTCCCGCCGGCCGCGACGATGGCGCGGTTCAGCCAGCCGTCGGATTGCTGGCGCAGACCTTCGCCGCCGTTCTCCAGCACGTCCTGGGCGTCGAAGTGCGAGCGGATGCGCACGGGCAGGGCGACGGCGGGGGCGAACCGCATCTGACCCTGACCATAAAGGGCGTGCAGGCCGGCGAGCGCCGGATGCAGGCCGAAGCCTTCGCTCAGGGCCAGGGCGCCGCTCGCCTCGCCGGGCGCGGCGATGGCCAGACCGCCGCGCAAGGAGACGTAGTTCGGATCGGCGTAAGGCACAGTGACGGACAGGCCGTCCATGGCGCCGCGCGCAATGACGACGACCAGCTTGTTGGCGGGGCCGGCGGTCTGGGCGGCGACACGGCCGGCGAATGCCAGGCCGACCCCGGCGGAGGCGGCGGCCAGCAGATGGCGGCGGTTCATATTGAGGGCGGTCATCGGCGTTGGAACTCCGGCGACATGAACAGAAGGGTGAGGGCCTCCGGCCTGCTTTCGGCGCGGGCCACGGCGAGCCGCGTGCGTTCGCCGAGGCGCGGGCCGAGGGCGGCGGCGGCGACCGCGTTCGGGTTGGCCGCCTGGGCCAGATCGGCGGCGGTGCGCGACCAGTTCAGCCGTTTGACCAGAGCGTCGGGACCGGCCCAGTCGGCGGCCGTGTCGGGCCAACCCTCGGGCGACGGGGGCGAGAACGGCGGCTGGCCCATGTCGAGCAGGGCCTGGCGCAACGGCTGGATCCGCTGAGGCCGGGTTCCCAGCGCGCGATGGGTCGATACGATGAAGTCGTAGGGCGTCTTGATCTTGGCGGGCTGGGGCGTCCAGGTCTCGGGCGCGTCGACCAGGGCGCGGGCGACCTGGGCCAGATCGCCGCCGGAGCCGGTCCACGCCGCTTCCAGCCGGGCGACCAGAGCGGGCGGCGGATCGTCGGCGACGAAATGGGCGGCGAGACGGCGCGACAGGCGTTTGGCCGTCGCCGGATGCCGCGCCAGGTCACGCAGGATGGCCTGACCCTGGGCCAGGCCTGCGGCGGGATAGGTCTTGCCCATCACCGTGCGGGCGCCGGGTTCGTGGACATTGGCGCGGAAGACGAAGCCGGCGGGGCCGGGCTCGGCCTGGGCGGCGATCCTGCGGGCTCGCTGAGAGCGACCCGGCTGACGCTGGTCGCGGGCGGCAGGGATCGACCAGCCGGTCAGGGCGCGCGCCAGTTCGGTGACGTCGCCTTGGGTGTAGCCGCCGTCGGCGCCGACGGTGTGCAACTCCATCATCTCGCGGGCCAGGTTTTCGTTCAGCCCGGCGTTGCGGCGGGCGCCGGCCAGGCTGTCGGGACCGACCGAGCGGGCCTGGTCCAGATAAAGCAGCATGGCGGGATGTTGTTCGGCGGCCAAGACCAGATCCTCGAACCGGCCGAAGACGTGGGGGCGGATGGCCTCGCGCTCGTACTGGCCGACGAAGGCGCCGCTGGCGAACTTGGCGGCCGAGACGGTCAGGGCGTTCGACCAGAACAGTGCCCAGCGCTCGGCGAAGCCGTCGTCGGTGGTCGCGCCGAGCTGGGCGCGGGCCAGGAACTCCTGCGCCGTGTCCTGGGTGATGTCGCGGCGGGCGGTCTGACGGGCCTCGCGCCGGGCGACGGCTTGCGGATCGGCGGCGTCCGGCATGCCGGGAGCGGGGGCTGGCGAGGGAGCGGGCGCGGCGTCGGCCGTCGCCGAAGCGGCGGCGCGTCGGTCGCGGCGGACCAGGCCGGCGTCGCTCTGATAGTCCATATATTGGGCGACGCGTTCGGCGGTGTCGGCGAACTGGCCAGACGGCTGGGGCGCGCCCTGGGGCCGAATCTGGCCCATGGCCCAGCCGCGCGGATCGGCGGCGACGCGGTCGATCTCGCCCGGCCGGGCGCCCAGACCCAGGCGCGTCAGGGCGACGGCGGCGTCGGTCGGTGATGAAGCCATGGCCTTCTCCTCGTCCGTCCCCCGCACATTGTAACGCCTTCGGGCGAAAACTCCGTCGCGGGGTCGGATTTGAGAGTCAGGCCGGTTGGGCCAGGCCGGCCTCCGCGTCCGCGATCAGGTCGCGGTCGTCGATCTGCCAAGGATGGAAGTCGGGTTTGTAGAAGGCCAGGTAGTCGCCGATCATCCGGCGATACAGGCCCGGCTTCAGCCACAGCCAGCGGAAGAGGCCCAGACGCGCGCGCCAGCCGACGATGCCGTCCTGCTTCAGCAGCATGAAGGTCGTCTCGCGCACCGTGCGGGTGAACAGCAGGGTCGTCAGGAACATGGCCCAGCGCCGGATGCGCCAGCGCTTCAGCGGACTGAGGTCCCGGGTCGCGTGCAGGAAGACGTCATAGGCCACGCCCTTGTGCTCGATCTCCTCGATGGAGTGCCAGCGCCACAGGCGGGCCAGGTCGTGGGGCGAGCCCTTCAGCAGCTCCGGATCGGCCAGCAGCCGATGGGCGAAGGCGGCGGTGAAATGCTCCAGCGCCATGGTCGCCGCCAGCTGGGCCAGGGCCGGACGGGCGCGGGCGATGTCGAGCCGCGCTGTGACATAGGCCTCGATCTCGGCGGTGTCGTAGCCGGCGCGTTCGGTGATGGCGTTGAAGGCCATGTGTTCGCGGGTGTGGGCGCCCTCCTGGACCGTGAAGGCGCGGATGTCGGCGGCCAGGGCCGGGGGCGCGTCCTTGGCGAACCGTTTGACCGACTGGATGAAGAACCGCTCGCCGTCGGGGAAGGTCAGGCTGAGCGCGTTCATCACGGCGGTGCCGAACGGGTCGCCGTTCAGCCACCAGCGTGGCGTCGGAGCCTCGCGGTCGATATGCAGGTCGCGCGGCTTGATCTGGAGGTCGGCGGGGGTGGCGGATTTCGCCATGGTTCTGCTCCTCGATTTCGAGCAGAGGATGGAGTTAACTGACATCAATGTCAACTAATGGTCCGGTGAAGCGACGCCGCGGGGCGGTGGCGCGCGAAGAGGCGCTGGAGGCGGCGCGGGACCTGCTGCTTTCGGGCGGGCCGGCGGCGGTGACGCTGAAGGCGGTGGGCGAGCGGATGGGCGTGGGTCACGCCAACCTGATCCACCATTTCGGCTCGGCGGCCGGGCTGCAGGGCGCGCTGATGGATGCGATGGTGCGCGATCTGGCGCAGCGGATCGAGGCTGGCCTGAACGAGGGCTTGGGAGAAGGGCGCGACGGCGTCGAGCCGGGGCGGCTGATGAGCGTCGTGTTCGACGCTTTTGGGCCGGGCGGCGCCTCGCAGATGGCGGCCTGGCTGGCGCTGGCGCGCGAGCAGGACCGAGCGGAGAGCTTCGCCGAAGTGGTGCGCGATCTGGCCGAGCGGCTGGCGGCCATGGCGCCCGATGATCCCAGGGCGGCCGAGCGGGCCAAGGCCCTGGTGGTGACGGCGGCCTATATGGCCTTCGCCGAGGGGCTGATCGGGGACATCCTGACGCCGATGCTGGGCGCGCCCGAGGGACTGGGCCGCGACCTGGCGCTGAAGCTGACCGCGACACTTTTGGCCGAACCGTAAGGTTCAGAGCCGAATCTTAATGCTATAGTCTCCATCGATGGCGCTTCTGGACTGGATGAGCGATGTGGCCGGACCCGTGATCCGGGGGGACGGCGTGTTGTTGCGTCCGCCGCGTGCCGCCGACTACGCCGCCTGGTCCACGCTGCGCGACGGCTCGCGCGACTATCTGCAGCCGTGGGAGCCGGCCTGGCCCGAGGACGACCTGACCAAGGCGGCCTTCCGGCGCCGGCTGTCGATCTATGCGCGCGAGATGGAGCTGGGCAACGCCTGGCCCTTCTTCGTCTTCGTGCAGGACGGCAAGGCCCTGGCGGGGGCGGTGACCCTGTCGAACGTGCGGCGCGGCGTCGCCGAGACGGGGACGCTGGGCTACTGGATCGGTCAGCCGTTTTCCGGTCAGGGGGTGGCGACGGCGGGCGTCCGGGCCGTGGTCGGATACGCGTTCGACAAGCTGAAGCTGCACCGGCTGGAGGCGGCCTGTCTGCCCACCAATCACGGGTCGCGACGGGTGCTGGAGAAATCCGGTTTTCGCAACGAAGGTCGGGCTCGCGCTTATTTGAAAATTAACGGCGAGTGGGCAGACCATTTGTTGTTCGGCCTGGTCGAGGACGAGCGTTGACGGCCGGGGGCCGTCTGGAAGGGCGAGACGCGTGACACCACGATCCCGATCGCTGGCCTGGGACGCCACGACCGCCATCGAGGCGCTGGCCGCCGCCGAAACGGCCCTGTGGGTCTGGACGCCCGCGGCGGACGAGCTGCGGTTCACCGGGGCTACGCGATCGCTGGGCCTGGGGCCGCTTGCGCCGGAATGCACGGCGGCCGGATTCGTCGCCCTGGCGATGCCGCAAGATCGCAGTCTGGCCGAGCGGATGCTCAAACCCCAGGACGAGGGTGCCGAGATCGCCGTGCGTCTGCGCATGCGCGGGTCCGAGACCTGTCTGTGGCGCGGCGTCTGGCTCGAAGACGGCTTGCGCGCCGCCGGCGTCGTGGCGCTGGAGACCAAGTTCGCCGGATCGGACCGCGATACTCTGACGGGCCTTCTGGATCGTCGCGCCTTTCTGGCCCGCGTCAGCGAGGTGCTGACCCAGCCTGGCGAATACGAGATCGTCGTCGGCGACGTGGACCGGCTGCGGCGTCTGAACGAGGCGCTAGGGCACGAGCGGACCGACCTGGTGCTGTCGGCCCTAGGCTCACGTCTGGCCGCCGCCTTCAACAAGGACGCCTCAGCCGCACGGATCGGCGAGGACGAGTTCGCCATCATCGTCCCCAAGACCGCCTCGCACACCAGCTACCGCGTGCGCGACGCGCTGGAACAGCCGCTGCGGGTCGCGGGCTTCGACATCTATCCGACCGTCTCCATCGGGGCGGTGATGGTGGAGGGCGGGCCGGATGCGCCCGACGCCGCCGAACTGTTGCGCCGGGTCGAGCTGGCGGTGGAATCGGCCAAGGGCGCCGGGCGCGGCGGATCGGCCGCCTATGGCCGGGCGCTGGAAAGCGACAGCTTGAGCCGTCTGGCGCTGGAGGCGGATCTGAGGAACGCCTTCGTGCGCGGCGAGATCGTGCCCTTCTTCCAGCCGATCGTGAACCTGAACACGGGGGCCGTCGCCGGTTTCGAGGCCCTGGCGCGCTGGCGTCACCCACGCCGGGGTCTGGTGCCGCCGGACGAGTTCCTGGGCCTGACGGCCGACCTGGGCATGATGAACGACCTGGGCCTGCTGATGATGACCCAATCGGCGCGTCAGCTGGCCGAATGGATCGAACGCCATCCGCTGGCCGGCAAGCTGTTCTGCAGCGTCAACCTGTCGGTCGGCGAGATCGAGCGCCCGCACCTGTGCGAGGACGTGGCGCGAATCATCAAGGAGACAGGCCTGCCCAAGGGCGCGCTCAAGCTGGAAGTCACCGAGGGCGACATCATGCGCGACACCGCGCGGGCCGCCGAGGTGCTGCAATCGCTGAAGGACGTCGGGGCCTCGCTGGCGCTGGACGACTTCGGCACCGGCTTCTCGTCACTGTCTTATCTGGCGCGCCTGCCGTTCGATACGCTGAAGATCGACCGCTATTTCGTGCTGACGATGAACAAGGACGAAGGCTCGGCCAAGATCGTCAAGTCGGTGGTCAATCTGGGCCGCGACCTGTCGCTGGAAGTCGTCGCCGAGGGCGTGGAGAACGCCGAACTGGCCCGCCTGCTGCTGGACGCCCAATGCCACTACGGCCAGGGCTTCGGCTATGCGCCCGCCCTGCCGGCGCAGGAGGCCGAGGTCTATCTGGCCGAAAGCCTGGCCGATGGCACCGCGCCGCTGAAGCAGCGGTCGGCTTAGGGCTCAGATCGCGTTTAGCGGCAGGCGCAGGTAGCGCTGGCCGTTGGCGTCCGGGGGCGGCAGGTCGCCGGCGCGGATATTGACCTGAAGCGAGGGCAGGATCAGCTGCGGCGCGCCCAGGGTGGCGTCGCGGGCCTCTCGCATGGCGACGAAGGCGTCCTCCGATGCGCCGCCGCCGATGTGGATGTTCTGCGCGCGCTGTTCGGCCACGGTGGTCTCGAACCGGAAGTCGGTGCGGCCCTGGGGCAGATAGTCGTGGCCGACGAAGATGCGGGTCTCGTTGGGCAGGGCCAGCAGGCGCTGGATCGAGCGGTAAAGGGTCCGGGCGTCGCCGCCGGGAAAGTCCGTTCTCGCCGTGCCGTAGTCGGGCATGAACAGGGTGTCGCCGGTGAAGACCGCATCGCCGATCCGGTAGCTGACGCAGGCGGGGGTGTGGCCGGGCGTGTGGATCACCTCGACCGTCAGATCGCCCAGCGTGAAGGCGTCGCCGTCGGCGTACAGATGATCGAAGACGGCCCCGTCCGGGCGCACGTCGTCGGCGCCGAACAGGGGGGCGAAGGCCGACTGAACCTGGGTGATCCGTCCGCCGATGCCGATGGACACGCCCGTCATCGTACGCAGGTGCGCCGCCGCCGTCAGGTGGTCGGCGTGGGCGTGGGTTTCGAGCACCAGGGCCAGCGTCAGCCCCTCCGACCGCAGCGCCGCCATGACGGCGTCGATCGACCGCGTCGAGGTGCGGGCCGAGGGCGCGTCGAAGTCCAGGACGGGGTCGATGATCGCCGCCTGACCCGTCGCGGGGTCGCTGACCAGATAGGTGATGGTGTGGGTCGCGGGATCGAAAAAGCCGCGGACGTCGGGGGATTGGGCCATGGAGGAAGCTCTTTTCGCAGTCCAATATATTAGGTATTGCTTATTTAGCAAGTGCGCATATATTGCGCTCCATGATTGACCTTCAGACCATCGGACTTGAGCGATTCCAGGCCAGCGCAGGCGAGGCGGCGGCGTTGCTGCGCGCCCTGTCCAACGAGAAGCGGCTGATGATCCTGTGTCAGTTGGGCGAAGGTGAGATGTCCGTCGGCCAGCTGCTGCCCCACGTCGGCCTGTCGCAATCGGCCCTGTCCCAGCACCTGGCCAAGCTACGCGATGAGGCGCTGGTGAGCACGCGTCGGGAGGGCACGACCATCTTCTACCGCATCGCCGATCCGGCCGTTCTGAAGGTCATCGCCGTGCTGGCTGAAATCTATTGTCCTCCTGTTTCCTCCGAAAAGGCATGATCCCGATGAGCGTCCTGACCCCCCTGTCCCCCGCCGAGGTTTCGCGCCGGCTGAAGCAGAACACGGCCGTGCTGGTCGACATTCGCGAGCCCGACGAGTTCGCCAGAGAGCATGTCGTCGGCGCCGTCCATGCGCCGCTGTCGGCCTTCGACGCCTACACGCCGGCTGGCGCCGACGGCCGCGACGTCATCTTCACCTGCCGAACCGGCAATCGGACGGGCGTCAACTGCTACCGTCTGGCGGCGAAGACGACGGGCCAAGCCTTTGTCATTGAAGGCGGGCTGGACGCATGGAAGGCGCAGGGCCTGGCCATCCACGCCGACCGCTCAAAGCCGATCGAACTGATGCGTCAGGTGCAGACGGTCGCGGGCGGCCTGATCCTGATCGGTGCGGCGTTGGGGACGTTGGTGCATCCAGCCTTCTGGGGTCTTTCGACCTTCGTCGGCGCGGGCCTGTTCGTCGCGGGCGCGACGGGATTTTGCGGCATGGCGCGGCTGCTGGCCGTGATGCCCTGGAACAGAGCCGCGAGCCGGCCCGTGACGAGAGCGGCGTGATCCGGTGACGACCGAACTGACCCCGCTGGTTCTGACCGCCTTCAGCGGCGTCGTCGTCGCCCTGCTGCTGACCTTGTTCGGCGGCGGCGGGTCGGTTCTGGCCGTGCCGCTGCTGCTCTATGTCGTCGGCGTCGCCGATCCCCATGTCGCCATCGGCGTGTCGGCGGCGGGGGTGGCGCTGAACGCCCTGACGGCTCTGGCCGGTCACGCCAGGGCAGGGCGGGTGCGCTGGCCCTGCGCGACCCTGTTCGCCATCACCGGCGCGGCCGGGGCCTGGTTCGGTTCGTCCCTGGCCAAGATGATCGACGGCCATCAGCTGCTGCTGATCTTCGCCGTGGCCATGGCGGCCGTGGGCGTGTCGATGCTGCGTCCCAAGGCGGCGGTCGCGCGGGACGAGCCCCGGCTGAACTGGTCCATGTCGCCGCGCGCCGGCATGGCGGGCGCCGGCGTCGGCTCGGCCGCCGGCTTCTTCGGCATCGGCGGCGGCTTTCTGATCGTGCCCGGCCTGATGGCGTCGACGGGCATGAGCCTGGCGACCGCCCAGGCGACCTCGCTGCTCAGCGTCGCCGCATTCGGAGCGACGACGGCGGGCAACTATGCGCTGTCGGGCTGGGTCGATCCGGGCCTGGTCGCGGCCATGGCGGTCGGCGGGGTCGCCGGGACGGCGGCGGGTCTGCCGCTGGCGCGCCGGCTGGGGTCGAACGCCCGGCTTGGGCGCATCCTGTTTGCGAGCCTGATCCTGGTGGTCTCCGCCTATGTCGCGGTGCGCGCGATCCTGGCGCTCTGAGACCTCTGTTCAGCGGGCCGTCTTTCGACGACAGTTCCGCCCATGACCGACGCCAGACTGGAGATCGCCGCCGGCTTTGCGACCTTGCAGGGGCCCAAGGCGGATAATCAGGATTTCGGCGGCGTCCACATCGGCACGGCGGCCGAGCAGCGCGAACACGGGGTCGTGGCGGTGATCGCCGACGGGGTGTCGGGGTCCAAGGCCGGGCGGATGGCCGCCGAGCTGACGACGCGCAGCTTCATCGACGGCTATCTGGATCAGAACCCGCTGAACGGGATCGCCGCCAACGGCATCAAGGCGCTGCGGGGCTTCAACCGCTGGCTCCATTCGCGGGGACGGATCGATCCGGCCATGGAGGGGGCGGCGACGACGTTCACGGCCCTGATCCTGCGTGGGCGCGAGGCGACGGCGCTTCATGTGGGCGACAGCCGGGCCTGGCATTTCCGCGATGGCGTTCTGACGCGGCTGACGGAGGACCACACGCGCGCCCAGCAGGGGCTGAGCCATGTTCTGTATCGCGCCGTGGGCATCGAGGCGGATGTGAAGCTGGACGTCCGGCAAGTGCGGCTGGAGCCGCACGACCGGCTGCTGCTGACCACCGACGGGGTGCATGGGGTGCTGGCCGATGCGGTGATCGCCGGCCTGTTGGGACGGCGCAGTTCGCCCGATGCGGACGCCAAGGCGATCCTGGCCGAGGTCGAGGCGGCGGGGCAGCGCGACAACGCAACGGCCATCGTCATCGACGTGGTCCGCACCGGCGCGCCCGACTGGGAGGCGATCACGGCCGAGGCGGAAGGCCTCGCCATCCTGCCGCCGCCGGCCGTCGGCGACAACGTTGACGGCTTCGCGCTTCAGCGGGTCGTGGCGGACGGGCGGTACACGACCCTGTTCCTGGCCAAGGATACGCTAGGCGACGCAGGCATGGTGGTGCTGAAGTTTCCCAAGCCCGCCGTGGTGTCCGAGCGCGGGGCGCGCACCGCCTTTCTGCGCGAGGCCTTTATCGGACGGCGCATCGACAGCCCCTTCGTCGGCAAGGTGCTGAGCCTGGATGCGGGTCGCCAGAGCCGTCTCTATATCGCCCAGCCCTTTCATGCTGGTCAGACCCTGCATGCGCGGTTGGCGCAGGAGGGGCCGTTCGAGATCGCCGAAGGAATCGGCGTGGCCCTGCGTCTGTCGCGGGCGGTTTCGGCCCTGCACCGGGCGGGGGTGACGCACCGCGACATCAAGCCGGACAATGTGATCCTGGAGACACAGGGCGGGCTGAAACTGGTCGATCTGGGCGTTGCGCGCCTGCGGCTGGCCGAGGAGTTCGCCGAGGCCGAGGCGCCGGGCACCGCCGGCTATAAGGCGCCGGAAATGTATGCCGGCGAGAGCGGCGACGCCGCCACGGATCAGTTCGCCCTGGGGGTGACGCTATATCGTCTGTTCACGCGCACCTATCCGTGGGGCGAGGTGGATCCGACCGATGCGCCGCGTTTCGATCGGGCGCCTGCGCCGCCGACGCGACACCGGCCGGATATGCCCG
Source organism: Brevundimonas sp. 1080 (assembly GCF_040545985.1). Classification (NCBI taxonomy): domain Bacteria; kingdom Pseudomonadati; phylum Pseudomonadota; class Alphaproteobacteria; order Caulobacterales; family Caulobacteraceae; genus Brevundimonas; species Brevundimonas sp. 1080. The sequence goes on along the minus strand of NZ_JBEPMW010000002.1, from coordinate 246,541 downwards.
CCTGGCTGGAGGCGGCCATCATGCGCGCCGTCGCCATCGACCCGAACGAGCGGTTCGAGGATGTCGAGGAACTGATCCATGTGCTGGAGACCGGCAGCGCTGTCGCCGCTCCGCCGCCGCGCCAGCTGTCCCTGATCGAGCGTGATCCGGTGCGGTTCTGGCAGGGGATCAGCCTGGTCCTGCTGATCGCTTTTCTGGTGTCGATGGCGACGCGCTAGGCCGGCCTACGTTCAACCGAAGCCTTTGGATGTGCGACATTTGGCGATGGGAACTGTAGGGAACCTGTGGCCGCCTTCGGCTTTTGTGACGGCGAGCGGGGATGTCGCGCCCGCACTTTCGGCACGAAAGCCTCCCCAAATGATCAAGACCCTCGCCTCCAGCGCCCTGGCCCTGGCCATGGTTTCCACCCCCGCCCTGGCCCAGTCCGTGGCCCCCGACTGGTCCGGCCCCTACATCGGCATCTTCGGCGGCTACAACCAGTCGAACGACGACGGCGACGAGATCCTGCGCTTCGACCGCAATCTGGACGGCAACTATGGCGACCAGGTCACCACTGCGCCTGTCGCCCCCGCCACCGTCGGAACCAACGCCTTCAGCCCCGGCTTCTGCGGCGGCATGGCGACCAGCACCGCGCCGGGAACCGGCTGCCGTGATGACAACGATGGTGTCGAGGCGGGCGTTCGCGCCGGTTACGACATGCAGTTCGGCAACTTCGTCGTCGGCGCCCTGGCGGAATACAGCGTCAACAATGTTCAGGATTCGGTGACCGGCTTTTCGACCACCCCGGCCTTCTACACCTTCACGCGCGAGCTGCAGAGCACGGCGGCCGCCCGTTTGAAGCTGGGCTATGCGGTCGGCCCGGCGCTGATTTACGGCACCGGCGGTTACGCCTACGGCAAGTTCGAGAACAAGTTCCGCACCTCGAACCTGGCCAACAGCTTCACTGAAACCAGCGAGGGCGATGACGGCGACGGCTGGCAGGCCGGCGGCGGCGTAGAATACGCCCTGGGTCGCGGTCTGACGGTCAGCGGCGAATACCTCTACACCTCGCTGGACGTCGACAGCCCGGTCATCCGCGTCGGCCGTGGCACGGCGCCCGCCACCAACCCGTTCGTCCTGGCCCCGAACACGACGGGCACGGACATGGTGCGCGGCAACGGTCGCTTCGGAACCCACATGTTCCGCATCGGCATGAACTACCGCTTCTAATCGTCAAACGGGGCGGTCTGGCTTCAGGCCCGGCCGCCCTGGCTTGACAGCATGGCCGCGTCCACGCCCAGCTGGGCGAGGGCGCGCGTCCATTTCGACGTGTGTTCGCCGTCGAAAATCAGGTCCAGATCGGCGTCGGCGGTCAGCCAGACGTTGTCGGCCAACTCCTCCTCCAACTGCCCCTCGCCCCAGCCGGCGTAGCCCAGCAACAGGGCCGAGCGGCGCGGACCGGCGATCTCGTCGGTCATGGCGGCCAGCGCCTCGCGCGTGCCGGTCATCGCCAGACCGTCGCCGAAGGCCAGGGTGTCGTCGCCGACCGTCCAGTCGTCGGTGTGCAGGACGAAGCCGCGCTCGCGCTCGACCGGTCCGCCCATCAGGACCGCGCGACCGATGGATTGATCCGGCGCCGGCGCATCCAGCTTGTCCAGAACCGTCTTCAGATCCACGCCCGGCGCCGGTCGATCCAGCCGCAGGCCCATGGCGTGATCGGGCCCGTGTGCGCAGATCAGGATGACGGCGTGCTCGAACCGGGCGTCGTCGATCCCGGGCATGGCGACCAGCAGTCGGCCGGTCAGGGTGGAGGCTTCGCTCATGATCTTCACATCATCCGTCCGGAAAGCGGCGCAAGCAAGCCGAACCGGCGCTTGCGGTGTCGCCCGTGGTGTCTATGTGTCGCACACGGCCGTTCAAACGCGCCGGCCTCAAACCTCAGCGAGACAGACATGACCATTCAGATCGGCGATCGCATCCCGAACGCAACCCTCGCCCAAGCGACCGCCGAGGGCCCCAAGCCCGTCAGCACCGACGACATCTTCGCCGGCAAGACCGTGGCCCTGTTCGCCGTGCCGGGCGCCTTCACCCCCACCTGCTCGGCGCGCCACCTGCCGGGCTTCAAGGATCACTTGGCCGACATCCAGGGCAAGGGCGTCGATACGGTCGCCTGCATCTCGGTCAACGACGCCTTCGTCATGAAGGCCTGGGGCGAAAGCCAAGGCGTTACCGACGACAGCATCGTCATGCTGGCCGACGGCAACGGCGAATTGACCCGCGCCCTGGGTCTGGTGCTGGACGGTTCTGGCTTCGGCCTGGGCGAGCGCTCGCAGCGCTATTCCATGCTGGTCAAGGACGGCGTGGTCGAGCAGTTGAACATCGAACAGGGCGGCGAGTTCAAGGTGTCCTCGGCCGAGCATCTGCTGGCGCAGCTCTAAATTGGATCAATCCACGCTAACGCTTCGCTACTTGAGCGTGGATTGATCGTGAGTTCGGATGTGTTCAGCCCCGAGAAGCGCAGCGCTGTGATGCGTCGCGTGAAGGGGCGGAACACGTCGCCGGAACTGGCCGTGCGCAGGATCCTGCGTGCGGCCGGGATCGGCTATCGGCTGGGCGGCATGGGCCTGCCGGGTCGCCCGGATGTGGTGATGAAGGGCCGCAAGGTCGCCCTGTTCGTCCACGGCTGCTCCTGGCACGGCCATGATTGCGCCCGTGGATCACGCCAGCCCAAGACCAACGCCGATTACTGGATCGCCAAGATTGACCGCAACCGCGCGCGCGACGCCGCCGCCGTAACGGCGTTGGAGGCGTCGGGCTGGCGCGTGGTCGTCGTCTGGGAATGCGAGATGAAACAGCCTGATTTCGCCGCGCGCCTTGTCGCGGGCGTCCGGGGTCAGGCGGCCTCGGTCGCGGCCTGAGCGGCGGTGTCGTTCAGGACGTGCTGCAAGGCGCCGATCAGGGCGGGCGGCGTCAGGGGCTTGGAGACGAAATAGGCCATACCGGCCGCCTGACAGGCCGCGACGTCCTCGGGCGCGGTGTCGGCGGTGACGGCGACGACCGGGGTGGCGGCGTTGGGTCCGCCGCCGGCGCGCAGCCGACGCGTCGTCTCGCGCCCGTCCAGCTCGGGCATGCGCACATCCATGAAGATGACGTCGAACACCGCTTCACTGCAGCGTTCAAGGGCGACCATGCCGTCGGCGGCGGTCGTGATCTCGCAGCCCAGCGGCTGAAGGATCAACTGCACCGCGCGGCGGTTGATGTCGTGATCGTCCACGACCAGCAGGCGCAGCGGTTGGTCTTCGGCCTCGTCGGCGGCCGCAGGCGTCGCAGCCACCGGCTCGGGCTCAGGTGCGGGCGAAGGGGCGACGTACGCGGGCTGGGGCGTGGGCGCGACCGAGGGCGTCAGCGAGCGGGCGATGTCCAGGCGGCTTTCATCGACGACCTCGACGATCTGCGCCGCCTCGTCGCCGCGGGGCAGGATCAGGGAGACGGTGAAGCGCGAGCCCTGACCCGACGCGCTGCGCACCGTCAGCCGACCGCCCATCAGGTCGATCAGATTGCGGCTGATCGCCAGCCCCAGACCCGAGCCGCCATAGCGGGCGGAGACGCCCTCGGCGGTCTGGTCGAACGGGGTGAACAGGCGGGCCAGTTGGTCGGTCGTCATGCCCGGACCCGTGTCCACGATTTCGAACAGCAGCGCGTATCCCGACGGCTCCTCGGGCCAGGCCTGGACCCGCAGGGTGATCTGGCCCTGCTCGGTGAACTTCATGGCGTTGGACAGCAGGTTGTTCAGCACCTGACGGATGCGCATGACGTCACCCTTGACGTGGCGCGGCATGGCCGAGGCGCCTTCGATGCGCAGCTTCAGCCCCTTGGCGTCGGCGACACCGCGCCACAGCATCAGGGTCTGGGCCAGCATTTGCCGCAGGTCGAAGTCCTTGGCCTCCACCGTCATCCGTCCGGCGCCGATCCGGGTGTGGTCCAGCAGGTCGTCCAGCAGGGCCTTCATCATCAGGCCGGCGTCGGTGATCAGATTGGCGCTGTTGCGCGACTGGGCGTCGGGCGAGCGCAACTCGGCGGCGCCGGCCAGGATCGCGCCGATCGGGGTGCGCAGGTCATGGCTGATCGCGGCCAGGAAGGTGGTGTGGTCGGCCAGGCTGCGCTCTGCCTTGAGCCGGGAGTCCTCGGCCAGGGCATGGGCGCGCACGACGTTGGCGCTGGCCTCGACCATGCGCTGGCCGGTGATGGCGACATAGAAGGTGAACAGCACGACCGCAGCGGCCGCCGACATGACCAGCGGGCCGGAGGCGTCCAGAGCGTAAACGAAGACAGGCGTAGCCAGCAGGAAGCCGGTCTGAGGGGCCAGGCCGGCGATCATCACGGCCTGACAGCGGTTCGCATTCAGCATGGCCGTCAACATGCAGGCGCTCAGCATTAGGGCTGCGCTGACGCCGCCGATGGCACCGCCGATCTTCCACATCACCAGCGACAGGGCGGCGAAGACGGTAGAACTGACCGCAACGACGGTCAGGACGGCCAGCTTTCGGCCGCTGGAAAGCTCTCCGGGCGCCTCCAGGATCGGTCGATACACGACCATCTCCATGGCCTGAACCGCCAGATACAGCACGACCCAGCCGAAGGTGAACCGCACCCCGACCATCGGCGTCACCACCAGGGCGACAGCCGCCGCCGCCACGAGCCGTTGCACCGCAGCGCCCGAGCGTTGGCGAACGGCGGCGGTCCAGCTGCTTTCAGCGATATCGACGGCGGTCGATTTCATTCAGGCTCTCGGATGACGAACGCAGATCGCTCGCATCGGTCACCCTAGACGTGTCGACACTAACGCTCCGTCAACGGGGCGCGCCGACCGCGTCTGTTACTGCGGAAAAGCCGTCGGCGCGCAGGCGGGCGGCCAGGTCACGCGTGATGCGGGCGACCAGGCCGGGCCCCTCGTAGATCAGGGCGGAATAGATCTGGACCGCCGATGCCCCCAGGCGAATGCGGGCATAGGCTTCGGCCCCGCTGTCGATGCCGCCGACGGCGATCAGGGGCAGACGACCGGCGGCGGCCTCGGCCGCCGCGCGCAGGGCCTTTTCCGCGAACGGACGGATGGGCGCGCCGGACAGGCCGCCCGTCTCGCGGGCGTCCGGCGAGCGCAGGGTCTCGGGACGTTCCAGCGTGGTGTTGGATACGATCAGGCCGTCGATCCGATGGGCCAGCGAGGCCTCGACGATCATGCCGATCTCGTCGGCGATCAGATCGGGCGCGATCTTCAAAAAGACCGGCACGCGGTCAGGGGCGGCGACGGGACGGGCGGCGTCGATGCGGCCCAACAGGTCGTCCAACTGCTCGCGGCCCTGAAGCGCGCGCAGGCCCGGCGTATTGGGCGAGGAGATGTTGACGGTGAAGTAGGAAGCGCGGCCGGCAAGGCGTTGCAGACCGGCGACGTAGTCGGCCGCCTTGTCCTCGGTGTCCTTGTTGGCCCCCAGATTGGCGCCCACGACGACGCCCGTCGGGCGCTGGTCCAGCCGCTCGGCGAAGGCGTCTAGCCCGGCGTTGTTGAACCCCATCCGGTTGATGATGGCCCGGTCCTCGCTGAGGCGGAACAGGCGGGGCTTGGGATTGCCGGGCTGGGGCCGGGGCGTGACCGAGCCGCATTCGACGAAGCCGAAGCCGAGGCGCGACAGGCCGCGCAGGGCCTCGCCGTTCTTGTCCAGACCCGCCGCCAGACCGACCGGATTGGGCAGATCCAGTCCCGCCAACTGTGTTCTCAGGATCGGATCGTCGGCGGGCGGGACGGGCAGGGGGGCGAGGGCCAGACCCTTGATCGCCAACTGGTGTGCCTGCTCCGGGTCCAGCCGACGCAGCAGGGCGGCGCCCACATCAACCAGGCTCATCGGTCGTTCTCGAACGCCATCTCGCCCTCGGCCGTGACCGAGAAGGCGCGCGATGCCGTAACGGCGGCGACGGGCAGGGGGGCGTAAAGATGCGGGAACAGATCGCCGCCGCGCGACGGCTCCCAGATCAGGTCGTCGCCGAACCCGCTGAGATCGACGGTCAGCAGCAGCAGGTCGCCGCGCCCGGCGAAGTGCCGTCGCGCGGTCTCGGCCAGTTGCGCCTGGGTGGACATGTGGATGTAGCCGTCGGCCAGATCGACGGGCGCGCCGTCATAGCGGCCCTCGGCGACGGCGGCGCGCCATTCGGCGGCATCGACGATCTTGTAGGCGACGTCTGTCATGCGGATGGCGCGCCCAGCGATCGCGGCGTCAGGAAGCCTTCGTAGGTGCAGCGCCCCGCGACATCGACACTGAACAGGGCGGCGGCGCCGGTCGGGAAGCCGGCCGACAGCTTGTCCACCACGGCCGGCGAGGCGGCGCTTTCGATCAGATATTCGGCGGCCAGCACATGGACGCCCGGATTGTGGGCCAGGATCAACAGGCAGCCGGCCTCGTCCTCGCTGGCCTCGACGAAGCGGCGGATCACGTCGGAGGGAGCGTTGTAGAGGGCGTCCTCGTCGCGGACTTCCACATCGCCGAAAGCGTCGTGCATCTGCTCCCAGGTCTGGCGGGTGCGCACGGCGGTGGACACCAGCGCCAAGTCCGGCTTCAGCCCCCGCTCGGCCAGGGCGCGCCCCATCAGCAGAGCCTCGGCGCGGCCGGCGGCCGACAGGGGACGGGCTTCGTCGCCGCCGGAGGGAGCGGAGGCTTCGGCCTGGGCGTGCCGCATCAGGATCAGTCGGTGCATGGCCTTCGCCATAAGGCGGTTTCGCCCGCCCCGCCAGATGGAGCGACGGTCAACTCCCCGTCAGTCGCGATGTTCGCCCCGCGAAGAGACGGAGGCGGCGGGTTGGGGCGCCAGGACGGGGGCGGCGACGCGCTGGGCATGGCCGCTGGGGCGGATGCGGGCGTAGCTGTGGCGCGAGGCCTCCAGCAGGATCAGCCCGGCGGTTCCGGGAAAGACCCGGCGCCCGACCTGTTCGAATCCTTCGGCCAGGGGCAGCATCGGCCCCCAAGGCGGGACATACAGGGTTTGGGACCAGGCCATCGGCTCCAGCCCGACATCGCGCACCAGTCGTTCCAACTGGCGCCGGGTGAAGGGTCGGCCATGACCAAAGGGGGTGTTGTCCGCCCGCGCCCACAGGCCGCCGCGCGCCGCCGCCGCCAGGATGATGCGCCCGGTCGGCGAAAGCGCGCGCACCGCTTCCAGTAGCAGGGCGGCGGGATCGTCGGCCTCTTCCAGGGCGTGGACCAGCAGGATGCGGTCGAACGCTCCGGCGGGGAAGGGCAGGCGGCGGTCGTCAACCAGCAGGGTGCGGTTGCGCCCGACCGTAGGCCAGTGTTCGACGCCTTGCCCGCCCGGCATGGCCGCGACGACACGCCGCGCGCCGACGAAGGAGTCCAGCCAAGGGGTGGCGTAACCGATGCCCAGCACGTCGCAATCGGCCGCCTCGCCCCAGGCGTCGTCCAGCCGTCGCGCCACCAGCCGTCGCGCCAGCGCTCCGGTCGGCTCGCCGTAGAAGGTTCGAAGCTCGTCGATGCTGCGCCGCATGGCCCCACTATAGGCCTGTCGGCGGCCCTGCTGCTAGGATGGGCGCATGACTCTGGATGTGCATCTGTTTCCCTGCCGCGCCGACAACTACGGCTTCCTGATCCGCGACGCCGCGACCGGCGTGGTCGCGGCGGTCGATACGCCGGATGCAGCGCGCATTCTGGAGGAGCTGGAAGGCCTGGGCTGGGGGCGTCTGGACCTGATCCTGAACACCCACTGGCACCCCGATCACACCGAGGGCAACGCGCGGCTGAAGGCCGACTGGGCTTGCGAAATCGTCGGGCCGGAAGAGGTGCGCAAGGTCGCGCCGCTGGACCGGGTGATCGCTGACGGCGATGTGGTGATGGTGGGCGAGACGCGGTTCGAGGTCACCGAAACGCCGGGTCACACCCTCGGCCATGTGGTGTTTCATGCGCCGGCGGACGGCTTGGCCTTTACCGGCGACACCCTGTTCGCCTTGGGCTGCGGCCGGTTGTTCGAGGGTACGCCGGAGCAGATGTTCGACAGCCTGCAGCGGCTGAAGGCCTGGCCCGACCAGACCGTGATCTGGTGCGCGCACGAATATACGGCCTCGAACGCGCGCTTCACCCTGAGCCTGGATGACCGGCCCGAGGTCGCCGCCCATGCCGAGGCGATCTTCGCGGCGCGTGAGCGGGGCGAACCGACCGTGCCGACGACGCTGGGGGTGGAGAAGAGGTTCAACCCGTTCATGACCGCCACGGACGCGGATCAGTTCGCCGCGCGCCGGGCAGCCAAGGACAGCTTCCAGGGTTAGCGGTTCAGGGCGTCTCCGCCCACGACTCGCACGATCCGGGCCGACGACGGTCGGCCGGCGATGCCGGCGTCGGCGTCGATGACGATCCTCAACGTGCCCTGGACCAGGCTGACGCCCGGACGTCCTTGATCCGATACGACGACGCGGCGCACCCGCTCGACTTGGGCGCGCAGGTTGGAGGATCTGGCCATGCGCACGATGGCGTCGCTGGCGGCCGAGACGGTGTCGGCGGCAACCTGTTCAGAGCCGGGCTGGATATCGACGTCGATGACGATCAGCCGGCCCATCGCCTGGCTGGCGCGGTAGCTCTGACGCATGAAATAATCGACCAGCTGCGCTCCGGTCATGGCCGCGCTGGCCAGGCCCTGCGCCTCGCCCACCCGAGAGGCGGGCGAGCCTTGGGGCGCGGTGGTCGTGTAAAGGGTGATCGCGCCGTCGGGCGTGACCTTCAGCACCTGATCGCCATTGTCGTTGCGATAGATGATGTCGCCGCGCGGCGCGGGCGTCGGCCGCAAGACCCAGATTTCGGTCGAGCGTTCCAGCCGCATCAGAGGCCGCGACCCGGAGGTGTCTAGGATGAACCCCTGGCCATTGCTGCTGACGTAGCGGGCGGTCGGCGGCACGGTCCGGCGGGACTGGGCCTGGCTTTCGGTCGGGACGACCACGGGCGCGGCGACGCCCACGCCGATGACCGCGATGGCGGCGACCGCCATCGCGGTCACGCGTGGCGATTTTTTCGCCCTGACCGATCCCAACAACTTCATGACAGACTTGATGAAACCCGCGCGCGGCGGATTTTGGGCGAAGCCCGCCTCAACCCACCAGGTACTGACCGCCGTTCAGCGACAGTGTGCAGCCTGTGACATATCCGGCACGCTCGCCCACCAGCCAGGACACCATGTCGGCGATCTCCTCGCCCTTGCCCAGGCGACCGACGGGGATGTGGCTGATGATGCCTTCCAGCACCTTGGGGTCCATGGCGCCGACCATTTCGGTGTCGATATAGCCCGGCGCGATGCAGTTCACGGTCACGCCCTTGCGCGCATTTTCCAGCGCCAGCGCCTTGGTGAAGCCGATCATCCCGGCCTTGGCGGCGGAATAGTTGGTCTGGCCGATCTGACCCTTCTGCCCGTTGATCGAGGAGATGTTGACGATGCGCCCGTGGCCCCGGTCGCGCATGCCGTTGATGACCTGGCGCGTCATGTTGAAGACGCTGTCCATGTTGACGCGGATCACGTCGGACCACTGGTCGTGGCTCATCTTGTGGAAGAAGCCGTCGCGGGTGATGCCGGCGTTGTTGACCAGGATGTCGATGGGGCCGAGCTGTTCCTCGACCTCCTTCACCGCGCGGGCGCAGTCGTCGAAGCTGCCGACGTTGCCCTTGACCACCATGACGTCCAGCGCATCGGCGATGGCCTTGGCCGCCTCGTCGTTGCCGGAATAGCCGGCGGCGACCTTGAAACCGTCCTCATGCAGGCGCTGGACGATCGCCTTGCCGATGCCCCGGGTCCCGCCCGTCACGAAAGCTACGCGCGCCATATCGTCTCCTGTCCCTGTGCAGACCCTTCAGAAGGCCTTGTCGCAGCTCAGGATTAACGTGCGAGCGCGAGCGCGCAAGGCGGGAATCTGACGCGACGGAAGTTTCATGCCTCCGTCGCGTTTCGTTGATCTTCGCCTCAGGCGATCAGGCGGCCAGCTTTTCCATGTCGATGACGAAGCGGTAGCGGACATCGGATTTCAGCATCCGCTCATAGGCGTCGTTGATCTGATCCGGAGCGATCGTCTCGATGTCGCAGGCGATGCCGTGCTCGGCGCAGAAGTCCAACATCTCCTGCGTTTCGCGAATGCCGCCGATCAACGAGCCGGCGATGCGGCGACGACGCCACAGCAGGGGCAGGGCGAAGACCGGCAGGCCCTCGGTAGTGAGGCCCAGCATGATCATGGTGCCGTCGCGCGCCAGCAGCTGAATGTGGCTGGCGATCTCGTGCGTGGCCGAGACGGTATTGATGATCAGGTCGAACTTCTCGGCCGCCGCCTTCATCGCATCCTTGTCGGAGTTGATCAGGAAGTGTTTGGCGCCCATCCGCTCCGCGTCGGCCTTCTTGCGGTCCGAGGTGGACAGGACGGTGACTTCCGCCCCCATCGCCGCCGCCAGCTTGACCGCCATATGGCCCAGGCCGCCCAGGCCGATGACCGCGACCTTGGAACCGGGGCCCACGCCCCATTCCTTCAGCGGCGAATAGGTGGTGATGCCGGCGCACAGCAGGGGGGCGGCGACGTCCAGCGCCAGGCTGTCGGGGATGGACAGGACGAAATGCTGATCGACGGTGATGTGGTCGGAATAGCCGCCCTGGGTGATGGCTTCCGACGTGCCGCCCTTCTTGTCCTTGCCGCCGTAGGTGCCGGTAAAGCCGGGGATGCAATATTGTTCGACGCCTTCCTGGCAGGAGGCGCATTCACGGCAGCTGTCGACCATGCAACCGACGCCGACGCGGTCGCCTTCCTTGAAGCGGGTGACGTTCGATCCGACCGCCTTGACCACGCCCGCGATCTCATGACCCGGCACCAAGGGGAAGGCTGTGCCGCCCGTCTCGCCGCGCGCGGCATGCAGGTCGGAGTGGCAGACGCCGCAATATTTGATGTCGATCAGCACATCGTTCGGACCCGGATCACGGCGCTCGAAGCTGTAGGGCGTCAGCGGCTTGTCGGCGGCGGTCGCGGCGAAGGCGCGTGTGGCGATCGGCATGGGAATAGTCCTTCAGGCTTTGCATTGAGCCGGCCTCAGATGTGGGGACGGCTGCAGGTCCGCAAGCGTACGGACCGCTATTTCAGCTTGGCGATCAGCGCCTGAGCCGCCGCCGGGTTTCGCACCTTCGCGCCCGAGATGAAATAGGCGAAGACCGGCCCGCGTTCAGCCCAGGTTTTCGCCTGATCCGCCACCGCCTCCAGTTCGGTCGCCGTCATGCCGGTCGGCTCGTCCTCGCGGCTGGACATCAGCCGGGCGTAGCTGAAATCGGCGGTCGCCTCGTCGATCTGGGGCCAGGTCGGCTCCTCGTCATCGACCGCATAGACGATGGCCGCGCCGTATTTGCGGGCCAGGTCATAGAATTGTTCGGTGGCGAAGGTCGGGTTGCGAACCTCAAGCGCGTGCCGCAGCCGCACCCCGTCCTTCTCCTTGGGCAACAGCTTCAGGAAGCCCTCGAAGTCCTCGGCGTCGAACTTCTTCGTGCCCATGAACTGCCAGTTGATCGGGCCCAGTTTGTCGCCCAGTTCGGTCAGGCCCTGGCTCAGGAACTTGTCGAAGCTCTCGGCGCCTTCGGACAGCATCTTGCGATTGGTGCAATAGCGGCTGGCCTTGACCGAAAAGACGAAGCCGTCCGGCGTCTCGTCGCGCCATTTCTTCCAGCTGTCGGGCTTGAAGGTCGAATAATAGGTGCCGTTGATCTCGATCGAGGTCAGTTTCGACGCCGCATATTCCAGCTCGCGCTTCTGAACCAAGCCGTCCGGATAGAAGACCCCGCGCCACGGCTCGAACGTCCAGCCGCCGATGCCGACATGGATGGAATGGGTCATGGTTCGCTCCGTTCGTCGCTCGATCCGACGCCAGTTGTGTCGGACTGCCAGTCTTCCAGCTCGTGCCGAATGCGTCGGACGAACACGTCTGCATCATCGATTCGATAGAGAATGGCGTGGCTTTTGTAGAAGATCACATGGGCGTCCGCGCTCAACTCCGGTCGAGCCGCCCCAAGACGTGGAAAATCCGCAAGCAAGTCCAGTTTCGCGAACAGACCCTCGATATAGTCATCGGCCTGACGGCTCCCGAACAGCTCGAGGCCTTGCAGATAGACCTGCTGCAAGTCCGCCCGCGCCGCGCGGCTTAGGCGAAGCATCAGGAGGCGCGACGCAACTGGGCGCGCAGTTCTTCGATCACTTCACGTGGCGACTGGTCGGAAACACCGGAGGCGTCGGCCTCTACGATCAGCCTTTGCCAATGCGCGATCTTCTCGGCCTTGACCTGCTCGCGGCGGATCAGGTCGCGCACCACGTCCGACGTGCTGGCGTAGCGCCCGGATTTCGCCTGTTCCTCGACCCAGGCCTTCATTGGATCGGGCAGGGAAATGTTCATCGTCGCCATGGTCGGCCTCCTCTCAAGGAGAATGGGCGCATGGCAAACTTTGTCAACATCGGATCAGGGCGCAGTCGCCGCCTGGATGCCGGCCAGCAGGCTGGCGGCGGTGATGGGTTTGGGGACGTGCAGGTCGGCGCCGGCGTCGCGCGCCTGGTCGCGGTGCTCGCTCATGGCGTTGGCGCTCAGCATGATGATCGGCGTACGAGCCCGGTCGGGACGGGCGGCCTCGACCTGACGAATGGCGCGGGTGGCGGTCAGGCCGTCCATGCCCGGCATCTGCATGTCCATCAGGATCAGGTCGAAGGTCTCGGACTGGAAGGCGGCCAGGGCCTGTTCGCCATCTGCGACGGTGACGATCTGCATGGCGTGGGCCGCCAGGATCAACTGCACGACGCGCTGATTGACCGGGTGATCCTCGGCCAGCAGCACGCGCAGGGGCGCCAGGGGGCGGTCGGCCTCGGCCGCACGCGCGCGTCGTTGGGCATCGTGTTCGGTCAGGGAGGCGGCGCGCGTCAGGGGGATCTCGACGGTGAACCGGCTGCCGACGCCCGGGGTGGAGGCGGCGGAAATCCGCCCGCCCATCAACTCGACCAGCGAACGACAGATCGACAGGCCCAGGCCAGTGCCGCCGAACCGGCGCGTGATGGTGCTGTCCGCCTGGCTGAACCGATCGAACAGACGGGCCGCGTGGTCGGAAGAGAAGCCGACGCCCGTATCCTCGACCCGCAGCGTCAGCTGGGTCAGGCCGTCGGAATCCTCGTCCACCGCAAGGGCGACGCCGACCGAGCCCTGATGGGTGAATTTGATGGCGTTGGACAGCAGATTGTCGAGCACCTGACGGATGCGGGTGCTGTCGCCGACGAACATTCCGCGCGCATTGGCGTCGCGGCGGATGTCGAAGGTCAGTCCCTTGGCCTCGGCCTTCAACCGCATGACGTCCAGCGGGGCGGCGATGGCCTCGTCCAGATCGAAGGGTCGGCTTTCCAGGTCCAGATGCCCCGCCTCGATCTTGGACACGTCCAGAATGTCGGACACCAGCCGTTCCAACGTCACGCCGGATCGTGCGATCAGGGTCACCATCTCGGCCTGCTCGGGCGTCAGCTCGGTGCGCGACAAGGCGTCGACGATGCCGATCACGCCGTTCAGGGGCGTGCGGATCTCATGGCTCATATTGGCCAGGAAGTCGGACTTGGCGCGGTTGGCGGCCTCGGCGGCGGCGGTGGCCTCGCGCAGGGCGCGTTCGGCAGCGACTTTTTCGGTCACGTCGCGCGCGATGCCATAGATGCGGTCGCCCTGACGATGGGCGCGCCATTCGACGGTGACGTAGTGGCCCGCCTTATGGCGATAGCGGTTGATCTGGCCGATGACCGGATCGCCCGGCCGCCGGTTTTCGACCTCGACGATGCTCTGGCGGGTCGCGGCGTGGTCGTCGGGGTGGATGAGGCGCAGCAGGCCCTGGCCTTCGATCTCGTCGGGGCGATAGCCCAGCACCGTAAACCACGAAGCGCTGGCCTTGACCACGCGCCCATCCAGCTCGCGCACCACCAGCAGATCCAGCGACACATCGAAGAAGGTGTCCAGATCGACATCGGCTGTGGGGAAGGCCAGGGCCGCAACGGGCGAACAGGTCATTGCGCACTCTCTCGAACTCAAACCCATGTTACGGCGCATCCGTTAAGCTCGCCTTTGCGGCGGGTCGAAAAGAGCCGATGGCGTCGTGCGCCGTCTCGGCTAGGATCGGCGCATGATCTTGCTCCTCGCCGCGATCGCCATGCTGCAATTCTCGCCATCAGGGGACGGGATCGAACCCCTGACCCTGGCTGAGGATCGGGCCTGCACGGACGACGGGGCCCTGTGCGTCGGTCTGCACCCGCAGGCGCGTGACGGCGAGCCGGTCTTCACTCCGGTTGTTCGAGCGCCTGAAGCCCTGCCGGCCGCGCCGAACGAAGCGTCGGGCGAGGTCGAAAATTACAAGCCCTGGGCTGGCCTGATCCGGCTGGCGGACGGCGGCTTTCTGGCCGGGGTCGAGATGGAAAGCCGCAGCATCTATTCCGGCGGCGGGGGACAGGCGACCGAGTTGCGGCTCTATCGGCTGGATGCGGAAGGCGAGGCCGGCGCCGCGCCGGTGCTGACCGTGCCGATCCAGGGTTCGCTGATGATCCGCGCCTGTTTCAGCGAGGAGGACATGACCCAGCGCGCCGGCGCCTGTCACGACGAATACAGTTTCGCTGCGACCCTGACCGCGAGCGACGCAGCGGATGCGATGCCGGTCCTGACCTATGAGACGACGGCGACGACCTATCCGCGCGGCGCCTCGCGATCCGAGGATTCGCTGGAGAAGCCGCCGCTGAAGCCCGCCGACCTGGTCGCCGCTCGCGATCCGAAATGCAGCGTCATTCGCCGGTTCACCTTTGACGCCAAGGCCGGCGAATACCGGCCGGACAGCCCGCTGCCCGACTGCTCGGACTACACCACGCCCTAGTAGGCGAAGTCGGCGTAGATGCGCTTCACGTCGCCCTGCCAGGCGCCGTGATACAGGTCCAGCAGGCGCTCAGCCGGGGTGACGCCGCTGTCGGCGATGTCTTCCAGTTCCGACAGATAGCCGCGCTCGTCCACCATGCCGCCCGAGAATTTGGCGCGGTTCTTCAGCCCCTGTTTGGCGATGTTCACCAGATCGACGGCGATGTCGCGCACCGATCGGCCCGCCACCTCGGCCTTCAGACCCAGGCGCGTCACGTCGCGGCGCAGGCGTTCGTGGTCGGCGATGTCCCAGTCCTTGACCAGGTCCCAGGCGGCGGCCAGCGACGGCGCGTCATACAGAACCCCGGCCCACAGGGCGGGCAGGGCGCAGATCCGGCTCCACGGGCCGCCGTCGGCGCCGCGCATCTCCAGATAGGCCTTCAACCGCACCTCGGGGAAGAGGGTGGTCAGGTGGTCGTTCCAGTCCTTCAGGGTCGGATATTGGCCGGGCAGGGCGGGCAGTTTGCCGGCCTGGAAATCGCGGAACGACTGGCCCGAGGCGTCGACATAATGGCCGTCGCGCTTGGCGAAATACATCGGCGTGTCCAGCGCATAGTCGGCGTAGCGCTCGAAGCCGAACCCTTCCTCGAACACGAAGCCCAGCATGCCCGTGCGATCGGCGTCGGTGTCTGTCCAGACATTGGCCCGCGCCGACAGGAAGCCGTTGGGGCGGCCCTCGGTGAACGGCGAACAGGCGAACAGGGCGGTTGCGATGGGTTGCAGCGCCAGGGAGGTGCGGAACTTCATCACCATGTCGACTTCGGAATCGAAGTCGAGGTTGGCCTGGATGGTGCAGGTGCGCAGCATCATGTCCAGGCCCAGGGTGCCGACCTTGGGCATATAGGCGCGCATGATGTCGTAGCGGCCCTTGGGCATGACCGGCACCTGTTCGCGGGTCCACAGCGGGTCGAAGCCGGCGCCCAGGAAGCCGACGCCGATCTGGTCTGCGACCTGCTTGACCTCCATCAGGTGCTGGCCGGTCTCGTTGCAGATGTCGTGGATGGTCGAAAGCGGCGCGCCCGACAGCTCGAACTGACCGCCCGGCTCCAGGCTGACGGAGGCGACGAAGCCTTCGCTGTTCCTGCGTTCCAGTCCGATCAGAAAGCCGTTTTCCTCGACGGGCGACCAGCCGAAGCGTTGCAGCCCCTCCAGCATGGCCTTGATGCCGTTCGGGCCGTCATAGGCGGGGCGCGCCAGGGTGGTCTTGTCGAAGCCGAACTTCTCGTGTTCGGCGCCGATGCGCCACTGGTCCTTGGGCTTGATCCCCTTGGACATGGCCTCGATGAGGTCGGTCCGGGTCAGCGGCGCGTTGTCGGTCATGCGTCAGTCCCCTGCGGGCGCATCGTAAGCGACCGTGTGTCGCGGCTAGATGGGCAAGATTGCGGCAAGGCTCAAGAGGGCTTTCGTCTTTCCCTGACGCTCGTCGCGCGTCGGCTCGTGCCTGAGGGGCGGACTTATCGTTCCCAATCACCGACGGCCGCCTGCCACAGGGTCATGGCGGCGATGGCGGCGGTGTCGGCGCGCAGGATGCGCGGGCCCAGCGACACGGCGGTGGTGAAGGGCAGGGACCGCAGCCGCTCGCCCTCTTCCGGCGAGAACCCGCCCTCCGGCCCGATCAGGATGGACCAGGGGCCTTCGCCTGCGTCGCGCAGGGACGAGACGGCGGGCGCGCCCCCGGTCTCGTCGCAGAACATCAGCCGGCGTCCGGTCTCCCAGCCGTTCAGCAGGGTGTCCAGCTTGATCGGATCATCGACCACAGGCACGTCCATCCGCCCGGTCTGTTCGGCGGCTTCCTCGGCGATGGCGTCCAACCGGTCCAGGCGGATGCGGTCGGCGTTGGTGCGTTTTGTCAGCACCAGCCGCACCCGGCGCGCGCCCAGCTCGGCGGCCTTCTCCACAATGGTCTCGACGCGCGCCTTCTTCACCACCGCCACGATCAGTTCCAGATCAGGACCAAAGGTCTGGGGTCGCACCTGTTCCTCGGCGCGCAGGATCACGCCCTTCTTCAGCACTTCCGCGACAGTGCAGCGCCACTCCCCATCGCGCCCGTTGAATACCAGCAGGTCGTCCCCGACCTTCAATCGCATGACCTGGGTCAGATAACGCGATTGGTCCAGCGTGGGCGCAACCGGAGCGGCGGCGGCGAGCGGCGATGTGACGTAAAGGCGGATCATCGGTCGTAGTGATAGCGGCATTGGGCGATCAAAAGCCCATCGTCCGTCACGCGATAGACGAGCCGATGTTCCTGGTCGATGCGTCGCGACCACCATCCCGCAAAATCGCCCTTCAACGGTTCTGGCTTTCCAGTCCCGGAAAAAGGCGTCCGCAGGCATTCCATGATCAGCCGATTGAGCTTTCGCAGCATCTTTCGATCATGGTCTTGCCAGTGAAGGTAATCCTCCCAACCGTAGGTCTGGAAGGTCAGCTTCATTCTTCGATCAGTTCGCGAACCTGACCGCCGCCCGCATCGAGTTCGGCGATCGCCTCACGCAGCCGCGCGGCGTTCGCCGGGCTGCGCAGTAGATACTCCGTCTCCTGCCAGGAGGCGAAGTCCTCCAACGACATCAGCACCGCCGCCGGCTTACCGCCCTCGCGCGTGATGATGGTGTAGTCATGATCCGCCGTCACCCGGTCGATGGCCGCGGCGAGGTTCTTGCGCAGTTCGGTGACGGACATCGCGTTCATGGCCCGGATGTACAGAATTCTGTACATTTGGGCAAGCGGCCTGTCAGAGCGTCCGCGCGATCAGCAGCTTCATGATCTCGTTGGTGCCGCCATAGATGCGCTGGACGCGGGCGTCCTTGTACAGCTGGGCGATCGGATATTCGTTCATATAGCCATAGCCGCCGTGGAGCTGGAGCATCTCGTCAATGGTCTCGCCCTGGATGTCCGTGACCCAATATTTGGCCATGGAGGCGGTGGCGGCGTCGAGTTTGCCCTGCAGATGCAGGCCGATGCAGTGGTCGGTGAAGACCTTGGCGACGGTCAGCTTGGTCTTGACCTCGGCCAGTTTGAACTGAGTGTTCTGGAAGTCGATGACCCGCTTGCCGAACGCCTTGCGCTCCTTGACGTAGGCCAGCGTCGCCTCAAGGCCGCGCTCGGCGGCGGCGACGCCCTGGACGGCGATGTTCAGCCGCTCCTGGGGCAGCTGCTGCATCAGCTGAACGAAGCCCTGGCCTTCGGTCCCGCCGATGATGTTGTCGCCCGGCACCTTCACGTCGTTGAAGAACAGTTCGGAGGTGTCGTTGGCCTCCATGCCGATCTTGTGCAGGTTGCGACCACGCTCGAACCCTTCCGCGCCATCGGTCTCGACCACGATCAGGGAGGTGCCCTTGGCGCCCTCGGCCGGATCGGTCTTGGCGACCACGATCAGGAAGTTGGCCAGCTGGCCGTTGGTGATGAAGGTCTTGGAGCCGTTGACGACATAGCCGTTGCCCGACTTGACCGCCGTGGTCTTGACGCCTTGCAGGTCCGAGCCGGCGCCCGGTTCCGTCATGGCGATGGCGCCGACCAGTTCGCCCGATTGCAGGCGCGGCAGCCAGCGCTGCTTCTGCTCCTCGGTGCCGTAATGCCAGATGTAGGGCATGACGATCGCATTGTGCAGCGAAATGCCGAAGTGGTCCGCGCCCTTCCAGCCCAGCTGGCGCATCAGGACGACCTCGTGCCGATAGTCGCCGCCGAAACCCCCATCCTCTTCCGGCAACGACAGGCCCAAGAGGCCCGCCTCGCCCGCGTCGTTCCACAGCTGTCGCGGCACCGAGGAATCGGCGATCCACTGCTGCACCTTCTCAAGCGGCGCGTGCTCGTCGATCCATTTGCCGACGCTGTCGGAGAAGAGGGTGATCTCTTCTTCACGCATGAAATCGGGATCGGGGCTGCCCAGCACGTTCATCGGTTTCGTCCCTGAGGTTCGCGGGCTTTTGCCCGTCTGGTCGGTAAGAAAAACGGGCCGGCGAGATCGCCGACCCGTTTCGTCGTCAGTTTGAGATCAGAACGCCTCGGCCGGCATGGCCATCAGCACGTCGGCGCCGGTCTTCATCTTCTTCAGATGGGCTTCGGCGTCGGGCAGGATGCGCTCGACGAAGTAGCGGCCGGTCTGAAGCTTGTTGGCATAGTAGGGGTCGGTCGAACCGGCCTCGACCTGGGCTTGAGCGACCTTGGCCATCTGCGCCCACATATAGGCCAGCGCCGTCAGGCCGAAGACGTTGAGATAGTCCGTCGAGGCGGCGCCAGCATTGTCCGGATTGGCCATGCCGTTCTGCATCAGCCACATGGTGCCGTCCTGCAGCTTGGCCTTTACGTCGGCCAGGCCATCGACGAAGGGCTTGATGGCCTCATTGCCGCTGTTCTCGGCGACGAAGGCGTCAATCTCGCCGAACCAGGTCATGATGGCGCGACCGCCGTTGGCGGGCAGTTTGCGGCCGACCAGGTCCAGCGCCTGGATGCCGTTGGTGCCCTCGTAGATCATGGTGATGCGGGCGTCGCGCAGATACTGCGAGGCGGTGAAGTGTTCGGTGTAGCCCGAACCGCCATGCACCTGCATGCCCAGCGAGGCGACGTGGAAGCCCTTGTCGGTCAGATAGGCCTTCAGCACCGGCGTCAGCAGGCCCATGTAATCCTTGGCCTTCTGGGCCACGGCGGCGTCCTCGGACTTCTCAAGGTCGGCGTGAAGCGCGGTCCACAGGATGAAGGCCTGGCCGCCTTCGACGAAGGCCTTGGACTCCAGCAGCATGCGGCGCACGTCGGGGTGGACCATGATGCTGTCCGCCGGGCCGTCCGGGTTCTTCGGTCCGGTCAGCGAACGGCCTTGCAGGCGGTCCTTGGCGAACTCGACGGCGGCCTGATAGGCGGCGGTGCCGATGGCCAGACCCTGCAGGCCGGTGCCGAGGCGGGCCTCGTTCATCACCACGAACATATTGTTCATGCCGCGGCCTTCTTCGCCGATCAGCCAGCCCTTGGCGCCGTCGTACTGCATGACGGCGGTGGCGTTGCCGTGGATGCCCATCTTGTGCTCGAGGCCGGCGCATTCCAGGCTGTTGCGCTCGCCCAGCGAACCGTCCTCATTGACCAGGAACTTGGGCACGACGAACAGCGACAGGCCCTTGATGCCCGGAACCGCGCCTTCGACGCGGGCCAGCACCGTGTGGATGATGTTGTCGGCGAAGTCGTGCTCCCCCGCCGAAATCCAGATCTTCTGGCCGGTGATCGAATAGGAGCCGTCGCCGTTCGGCACGGCCTTGGTGCGCACCATGCCCAGGTCCGTGCCGCACTGCGGCTCGGTCAGGTTCATCGTGCCCGACCATTCGCCGGTCGCCATCTTGGGCAGATACTTCTGCTTCAGCTCTTCGGACGCATTGGCGTGGATGCCGGCATAGGCGCCTGCCGTCAGGCCCGGATACATCGAGAAGGCGGCCGAGGCGCCGGCCGTCATCTGGCCGAAGGCCGAGGCCACCACGCTGGGCATGCCCTGACCGCCGTACGCCGGGTCGGCGGCCAGCGCCATCCAGCCGGCTTCGGACATGGCCTTGTAGGCTTCCTTCCAGCCCTTGGGTCCGGTCACGACGCCGCCCTCGGCCCAATGGCAGCCTTCCTTGTCGCCCGGATTGTTGATCGGGGCGATGACCTCGTCGGCGAACTTGGCGCCTTCTTCCAGGATCTGGCTGACCAGATCCGAAGAGACGTCCTGGAAGCCCGGCTGGTTGGTGTAGCGATCGATTTCCAGCACTTCATTCAGGATGAAGGTGAAGTCGCGGACAGGCGCCTTGTAGGCCATGGATTACGCTCTTGCTTTGAAGGGGTGGTGGTGGTCGTGGTTGAGACGCGCGCGCAGCAGCTTCTCATAGTCTTCGGCGCCCGGCAGAAGGTCGGGGCGGTGTTCGGACAACTTGGACTCCATCCAGGCGCAGGCCTGTTCGGCCGTCTCGATGGCGCCTTCGATATCTTCCAGCTGCTGTTTCAGCGCCGCGATCTGGGCGCGGTGCCGCACCAGGGCCACGGCCATCTGGTGGACGTTGTGATCCTTCTGATCATAGAGATCCATCATGTCCTGGATCTCCTGAAGGGTGAAGCCGATGCGGCGGCCCCTCAGGATCAGTTTCAACCGGGCGCGGTCGCGCGCGTCATAGACGCGAGTCTGGCCCTTGCGCGCGGGCGTCAGCAGGCCCTTGTCCTCATAGAATCGCAGGGCGCGCGCCGTGGCGCCGAACTCGCGGCACAGCTGGCGAATGGAGTAGGTGCGGTGGTCGTCGGCGGTGGCCATACGCCTTCATAACTTGACGTGCGCGTAAAGGGAAGAGGCTTACGCGCACGTAAGGGTAAGCTTTTCGCCTTTCCCAACGATCAGGCATGAAAAAGCCCGGAGCCTGGGGGGAAGCTCCGGGCGCAAACGCCGGACTGCAGGGGGGGAGAGGGGTCCGGCGTTCGATCTCTTTCAATCAGGCCCTGCGGCGACCCAGCAGCACCGGGACGGTGATGGCCAGCAGGACGGCGTTGACCGCCGCCAGTCCGAAGTCCTGGCTCAGCGCGTGGATCGTCATCATGGTCGCTTCCATGACGATCAGGCCGACCGCCGCCGTCAGCAACAGGGGGCGACCCACTCGCCACGAGATCAGCGGGCTCAGCACGCCCATGGCCAGAACGATCTCGACCACGCCCAGGCCGCGCACCATGTTCTCGGGCGCGACGGCGGGCCAGCCCATCAGATTGATCAGGTTGGTCATCGGCTCGGTCAGCTTGGCGTAGCCGGCGGCGATGAAGAACATCGCGATCCAGCCCTGCAGCGTCCAAAGGGCGATGTTGGCGTAAGCGGCGCGGTTGCGCGACGGCGCGGTGGTGAAGGTCGAGGTGGTCATCGGGGAGGACGCCTGAAGGTCATGAACGGCTGCGATCCGACCTCAGGAGCCGTTCGCTGAAGCCTATATAGCGGGGCTTCAGATAGTTGTCATCATGCGATGACATCAACTGATGACATCAGCTGATGACTTTCTGTTACGGGGCGGGGGCATTGGGCCGATTCCCAATGCCCCACAAGGATTTGCGACGCGCGATTTCAGTCTTCCGGCTGCGGTCCCGGCGTCTGGACGATCAGGTCGCCGGGCTGGCAGTCCAGTTCGCGGCACAGGGCGTCCAGGGTGGAGAAGCGCACCGCGCGGGCCTTGCCGGTCTTCAGGATCGACAGATTGGCCAGGGTGACGCCGACGCGGTCGGACAGTTCGGTCAGGGACATCCGGCGTTCGAGCAGCAGCCGGTCCAGTTGGATCATGATCATGGCGCGCGCTCCTCAGACCGTGGTCAGCTGTTCGTCGCGCATGGCCGACCCCTGCCGGAACACCTCGGCCAGGATGAAGACCACCAGAATGCCCAGCCAGGAGCCCAGGTCGAAGTCATAGTCGGCTGGCGACTGGCCGATGCTCTGCGGGGCGACGAAGACCAGCAGCAGCGCCGTCAGCTGAATGCCGATCAGGCCCAGCCCCACGCCTTGCAGCCGTTTGACGTTGGCGAACTCGAAGGCGTCGCCCTGATTGACCGACAGCAGGATGCGTCGCAACCGGTTGATGATCCACCAGGTGAAGCCGCAGGCCAGGAAGGCGCCCAACAGCGTCAGACGCTCCGGCCAGTGCAGGTCGCGGGCTGTGCTGTTGTCCAGATCCTTCATTCCGTCGATGAAGCCTGCTGCGAAGTCCGGCGATATGACACTGCCCAGCAAACAGATCGCCATGACGATCGTCGCCAACATGACGAAGACGTTTGCGAACCCCAGGCACCAGCGCAGGGCGCTTGCGATTGAATATTTGCCGATCAGTTTCATCTCGAAAGCCCTTCCCTTCGGGTCGCCCTCCGCGACCGCCTTGGTGACTATCGATATGGATTTATCGATAAACGGGCAAGAACATTATCGATAAACGAGATGAAGCTTTCTTAAGGTTCGGCTTCAGGCGGTGAAGCCCCAGGCCAGACGCGTCGCCTCCAGTCGATCCAGCTTGGCTTGGAAGGGCGTCCAGTCGTCGGCGTCCGCGATGGCGGCCCAGATCGCCTCGACCTCGTCGATCAGCATCTCCTCCGGTTCACGGGCGGCGAACATCGGGTGTTCCAGCCGTTCGATCCGGTCCGGTTCGTGTTCCATCAACGCAAAGCGGAAGGCGTCGAAAGCCTCGCCTTGATAGAGTTTCGCGCGCGGTCCCGACAGGGCGCGGGCCGAAGAGGCGAAACCGCCGAACCAGTCGAAAAACAGCGGCTCCCACCGCAGGGCCGCGCCGCCTTCTCTCAACAGGGCCAAGGTCGTATCGACCAGCCGCTGATCCGCCGCCTCGCCCAGGCTGTGGACGCCCAGCCGCATTAGGAACGCGGCGCGCAGTTCGCGGATATAGGCGGGACCGAAGCCGTTTAGCGCATCCGTCAACGGCTCGACCTCGGCGACCAGTTTCAGACAGCCGGCCAGTTGCGTCAGGTTCCAGAACACCGCTTCCGGCTGGCGTGCGAAGGCGTAAAGGCCTGTCTGGTCAAAATAGGCGGCGGTGAAGGCCGGGTCGTATTCGGGCAGGAACCGCCAGGGGCCATAGTCGAAGCTCTCGCCCGTGACGTTCAGATTGTCGGTGTTCAGCACCCCATGCACGAAGCCGGCCGCGATCCAGCGGGCGGTCAGTTTCGCCGAGGCCTCGACGACAGCCCGCAGCAGACCGGGCGCATCGCTGCTGTCGACGTCCGGATGATACAGGCTGCGCACGTGTTCGATCAGCACCTCGATCTGATCCTTGCGTCCCAGATAGGCCGCGCGCTGGAACGTTCCGAACCGCACATGGCTATGCGATAGCCGCACCAGAACGGCCGACCGCGTCGGCGACGGCTCGTCCCCGCGCTCCAGCGCCTCGCCGGTCTCGATCAGCGAGAAGGCGCGGCTGGTCGGGACGCCTTGCGCCTCCAGCATCGTCGCCGCCAGCACCTCGCGCACCCCGCCCTTCAGCGTCAGCCGCCCATCGCCGCCCCGCGACCAGGGCGTCTGGCCAGAGCCCTTGGTCCCCAGATCCAATAGTCGGCCCGACGCATCACGCATCTGCGCCGCCAGGAACCCCCGCCCATCGCCCAGATCGGGATTGTAGTGCCGGAATTGATGCCCGTGATAACGCATGGCGATCGGACCGGGCTGTCCCGACAAAGGCTCGAACCGTCCGAAGGCGGCGATCCATTCCGCCTCGCTCAGCCCCTCCAGCCCGACCTCGGCCGCCGCGCGGTCGTTGCGAAACCGCAGGATCGTCTGTGGAAAGTCTGCGGCCTGAACCGCATCGGCATAGTCCGCGCCTAAGTCAAAGAAACGCGGTTCGGGGCGATAGTCGGAAGAAACGGGCATGGCAGGCTAGGTGCGGCGGCCGCGCCGATTTCGCAAGTCGTCTTACGGCGACGGTTGGGGTTGAACCTTCTTCCGGGTTCCGTATTCTTGTGCCCAGAGATCAGGTCGCTCCGCGCGGCCAGGCTGGCGCGCTCGACGCTCGAGCGACGAATCCGGTCCGACGCCCGTCGATAACCTGGCGTCACGACGAAACTTCCGTTCGCTTGGAGGCCGCCGTGGCGCGCAAACTGACACTTGATTTCCTCAAGACCGAGGCCGCATCCGGCTCCGCCCTGGCGCTGGCCGCCATCGCCGCCGTGGCGATCGCCAACTCGCCCTGGTCGGCCGACTATTTCGCCTGGCTGAAGAGCTACCACGTCTTGCAGATCGGCCCGATCCGGCTGGAGGAGACGATCTCCGACTGGATCAAGGAAGGTTTGATGGCGATCTTCTTCCTCGTCGTGGGGCTGGAGATCAAATACGAGATCGTGCGCGGCGAACTCAGCGACCCGAAGAAGCTGGCGACGCCGGTGCTGGCGGCGCTTGGCGGCATGGCGGGGCCGGCGGCGGTCTATCTGCTGCTGTCCGGCGCCATCGGGGCACCCCATGCGGGCTGGCCCATTCCGCTGGCGACCGACATCGCCTTTGCCCTGGCCATCTTCGGCTTTGTCGGCAAGGGCTTGCCCTCGTCGTTGCGGGTCTTCCTGCTGACCCTGGCCATCGTCGACGACCTTGGGGCTATCGCCCTGATCGCCGTGCTGTTCAGCGAGGGCGCGAACTGGACGCCGCTGTTCTGGGCGCTGGGCGCGCTGGCCGTCGGTGCGGTCGCGGCTCACCGCATCCGCATCCCTGCGCCCTTCTGGGTGCTGGGGTTCGCCCTGGTCTGGTATCTGACGGTGCTGTCGGGCCTCAGCACCTCCCTGACCGCCGTGGCCTTCGCCATGATCGTGCCGATCAAGGGGCGCGCCGAAGACGGCCAGAGCCCGCTGAAGGAGGCGATGCACGATCTGCATCCGTGGAACGCCTTTTTGGTCCTGCCGCTGTTCGCCTTCGCAAAGGCGGGCGTCTCCTTCGCCGGCCTGTCGATGGAGCAGGCGTTCGCGCCCCTGGTCATCGCCATCGCCCTGGGCTTGTTCTTCGGCAAGCAGATCGGCGTCCTGGGCGCCGCCTGGCTGGCCTCGGCGCTGAGGATCGGCGCGCGGCCGACGGGCGCCAGCTGGCTGCAAGTCTATGGCGTCTCCCTGCTGTGCGGGGTCGGCTTCACCATGAGCCTGTTCATCGGCGTCCTGGCCTTCCCCGGCGCGGTCGATTCGCCCGAACAGGTCGAGGTCAAACTGGGCGTTATCGGCGGCTCGATCCTGTCGGCGATCGCGGCGGCCCTGGTGCTGAGTTTCGCCGGTCGGGCCCGCCAGGTGGATCCCGCCGCCCTGCACCCTGAGGTCGAGCCTCTGGGGCCGAAAGACGGGCAAAAACTGACCTAGCGTCAGCGTTTTCTGTCGCTTCCCTGACACACAAAGGCGAATCCGCGGCGAAAAATCGTCGCGGCGAACAACGCTCGCTTGTCGGTCGGCCCGAACCGCGCTTAGCCTGTCCCTAACGAATGATCCCCCACGTAGGGGACGTCGAGGGAACAGGAAACGCTGCGATCGCTCAAAGCATCGCGGCTTCAGCCGGGAGGACGCTATGCGCCGCAATCTTCAACTCAGGACCACCGTGTCCGCCGCCGTCGTTGGCGCTGTCGTGTTCGGCTTTGCCGGCGTCGCCGCCGCGCAGGAAGCCCCGGCGACCGTCGACGACATCATCGTCACCGCCCAGAAGCGTGAGCAGAGCCTGCAGGACGTGCCGATCGTGGTCACGACCCTGTCGCAGGAGTTGCTGGACGGCGCCGGCGTGCAGGACATCAAGGATCTGCAGATCCTGACGCCGGGCATGACCGTCACCTCGACCCAATCGGAAGCCTCCACCACCGTGCGCATCCGCGGCGCCGGCACCGTCGGCGACAACCCCGGCCTGGAAAGCTCGGTCGGCGTGGTGATCGACGGCGTCTATCGCTCGCGCAACTCGGTCGGCTTCGGCGACCTGGGCGAATTGAGCCGCATCGAGGTCCTGAAGGGCCCGCAAGGCACCCTGTTCGGCAAGAACACCTCGGCCGGCGTCATCAACATCATCACCGAGCGCCCCTCGTTCGATCCCTCGATCGCGGGCGAACTGACCGGCGGCAACTTCGGCGCCGTCGGCGGTTCGGTTTCCGTCACCGGCGGCCTGACCGACCAGATCGCCGGCCGCCTGTTCGTCGCTCACCGCGAGCGTGACGGCTTCTACGACGTCAACAACGGCGACGGACCCAACACCCGCAAGGACGACCAGACCCAGGACTACTGGACCACGCGTGGTCAACTGCTGATCCTGCCCAGCGACGACGTCTCGGTGCGCCTGATCGCCGACTACACCAAGCGCGAGGAATACTGCTGCGTCGCCGTGCAGACGCGCGTCGGCCCGACCCAGGCCTTCATCGCCGCGCTGACGGCGCCGAACGGCCCGGGCCAGCGTCCGCCGGTCGCCGGCTTCGGCACGGTGCCCTTCTCGCGTCTGGCCTATTCCAACCGCGAGACGCCGCAAGAGATCGAGGACATGGGTCTGTCGGCGGAAGCGACCATCGACTTCCCCAGCATCAACGCCACCCTGACGTCGCAGACCTCGTGGCGCGACTGGTCGTTCCAGCAGGGCATGGACCTGGACTACACCGGCGCCGACATCCTGTACCGCGCCAACGACGGCTCGAACGGCTACGGCGTCGACAATCTGACGCAAGAGTTCCGCCTGGCCGGCACCTCGGACAAGCTGGACTGGCTGGTCGGTCTGTTCGCCACCAAGGAAGGCGTCTATCGCGACGACAGCTATGTCTATGGCTCGGACTACAACGCCTTCGCCTCCCTTCTGCTGACGGCCACGCTGCCGGCATCCGTGGGCGGCCCCAGCCCGTCGCGCCTGGGCTGCTTCACCAATCCGAACGGCTTCCTGGTCGGCACCGCCGGCGCGGCCGCGGGCCAGCCGCTGTGCGTGATCGGCGCGGTGCCGCCCAGCGCCGCGGCTCCGACCTTCGCGGCCGGCAAGGCGTATGAGGACCATTATTCGCAGCGTTCGGAATCGGTCGCCGTCTTCACCAACAACACCTACCGGGTGACCGAGGCCTTCGATATCAACCTGGGTCTGCGCTACACCTATGACAGCAAGCGCCTGCTCGGGATTCAGGACAATCTGGGCACCAACGGCGCGGCCTGCGGCGGCGCCCTGGCCAACCAGATCGCGGCCAACCGCACTGTGTCGCCGATCCCCGGCACCGCCAACGTCGCCACGCCGGCCGCTGCGCTCGGCCTGCTGTGCCTGCCTTGGTCCAACCCGCTGTATGATGGTCGCCGGATCCAGGAGAAGTTCAGCGACACCGACCTGTCGGGCACGATCAAGGCGTCCTACCGCTTCAATCCGTCGATCATGGTCTATGGCTCGTACGCGCGCGGCTACAAGGGCGCGGGCTACAATATGGACCGGGTGCAAACGGGCGTGACGCCGGACGCCTCGCTGTTCTTCAAGGCCGAGACCGTCGACAGCTATGAAGCGGGCGTTAAGACGACCCTGTTCGACCGCACCATGCTGCTGAACGTCACCTACTTCGATCAGAAGTTCGAGAACTTCCAGCTGAACACCTTCCTGGGCACCGCCTTCGTGGTCGAATCGATCCCGGAACTGACCTCGCGCGGCGTCGACGCCGATATGGTCTGGTTCACCCCGGTCGAGGGCCTGAGCTTCCAGGGCGGCGTGACCTACACCGACGCGAAATACGGCCAGTTCGGCGCCGGCGACCTGTCCAGCCCCGGCCGCTTCCCGCAGCTGTCGCTGCTGCCGGGCGCGCGTGCGTCCTTCGCTCCGGAATGGTCGCTGACCGGCGCCCTGGCGTTCGACCGCGAACTGGGCGGCGGCCTGCGCGGCGGCTTCAACCTGTCGGCCAAATATTCGACCGAATACAACACCGGCTCGGACCTGCTGCCGTACAAGAACCAGGACGCCTTCACCGTCGTCAACGGCCGGGTCTCGATCGGTTCGGCGGATGAGCGCTGGACGCTGGAGGTCTGGGGCCAGAACCTGCTGGAAGAAGAATACACCCAGGTCGGCTTCGCCGCGCCGCTGCAGGGTACGGCCTTCACCAACACCACGACGCCGCAAGCCAACGGCACCTTCTACAACCAGGCCACCGACACGGCGACCTACAACGCCTACCTCGGCGCCCCGCGCACTTACGGCGTGACGCTGAAGGTCAAATACTGATCGCCAGCCCTCAAGGCTGACCGACCAAGGGCCGACCGGGAAACCGGCCGGCCCTTTTTCTTTGCAATCAAGCCCGTTGGCGGGCGCGACCTCGCGTTGTCACAGCAGGCTCTCGTTATCGACTTTTCGCCGATCGACCGGTTTCTCTCGTCAAGCCATGCTGGACGCGGACGTTCCACTGCCCGATACAAGGCTTTGTCGACGCACTGCGTCCATTGAGGAAGCGAATGCGTCATCAGAAGTTTCGAACGCCCGTCTGGCGCGGTTATGCCTTCGCCATAGCCGCCTGGCTGGTCGCCTTCGCTATTCGCTACGGCCTGGCGCACTGGTTTCCGCCGGGCTTTCCCTATCTGACCTTTTTTCCGGCCGTCGTGCTGGTCGCCTTCTATGCGGGCCTGCGCCCGGCGGTCCTGACAGCGACCCTGTCGGGGTTGTCGGCCTGGTGGTTCTGGATCGGCCCGGCTGGCTTCGACCTCAGCGTCGCGACCTTCGTCGCCATCGGCTTCTATGCCTTCGTCGTCGCCGTCGACATCTTCTTCATCGTCGGCATGGATAAGGCGTCAGGAAAGTTGGCGCGCGAAGTCGAGCGCAACGCCGCGCTCGCGGAAAGCCGCGACATTCTGCTCAGAGAAGTGCAGCACAGGGTGTCGAACAACATTCAGATGGTCAGCGCCCTGCTGAAGCTGGAGGCGCGCACTACCGTCGATCCGGGCGCGAAAAAGGCCCTGACCGACGCCTCGGCCCGAACCGGTCTGGTCGCCCGCATCCAGCGCAGTCTGGCCGATGCCGATCAGAAGAAGACGGCCTTTCACGATGTGGCGCGATCGATCGTCGACGATGCGCTGACGGCGGCCGCGCGTGATGACGTGGTCGTCTCCATCTCCGGCGGCGATGTGGTCCTGTCGGCCGAGGAGGCCACGCCCGTGGTGCTGATCATGCTGGAATGCGTCAACAACGCGCTGGAGCACGGCTTTCCCGATCGGCCCGGCCGGATCACGATTGATCTGTGCGACGACGGCGCGGTGCGCACCCTGACCGTCGCCGACGACGGCGTGGGCGTCGCCGAGGATACGGCCGCCGAACCGACCAGCCTGGGCCTGCGGATCATCACCGCCCTGGCCCGCCAGCTGGGCGGAGAATGGTCCCTGCAGCCCTCATCGCCCGGCGCGATCGCCCGCCTGTCCTGGCCCAGCGCGCCCGTCGCGTACTAGATCGCAGACGCCACAGCGCCAAAAGAAAGGCCCGGTCGGATTGCTCCGCCGGGCCTCGGTTGTTTCAGCCGTGGACGGATCAGGCCGGGCGATCCTCCGCCGCCGGCTCCTCGTGCCCGTGCTGGCCGTGGAACATCTTGTCCAGTCGGCCTTCCAGGCGGCGCTTGACCCCGTCGATCAGGCTGAACACGACCGGCACGAACAGCAGCGACAGGGCGGTCGAGGTAATCAGCCCCCCGATGACCGCGATGGCCATGGGCGAGCGGAAGGCGGTGCCTTCGCCGAACGCCGCCGCGATCGGCAGCATCCCCAGCCCCATCGCCATGGTCGTCATGATGATCGGCCGCGCCCGCTTGTGGGCGGCGTCCATCAGGGCGTCGTGTCGGCCCATCCCCTTCTCCATCGCCATGATGGCGTAGTCGACCAGCAGGATGGAGTTCTTCGCCGCGATCCCGGTCAGCATGATGATGCCGATCAATGCCGGCATGGACAGCGACTTGCCCGTCACCAGCAGCAGGAAGAAGGCGCCGCCGAACGACACCGGAAGCGCCGCCAGGATGGTGATCGGGTGGAAGAAGCTTTTGAACAGCAGGACCAGCACGACATACATCAGCAGAATGCCGGTCACGATGGCGAAGGCGAAGCCCATGCCCAGTTCCTGGAAGCTTTCGGCGTCGCCCGACGGCTTCTGGCTGACGCCCTGCGGCAGGGACTTGATGGCGGGCAGGGCGTTCACCGCCTGCGTGCCTTGGCTCAGGGTCAGGCCGGTCAGTTCGGCGGTGATGTTGGCCACGCGCAGTCGGTCTAGACGATTGATCTGGTTGGGGCCTGCGCCGAAGCTGATGTCCGCCACCGCAGACAGGGGCACCGTCGCGCCCGACGCCGTCGGCACCTGAAGGTTCTCCAGCACGCCCAGATCCGAGCGCGCCTGTTCCGTCAGCATGACCCGGATCGGCACCTGGCGGTCGCCCAGATTGAACTTGGGCAACAGCTGGTCGGCGTCGCCCAGGGTGGCGACGCGCGCCACCTGGCTGATGTCCTGGGTCGACACCCCTTGCAGGGCGGCGACGTCGGCGCGCGGCGTGACCAGGATTTCGGGGCGCACGAGCGAGGCCGAGGACACCACATTGGACAGGCCGGGAATGCTGCGCATCTCGCGCTCGACCTTGGCCGCCGCGGGCTCGAGCACATTGGGATCGTCCCCGACCAGGGCGATGGTCAGAAGGCTGGACCCGCCGCCGCCGCCCGCGGCGCCGAACTGAATCCGCGCGCCGGGGATCTGGCGCAATACCGGTCCCATGTCGCGCTCGAACGCCTGCTGGCTCAGCTTGCGATCCCAGCGCCCGACCAGATTGACGGTCAGGTTCGCGCTGCGCACCTCGCCGGCCGATCCGCCGCCGCCGGGGCCGAAGCTGGTCGTCGCCGAACCGACGGACGAATAGACCGACTCGACCTCGGGCCGCTTCATCAGTGCGCGGTTGATGCGCTGCACTGCCGAATCCGTCTCCGCCAGGGTCGCGCCCGGCGGCAACTGCACCGTCACGGTGGAGCGCGAGATGTCTTCGACCGGAATGAACTCGCCCGGCAGCTTGGTCGCCATGAAGATCGACAGGAAGAAGAACAGGATCCCCATCCCCAGCACCCATAGCCGGTGATCGAACATCCGGTCTGCGACCTTGCGGCGGAACCAGCTGGCGCGCGGATGGTGGTCGGCCCGGCGCTTGCGCCAGTCGTCGCCCAGCGCCCAGTTCAGGGCCTTCAGATAGGGCCCCATCCAGAAGGGCTCCTTGTGCTCCTTGCCCTGGTCGCGCTTCAGCAGATAGGCGCCCATCAGGGGCGTCAGGGTCCGCGCCACAAGCAGCGAGAACAGAACGCTGACGCAGGTGGCGATGGCGAAGCTCTTGAAGAACTGGCCCACGACCCCGGGCATGAAGCCGGTGGGGGCGAACACCGCAATCAGGGTCGCCGTCGTCGCCATGACCGCCAGGCCGATTTCGTCGGCCGCCTCGATGGCGGCGGGGTAGGGGGCCTTGCCGTCGCGTATGTGCCGGACGATGTTCTCGATCTCCACGATGGCGTCGTCGACCAGGATGCCGATGGTCAGGGACAGGGCCAGCAGCGTCACCACGTTCAGCGACTGGTTCGTCAGGTCCATCACCCAGAAGGTCGGGATCAGCGACAGCGGCATGGCCACCGCCGCGATCAGGGTCGCGCGCCAGTCCCGCAGGAAGATAAAGACGACCGCGATCGCCAGCAGGGCGCCCAGCACCAGGGTCTCGACCGAGGCGTGGAAGTTGTTGACGACGTCCTCGGTGGTGTTGGCCACCTCCTCGATGGCGACGTCGCCCCGCTCCTGGTCCAGCTTTTCGATCTCGGCCTTGACGCGGTCATAGACGTCCACCTCGGACGAGCCGATGGCGCGCGAGACGCCGAAGCCGACGACTTCCTGACCGTTGAAGCGGGCGCGGCCGCGCGGCTCGGACCATTCGTCGGTGATCTGGCCCAGGTCGCCCAGCCGCACGCTGCGGCTGCCGATGGGGATCAGGGTCTCACGCAGTTGTTCGACCGACTTGGCCGAACCGACGGTGCGGATGGCCTGTTCCTCGCCCGCGATCTCGCCGCGGCCGCCCGGCAGGTTGATGTTGGAGGCGCGCAGCTGGTTCGACACCTGGGCCGCCGTCACGCCCGAGGCAGCGAGCCGCGCGGGGTCCAGCTTGATGCGGATTTCACGGCTGACTCCGCCGTCACGGCTGATCTGGCTGACGCCGCGCACCGACAACAGGCGTTTGGCCACGGTGTTGTCGACGAACCAGCTCAGCTCCTCGGGGCTCATGCCCGGGGCCCGCACCACATAGTTGGCGAAGGGGATGGCGGTGAATTCGATGCGCTGGACGATCGGTTCCTGCACGTCGGCGGGCAGGTTCTGTCGGATGCCGCTGACGGCGTTGCGGACGTCGTTGGTGACCTTCTCCAGGTTCACGCCCAGTTGGAATTCGATCGAGGTGGTGGACACCCCCTCGTTGACGACCGAGGTGATGTGCTTGACCGAGCCCAGGCCCGCCACCGCATCCTCGACCAGGCGGGTGACCTGCGTCTCCATCTCGGTCGGGGCGGCGCCGGCCTGGACCACCGTGACGGCGACGACCGGCAGGTCGACGTCGGGGAAGTTGTTCGTCCTGAGCTTGAAATAGCTCATCGTCCCCGCGATCGTCAGGACGACGAACAGCAGGACGATGGGGATCGGGTTCCTGATCGACCAGGACGAGATGTTCTGAAAGCCCATCGGTCCGATCCTAGCGCGCGGCTGCAGCGGCGGGGGCAGGGGCGGCGGGCGTCGCTGGCTGGGGCGCCGCGGTCGCCGGGGCCACCGTCACATGGTCGCCTTCGCCCAGGAAGCCTGCGCCCTGAACCACGACGCGCTGACCGGCCTGGACGCCCGTGACCGCGACGCGGTCGCCGCTGCGAACGCCGGTCGTGACCGGGACGAAGCGGACGACATCGCCCTGACCCACGACATAGACGCCGGCCTTGGCCTCGCGATAGACGACCGCCGAGGACGGCACGACCAGGGCGGGCTGATCGCCGACGGCGATCTCGGCGCGGGCGAACATGCCGGGCCGCAGCTGGGCGCCGGGCGCCAGGGAGATGCGGGCCAGGCCCAGGCGGGTCTGCGCATTGACCTCGGGCGTGACGATGCGGACCGAGCCGGTGGTCTGGCCTGCCTCGCTGGAGGTCACGACCGCGGACTGACCGGCGCGGACCAGGGACAGTTCGGTTTCCGGCACCTGGGCGTCCAGTTCCAGCCGGCCGTCGCGCACCATGCGGAACAGCTCGGTCCCGGCGGCGATGATCTGGCCCTTGGTGACGCTGCGGCTGATGATCAGGCCGCTGACGGGCGCGCGGATGGTCGCCTGTGACAACTGGGTCTGGGTCTGGCTCAGGGCCGCGCGGGCGGCGGCCAGATTGGCGTTCGAGCTGCGCTGGTTCGCCAGGGCCGTATCCAGCGACGCCTGACTGAGGAAGCCGCGTTCCTTCAGCTGCTGCGCGCGATCAAGCGCCGCGTTGTCGCGCGCCACATTGGCCTCGGCCAGTTGCACCTGGGCCTGCTGCTGGCGCAGCTGGGCGCGCAGCAGGACGTCGTTCATCTGCACCAGCGGCTGGCCCTGACGCACGTAGGAGCCTTCATCCACATAGACGGCGACGGCGGTCAGGCCGCCGGTCTCGGCCGCCACCGGCACCTCTTCCCAGGCGGAGACGGAGCCAGAGGCGTTGACGGTGCGGGCCAGGTTGATCTGGGTCACGGTTGCGGCGGTCACGGTCTGGCGCGCGCCGGCCGCCTCCTTGCCGTCGGCCTTCTTGTCGTCTCCGCCGCCGCAGCCGGCCAGCAGCAGGACGGCCAGAACGGCCGCACCGGCCAGAAGTGTGGGTCGGGTCGTCTGGAGCACGGAAAAACGTCCTTGAAGAGCGATCAGGCGATGGCTGTTTCCCTTATAGGGTCCAAGGGCCGCGCTCAAAGACAAACGCCATCATTGCCAAGCTGTAATACGCGGCCGTGCTGGCGGCGGATCGTGCCGCGTCTGGTCCCCGGCGCCCGCGCGTGATAGGGGCGCGCGGATGACGACTCCCCCGATCTCGAACATTCGCAACTTCAGCGTGGTCGCCCACATCGACCACGGCAAGTCGACCCTGTCCGACCGCCTGATCCAGCACACCGGCGGCCTGACCGCGCGCGAGATGTCCGAGCAGGTGCTCGACAATATGGAAATCGAGAAGGAACGGGGCATCACCATCAAGGCCCAGACCGTGCGCCTGACCTACAAGGCCAGGGACGGCGAGGAGTATGTCCTGAACCTGATGGACACGCCGGGCCACGTGGACTTCGCCTATGAGGTCAGCCGCTCCCTGGCCGCCTGCGAAGGCTCGCTGCTGGTCGTGGACGCCTCGCAAGGGGTCGAGGCCCAGACCCTGGCCAATGTCTATCAGGCCATCGACAACAACCACGAGATCGTGCCGGTCCTGAACAAGGTCGATCTGCCGGCCGCCGAGCCGGACCGCGTGCGCGCCCAGATCGAGGACGTGATCGGCATCGACGCCTCCGAAGCGGTCCTGGCCAGCGCCAAGTCCGGCATCGGCATCGAGGAGGTGCTGGAGGCCATCGTCACCAAGCTTCCGGCGCCCAAGGGCGATGTGAATGCGCCGCTGAAGGCCATGCTGGTCGACGCCTGGTACGATCCTTACCTCGGCGTCGTTGTCCTGGTGCGGGTCTTCGACGGCGTGCTGAAGACCGGCATGCGGGTCAAGATGATGCGCAACGGCTCGACCCACCTGATCGACCGGGTCGGCGTCTTCCTGCCCAAGAACACGCCGGTCGATCAGCTCGGCCCCGGCGAGGTCGGCTTCATCACCGCCCAGATCAAGGAAGTCGCCCACGCCGCCGTCGGCGACACCATCACCGACGAGAAGAAGCCGACCGCCGAGCCGCTGAAGGGGTTCAAGGAAGTCCAGTCGGTGGTCTTCTGCGGCCTGTTCCCGGTGGACGCCGCCGACTTCGAGGACCTGCGCGCCGCGATCGGCAAGCTGCGCCTGAACGACGCCTCCTTCACCTATGAGATGGAAAGCTCGGCGGCGCTGGGCTTCGGCTTCCGCTGCGGCTTTTTGGGTTTGCTGCACCTGGAGATCATCCAGGAGCGCCTGAGCCGCGAGTTCAACCTCGACCTGATCGCCACGGCGCCGTCCGTCGTCTACAAGATCGGCCTGCGCGACGGCTCCGAAATGGACCTGCACAACCCGGCCGACCTGCCCGACGTGATGCAGATCGAGACCATCGCCGAGCCCTGGATCAAGGCCACTATCCTGACGCCGGACGAATACCTCGGCGGCGTCATCAAGCTGTGCCAGGACCGTCGCGGCCAGCAGATCGAACTGTCCTACGTCGGCAACCGCGCCATGGTGGTCTATGAGCTGCCGCTGAACGAGGTGGTGTTCGACTTCTACGACCGGCTGAAGTCGATCTCGAAGGGTTACGCCTCGTTCGACTACGAGATCACCGAATACAAGGTCGGCGACCTGGTGAAGATGTCCATCCTGGTCAACGCCGAGCCGGTCGACGCCCTGTCCATGCTGGTCCACCGCGCCCGCGCCGAGACGCGCGGCCGGGGCATGGTCGAGAAGATGAAGGAACTGATCCCGCCCCACCTGTTCCAGATCCCGATCCAGGCGGCCATCGGCGGCAAGATCATCGCCCGCGAGACCGTCCGCGCCCTGCGCAAGGACGTGACCTCGAAATGCTACGGCGGCGACGCCACCCGCAAGAAGAAGCTGCTGGAAAAGCAGAAGGCCGGCAAGAAGCGCATGCGCCAGTTCGGCAAGGTCGAAATCCCGCAGGAAGCCTTCATCGCCGCCCTGAAGATGGACGAGGATTGATCGGCTAGCGACGACCTATCCCTCCCCGGCACGGGGGAGGGATAGCCGTTTACGCCGCCTCAGTGCGCGCCGTTCAACTGCTCGAACACCGCGTCGTAGCCGTTCGCTTCCGCGAACCGCAGCGGCTTGACCCGTTCGACCAGGATTTCGTCGCGCGGGGTCTCGCCGCGTTCGATCAGACCGATCACCTCGGCCGTATAGTCGGCCAGCGGCATGGAGGCGGGGTTTTCCGCATGGCCCGGCATCAGGTCGGTGGCCACGCCGGGCGGGGCCAGTTCCAGCACCTCGACCCCGGTGTCCGTCAGTTGATGCCGCAGGGACTGGCTCCACGAATGCATCGCCGCCTTGGTCGCATTGTAGGTCGGCGTCGCCGTCAGCGGGACGAAGGCGAGGCCCGAGGTCACCGTCATCACCGTCGCCTTCGGCTGGGCCGTCAGATGCGGCAACAGGGCGGCCGTCAGGCGTATCGGCCCCAGCAGATTGGTGGCGATGGTCGCTTCCACGACGGCAAGGTCGACCGGCTGGGCCTTCAGGTCCTCTGTCTTCATGATGCCGGCGTTCAGAATGACCACGTTCAGGGCGGGGTGGTCCTTGACGACCTGGGCGCCGAAGGCGGCGACGGCGGCCGCGTCCTCCATGTCCAGCGTCGCCCACGCCATGCCGGGATTGGCGTCCGCCGTCTCTTTCAGCACGCTTTCGCGACGGCCAGTGATGACGACCTGATTGCCGCGCGCGTGCAGCGCCTCGGCGAGGGCGCGGCCGATGCCTGTGCCGCCGCCGGTAATCAGAATGGTGTTGCCGTTGATGTTCATGATCGTCTCCTCGGGATGCGTCAGCGATGAAAGCGAGGTATGACGGTCACTCTCCAATCGAAAGTAGGCACTTGAAACTGCCCTACTTACCCACCGGAAAGAAATGGCTATGACCGCGCTTCCGCCCGCAAGAATTGCTCATCCCGAGACCGGCGAGGTCGCCGATCCGCGCGTGGAGGCCTTGGTCAATGACGTGATCGGCCGCGTCGCCGACAAATGGACTATGCTGATCCTGGAGGTTCTGGCCGAGCACGGCGAGACCCGTTTCACCCGCGTCGGCGAACTGGTCGGGGGCATCAGCCAGAAGATGCTGACCCAGACCCTGCGCCAGATGGAGCGCGACGGCCTGGTGATCCGCACCGTCCACCCCGTCATCCCGCCCAAGGTCGAATACCGCCTGACCGACCTGGGCTTCACCCTGGCCGAAGCCTTCTGCGGCGTCTGGATGTGGGCCGAGAAAAACATCGACCGCATCGAGGCGGCGCGCGCGGACTTTGACGGGCGAAAGGGATAGGGCAAGGGATTCGACAGTTGACTCAAAACGCCGTTCGTCGTTTATTTCTGTCATGACAGAAACGAATGACCGGTCGTTGCCGCTTGCCGTTGAGCAGATCGTGTTGCGCTGGGGCGACCTTGGCGGTCAGTGGGGGGTGAACCGTTCCGTGGCTCAGATCCAGGCGCTTCTGTATCTTAGCGAGAAGCCTCTCACTGCCGAAGACATCGCCACGACCTTGGGCTTGGCGCGGTCGAATGTGTCCAATAGCCTCAAAGAACTTCTGACGTGGAAGCTCATCCACCGTGTTCCGGTCTTGGGTGACCGCCGTGATCATTACGAGGCTGAAACTGACCTTTGGCAGATGGCCACCAAGGTGGCGCAGGGTCGCAAGGCCCGTGAGATCGACCCGATGGTCGCGGCGATCAACGACGCCGTGGCGAGCGTCGATGGCCAGGGGGCAGGTATAAGTCCGGAGGTGCGTGCGCGTTTGGAACGGCTCCAGGGGTTCGTCAACACGGTCGACGGCTGGTATCAACAGATGCTCGGCGTCCCCCCCGAAACACTGATGCGACTGATCCGCATGGGGTCGAAAGTCGTGAGCCTTCTCAAGTTTGTTGGGCCGAAAGATCGCGGATCTTGACTCATTTGGCCTGTGATTTCTCTTTTTACAGAAACAAAAGACGGAGCTGGTCGTGGTCGACGACAACGTGACGACGCAGAAGCATAGGCTGCATAAACGCCTTCTGTCTGGCTTCGGCCTTGCGCTGGCGATCGCGCTGAGCGCCTTTCTGCTGCTGTCCGCATCGAAATCAGGCTCGATCTGGTTCGCCAGCATCTGGTTTCTGGCGCTGCTTCCGGCCGTCCTGTGCGCCTTGATCTGCTACATCGGCGATCCGGATCGAACCCGAACGACCAGCTTCTACTGGCTGGTCCCCTGTCTGCTGGGGGTCTTAGTCTGCCTGGCTTCCTATTTCGTCCTGCAAGAAGGCGTCATCTGCATCGTCATGCTGTCGCCCGTCTGGCTCGTCAGCGGCTGGGCGGGGGCCTTCATCATGCGTTCTCAACGCCATCGTAAGAGCAAGACGCTGCAATCCAGCTTTCTGATCATTCCCTTGGCGGCGGCTATGGTGGAGGCGCAGCTTCCGACGCCCCATGAGGCTGTCGCCGTCAGCCGCACGGTTATCGTGCGCGCCGCGCCTGAGGACATCTGGCCCTACGCCGTCGCCAGCCATGACATTCGAGCAGACGAGGGACGCTGGACCATCAGCCACGACTTGATCGGCATTCCACGCCCGACGGAGTCCCGCGTTGTCGGCTCCGGCGTGGGAGCGGTCAGAACGGCCTATTGGGGCGACCACGTCAACTTCGAGGAGCGGATCGTCGCCTGGGCGCCGGGCCGTAAACTGGGCTGGGATTTCAACTTCACCAATAGTTCGGTTCAGGACTACACCGACAAGCACATCTCGCCGGACGGTGAGTTTCTGACGATCAAATCCGGAGACTATGTGCTGCGCCGCATTTCGCCCCATCAGACCGAGTTGACCCTCACGACTCGCTATGTCGCCAAAACGCACGTGAATCCGTACGCGAGAATTTGGGGCGAACTGATGATGGGCGACATCCATGACAATGTGCTCAGCATCATCAAGGCAAGGGCGGAGCGCGATGTGGCCCTAGGTTAGAGCGAGACGGCGTGGCGGTCTCTTGAGCCACCTTACCCCTGCACCGTCTCCGTGATGAAATGCCGGCCCTGACGGTCCTCGATCTCGACCACCCACAGGTCCGGGTCATACCCGCGCTGGCGGGCGATATAGGCGTCCAGTTCGCTTTCGCTGTCGGAGGTGACGGGCTGGATCCACAAGCGGTCGCCGTCGGCGCCGAAGGCTTCGGTGAACAGTCGGGCGGTGCGGGTGGAGGTGTCGTAAGCCTTGACGATGACCGAGCCGGCGCGGGCGTCGCCCTTTTTGACCACGGTGGCATAGGCGCCCTCGATCTGGGCGCGGCGGATCAGGGCGCTGACCCACAGGTCGCTGGAAAGAAGCAATTCGCTAACCCTGCTCGAACACGGAACCCCAACCCTGGCGCGCTAGGGTCGGGGCATGAGGATAGGCCTTTCCCCCCGGCAAGCCAGAGGTTTCCTGTCGGCCGTGCTGATCGCCGCGACGCCCGTCGCCGCCTTCGCCGCGCCGCAGGACCGCTTCTATGAGCGCAGCTTCGTGCTGGCCGCCAACGACCGCTGCGGCCTGTTCGAACCGCAGCTGACCGCCGCCCTGACGGCCGCCGCCTGGCAGGCGCGCGGCGCGGCCCTGCGCGCGGGATCCAGCGACCGGCAGCTGGCCGAGACGGCCCAGCGGGCGCGTGCGCGGGCGAACACGACGCCGTGCGGCTCGACCGATCTGAAGACGGTTCAGGGCCGGGTCCAGACAGCCTTTTCCGGCTGGTCGCGCACGACGCGGATGGAGTTTCCCGGCGATCGCCGAAAGTGGAGCGCGGACCGCGCCGCCTATGCGCGCCCGACCTGGCGGTTGATGCAGGCGACCGTGACCGGCGCCTCGCCCGTGCGGTTCGGCGTGGTGGGCGGCATGGACCGGCCCGATCAACTGGCCGCCGTGGTGTCCTGGCAGGGCCGCTCGCGGCCGACCGGGGTGCGGGTGGTGATGCGCGACCACACGGTGGCGCCGCGTCCGTGGCTGTCGCATGACCTGCCGCCCGCCGCGCAACGCCGCGCCTTCTGGGCCGCCGGCGTGACCAGCGCCGATACGATGCTGTTGCCCGAAGGCCGTCCGGCCGGTCAGGCCTGGCTGTTCCCCGCCGCCGCCGCCGACGCCCTGTCGGCCCTGGACCCGCGCGAGGTCTTCACCGTCGATTTCCTGTTCCGCGACGGCAGCATCGCCCGCTCCACCTTCGAGGCCGGCGACTTCGCGGCGGGTAGGGCCTTCCTGGCGATGGGGCAGGTTTAGGTTTCGATTGTCGGCATTCGTCTGACGTGCATCCCTCGGGCTATGCGCAATGTCTTGTCAGTCGTCGTCGTTGCAGCTCTAATCACAGCCTGTTCAGGAGACGAGCCGTCGCGACCGCCAGTGATGGTGTTCGCCCAACACGACTTCGACCGCCTCTATGTCTGGGACCGCGCACCCGCGATATGGGCGAACACGCCGACATTGGTGATCGCCGAGAGAGACAGCCTGTACCCGTCAGTCCCTGACGTCAAAGTTCTGCTTTCATGCAAGGCAGACAGGAGCCTGACGGTCTGGGGAAGCGCCTACGAGTTCGCCACCGATGTCGGCGGGCCGCCGCGTTTGATGCCGATGTTCGGTCTTCGAAGCCGAGACGTGTCGCTGTTGGCCGAGCCGATATGGGAATATGGGGGCTTCAGCAAGTCGGCGCACTATGTCCTGCACCCTTCGCAAGCCGAGCTCAATCAGCTGCTACGCGGGCCATGGTTCGAGGTGAGCGAGGTCTACGCTGATGGCGGTGGAGCGATACGATATCCGCCTCCGCCAAGAGAGCTGGCGGACGCCTTTATCCGACAGTGTCAAACAGCCGCTGAGATTGAGTAAATCGCGATTGATGGAGCGGTTAGGCTTCGACCGTGACCGGCGTCGCGTCGACAGCCGTCTCGCTCGTCTCCGCCACCATCACCGGCAACCGGATCATCACCGCCGCGCCTTCGCCCAGGGTGCTGTCGATGGTCATGCGGCCGCCGTGCAGTTCGGTCAGGCTGCGGACCAGGGACAGGCCCAGGCCGGTGCCTTGCGCCTTCTGGTCGGCGCCGCCCGCCTGTTCGAAGGGGCGGCCCAGGCGTTGCAGGTCCTGCGGCGCGATGCCGACGCCGGTGTCGGAGACGGCCAGATCCAGGTCCGGCCCGTCGGCGTCCAAAGTGATGGTGACGGAGCCGCCGGCGGGCGTGAACTTGACCGCATTGGACAGCAGGTTCAGCGCCATCTGCTTCAGGGCGCGGGCGTCGGCGCGGACCGTGATCGGCTCGGACGGCAGGACGGCGGCCAGTTCGACCCCCTTGTCGTCGGCCTGCAGCCGGACCAGGGCGACGGCGGCGGACACGGCGTCGCGGGCGTCGAACGTCTCCATCGCCAGCTGGTAGCGCTCGGCCTCGATCTTGGACAGGTCCAGGACGTCGTTGATCAGATCCAGCAGGTGGCCGCCCGCCTGATGGATGGCGTCGGCATAGCCGGCGTAGCGTTCGGGCAGGGGGCCGAACAGCTTCTGGCGCATGATGTCCGCAAAGCCGAGCACGGCGTTCAGGGGGGTACGCAGCTCGTGGCTCATATTGGCCAGGAAGCGGGTCTTGCCGGCCGACTGGGCCTCGGCCTCGACGCGGGCGGTCTCCAGCCCTAGCTCGCGGGCGAACTGGGCCGTGCCGTCGAACGCCTGGGCGATCAGGCGCGGGCGGTCCGTCTCGTGCTGGAACGGGCCCAGGATCATGACGACCCGGCGGTCCAGGGCGATGCGCGGCGTGAACTGGACCTCGACCGACTGGCCCGACAGGGCGCGGGCCAGGGCCGCGGACACGGCCGGGCGATCCGGCGCATGAACGGCCGAGATCAGGCCCTGCTCGGTCAGGGCCAGCACCGACAGGGCGGGCGGCGGCGTGCCCCAGGTGGCGACCGCGCGGCCCGACGGATCGAGCAGCAGGGTCAGGGCCGGCTGATCCTCCAGCAGGGCGGCGATGCGGGCGGCCTGTCCTTCCGCCTCGTCCAGGCGACGCTGGCGCGCGCTCCAGGTCAGGCGCATGGCGGCGATGATCGCGCCCATGGCCAGCAGGCCCGAGACGGCGGCCAGCAAGGGGCCTTGCGCCTCCGCCCCGTTCAGCCAGGTCGAGGTCAGCCCCGCCAGCAGCGGCAGGGTCACCGCAAAGGCGCCCACCCGGGTCAGACGATCGGCGCCGACGCGGGCATGATGCACGCCGTGATCCAGGGCGATCCCCGCCGCCAGCGGCGTCAGGATCAGGCCGGGCAGGGCGCCGGTCACGCCGCCGGTCAGGCCGGCCGAAGCGGTGGCGGCCAAAATCCACCCGCCCATAACGGCCAGCCTCAGCCCCACGCTGTCGCGCACCATCAGCACGACGCCGAACACGCCGGGGAAGGCCATCAGCAGCAGGGCGGCCAGCGGCGCGTCCTTCAGCCCGTCCATCATCTGGGCCGCCAGCGCCGTCAGGGCCACCGCCACCGCCCAGATGGCATGCCACAAGGCGACCAGCGGGGCGCCTAACGCCGCGTCGTGCGTCGGGTCGTCCTCGAATCTGGCGTGGGCGTCGGGTTTCAAGAAGGGCGGGCCATGGGTTTCGTCTGCGCCCAGACTAGGGCTGCGGCTGAGTCGGTGCGAGGCCGCTCCCCCCTGAGGCGAACCCCATTGCGGCGTTCACCATGAATATCGGGGGACAAAACGGCCGGTTGTCGTTAACGGCCGCGCGGCCTATCTGGCGGCGCATGACCGACCGCACGCCGCCGACCGACACCCTGGACCAGACCCTGGCCGAACTGGCCGAGGATTTTGACCTGCTGGGCGATTGGGAGCAGCGGATCGAATATGTCATCGAACTGGGCAAGGGGCTGGCCCCGCTGGACGAGGCCGACCGCATCGAGGCCAACAAGGTGCCGGGCTGTGCGGCCCAGGTCTGGCTGGCGACGACGCAGGACGACGGGCGTCTGTGGTTCGCCGCCGACAGCGACAGCGCCCTGTCCAAGGGCAATATCGCCCTGCTTCTGAAACTGTATTCCGGCCGCACGCCGCAGGAGATCGTCGCCTTCGACGCCCGCGCGGCGCTGGATCGGCTGGGCCTGCCCTCGGCCCTGACGCGCCAGCGCGCCAACGGCCTGAACAGCATGGTCGGCCGCATCCGCGAGGCGGCGCTGGCGGTTCAGTAGTCGGGGGTTGCAACCGCCGGCCCGGCGACCCACGATCGCGGGGTCGTAACCGGGGGCGCGAATGGACCTGCTGAAGATCCTGCGCAGTTTCGAGGAGTTTCTCTTCGAGGCGGTCAGCTGGCTGGTCTTCTATCCCCTGACCCTGTGGCGCATCCTGCGCGGGCCGCTGGCGGCGATGGACTATTCGGACCGCGAGCAAAGCGACAGCGAGGAGCGTCGCTATGACGACGCGCTAAGCCCGCCGCTGTTCCTGTTGGCCACCATCGTCCTGACCAATCTGCTGTCGATGGCGCTGCATGTGCCACAGCCGCCCGAGGCGACCGACCTCAGCCGCATGGTCTATGCGTCCCAGCAGAACCTGATCCTGTTCCGCTCGCTCGCCTTCAGCCTGATCCCGCTGGTCGCCGCCGTCACCCTGCTGCGCCACGAGAAGAAGCGCATCGCCCGCGAGACCCTGCGCGCGCCCTTCTATGCGCAATGCTATCTCGCCGCCGTCTGCGCCGCCTTCGTCTCGGCGGGCGGGACCATCTTCCAGCGGCCCGAACTGCCCAATGCGATCGGCGCGGCGATCATGATCGTCGGCGCGGCCTGGTTCGTCGTCGTGCAGTCCCGCTGGTTCGCCCGGCGGCTGAACGTGTCAAAGGCGCGCGGCGCCGTGATCGCCGTCCTGGCCCTGATCCGGGCGCTGACCTACCTCCTGGCCGTCCTGATCCCCTTGGCCCTGATCTGAGCGGACAACACAGGGTGCAATGAGGGCGCTCTTGTCAGCGCAGCGCGAAATTTAAGCGGAGGTCTGCTTGCCGGCGCGATGGCCATTGCGGATTTCGACCCGTTGCTGACGTTCGTTAGCGCTTCGCCTTACGCGCTGATCGCTCCTGCCAAGCGACGCCGCCGAAGACAGCGAGTAGGCCTACGAGAAAGAGGGCGTCCTGTATTATGGGAGCGGCGCCAAGCATCTCCGCTGG
Organism: Brevundimonas sp. 1080; assembly: GCF_040545985.1. Taxonomy (NCBI): domain Bacteria; kingdom Pseudomonadati; phylum Pseudomonadota; class Alphaproteobacteria; order Caulobacterales; family Caulobacteraceae; genus Brevundimonas; species Brevundimonas sp. 1080. The sequence continues at coordinate 202,153 of NZ_JBEPMW010000002.1, read as the reverse complement.
CAATCGAGCGGCTAGTAACACCAGCCCTCCCCAGGTCACGGCCCGCGATACGCCATTCGGTTTAGGTCCTCGACCTTCCTGCAGATCAACCATTGGCTCTCCACCCTGCGTTGAAGATAATGATGCGTAACTTACGCTGTCCACCCCTAGCCGATGTTTGGAACGTTCGCTCACGGCAAGGGTCGCCGAGGTCCGCTTCCCACCCCACACGGTGGTTCGGAAGGTCTGCTTCCGGGCCTTGGGCCGAATGCCCGGTTTCCGGCCTAGTGCCGATGTCGTGGTCCGACCCTTAGCGGACCTTCGTCGGCGAGCTGATCAGCAGGTCGGAGGAGCGCCCGTTTTGAAGCTGTCGACATATTCGGCAACCGGCCCAAGACCAACCGAAGCTCGAAATTCGTCGACGCGCTCCGCATCCTCAAGCCGCCAAAGCGTCCACTGACCGGTGCCGTAAGGGCAGGTCATCTGTGTCCCGTATCTCTGAGGTTGATCCCTCGTCATCTGCAGCCGGTCATACATCATGGCGTACTCCGAACCGGCGACTTCCCCGCTAGGCACAAGGTCGGCGAGAATAGGCAGAAAGCGCTCCCACAGCGTCTCATCGCCATGCTGCACAACGAGAAACGCCGACGCGGCTGCGTTGTCGCCGTAGCGACTTTTTCTGAACCACCCCTCCTCTGGAACCATCGTCAATAACTGCTCTTGGTTTTCGAGGTCGATCGCCCGTACCTCTGGCCAAAGCGCGCGTCGAACTCGCCCGCGTTCGGGCGGCGGCACGTTCGCCATAGCCTTCCAAAGACCTTGTCGAGCGGCCTGGTCGATAGCCCCCATGCGCTCCAGGCGTTCTTGATCCGTCTGTGGTGGAGGCAATGCGCTCTGAGCGCCTTTTGCTTCCGCGATGCTGGCGCGCAGAGTGTTCAGGGCCGCTTCAGTTAGCGGATCAGGTGCCGTCGCTTGCGCGACGACAAGCGTAAGCGCTGCAATCTTTTGGATCATGACACCCTCCCCTAGATCACCCATCAGATGGTGCCTAGGATGAGCAGTCAAGGCTTGGAAAACGGCGTTTGGCAATGTGCGCTTTCCACCCAAAGCCGACATTTGCCGCGTCCGTTCCCCGCAGTAAAAATCCAGTGCGATCTGCGAACCTCACCCGATCCCATAATGATCCGCCAACGCCTGAAGCGCCTGTTTCAGGACGGTCTTGCCCTGGCGGCGGCGTAGGCCGAGGCCCGTTTCGGCCAGTTGCAGGCTGTCGCCGTGGATGCAGATGCGGGTCAGGATGGGGCGAAGGCGCGGGCCGGCGGCGGTCAGGGCCAGCTCGACCCTGCGCGCGGCTGACAAAGCGCGGTCGGTCGGCTCCATCCGCGCGGCGGTTCCCGAGCCTGAGGTCGGCAGGGCGTCCCAACGCATGGTGACCGACGCGCCCTTCGTCGCCTGTTCCGCCTCGCGCCGCAGCCGTTCGCCGGCGGCGGCCTCGGCCGGGGTCAGCCAGGGGCGGCCGGACGCATCCTTGCGCCGCGCCAGCCAGGCGATCGGGCTTTCGCCCAGATTGGCCCGCGCGCGGACCATGCGGCCGTCCGGCTGCATCAGGTCGCGCTCGCCCGCCACGAAGCCGGGACGGCCGGGGGCGGGGGACGGCGTCGGGTCCGGCTGGGCGCGTCCCGACCAGCCGCCGCCGGGCCGCACGCGCAGGCCGGGCTGGTCGATCAGGGCGCGAAACTCGGTCTCGGTCAGGGTCAGGCTGATGCGGCTGCGGCGATCCGGCGACAGGCGCAGGGCATAGGCGCCGCCCTCGGCCGACAGCCACGCGCCGGGCTTGGCCATCAGATCGCGCGCGCGTTCCAGAAGCCGGCTCATTGCGGCAGCTCCAGGCGGGGCGACTGATACAGACCCTGAATGCAGCCTTCGAGGTCGTTCATTAGATCGTCGATGCTGCGCTGTTCGCGCTCGTCCTCGACCCAGCGGCAGGCGGCGCCGACGCTGGCGCGATTGACGCCGAAGACGTGGCCGACCCGCTCCATCGTCCAGCCATAGGCGACGTGCGACAGGTACATGGCCAGCCAGCGCGGGCGGGCCGCGCGCGGGTTCATCCGGCCCCGACCGGTCATCTGCGACGGATGGGCGCCGGTGCGCGCCGCGATCAGATGAATGGCCAGCCCGGCCTTGACTTGATCCTCCTCGGTGACCGGCACCCTGTAGTCCTCCAGCACGAAACGTCTCCCTCTCACGAACTCTCGACGCCGGCATCATAGGCGGCTGCGACGTCGCGATAGGAATATCATCCTACTGTGCGCCAAAATCGGTCGTGGCGGCTTAACCGCCTTGAGGTTGCGGGCAGCACGTCGTGCGTGAGGGAGGTGAGAGGACGGGCGGTATGTCGGCCGAAACACGGGGCGCGGGTCCAACATGGTTAATAAATTTCGAATCGTTGACTCCAGCCTCTCGACGCCGATTCGCAAATCAGCCTAGATTCGCCTCAATTGGATGGCGTTAACCCTTCTTAAGGTTTTCACGTCTTAACTTGCGAACAAGGTTACCCGGCCGTGTGTCAGGGTGGTTACCGCAAAGCTTTTGCCTGGAGGGGCACGTATGCGCGTCCTGTTGATTGAAGACGATCACGCAACCGCCCAAAGCATCGAACTGATGCTGAAGTCGGAAGGCTTCAACGTCTATACGACGGACCTGGGCGAGGAAGGCATCGATCTGGGCAAGATCTATGACTACGACCTCATTCTTCTTGATCTGAACCTGCCGGACATGAGCGGCCTGGAAGTCCTGCGCCAGCTGCGCGTCGGCAAGGTCAACACCCCGGTCATGATCCTGTCGGGCAGCCACGAGATCGAAACCAAGGTCAAGACCTTCGGCGGCGGCGCCGACGACTACATGACCAAGCCCTTCCACAAGGACGAACTGATCGCGCGCACCCACGCCGTGGTCCGCCGCTCCAAGGGTCACGCCCAGGCGATCATCCACACCGGCGAGATCGCCGTGAACCTGGACGCCAAGACGGTCGAGGTGAACGGTCACCGTGTCCACCTGACGGGCAAGGAATACCAGATGCTGGAGCTGCTCTCGCTACGCAAGGGTACGACCCTGACCAAGGAAATGTTCCTGAACCACCTGTACGGCGGCATGGACGAACCCGAGCTGAAGATCATCGACGTCTTCATCTGCAAGCTGCGCAAGAAGCTGGCCACCGCAGCCGACGGCAAACACTATATCGAAACCGTCTGGGGACGCGGCTATGTCCTGCGCGACCCGGCCGAGGGCGTCGTCACCGTCGCCGCCTGATCGACCTTCGATCCGCGATTTCGAAACGCCCGCCGGTGACGGCGGGCGTTTTGCGTTGGGAGCCTACTGACGCTTGGCCGGCATGTCGCGGCCGCCCTGGTGCAGGACCAGGCCTTCGACGGCGCCGGCGGCGTTGCGGGTGAAGGTGATCTGGGCGTCGACGGCGGTCAGGTAGAAGGCGTCCTCAGCCTCCGCCGTCAGTGCGAAGGCCGGCTGGCCGGTGGCCTGGGCCATCAGCTTGCCGTCCACGACCGAGATCGTCAGGGCGAAGGTCGGGGCCAGATTGTAGACGCCCTCATAAGCCTTCAGCACCTCGGGCGAGAGGGCGACGGCGCGGCGTTCGCTGGGCAGGGTGACGGTTCCGCCGCGCGCCAGGGTGACCAGGGCCGCGCCCAGCTTGTCCGGCGCCTCGCCGTTCAGATTGCCCAGGACGATGACGGCGGTCCGATCGCCCGGATCATAGGCCATATAGGTGTTGAAGCCCTCGATGGCGCCGTTGTGCCAGACCAGACGCTTGCCGTCGGCCTCGGACACCATCAGCCCCATGGCGTAGCCGTTGCGGACCGGCGTGGTCAGGGCGGTCATGGACTGGGCGTTCAGCAGCCGCCCACCGAACAGGCCCTGTTCCCACTTCAGCAGGTCGTGGGTGGTCGAATACAGGGCGCCGGCCCCGGTCGGGATGCTCATGTCCACATAGTCGGCGTTGACGACGCCGTCGGCGCCCGGCGCATAGCCCGAGGCGCGGCGGGGCAGGATCACGTCGTGGCGGTCATAGCCGCTGTCGCCCATGCCCAGCGGCTGGAACAGATTGGCGGTGACGAAGTCGGCGTAGGTCTGGCCGCTGGCCGCCTCGACGATGGCGCTGAGCAGCACATAGCCCGAGTTGGAATAGGCGAACCGGGACCCCGGCGCGAAGTCCAGCGGACGGTCGCGGAACCGGGCGATCAGCTGCGGCAGCGTCGCGGGCCGGGTCTTCTGGGCCTCGAAGTCGGAAAAGGCGGTGAAGTTGGGCACGCCCGCCGTGTGGCTGAGCAGATGGCGCGGGGTGATGGCGTCCCAGGCGGCCGGGGCGTCGGGCAGCCAGGTCTTGATCGGCGCATCCAGATCCAGCTTGCCCTGCTGGTTCAGCAGCATGACCGCGACGGCGGTGAACTGTTTCGACAGGGAGCCGAGGCGGAACTTCACATCACCGTTGTTGGGGATGTTCCACTCGCGGTTGGCCAGGCCGTAGCCCTGATCCAGAAGAATGCGGCCGTCGCGGGCGACCAGGACGGCGCCGGAGAAGGCGCCGGCCTCGCTGGAGGCGCGGATCACCTGGTCCATGCGCGCGGCATCCTGGGCGGCGGCCGGGCGGCTGGCGAGCGGGCTGAGCGTGAGGGCCAGGGCGCTGGCGGCCAGCAGCAGGAGCGTCGAGCGACGGCGGGCGAGGGGCGATTGAGGCAAGGGGCGGTCTCCTGAACGCGTCACGCTAACGCTTTCAGGAAGAGGCGGCGAGCGCGGCGTTCGGATGCAGGCGCCGCGACCTTTTCGTCAGGACTGCGGAAAGGTCAGGGTCGCCTCCAGCCCGCCGCCGTCGGCGTTGGCGAGCGTCAGATGGGCGCCGGCGCGTTCGGCCATGCGGCGCGCGATAGTCAGGCCCAGGCCGGAGCCGCCGCTGTCGCGCGAACGGGACGGATCGAGGCGGTAGAAGGGCTCGAACAAGCGCTCCAACTGGTCGGGCGCCACGCCGGGACCGTGGTCGCGCACGATCAGGCGCACGGCATGGGCGTCGTGCACGGCGCTGACGGCCGCATCGCCGCCGTGGCGGACGGCGTTGTCGATCAGATTGGTCAGGCAGCGGCGCAGCGCCTGAGGCCGGGTCGGCACGACGGCGTTGCAGCCATCGGTGAAGACGACCGGCTGGCCCGCCTCGGCCGCGTCCTCGCAAATGGCGGACAGCAGCGCGTCCAGATCGACGGGGGTCACGGCTTCGAGCGTGGTTTCGATCCGGGCCAGGTCCAGCCCTTCGCGGACCAGATGCTGCATGCCGGCCAAGTCGCTGATGAACTGGGCGCGCAGGGTCTCGTCCTCGATCTTTTCGACACGCAACCGCATCCGAGTCAGGGGGGTCTGCAGGTCGTGGGCGACGGCGGCCAGCACGCGGATGCGATCCTCGATCAGGGCCTTCAGCCGGGTCTGCATGGCGTTCAGGGCGGCGGCGGCTTCGCGGACCTCGAGCGCGCCCTCCTCGACCAGGGGCGGGCGATCCAGATCGTGGCTGAGGGCGACGGCGCCCTGGGACAGGCGGTTCAGCGGACCGGCCGCCAGCCGCGAGGCCATCCAGCCGGTCAGCAGCACGGCGGCCAGACCCGCAAACAGCAGGGCGGCGGCCTCGCGGCTGAGCGTCCACGGGCGCGGGGCGGGCGGCAGGCTGATCGCCACCGGGACAGGCGCGCCATTGACCGGCCGCAGGACCAGGATGCGGCATCTCAGACGATCGGTCGCCGCGCCGCACGCCCCGGCCGAGGCCTCGAACGCCTTGACCGAAACCCTATCCACGCCCCGCCGCTTCAGGGCCTCGGCGACCGCATGGGTCAGCGACGGATCGGGCGCGCCCAGCTTTTGGCCCGCCGCATCCGGCAGGCCGTCGGTCAGGCCGACGGCGGGATCATCGCTGGAGCCGGCCAAGTCCACAATCCGTTCGGCGGTGGTGAAGTCATGGGCCTGGGACAGGCGATGACGATGGTTCAGGCCCAGGGCGGCGAAGGTCACGCCCGCCGCCAGCAGGGCGCCGACCACCAGCAGCAGGAACAGCCGCGTGGTCTCGGCCTCGGCCCGGCCTTGGCGGGTTCTCACGCTCGCCATGTCACAGGCCCCGCCAGCATATAGCCCAGGCTGCGCACCGTGCGGATCAGGGCCGGGGCCTTGGCGTCGTCGCCCAGCTTTTGGCGCAGGCGGCTGACCCTCAGATCGACGGCGCGGTCGTCAGCGTCGGCGACGGTGGACAGGGCGCGGATCCGCTCGCGCGACAGGGGCTTGCCGCCGTTCCTGACCAGAGCGTGCAGCAGGTCGAAATCGGCGCCCGACAGCGGGGCCAGCCGTCCGTCCGGCGCCGTCAGCGCCCGCGTGGCGATGTCTAGCGACCAGCCGGAGAAGTCGGCGTGTCGTCCCTCGCTCGTCGTCGCCTCGCCGCCGGTGCGCCGCAGGACGGTGCGGATGCGGGCCACCAGTTCGCGCGGCTCGAAGGGTTTGGCCATATAGTCGTCCGCGCCCATCTCCAGCCCCACGATGCGGTCGATGGGATCGCCGCGCGCCGTCAGGATGATGACCGGCGTTTTCGACGCCGCCCGAATGCCGCGACACAGCGACAGGCCGTCCTCGTCCGGCAGGTTCAGGTCCAGCACCACCAGATCGACCGGCCCGGCCTCCAGCGCTGCCTTCATGGCTCGCCCGTCGGCGGCCTTCACCGTGCGAAACCCGTGCTGTTCCAGATGGTCGGACAACAGGTTTCGGATCTCGCGGTCGTCGTCGACGACCAGAAGGACGGGGGCGGAGGAGGTCTGGGACATTGGCGTTCGGCGAGCGGCAAGACGTGCGATCTGTCGTCCTGTCTCATGGCTAAAGCGCGGCGGATACAGTCTGACACAACTCTCTTCGCCGACGATACGCGGCGACACCGACCGGCCCCGAACCGGCCGGACGCGGGTCCGAAACAGTGACTGTCCGACACGAGGCCGGACGCCAAACACACAGAAAGACCCGCCATGAAGTCCTTCCGTTCCACCGCCGCTTTCGGCGCCGCCGCCCTGGTGATCCTGACCAGCGGCGCAGCCTTCGCCGGCACGCCTTCGGCCCCGTCGTCGGGCGCTCACGCCCGCCCCGCCGCCTCCGCCCGTGCGCATCATCGGGTCAGCCACGCCCGCACCCATCGCGCCGTGACGCCCGCCAAGAAGAAGTAAGGCCCGACGCCTTGCTGGTCCTGCCGGCGTCCCCGGCCGGCAGGATCCCCGACACTCCTGAGACTTCGACCTTCAAAAGAAAGACATCGACATGAAATCCTTCCGCACCGCCGCCGCCGTTTCCGCCGTCGCCTTCGTCGCCCTGACCAGCGGCGCCGCCTTCGCCGGCACGACCCCGGCGCCCTCGACCGCCATGACCGCCCGTCCGGCCGCGACCGCTTCGGCGACGACCCCTGCGCCGTCGGCCCGCGCCCCGCGTGCGCACCGCCGGGGTCATCAAGCCCAGGCCCAGACCTCGGTCCAGGCGCCGGCGACCGTGACCGCCAAGAAGAAGTAAACCGGCCGCCCCCTCCGGTTCGCACAGGAACGCCCGGCTGTCGCAAGACGGCCGGGCGTTTCCGTATTCAGATGCCTGTCGTCAGGCGGGTGTCTTGAAGCCCGCCGCGAGGGCGGCCGCCATCGGATTGGGGCGACCGAAGCTGTCGAAGAGCAGGGGCTTGTCCCGGCCGTCGTCCTTGTCGCCCTGACGATACCAGCTGTCGGTGTCGCGCAGGCCCCAGACGGTGAAGGCGAACTGCTGCGCCTTGGGCAGGGCCGCAAAGGCCGAGGCCAGTTCGGTGACGCGCGCGCCCTGGGCCGCGATCCGGTCGGCCTGACTACGGAGGTCCAGACGGTTTTCGGTGCGCAGGGTGCAGTCCAGCTCCGACACATGGATCGGCAGGCCGAACTGGCTGATCTCGCGCATATAGGCGGCGATGACGCCCTCGGGGATGTCGATCCAAAGGTGGGATTGCAGGCCCAGGCCCTGCAGCGGACAGCCCGCCTTCAGCAGGCGCTCGACCAGTTTCAGGAACTGCGCGCCCTTGGCCGGCACGCTCTCCTGATTGTATTCGTTGAGAAACAGGATGGCGTCAGGATCCGCGATCCGGGCCTTTTCGAAGGCGCGCAGGATATAGCCGTCGTGGCCGTATCGCGCCGACCAGTGACAGTCTCGCATTCCCGACCCGTCGTCCAGGATCGGCTCATTGACCACGTCCCAGCTGCGGACCTTGCCGCGATAGCGGCCGGCGACCGTGGCGATATAGCCGTCGAAGGCGCGGTCGAAGCCGGCGCCCGACAGGCCGGCGAAGGCCTCCTGGCCTTGGGCGTACCAGATCAGGGTGTGGCCATGCATCGCCATGCCCTCGGCCCGGGCGAAGGCGGCGATACGGTCCGAGCGGTCGAAGTTGGGCCGGTCCAGGCCGTCGGCCAGGATGTACTCCATCTTCATCTCCCACTCGGGCGTGAGTTGGGAGACGTTGGCGCGGGCCAGCGAGACCCAGTCCGGGTCGTCGATCTGGCTGGCCTTGATCGCCGTGCCGAAGGGGGCGGGGGCGATGGACTTCAGCGGGGGGACGTTGGGCGGCGACGGTTCCGCCGAGGCGAAGCGGTCGCAGGCGGCAAGCGCGAGCGGGGCGGCGAGGATACCGCGGCGGGTCGGCGTCATGCGTCTCCCTCCAGCGAAGGCAGACGTAGAAGGCTGCGGGTCGTCAGACCGCACGCTTCCGCAGGCCCAGCTCGTCGAAGGCGGCGGTTTCGCGCTTGGCGAGGGCGATCAGCTGGTTCAGCCTGGTGGTTTCGGCGACGTGTTCGAACTTCTTCAGCTCTTCGAAGGCGCCAGTCAGGGCGTCGCGGGCGCCGGCTTCCTCGGCGTCCAGCACCGACAGGTCGCCTTCGGCGGCGGCCTTCCTTGATTTCCAGCCGTTCAGATAGGCGCCCAGCATCATGCCGGCCTCGGCGTCCATGCGGGCGCGGTTGCGTTCGCCCTCGGCCTCGGCGTCCAGCACGGCGATGCGGAGTTCGGCGCCGGCGCGGCGTTCGGCGATCTCGGCCAAGCGCTTCTGCAGCGTCTCGACCTCATAGTTGGAGATGCGGATCAGGGATTGGGCCCAAGCGGTCATCTAAATCATCACTCCCTGATCATGCCTTGGTTCAGGATTGCTTCCAGCCGGGTAAAGGAATCGGAAAGACGCGTCGCATCGTCCTTGTCTTGTCCCAGAAAATCTTCGAGCGCCGGATTCAGGGCGATGGCCCGGTCCACGATGGGGTCGGCGCCGGTGCGGTAGGCGCCGATCTTGATCAGCTCTTCCATATTGGCGTAGGCGCTCAGGCACTGGCGGGCGCGCTTGTTCAACTCGCGCTCGGGCGGGGTCTGACAGCCGGGCAAGGTGCGGCTGACGGACTTCAACACGTCGATGGCGGGGAAGCGCCCGCGCTCGGCGATCTTGCGATCCATGACGATGTGGCCGTCCAGAATACCGCGCACGGCGTCGGCGATCGGCTCGTCATGGTCGCCGCCGTCCACCAGCACGGTGAACAGGGCGGTGATCGGCGCCGCCGTCGTGCCGTCGGGCCGGATCGGTCCGGGACCGGCGCGCTCCAGCAGCTTGGGCAGTTCGGTGAAGACGGTGGGGGTGTAGCCCTTGGTGGTCGGGGGCTCGCCGGCCGCCAGCCCGATCTCGCGCTGGGCCATCGCAAAGCGGGTGACGCTGTCCATCAGGCACAGAACTTCGAGATCCTGGTCGCGCAGAAATTCGGCGATGGCCATGGTCATATAGGCCGACTGACGGCGTTTCAGGGCCGGTTCGTCCGACGTGGCGACCACGACGACGGCGCGTTTCAGCCCCTCTTCGCCCAGGGTCTCTTCCACGAACTCGCGCACCTCGCGGCCGCGTTCGCCGATCAGGCCGACGACGACGGCGTCGCACGTCGCCTCCTTGGCCAGCATGGACAGCAGCACCGACTTGCCCACGCCCGACCCGGCGAAGATGCCCAGGCGCTGGCCCCGGCAGGTGGTGGTGAAGACATCCATGGCCCGCACGCCCAGATCCAGCCGCTCGCCCACCCGGCCGCGCGAATGGGCGGGCGGGGGCGGGGCGCGCAAAGGATAGGGGGCGGGGCCTTGGGGCAGCGGACCCTTGCCGTCGATCGGCTGGCCGAAAGCGTCGATGATGCGGCCCAGCCAGGCGGTGGTCGGGCGCACGCTGGCGGCCTGATCGATGATGCGGATATCGGCGCCGGGGGCCACGCCCTCGACCGGACCGAAGGGCATCAGGAGGGCCTTGGAATCGCGAAAGCCGACGACCTCGGCGGGCAGGGGATCGTGGCCGCGTCGACCGATCTCGGCCCGGGCGCCGACGGCGAGGCGCGACAGGCCGCCGCGCGACTCGATCAGCAGGCCCGACACGCCCGCGACCTTGCCGGTCACGACCAGCGGATCGATCGCTTCGACGGCGGCGACGAGATTGCGCAAAAATCAGACCCCAGGAACAGGTCTCAACAGATGCGGCAACGTGGTTAACGACCGATGAAGCGCTGCTGCAACGCGGGGGATAAGGCCGCGATTACTGCGTCTCGATTGCAACTCAAACGTGAAACGGTTTTTCAACTAATTAGGCGGCTAATCTTGCAACCGAGGCGGGCGGGGGCCGGCCGACAGCGAAGAGGTTGCAACCTATGTTCGCGCGTAAACCGAAGTCATCGGACATGCAGGATCGGCTGATCGATCTGGACGGCAAGATGGCCGCCATCGGCCGGTCGCAGGCCGTGATCGAGTTCAACCTGGACGGCACCATCATCGACGCCAACCAGAACCTTCTGACCACGATGGGCTATAGTCTGGACGAGATCCGGGGCGCCCACCACAGGACCTTTATGGACCCGGCCGAGGCGGCTTCGCCCGACTACGCCGCCTTTTGGCGCGAGCTGAACGCCGGTCAGTTCCTGGCGCGCAAGTTCCGGCGGCTGGCCAAGGGCGGGCGCGAGGTGTGGCTGCAGGCCTCCTACAATCCGGTGTTCGGCCCCGACGGGCGGCCGGTGAAGGTGATCAAACTGGCGATTGACATCACCGCCGACGAGCAGGAAGCCGCGCGCCGCGAGGCCGAACGGGTCGAGGCGGAAAGCGCCCAGACCCTGCTGGTCGACGCTCTGGCGGGGGTGCTGAACAAGCTGTCGGCCGGCGACCTGACCGCGCGGATTGATGCGCCGGTGAAGGGCGACCATGTGCGGGTGCGCGACGATTATAATGCCGCAGTCGAAAGCCTGCGCCAGACGATGGGCCAGGCGCTGCGGGCCGTGTCGGGTCTGCGGGGCGGGGTGGGCGAAATCTCCAGCGCGTCCGACGACCTGTCGCGCCGCACCGAACAGCAGGCCGCCAGTCTGGAAGAAACGGCGGCGGCGCTGGACCAGATCACCGCCACGGTGAAACGCAGCGCGGACGGCGCCAAACAGGCCTCCGCGGCGGCCCTGGGCGCTCGCGCCGAGGCGGACCGATCGGGCGAGGTGGTGCGCCAGGCGATCGCGGCCATGGACGGCATCAAGCGCAGCTCGACCCAGATCAGCGACATCATCGGCGGTGATCGACGAGATCGCTTTCCAGACCAATCTGTTGGCCCTGAATGCCGGGGTCGAGGCGGCGCGGGCGGGCGAAGCGGGGCGCGGCTTCGCTGTCGTCGCCTCCGAAGTGCGGGCTCTGGCGCAGCGCTCGGCGGAAGCCGCCAAGGAGATCAAGACCCTGATCACCACCTCGGGCCAGGAGGTGGCGCAAGGGGTCAAGCTGGTCGACGAGACCGGCGCCGCCCTGTCGGCCATTGCGGTCAAGGTGGCGGAGATGGACGCCCTGGTCAGCGAGATCGCCGCCTCGGCTCAGGAACAGGCGACGGGGCTGAGCCAGGTCAATACGGCCGTCAACCAAATGGATCAGGTGACCCAGCAGAACGCGGCCATGGTCGAACAGACGACCGCCGCCGCCATGAGCCTGAAGTCCGAGACCGAGCAACTGGCCCTGCTGGTCGAACGCTTCGAGACGGGCGAAGCGCCGGCTCAGGCCCGCATCCATGACCTGTCGCAGGCCGCCGCCCCCGTCCCCCTGGCCCGCGAACGCGCCCGCATCCGGGCCTTCGCCAGCGGCGGCGCGGCTGCGGCGGCGGCATCGAACGCGGGCTGGGAAGAGTTCTAGGGCGCGCTCGGCTCCAGCTCGATTTTCGCATCCCGCGTCGTCGCGATCGCGCCGACCGAGGCGGCGACGATGGCGGCGATGGCGAGCCATTGCTGGCCGGTCAGATGCTCGTGCAGGATCACAAGCCCTGCCAGGGCGCCGACCGCCGGCTCGGCGCTGAGCACCACGCCGAAGGTGCGTTTGGGGATGCTGCGCAAGGCGACCATTTCCAGCGAATACGGCAGGGCGCTGGAGAAGATCGCCACCGCCACGCCCGCCAGGATGATGGCGGGGTTCAGCAAGGCGGCGCCCGCATGGGCCACGCCGAACGGCACGACGACCATGGCCGCCACGCTCATGCCCAGCGCCACCGACTGACCGGCGTGCAGGTGCGACAGCCGCTTGCCGAAGACGATGTACAGCGCCCAGCACAGGCCGGCGAAGGCCGCCAGCGCCATGCCGACGGGATCCAGCGCGCCGGCCCCGGCCTTCAGCGGCAACAGCAGGCCCAAGCCGATGACCGCCAGACCAATGCAAGCGAAATGGATGGGCTTACGCGAATGGATCAGGGCCAGGGTCAGGGGCCCCATGAACTCGATGGCGATGGCCAGACCCAGCGGAATGGTGCGCAGGGCCATGTAGAAGCTGAGGTTCATCGCCCCCAGCACGACGCCGTAAAGCGCGATGGCGCCCCGGGTCCGCGCGGTTCAGGCGGAACCGCCAGGGCCGGAAGACGGCGACCAGAAGAACGGCCGAAATCCCAACGCGATAGGCCGAGGTCCCCTCCGCCCCGATGACCGGAAACAGGGTCTTGGCGAAGGAGGTGCCGCACGCCAGCGTCACCATGCCCGCAAACAGCGCCAGATAGGGGATCAGGCGCGCCGCCAGCGGCGAGTTCAGATGGGTTTTCAGGGCCAGCGACGTCATGGCGTAAAGCTAGCGTAACGCCGCTTGCGCTTCCCGGCGAGTTTCCGCTTGAATGCGACGGAAATCGTCAATGGAGACCCTGTAATGACGAATTTCGTCACGCTCGACGATTTCGACCATAAGCTGCTGATGCGGGTCCGGCGCAACAATCTGGAGCCGGCGCGGGTGACGGCCGAGGCGGTGGGCCTATCGGAATCCGCCGTCCTGCGCCGCTTGCGTCGCCTGCGGGCCGAGGGCGTCATTGCCGCCGACGTCGCCGTCATTGATCCCGCCCGGGTCGAGCCGCGCATCGTCCTGCATGTCCAGGTCGAGATGAACACCCAGGATCGTAAGGTCATGGACGCCTTCCAGCGCGCCATGAAGGCCAGCCCGGAGGTGCAAGGCGCTTGGGACGTGACGGGCGAAACCGACTATTTGCTGACCGTCGCCGTCCGCTCCATGCAGGACTATGAAGCCTTCGGCATCCGCGAACTGGTCCCCGAAAAGGGCGTGCGCGGCTTCAAGAGCATGATCGTCATCCGCGAGGTCGTCGGCTTCGATCCGGGGCGCGCGGTGCTGGAGCGCTAGGTCGCCGGGGCCTCGACCACCAGGATCGCGCCGACGCCTTGGGTTCGGTTCTCGATCGTGCCGCCGATCTGGCGGACCAGGCTGTCGATTACGCGCATGCCCAGGCTGCGGTCGCTGCGGGCGGCGATCAGGTCGAAGCCCTTGCCCTGGTCCGCCACGGTGACGGTCAGGCGTCCGTCGGCGATGCGGCCGGTGACCGAGACGCCGCCGCCCTCGGGGCCATAGGCGTATTTGATGGCGTTGGTGACCAGCTCGTTCACGATCAGACCGAGCGGGATGGCGATGTCGGCGCCCAGCGGCGCATCGGACGCCTCGCAGGTGACGACATGGCGGTCGCTGCCGGCGTCGATGGCCTCGCATAGCTGGCACAGGAAGTCGGACAGGATCACGGTCTGGACGTCGGCGCCGCGCCACAGCTGGTCGTGGACTTCGCTGATGGCCTGGATGCGCGATCCGGCCGTGGCCAGAGCGGCGCGCACCTCGTCGGAGGCCGCGCCGCGCGCCTGCATCGACAGCAGGCTGGAGACCAGAGACAGGCTGTTCTTGACCCGGTGACTGACCTCTCGCGTCAATAGGGCCTGATGTTCGATGGCGGCCAGAAGCCGCTGCTCGGTCTGCTGGCGGGCGATGGCGGCGCCGACGACGGCGGCGAAGGCGTCCAGGAACAGGGCGTCACGGGCGTCGAACTGGCCCTCGTCTGGACTGTCGACCTCCAGCACGCCCCAGGGTTCGCCGTCCAGTTCGGGCCGGATCAGGACGTTGATGGCGCGCCGCACGCCGTGGTCGGCCAGAAGCTTGGGCGTATGGAAGCGCTGTTCGTTCTCCAGATGGTTGGAGATCAGCGGCTTGCCGGTCTGGAAGGCGTAGCCGGCCGGCGAATCCAGCTCGACGCCCAGCGAGGCGTGACCCTCGACCTCGCCGCTCCAGCCCACGCCGGCGACCAAGACCAGCCGGTCGCGGCTTTCATTGTGGATCAGCACCTTGGACAGGGGCGTCTCCAAGCCGTCGGCGCAGACCACGCAGGCGGCGTCGAGCAGGGCCTGACGATCGCGTTCGCGCAGGGCCACCTCGCCGAAGCGCGCCAGCAGCGACTGCTGCTTCAGGCGATAGCGCAGCTCGTCGGCGATGGAACGGGTCTCGGGCGTCGGCGCATCCTCGACCTTGGGCGCGACCGGATCGTCCATCTGGATCTGGGTCTGAGAGGCCGTGTCGGCCCACACCTCGGCGACCAGTTCGGCGATCTCCGGGGTCAGGCCGGGGTCGGAGGGCGGGCGGGTGTGGGGCAAGGACGGAAATCTCGGTTCGCGCGACGGCGACATATAGGCTGACATAGCCGCTCTGAAAGGTTTGCGCAGAAATCATCGCGCGTCACCCCTTGCGTGGGGCGGCAAGAGCCATGGTCATCCGTATCTGTTTCGCCTAGGCCGGTCCCCGCGGCGCTACAGCGTTCGCTGGAAGAAGCGGACAATCTCGCGATTGAGATCCTTGTGAAAATCGGCGCGGTTGAAGTGTGGCGTCGGCGTGCAAATCTGCGGCGCCTCGGCCGCCAGGGCCGGAGAGCAGGGCGGCAGGAAGTCGTAATGACCTGCGCCTTCGACGCGGTGGTATTCGGGCGCGGCGCCCAGATGATCGCGGATCGGCTCGACGTTGTAGGGCGCGGGCAGAATGTCGTCGGCGCCCGCCTGCCACAGCTGAACCGGAATGCGCACGGCGGCGAGGCTGTCGGACGTGAAGGAGAAACCCAGGGCCGGGGCGGCGATGACGGCGGCCTTGATCCGGTCGTCCTTCGCACGCGGACGCCAGGTCGACAGGTCGATCCCCATCACGTCCAGCAGACGGCAGGCGAAGAAGCCGGGATGGGCCTCGCAATGGTCGCCGATGGCCGCCGCGTCCGAAACCCCGCCGATGGCCGAGGTGACCGTGAACCCGCCCGCCGAGAAACCAAAGGCGCCGATGCGGTTCGGATCGACGGCGACGCCGCCCGGCCGCGAGCGCCAGTCGCCGGTCATATAGTTGATCAGGCGGCTGAGCTGGGGCGCGCGATTGGTCAGTTGGGTGGAGCGGCTCATGTCGCGATAGTTGTCGCCGGGATGGGTCAGGGCGGCGACCACGAAGCCGGCGTCGGCCAGGGCTCTGGCGGTGTCGGCATGGCTGCGCAAGCCGCCGCCGTTGCCGTGCGAGATGACGACCAGGGGCGCGGGCCGGCCATCGGCGGGACGCGCCGGCAGCCAGACTGCGGCCTCGACCGCGCCGTCCGGTCCGCCGGGAAAGGTGAAGACCTGATCGGGCGCCTGCGGATCGATCTGGGCGCGCGCCGGGCCTTCGGCTTGTGGCGCGGTCGCCTGCACGGGCGAGGCGGCGCCGGCTAGAAGCATCAGGGCCAGGCCGAAGCCGGCGATCAGGTTTTGCGGCGGTGAGCGATGGGGCATGTCGGTTTCCGTTGGTCGAGACGACCCGCTGTTCGGGGCGAGACCGAGCGAACGCCAGCCGCATTTCGCCAATGGGCGAACGGGTGCGTGGACGGGCGAAGGGTTCGACGATAGTGGGCTGACGAGGGAAGGGACGATGACGCAGAACGCCGCTGACAGACTGAATACGCCGCGCGCCTGGGCCGTCGATCTGGCGGCCTGCGCCCTGACGGGGGCGGTGTTGGGCGCGGTCGGTCCCTTCGGCAGCTTCTTCAACGACGGGCTGGCGGTGCGGATCGGCTATTGGACGGCGGTTTTGGTGATCAGCGGCGCGGTGTTCGGCGCTGCGATCCGCTGGGCCTGGCCCAGGATGCGCCGCAGACGCGTGTCCATGCGGTTCTGGCTGCCCATGCTGATCGTCGTCGCCAGCGGGCCGACCGCCGTGATCAGCCGGATCATCGCCGTGGTCCTGTGGCCCGGCATTCGCCAGCGTGTCGGCTGGGTCGAATGGTATGGGCAGGCCCTGCTGATCGGGGCCGTCTATGTAGCGCTCTACGCCCTGTTGCGGATGCGGACGTCCGCTACGGCGACGCGATCGGATGAAGGCGATCCGGGCTTCGCGCGCACCCTGCCCGCCGGGTTGGGGCGCGACCTGATCTGCCTGCAAATGGAGGACCATTATGTGCGCGTGCACACGACGCGCGGCTCGCAGCTTGTTCTGATGTCGCTGTCGCAGGCCGTCTCGGCGTTGAAGGGCGTCGAGGGGCTTCAGACCCATCGCTCGTGGTGGGTGGCGCGCGCGGCCATCGTCGGGGTCGTCGAGGACGGCCGTAACCTGCGTATGGCCCTGACTGGTGGTCTGACGGCGCCGGTGTCCCGCGCACGGGTGGCCAATCTGCGGGCCGCCGGCTGGCTTTAGGTAAAGGGTTCTGACGGTCGTTCGCAGAAATCATCGCGCGTCACCCCTTGCGTGGGGCGGCAAGGCCTTATCTGTTGTGCGCCAGCATTCGAGGAGACCTTTTCCATGACCGACTTCAGCTATGACGCGTCCCGCCACCTGAAGAAGGGCCGGGGCAAGGTCTATGACTCGATCGTCGACACCATCGGCGACACGCCCATCGTGCGTCTGCCGCGTCTGTCGGCGGAGTACGATACGAAGGCGACGGTTCTGGCCAAGCTGGAGTTCTTCAACCCGATCGCCTCGGTCAAGGACCGGATCGGCGTGGCCATGGTCGAGGCGTTGCAGGAGGCGGGCAAGATCGATCAGGACACGGTGCTGATCGAGCCGACCAGCGGCAACACCGGCATCGCCCTGGCCTTCGTGGCGGCGGCTAAGGGGCTGAAGCTGACGCTGTGCATGCCCGAAAGCATGTCGATCGAGCGGCGCAAGATGCTGGCCCTGCTGGGCGCGCGGCTTGAGCTGACACCGGCCGAAAAGGGGATGAAGGGCGCGATCGCGCGGGCGCAGGAACTGCTGGCGACCACGCCGAACTCGATCAGCCCGTCGCAGTTCGAGAACCTGGCGAATCCCGCCATTCACCGCGTCACGACGGCCGAGGAAATCTGGAACGACACGGCCGGGGCGGTGGACATCGTCGTCGCCGGCGTCGGCACCGGCGGCACCATCTCGGGCGTCGGCCAGGCGCTGAGGGCGAAGAAGGCGTCGGTGCAGTTCATCGCCGTCGAGCCCGAGGCCTCTCCGGTGCTGTCCGGCGGCGCGCCCGGCCCGCACAAGATCCAGGGCATCGGCGCCGGCTTCGTGCCCGCCATCTATGATCCGTCGGTGGTCGATGGGGTCGAGCAGGTGTCCAACGACGACAGTTTCGACATGGCGCGCAAGGCCGCGCGGGTCGAGGGCATCCCCGTCGGCATCAGCTCGGGCGCGGCCCTGACAGCCGCCTTCCGCATCGCCGCGCGCGAAGAGAATGCGGGCAAGACCATCGTGGTGATCATCCCGTCCTTCGCCGAACGCTACCTGTCCACGGCCCTTTTTGAAGGCTTGTAAGCGGAGCCTTTAGGCCGTTCGCGTGTTCGATAACGGACGCGCGTGCGGCTCCGCTTGGGATGAGGGGCGACGCGCGGCGGATCAACAACGCCGGAGCGTTTCATGTCTGTCGCCGCACTTCGCCTGATCGCCGTCGCCGGGGTCTCGGCCCTGGCGCTCGCCGCCTGTTCCAACAATGACGACAAGGCGGCGGTCGATCCGTCGATGTCGCCCGAGCAACAGGCCGCCGCCGCCGCCAACACCCCCGTCACCGCCCAGCCGCGCCAGATCCGCAATGTGCCGGTGAATGTGCAGGGCGTGACCGACGTGGGCGCCACGGTGCGGGTCAAGAACGTCGATCTGGCCGAAGACGCGACCATCCTGGACGTCAGCATCTCGTTCGCCAGCGACATGACGAACAATGTGCAGATGGCGACCAACGCCACCTATATCGAACTGCCCAACGGCCAGAAGCTGCGTCTGAAGCCGCCCGAGGGCAATCCGAACATGAACATCGTCAAGGGCGACACCATGAACGGCCGCCTGGTCTTCATGGGCGCGGTGCCGGCCGGCGTGAACCAGATTTCGGTCGTATTTAACGAAGGCTCGACGTCGGACAGCATCATCGGTCCGTTCCTGCGCATGACCATTCCGCTGACCGCCCAGGCCGCCCAAAACCCGACGAACGGAGCGGCCGGATGACGGGACGACACGCGCCCGCCATGGCGGCGGCGCTGTTGGCCGCAGGACTGACGCCCTGCGTCGCCTCGGCCCTGACGGTGCGGCTGATGAGCGGCAGCGCCATCGGCCTGCGCTCAACCTTCGAAAAGGACATGGCCGCGCCCCGGTCCACCTTCGCCAAGTCGGGGCCGGAAAGCGCGCTGGAAAGCGTGTTCGTCTCGTCCGAGGTCGCGCCCGAACGGGTCGAGACCACCCGCAGCCTGCTCAGCGAACTGAACGCGCGGCGTACCGACGGGGTGATCGTGATCGACCTGCCGGCCGATGTTCTGTTCGACTTCGACAAGGCGACGATCCGGACGGACGCCGAGCCGGCCCTGACGCGGGCGGCGGAACTGCTGAAAAGCTATCCGCAGGCCCAGGTCAGCATCGGCGGCCATACCGACGCCAAGGGCGACGACGCCTATAACGAGGGCCTGTCTCTGCGCCGCGCGCGTGCGGTGGCGGCGCGGCTGCAACGCGAGGCCGGGCGCAGCCTGGGCGCCGAGGGCTTTGGCGAGCGGAGCCCCGTGGCCCCCAACGTCAAGCCGGACGGCTCCGACGATCCCGAGGGGCGCCAGAAGAACCGCCGCGTCGAGATCCGCATCACGCCACGCGCGGGAGGCTGAGCATGACCTTGATCCCTTGCCCCGCCTGCGGGCGTCAGGTGTCTGAGGCGGCCGTCGCATGTCCTAACTGCGGCCATCCGATCGTGGGCGACGCGGCGCGGCCGTCGGGCACGTTCAAGGAGGCGCTGACACGACCCGATGCGGTCAAGAGCGGGATCACCGTCCTAGGCGTCTTCGTCGCCGCGCCGTGGATCGCGCGGGTGCTGGCGGTCATCGCCTTCGTGATCCTGGCCATCGTGGTGGTGGTCAACAAGAGCTGATCCGGCTCACGCCCGGTTAACCGCTCGCTTCTAAGGTGGGGGGATGGGCGATCTGGCAGCCATGATCGGGGAAGAGGCGACGCCGCCGCCGCTGCGTGCGCGCCGGGCGCTGCTGAAGCGTCTGGCCGACGTCGTGTCGCTGCCCGCCAGCCGCATCAACGCCTTCGAGCGGGCGGTGACGGGCGACCTGCTGGTCGAGATGCTGCGGCTGGCCTCGCACGATGAGCGCAAGCGCGTGGCTGCACGTCTGGCCCCGCTGGCCGAACTGCCCAACAGCGTGGCGCGCATCCTGTTGCGCGACGATCCGGACATCGCCGGCCTGCTGATCGAACAATGCGCCTCGCTGAGCGATGCGGACATCGTCGGCTGTGCGCGCGACGCCAGTTTCGAACATCGGATGCTGTTGGCCGTGCGCCGGGGCCTGTCGGAAATCGTGACCGAGACCCTGTTCTCCTTCGGCGAGATGGAGGTGATCGAGGCGGTGCTGCGCAACACGACCGCCCGCCTGTCGCAGCTGGGCATCGAGACGGTGGTGGGCCTGAGCCGCCAGTCGCCGAGCCTGTGCAGCCCCCTGCTGAAACGGCCCGAGCTGAGACCCTCGGGCGCCTATGTCATGTTCTGGTGGTGCGCGCCCGAGGATCGCCGCACCATCCTGCAACGGTTCGCCGTATCGCGCGAAGTCATGCAGGAGGCGTCGGAAGACGTCTTCGTCATCGCCAATGACGAAAGCTGGTCCGATCCTGTCGCGCGCAAGGCGCTTCAGTTTATCGAGCGCCGCCAGCGCAATCGCGCCGCCATCGAAAAGAGCCCGTTCGACAATCTGGAACACGCCGTCATGGTCGCCGCCAGCGATGGCCTGACGCGCGAGACGGCGTCCGAGATCGCCTTCCTGGCCGGGATCAAGCCGCTGACGGGGGCCAAGCTTCTGGGCGATCCCGGCGGCGAGCCGCTGGCGATCCTGTGCAAGGCGACCGGGATGTCGCGCGTCGATCTGACCAATCTATGGCGCTCGATGCGGCGGCCCGAAACGACGGCGGACGGCAAGATCCATCCCGACTGGGAGCGTGTGCAGATCACCTATGAAATGCTGGCCGTCGATCGCGCCCAGACGGTGCTGCGTTACTGGAACTGGTCTTTGTCGTCGGCCCTGACGCCCACGCTGTTGCGCGCCATTCGCGACGGTGAGGATGACGCCGTCGATGAATATTCGGCGCCGGAGCGGGCGGCGATGATGGTGCTGGCCGAAGACTTCGGTCGATAGGTCTGATCACTAAAGTCGAATGCATAGACGTGCATATCGCACCGCTTATACGCGTGTTTGCTTTCACGGCGAAACAACCCTATGACGCTATTGGGGTCGTTCGGTTGGAGAATCAGCCGAACTCAATAAATCAGGAAAGCGAAGCCGATAATGGAAGATAAGCCCGAACTGCTGGAGATGACCGCAGACATCGTGTCGGCCTATGTCGGCAATAACTCGGTCTCGGCAGAGGCCCTGCCTGCGCTTATCGCCAATATTCACGCCGCCCTGTCGGGTGTGTCGAACGGTCCGGTCGAGGCCGAACCTGAACCCAAGGAACCGGCGGTGCCGATCCGCAAGTCGATCGCGCCCGATTTCCTGATCTGCCTGGAAGACGGCCGCAAGTTCAAGTCGTTGAAGCGTCACCTGCGCACCAAATACGACATGAGCCCCGAAGAATACCGCGCCAAATGGGGTCTGCCGAAAGACTATCCGATGGTCGCCCCGAACTACGCCAAGGCGCGTTCGGAACTGGCCAAGTCGATGGGTCTGGGCCAGGGCGGCCGCAAACCCGCCCGCGCCGCCGGAACCCGCGCGAAGAAATAAGCCGAGGTTTTTCGGTCTGGAGATGCCCGCTTCCATCAGGAGGCGGGCGTTTTTCTTTTGGGGCGCACGAGCATTCTCCCTCCCCGTAGCGGGGAGGGTGGCTGAGGCGCAGCCGCAGCCGGGTGGGGACGGCAGGGAGACGTCCCACGGATTTGTCTTTGATCTGATGAGTGCGCCCGTGCCGGGCCGCCCCACCCGGTCGCTGCGCGACCACCCTCCCCCGCAGGGAGGAGGGAGAAATCATTACTGCTTCAGGCCGCCTGGGCGGTCCGGCGCATGCGCCAGAAGCGCAGGGTGCGCAGGGCCGCGTCGCGGGTCAGTTCGCCGTACATGCGGCCATAGGCGGCGGCCTTGCCCATCGGATTGTCCTCGGCGCCAAGGACGGCGACGGCGTAGGTCAGATAGACGGCGCGGTCCATGTCGGCCGCCTTGCAGACCACCGACAGGGCGTCCAGGTCCTTGCGCTCGACAATGCCGCGCGCGGTGTGGAAGTCGATGTCGGCCAGCTTCGACAGGGCGATGAGGAAGGGCGTGCGACCATTCGAGCGCAGGAAGCGGATCAGGGTCTGCGGCGTCAGCTGGCCGGCGGCCTGAAGCTCGTCGATATAGGCCAGGTTCTCGGCATAGTCGGCGGGCAGGGCGCCGTCGTCGGTGGCGACGCGGGTGCGGCCGGCCGCAAGCGCCGCCTCCAGCAGGGCCGGATCCATGCGCGCGTTCTGTTCCAGGATCTGGTGACGCAGCCGCGCCTCGACGACGAAATACATCTCGTTCAGCAGGTCGGCGGGCAGGCTTTGGCGCTCGACCGTGGCGGCGTGCAGGGCCGGATTGGCCTTGGCGCGCTCGATGGCGGTTTCGGAGGCGGCGCGCGACAGCTGGGCGCCGTCGTTGCGCAGCAGGGTGTTCAAGGTGTCGTCGTCGCCGTGCTCGACGATGACGTCGGAAACCGCCTCGGACACCGTCGCGCGGCCCGAGACGGCGCGCAGATGGCCCTGGCTGCGCTTGCGCACGACTTGGATCAGATCCTCGTCGGTCAGGACGGTGGAGGCGCGCAGAACCTGTTCGGCGACCTCGATCTCGTCGTCGGCGAAACGGCGGATCAGGCTGTGGGGGGCGTTGGGAGCCTGGGCGAAACGGGCGGCCAGTTCGGCGCGGACCGCGACCTCCATCTCGGCCGACAACTTGGCCAACACCGTGCCGTAGAGCGCGGTTTCATTGGCGTTGGGCGCCGGCGCGCCGAAGAAGTGGGCCGTCAGTTCGCGCAGCAGCAGACGACGCTTCTCGCTGGACTCCTCGCTGGCCAGGGCGATGAGTTCGGGCAGGCGCGAGCCCTTGATCTCGGCAGGTTCGATCACGGCGCGATCGTTCATGGCAGGTTGTCGGCTTCGGTCTGGGGCACGGCGCGCAGGGCGCCGTTGGCGTTGCGGATCAGGGCAGGCGGACCGTCCGGCTGGGCCAGGTCGCTGGATTGCGGCGTCTGGGCCATCTGGACGGGCAGGGCGTCGAGGTAGGTCTGCTGCGGCGCAGGGATGGCGTCGGGGTGACGGCCGGCCTGGCGGTGGACCGAATAGTAGCGGGCGCTGTTGTCGCCGGCTGTGGGCGTCGGGGCGGCCTGACCGCTGGCGGCGACGGCGGCGGCGTCCAGCGGCGCGCCGGCCTGGGGCCGTTGCAGGCGATAGATGGGGGCGTCGCGGCGCGGGGCCATCGGATCGGCGACGGCCGCCTGAGCCTGCTGGGGCGCGGGTTGCGGCTCGGCCTGCGCGGCCTGTTGCGGGATGGGCGCCGGCTCGGCCTGCCTCTGAGGTTCAGGCTCAGGTTGAGGCGCGGAGGCTTGCTGTTCCGGAACATAGGGCGAGGGCGCGACGCGCGTCGCCGTCGCCTGCGGCGGTGCGGTTTCTACGGGTGCGGCCTCTACGGGTGCACTATGCGCAGGCTCGGCCGGCGTCGGGGCACGCTGGGGCATCCAGGCGCTGGCGGGCGTCAGGCCGTTGCTGCGCGGCGTGGAGATCGAGGGGGTGACCGAAGGCGCGGGCGACAGGCGGGCCAGGGGAATGGCGCCGGGCAGGGAGCGATTGGCGGCGGTCACGGTCGGGGCGGGCGCCTCGGCCTGAATGACGGCGGGCGTCGGGGTCGCACGGGCGGCGACCGCCGGCTTGCCGGGCCAGGACAGGTAGCGCAGACCCGACGCGTTGGTCGGCGCCTGTTGCGCCACGGCGGCGCCGGCCGCCAGATTGACGGCGGTCAGGACGATCGAAACTGCGAGGGCGCGGCGCACGGCGGCTCTCCGGAGAGGAATTCCAGCGCACACACTAGGGCTCGGACCCTTAATCCCGCGCTAATGTGAAGCCAGGATTCGACAACGACCGCGTGTCAGCCGCGACCGGGCAGATAGTTGTCGGTGAAGGCGTCGCGCCAGTTCAGACCGGCCTCGTAAACCCCCGCTTTCGAGGTCACGTCGAAGAAGGCCTGCCAGCGTTCCTCGGTCAGGGCGCCCAGGCCGTAAAGCGCCGCGTCGCCGCCATCGACGATGGCGTAGTCGCGCAGGCGTTCGCGGGCCTGATCCAGCACAGCCTGGGTCATGTCCGGGTTGTCCTTGCGGATCAGGGCGTCGGCGGCCGAGGCGTCGCCCCGAATATAGTCGCGCCACCCTTCCGCCGAGGCGGCGATGAAGCTGCGCAGCGCCGCCGCATTGTCGCGGGCGAAGGCGTTTGGCGCCAGGACCATGGCGGCATAGGAGGGATAGCCCTCGTCGGCCAGCAGGAAGACGCGCGGATCGAAATCGGCCGCCTGTTCGATGGCGTAGGGATCGCTGGTCAGATAGCCCTGCTGCACCGCCCGCGCATTGGCGATGAAGGCGGCGGGGTCATAGGCGAAGGGGCGCAGCTGCTCGTCGGTAAAGCCGTATTTGGCCTTCAGCCAGACCCAGAAGGTGCTGATCCCGGCCTCGGACAACAGGAAGGGCCGGCCAGCCAGATCGGCGATGGTCTCCAACGCCTCGTCCGGATGGGCCATCAGGACCTGCGGATCCTTCTGGAAGAAGGCGGCGACCGCCTTCACCGGCGCGCCGGACGCGACCAGGTTCAGGGGGATGAAGCTGTTGGAACCCATGCCCAGTTCGACCGCGCCCGAGGCCAGCAGTTGCGGCACGTTCACGCCGGGGCCGCCCTGGACGATCTGGACGTTCAGCCCCCGCTTCTCATAGGCCCCGCTGGCGAGGGCCTGATAGAAGCCGCCCTGTTCGGCCTGGGCGCGCCAGTCGGTGGCGAAACGCAGCCGCACGCGACCCTGTTCGTCGACCGGCGCCTCGGCCCGCCCGCAGGCCCTAAGCCCGATCGCCCCCGCCGCCACAGCCGCCCCGCCCGCGATCAGCGCACGGCGACGGGTCAGCAGGCGATTCCCCAACAAGCTCATGCCCCTGACTTACGGGGCGATAGGGGCCTTGGGAAGGCGGGGCGTCAGTCGGCCGCGTTGTCTGATGTCGAGGAGGCCTAGGAGCCGGGACTTTGGGAAAGGACGTAGCGGATGGGAGCGACACAGCGAATGCCCGCGTCGAACCCGGAGTCGGCCCGACCAGTACGAACGAGGCGAACGCCGCCGTCGCCGAATGCGGCAGCAGGCTGGGCGTCAATGAGCGTTACGTTGCCCACCTCACCCCAGCTGGTGAGATCGAAGCGCACACGCGCCCAACCCTCGATTCCGCGATCCCTGAAAGCTTGAGGGTAGGTTTCGGACGCCGCGCGAGCTTGGAAGCGCGCGCCGACTTCGGGGGGGCAATTCTGCAGTGGATCGTCGCTGATCTGCCGCATTACCGGGGCAGGTAAGTTTTCGCCGTTGCGATAGAAGTTGAACACGCATCCTTTCAGGGGCCCTCCGCTCTCGACCACGGTTTCCGATACGGCCCGTCGCGTTTCGGCGTCAAAGGCCGTATCGCCCGCTGAACCCAAGGTCTCGACATCGACGGCGCGTCCATCGGCTTCGACGTCCCAGCGAACGACCGTCCAGGATTGGCCGCCTGGCGGTGGACGCTGTCCGATCTTGTAGTCCGGATAGCTGACGACGCGAGGGGCGCGACCGCCTCTGCGCTCTCCTCCGCAGTTGGCGTTTGGCCCGGCGAGACGAGCAGCCACGGCGTCGCGGATGGGGCCGCGGGTCCTCGTGACTGCGAAATATCGCAGCAGATCGCTGGTCGTCGCCTCCACGAGGGGCTGGAAGGCGTAGCGGATCGTTAGGATGCAGTCACGACGAGGGCCCTCGAAGCGCCAGGCGGCGAGGGCGGCCTGTTCTTGCTGCGAGGCGATATCGGTCGGAATGATGACACGGATAGGACCGGGCGTCGTAGTCTGAGGCGAGCGAATGTCGAAGGTGCGACCCGTGTCATCGACGCTGAAGAGCAGGGAAACGGCCGTCCGATCCCGTCGAGATGGGCCGGTGGTTTCCAAGCGAAGGTCGTCGGAATAGGTCGGCTGAACCGCCTGGCCGTCACATTGGATGTCGGTCGAGGGTATCCGAAACACGGCCTGATCCGGCGATGTCGCACTTTGATGGCGCACGACCGGCGCTTGCGCCCACGCGGGCGCGTTAATCGTCAGGGTCAGGCCGAGGCCGAACAGGATCGCGCGCATGGGTGTCTCCGACTGCACCTCAGGGGTGCATCTGGCGCAGCGGCTGTCTAGTGCGACTTCATGTCGTCGGCGCCACAATTGAGCGAGGGGACGAAGCGTGCGGGCGGACCCGTGCTCTTCGTCCCCTCGCCAAGTCCGGGTTGGACTTGGCCGTTCGGGTCTGGACCTCGGCGTCAGCGTCGTTTCGGGCGAACCCGAAAGGGCGGTCGGCTGTATCCTGTCGCGCTCCTGGTCTTCGGCGTTCCGCGGCATTTTAGTCCGCGTCGTCCGTCGATCCCGATCCGGTTCTCCTGTCTGTCGTCGATCCGAAGACCGTCGAGGGCTGGAGCCTGGATCCCGCCTGTCGCACGTTACGATCCGAAGATCGCCCGAAGCGCCGGGTCGGAGAGCCGGGCCGGTTCGCTGGAGGTCCAGGTCTCCCTGGATTTCCGCTGCCCCGTGTCCCTTGGCCTGTTGACGTTCGGACCAAACCGGCTATGAGGCAAGCGCCCGAACTCGCCCCGATGTGCACGATTGGCCCGGCGGCGGTGGACAAGCCTGTGAACATCGGTGGACGGATCAAATTCGCGATTGCGGATCAGCGTCTTGTCTTGTCCACAGAAACGCGGCGATAGAGCGCTATGTCCGGCGTCGGACACATTGCGCTGCAACCGTGCGGCGCGCTTTGGGTTCTGTGATCAACGGACAAAAGTCCTTGGGGGAATTCGTTGTCCAACACCGGCTCTGACCACGCCTTGTCGATCGGCATCAATCGCAGCCAGCTGGCCCAGATGTTCGCCCATGCGCCGGGGTTCATGGCGCTGGTCACGGGGCCGGACCATCGGTTCGAGCTGACCAATCCCAACTACCAGAAGGTGATCGGCCACCGCGAGGTGATCGGGCGCACGGTGGGCGAGGTGCTGACCGATGCGGTGGCGCAAGGCTATCTGGATCTGCTGGACCAGGTTTACCGCAGCGGCGAGGCGCACCGGGCCGACAGCGCCCTGTACGCCGTTCAGGCCGAGCCGGGCGGCGAGGTCGTGGACCGTTACGTCGATTTCGTCTTCCAGCCGCTGAAGGCGGACGGTCGGGTCTGGGGCGTATTCATCCAGGGGATGGATGTGTCGGATCGCCACCGGGCGGACCAGGCGCTGGCGCTGAGCGAAGCGCGATACGGCGCCCTGTTCGCGGCGATGGCGACAGGCTTCTGCGTCATCGAGATGAAGTTCGACGCGGCCGATCGGCCCGTCGATTACAGGATCGTCGAGGGCAACAAGGCCTTCGAGGAGATGACCGGCCTGGTCGACCCTTACGGCAAATGGGTCAGCGAGATCGCGCCGGGGCTGGAGCAGCACTGGTTCGATCTTTACGGCGGGGTGGCGCGGACGGGCGAGCCGGTCCGTTTCGAGAACCCGGCCGACATCTTTGGTCGCTGGTATGACGTTCAGGCGCTGCGGATCGGCCAGCCGGGCGCGTGGCAGGTCGCTATCCTGTTCAACAACATCACCGAGCGCAAACAGAGCGAGACACGTCAGAACGCGCTGCTGGAGCTGAACGACGCGATCCGCGACCTGACCGACGCCGGCGACATCGCCCAGGCCTCCGCCCAGGTTCTGGCCCGCACCATGGGCGTGAGCCGGGCCGGATACGGCACGGTGGACACGGTCGCCGAAACCATCACCATCGCCCGCGACTTCAACCAGCCGGGGGTGAGCAGCATCGCCGGCGTCCTGTCATTCCGCGACTACGGGTCCTATATCGAGGACATCAAGCGCGGCGAGACGGTGGCGATCGACGACGTCGCCCTCGATCCGCGCACGGCTGATACGGCCGAGGCTCTGAAGGCCATCAGCGCCGGGTCGTTCGTCAACATGCCGCTGATGGAACAGGGGCGGGTCGTGGCGATGGTGTTCGTCAACCATGCGACGGCGCGTCACTATACCGACAGCGACCTGCGCCTGATGCGCGAGGTGGCCGAACGGGTTCGCACGGCGACCGAGCGCGCCCGAAGCGAGGCGGCCCTGCGCGACAGCGAGGCCCAGTTCCGGGTCTTCGCCCAGGCCACGCCGATCCAGATATGGGCCAGTTGGGCGGACGGGTCGCTGTATTGGTTCAACCCCCAGGTCTATGCCTACTCCGGCCTTGCAGAGGGCGCGTTGGACGGCACGACCGGGTGGGGCAAGATCGTTCATCCGGACGACCTGGACTGGGCGTCCGAGCGATGGGTCCAGGCCCTGGCCAGCGGCCAGGTCTATGAGAACGAGTTCCGCATCCGCCGCCACGACGGCGTCTATCGCACCTTCATGGTGCGGGCCGAGCCCGTCCATGACGAAGAGGGGCGGATCCTGCGCTGGGTCGGGTCCAACACCGACATCGAGGACCTGCGCCGCCAATCGGCCGAACTGGCGCGGTTCAACGAGACGCTGGAAGAACAGGTCGCCGAACGCACCAGCGCCCTGATGCAGGCCGAGGAGGCGCTGCGCCAAAGCCAGAAGATGGAGGCGGTCGGACAGCTGACCGGCGGCATCGCCCACGACTTCAACAATCTGCTGGCCGGCATCAGCGGCAGCCTGGAACTGATCACCAACCGGATCGCGCAGGGGCGTCATGCCGAGGTGGAGCGGTTCACGGTGGCGGCGCAGGGGGCGGCGAAACGGGCGGCGGCCCTGACGCACCGGCTGCTGGCCTTCTCGCGGCGTCAGACCCTGGATCCCAAGCCGACCGATCCCAACCGCCTGATCCGCGGGATGGAGGATTTGGTGCGGCGCACGACCGGGCCGGGCGTCGAGGTCGAGGTGGTCGCCGGCGCTGGCCTGTGGCCCGTGTTGATCGACGCGCACCAGCTGGAAAACGCGGTGCTGAACCTGTGCATCAATGCGCGCGACGCCATGCCGAGCGGGGGACGTCTGACGATCGAGACCGGCAATCGCTGGATCGACGCGCGCACGGCCAAGGCCCAGGATCTGGAGCCCGGCCAATATGTCTCCATCTGCGTCAGCGACACCGGCACGGGCATGGCGCCGGAGGTGGCGGCGCGCGCGTTTGAGCCCTTCTTCACCACCAAGCCGCTGGGCGAGGGGACGGGCCTGGGCCTGTCGATGATCTATGGCTTCGTGCGCCAGTCGGGCGGGCAGGTGCGGATCTATTCCGAGGCGGGCGAGGGGGCGATGATCTGCCTGTATCTGCCGCGCCACTTCGGCGAGGTGGACGACGCCGATCTGATCCCCGAGGTCGAACAGGCCCCGCGCGCCCAGGCCGGCGAGACGGTCATGGTCGTGGACGACGAGCCGACGGTGCGGATGCTGGTCGCCGAAATCCTGCATGAACTGGGCTATCAGTGCATCGAGGCGTCCGACGGCGTGGCGGGGCTGAAGCTGCTGCAATCGGGCGCGCGGATCGACCTGCTCGTGACTGATGTGGGTCTGCCGGGCGGGATGAACGGGCGTCAGATGGCGGATGCGGCGCGGATCGATCGGCCGGACCTGAAGGTGCTGTTCATCACCGGCTATGCCGAGAATGCGGTGGTCGGCAACGGGCACCTGGATCCCGGCATGCACGTCATGACC
Source organism: Brevundimonas sp. 1080 (assembly GCF_040545985.1). Taxonomy (NCBI): domain Bacteria; kingdom Pseudomonadati; phylum Pseudomonadota; class Alphaproteobacteria; order Caulobacterales; family Caulobacteraceae; genus Brevundimonas; species Brevundimonas sp. 1080. The sequence goes on along the minus strand of NZ_JBEPMW010000002.1, from coordinate 172,450 downwards.
AAGCCGTTCGCCATGGAGGCGCTGGGCAGTCGGATCCGCGAACTGATCGAGGCGAGCTAGAGGCGGGCGTTCAGCCAGGTGCGGATCGCCTTGCGCGCGCCGCGCGCGGCCGGGCCGCCGAAATGCAGGAAGCCGTGCGGGGTCTCGGGCACACGGATCAGGTCCGCGTCCGACGCCTCACCCCAGCGCGTGGCCATCAACAGACTGTCTTCGAACAGAGGGTCCTGCTCGCCGGCGAGGAACAGGGCGGGCGGCAGGCCGGTCAAGTCGGCATACAGGGGCGAGACGTCGGGCTGGCGCAAGGCCGCCTCGTCGCGATCCGGCGCCAGACGCGCCAGATCGGCCTGCATCGTCGGGCCATTGAACAGCAGGGTTTCTGGCCCCGCAGAGCGCACGCTTTCCGTGCCCGACAAGTCGAAGACGCCATAGGTGAAGACGCAGCCCTTCACCAGGTCGATCAGCCCCTGGTCGCGCAGGGCGACGGCGGTCAGGGCGGCCAAATGTCCGCCGGCGGATTCGCCCGCCAGAAACAGGGTTGAGGCGCCCAGTCGATCGACATTCGTGACCGTCCAATAGGCGGCGGCCAGACAGTCGGCGATGGCGGCGTCGATATAGATCTGACGCCGCTCGGACAGCAGGCGATAATCCACCGAGACGACGCAGAAGCCGTGATGCGCCAGATGGGCGTTCAGTCGGTCGTTCAGCCCGGCGCTGCCCAGCACCCAGCCGCCGCCGTGGATGTCCAGAATGACGGCGCGCGGCGTGCCCGTCGGATGCAGGATGCGCAAGGGAACGGGGTGGTCGCCGTCCGTGTGGACGATCTCGACGGTTACGCCGCGCTTCCTGAGACGCGGGGTGGTGCCCCGCCCGGCGGCCGCGTCCAGCCACAGCGACAGCCGCTGGCCGGCGTCAATCCGCCAGCCGTCGGTGCGCAGACGCGGCGCGCGGGCGAGGACGGCGTTGGTCCGCCGCACCGCCGCCTGCTGGGGCGGGGCGAATTCGACGAGATGGCTGCGCAGGGTCATGAAGCTTGAGTGTGCAGCGGCGGGTTTGGTTTCAAGTCCGGGCCTTTGGCGCAGCCTCGTCAGCCACGACAAAGCCGGTTATCGTCCGCCCCATGAAACGGCTCACCCCCTTCGGCGTCCTGTTGATCTTTGGCCTGATCGGGCTTTTGACGGGCAAGTTCGGCCTGTGGTTTGCGTTCGGCCTGGTCGCCTGCATCGCCGTCAGCGTGATGCAGAACCGGGGCGCGGCGAAGACGCCGCCCGGGGATCCGGAAAGTCAGGGTTAGGCCCTAAAGCCGTCCTCGCCAGAGTGACGAGCCGTTCGGTCTCTACCCGGCCAAGGCCGCCTTCTTCTCTTCCAGCTCCAGCCATTCCAGTTCGGCGGATTCCAGCTCGGCGCGGGCTTTCTCGGCGGACTTCATGGCGGCGTCAAAGGCCTTGGGGTCGCGGGCGTAGAGGCCGGGGTCGGCCAGGGTCGCGTCGTGTTTGGCGATGGTCGCGGGCAAGGTGTCGATCAGGGCTTCCAGCTCCTTGAGGCGGTGGGCGTCCTTGAAGGAAAGTTTGGCGGTCTTCTTGGGGGCGACGGCGGGCGGCGGCGCCTCGGCGGCGCGCTGGGCGGCGGCCTTGTCCTGGGGGCGGGGGTTCGCGCCGGGCTGGAGGAAGCCGGGGTTCTGGCGGATGAAATCGGTCCAGCCGCCGGGGGTCTCGACGATGTCGCCCCGTCCGTTTAGGGCCAGGGTCGAGGTGGACAGGCGGTCGATGAAGTCGCGGTCGTGGCTGACCAGGATCAGGGTGCCGTCATAGCCCTCCAGCAGCTCTTCCAGCTTGTCCAACGTGTCCATGTCCAGGTCGTTGGTCGGTTCGTCGAGGATCAGCATATTGGCGGGCTTCGCCAACGCCCTGGCCAGCAGCAGGCGGTTGCGCTCGCCGCCCGACAGGGTCGAGATCGGCTGGCGCAACTGGGCCTCGGAGAACAGGAAGTCCTTGGCATAGGCGGCGACGTGTTTGGAAACGCCGCGCACCAGAATGCTGTCGCCGCCGCCCGGCGTCAGGGCGTCCCACAGGGTCATGTCCGACTTCAGCCCCTCGCGCGACTGATCCAGATAGACCGGCTCGAGGTTCGCGCCCATGCGCACCGTGCCCTCGTCGGGGACGAGTTCGCCCAGCAGGGTCTTGACCAGGGTGGTCTTGCCCGCGCCGTTGGGACCGACGATGCCCAGACGGTCGCCGCGGATGATGCGGGTGGTCAGGTCCTTGAACAGGGTGCGGCCGTTGAAGCCCTTTGAGACATGCTTGATCTCGGCGACCAGCTTGCCCGAGGTCGAGCCGGAATCGACGCCGAGATAAAGCTCGCGCGGCACATCCTTCATCTTCTCGGCGCGTTCGGCGCGCAGCGCCTGAAGTGAGCGGGCGCGGCCCTCGTTGCGGCTGCGGCGGGCGGTGATGGAGGAGTAGAAGGTGGCGGTCTCGCGCTCGATGGTCTTGGTCAGGCGGCGCAGGGATTCGGCCTCTTCCTCCAGCACCTTGGAGGACCATTCGTCGAACTCGACGAAGCCCTTGTTCAGAGTGCGGACCCGGCGGCCTTCCAGCCAGTGGACGGTGTTGGTGACGCGGTTCAGGAAGGCGCGATCGTGGCTGACGACCAGCAGGGCGAACCGGGCCTGAATCAGCTCGTTCTCCAGCAGTTCGATGGCCAGGATGTCGAGGTGGTTGGTCGGCTCGTCCAGCAGCAGCAGGTCGGGTTCTTCGGCGAAGGCCTTGGCGAGCGCCGCGCGGCGGGTTTCGCCGCCGGACAGGCCTTGGGTCGACTTCGCCGGATTTAGCCCGAAGGTCTCCAGCCAGCTTTCGGCCGTCCAGGTCTCGGCCTCGCCCGATGACGCATAGTCCAGCAGAGTTTCGCCAGTGATGACCGGCTCTTGCGGCACATAGGCGAAGCGCACGGCGGACTGGATCGAGCGGTCGCCGCTGTCCGGTTCGATCAGGCCCATGACGACCTTCATCAGGGTGGACTTGCCCGCGCCATTGCGCCCCACGAGGGCGGCGCGGCTGCGCGGTTCGACCGCGAGGTCGACGCCGTCGAAGAGGGGGCGCTGGCCGTCCTGAAGACGGACGTCCTTGAGTGCGACGAGAGGGGGTCTGGCTGCCATGGGCGGCCATATAGAGGAGGGCCGGGCGAACCGCCACGACCTTTGACATTTGACAGTTACCGTCCGGTTGGTATGTAACGCGAATGGACAGCACTACACGCCGCCGCGCGCCTGACGACACCCGCGCCGAGATCATCGAAAAGGCCTTGGAAGTCGCCGCCGAACTGGGGGCGCCAGGCTTCACCCTGGATGCCGTTGCGTCGCGCACGAGTGTCAGCAAGGGCGCGCTTTTGCATCACTTCCCCAGCAAGACCGCCCTGCTGGAAGGCATGGTCGATCATCTGGGGGCCATGCATGTCGACAGCGTGCTTGCGGAGGCGGCGCGTGATCCCGAACCCTATGGTCGAAGCGCCCGCGCCTATCTGAGGGTCACGGTCAATGAGCCGGTGACGCCGCAGGACGTGAGCATCGGCCGTGTTGTTCTGGCCGCCTTCGCCATCGAGCCCAGCCTGGTTCTGCGCTGGAAGGCCTGGATGGACCGGATCAAGATCGACGATCCCGAGGATCCCGTCGGAGCCGACGACGCCTTGATGCTGCGCCTTCTGGCCGATGGTCTGTGGGTGTCGGATTTGTTCGGGATGCATCACGTCTCGACCGAGCAGCGCAAGGCCTTGTTGTGTCTGCTGACGCCAGGGCACACGATCACGGCCAACGATCTGTGAGCCCGCTTACCTGGGCCGCGCTGCTGGGCGCCATCGCGCTGGAGGTCGCGGGCACGACGATGCTGCAGGCCTCGCAGCAGTTCACGCGGGCCTGGGCGACGGCGGGGATGGCGGTCTGCTACGGCCTGGCGTTCTACCTGCTGTCGATCGCCTTGCGGCAGATGCCGGTGGGGATCGCCTATGCGATCTGGAGCGGGTTGGGGGTGGTGCTGATCTCGGTGATCGGGACGGTGGTGTTCCGCCAGAGGCTGGACCTGCCGGCGATGGTCGGGCTGGCGATGATCGTCGGCGGAGTGGTGGTGATCAACCTGTTCTCCAAGACGGTCGGGCATTGAGGCTGTGACAAGCGGCGGCGCGGCGCGTATGAGGCGCGCCATGCAGCCCTACTGGGAAACCAAGACCCTGGCCGAGATGTCGCCTTCAGAGTGGGAGGGGCTGTGCGACGGGTGCGGGCTGTGCTGCGTGATCCGGTTCGAGGACGAGGATACGGGCGAGGTCATTCCAACACGGGTGCATTGCAAGCTGTTCGATCCGAACGCCTGCGCCTGTTCGGACTATGCGAACCGCAAGGCCCAGGTGCCGGACTGCATCAAGCTGACGCCCGGAAACATCGAGGCGTTGGAGTGGATGCCCAAGTCGTGCGCCTATCGCCGGCTGCACGAGGGGCGGCCGCTGGCGAAATGGCATCATCTGATCTCGGGCAGTCGCGAGACGGTCCATACGGCGGGCGTGTCGGTGCGGGGCCAGACGATTTCGGAGCTGGCGCTGGCCGAGCCGGAAGATGCGCTGGACTTCGAGGCGCCGGAATGGACGGTCGAACGGGGCCGGGAGCGATAGGGTAGCACCCCCTAGCCAGCGCAATGACGCTGGTTGAAAGGCTGCGAAAACAAGCCATTGGCGAATTATGTGGGCGTTCTTCCGGCCTGAGGACGCTGGTCCGCTATGGTTTGGGCATGACGGGAAATCGGGATGACGAAGAGGGCGGCTGCGGCGGCGCGCGCGAGACGGCTGCGTCCTGCGCCGGGTGGATGGAGCCCCTGTTCCTGATGATGAATGGCAAGATCGAAGAGACGGCCAAGAGCGTCTGCGAGACGGACGTCAAGGACGCCGCCGTCGCCGAAAAGGTCGCGCGCCAGATCGGGGTGATCGCGCGGTCGGCCAAGGCGGTCGAGGCGATGCGACTGCTGTGCCTGAGCGACAACGAAGAGGACGAGATGGGTGGACGAACCTACGACCCCGCCGAAGACGAGCGAATCCGAAGAGAACTGCTCGTCGAATACGAGCGGATCGACAGCATCATCGAGAGAAAGGATGCTGAAGCAGCTGAGCGGGCGCGCGCTAAGGCTGAAGCGCAATCATGCGCGGCTGCTGGAGCACCAACACAAGCCGCGTGACCTCGACCTTAGGACTTGGCTGCTGTTGGGGGGACGGGGGTCGGGCAAGACCTTCGCCGGGTCGGTCTGGATCGACAAGATGGCGCGAAAGCTGCCCGGCATCACCCTGGCCCTGGTCGGCCCCGCCCTGCACGACGTGCGCGAGGTGATGGTGGAGGGGGCGTCGGGGATCAAGGCGCTGGCGGAGCCGGGCGACCGGCCGCGTTGGGAAGCGGGGCGGCGTCGGCTGGTGTGGGGCAATCAGTCGGCCGCCTATGCGTTTTCGGCCGAGGATCCAGACAGTCTGAGGGGGCCGCAGTTTCATGCGGCCTGGGCGGACGAGTTCTGCGCCTGGCGACGACCGGAGCTGGTGCTGTCGAACCTGAGATTCGGACTGCGGCTGGGGGAAGAGCCGCTGCTGGCGGTGACGACGACGCCCCGGCCGATCCCGGCGTTGAGACGACTGATGGCCGAGGCCGGGACGGTGACGGAACGGGCGGCGACGGCGCTGAACGCGCAGAACCTGTCGCCCGGCTTTCTGGCGCATCTGAACGACGTCTATGGCGGGACGCGGCTGGCGGCGCAGGAACTGGAAGGTGTGGTGGTCGAGGGGGAGGGCGCCCTGTTCCGCATCGCGGACCTGAAACGGGCCAGGGGTGCGCGGCCGGCCGAACTGGACCGGATCGTCGTGGCGGTGGATCCGCCGGCGACCGCGACCGGAGACGCCTGCGGCATCGTGGTCGTGGGGCGAAAAGGTCGCCAAGCCTTCGTGCTGGCCGACCGGACGGTGCAGGGACGCTCGCCCCAGAGCTGGGGCGGGGCGGTCAGCGCGGCCGCACGCGAGTTCGGCGCGCACGAGGTGGTCGCCGAGAGCAATCAGGGCGGCGACATGGTGCGCTCGGTTCTGGCCATCAGCGCGTGTCCCTGCCGGATCGAGATGGTCCACGCCTCGCGGTCCAAGGCGGCGCGGGCCGAGCCGGTGGCCCTGCTCTATGAACAGGGGCGGGTGGTCCACTGCGACGCCTTCCCGGCGCTGGAGGAAGAGATGCTGGCGCTGGGCAGCGAGGGCGGACCCAGCCCGGATCGGGCCGACGCCCTGGTGTGGGCGATCACGCGGCTGATGCTGGGGCCGCAGTCGGCGGGACCGCGATTGCGGGGGCTTTAGAGCCTCAAGATTTCAACGACAGGAGAGACGATATGCCGGCCATTCCCGAACGGGACGGATTGCTGAACCATGGGCGCGACGCGGGCGGGCCGGCGAGGCGCGCGGCGGCGGTCACGGCCAGCGACGCGGCCGATCTGACGACCTACGCCAAGGCGTTGTACGTCGGCGGGGCGGGCAATGTCCGTGTGCTGACGGTCGGGGCCGAGGACGGTGATGTCGTGACCTTCGCCAACCATCCGGTGGGGTGGTTGCCGGTACAGGTTCGCCGGGTGCTGGCGACCGGGACGACGGCGACGCAGATCGTGGCGGCCTTCGACTGATGTCGGGGGTCGAGATCGGAGCGGCGACGGCGGCGCCGGGCGGGGTTCTGGGGAGGGCGCGGTTCGCCGCGCCCGACCTGCCCGTCTGGTCGGCGGCGGTCAGGACGATGCAGGCGGGCGGGCGCGAGGCGCGGCTGCTGTGCATCGGCGACAGCGTGACCCAAGGCTATGGTGCGGTCTCCGGCGGCTGGACGCCGAACGGTCGGGCGAGCGCCTGGCCCGAGCGGCTGGCGGCGATGATGACTGGTCGGGGCCTGCCGGCCTCGGCGGCGTCGGTCGCGGGCGCTGGGGCGGCGGACGGGGCGAGCGGGGGTTACTCCGCCTATGATCCGCGCGTGACGCTGGGGGCCGGGTGGGGCGTCAACACCCTGACAGGGATGGGCGGCAAGCTGTTCTCGGGCGCGGCGTCGTCGACGGGCGTCTGGAGTTTTCAGCCGAACGGGCCGGTCGATCGGTTCGATCTGTGGGCCGTGACCAATACGGCGCTGGGGGTGCTGACGGTCGAGACGGACGGGGTGGTGCGGGCGACGGTGAGCACCACCAAGGCGGCGTCGATGGAGGTTGCGACCGTGGCGTTTCCCGAGACCGCCGGGCCGGTGAGCGTGCGCTGGGCCTCGGGCGGGGCGGTGTTCATCGCGGGCGGAGTCGCAGGACGGTCGGACGTGCGCCGGGCGCGGGTGATCAATGCGGGTTGGGGCGGGGCCAGGATCGCGGACTGGAGCACGACGGATCAGCCGTACCGGGCGTATGGGTCGATCCTGGCGGCGGCGCCTGATCTGTCGGTCGTGTGTCTGACGATCAACGACTGGAACGCGGGGACGGCGGTCGCGACTTATAAGGCCGGGCTGGGGACGCTGGTGGATCGGTGCCTGACGACAGGGGACGTGCTGCTGATGACGGGATGTCCGTCGGATCCGGCCCAGGGCAAGGCGAGTTATGCCGCGCAAGCCGCGTTGCGGGACGCGTTGTTCGAGGTGGCGGCGACGCGAGGGTTGGCGGCGCCCATCGACGGGACGGCCCTGTTCGGCGGCAGTTTCGCCGGCGGGCTGATGTTCGATTCCGTCCATCCCAATGCGGCGGGCCAGGCGAGGATCGCCGAGGCGGTGCGGGCGCGTGTGATGATCTGAGGTTGTCGCGCGCGCTCGCGCAATGGTAACCGTGGCGGATGGGGGAGCGGTTCTACGGGGTGCAGGCGCTGCGGTTCGCGGCGGCGACGGCGGTGGTCGTCACGCACGCCGTGGATCTGGCCGGGACGCGGCTGGGGCTGGAGACGGCGGTGGGCGGCGGCACGCTGGAGAATTTCGGCGCCGTGGGCGTGGACGTGTTCTTCGTCATCAGCGGCTTCATCATCGCCACGACGACGCGCGGTCAGACGGGCGTGGGCGCGGCCGGGGCCTTCCTGTGGCGGCGGTTTCGACGGGTGGCGCCGATCTATTGGCTGCTGTCGCTGCCGATCCTGATCGGTATGGCGCGGGGCGGGACGCTGAGCGCGGACGTGGCGGCGGCGACGTTCCTGTTCTGGCCGTTCAGCGGACTGGAGATGACGTTTCCGGCGCTGGGGCCGGGGTGGACCCTGTGTTTCGAGATGCTGTTCTACGCCGGGTTCGGCCTGGCCATAGCGGGCAGGGCGATGGCGGGCGGCCGGCAGGTCGGCTGGGGGCTGGTCGAAGCCTATGCAGTGATGCTGGCGGTCGGATTGGTCGTGGCGGCGCCGGTTCTGAGGTTCTGGGGCGCGCCGATCATTCTGGAGTTCCTGCTGGGCGTCGGGATCGCCTCGGCGTGGCGGTTCGCGCCGCGTCGGTTGGGGCTGTGGGCGGTCGGTCTGGCGCTGGTCGGGTTCGGGTTGAGCCTGGTCTTTGGCTATGGCGGCATCGACGATGTGCGGGCGCTGAACGATCCGTGGAACGGGTTGAGGCGGGCAGCGGTCTGGGGTCTGCCCAGCGCGCTGCTGGCGTTCGGCGTGGTGCGGATGGAGCGGACGGATCGGGCGCCGGGGCGGCTGGCGCGGGCGGCGGCCTTCATGGGGGATGCGTCCTACTCGATCTATCTGGTCCATGTGCTGGTCATCCGGACCCTGGGGCGGATGTTCGAGAGCGGGATGGTCGCCCTGCCGGGGGATGCGGTGGTGGTGGTGACGGTGCTCGCCAGTCTCGCGGCGGGGGCGGTCGTGCATGTGTTGGTGGAGCAGCCGCTTCTGAAATTTATGCGTCCCTCTCCCGGCGGGAGAGGGCTTGAGCGTCCGAGAGCATAGCGATCGGTCAACGCGAAAGGGTGAGGGGCAGATGGTGCGAATTGGCCCGCCAAACGACCATCATCCGGCTCTTCGAGCCACCTTCTCCCACTGGGAGAAGGGACAAGAAATCTGAGGAGACTGCGATGGTTTCGATCCGGTGGCCATTCGGCCAGACGGGGCGCGTGGGCGCGCCCGAGGCGAAGAAAAGCCGGGCGGGCGGGGTGATCGCCTTGTCGGGGGTGGGGCGGCCCAGGTGGACGCCCAACGACTATGCCAGCCTGGCGCGCGAGGGGTATCAGAGGAATGCCGTGGCGTATCGCTGCATCCGCATGATCGCAGAGGCGGCGGCGGCTGCGCCGTTCGCGGTGTTCGTGGACGGGGCGCGCGACGAGGCGCATCCGCTGGCGAAACTGATGCGTCGGCCCAATCCCGAGCAGTCGGGGGCGGAGCTGATGGAGGCGGTCTATGGCGCGCTGCAGGTGTCGGGCAACGCCTATGTCGAGGCGACCGGCGATGCGGACGGGGACGGCGCGCCGGACGAGCTGTGGGCGCTGCGGTCCGACCGGGTGAAGGTGGTTCCGGGCCGATCAGGCTGGCCCGAGGCGTGGGATTATTCCGTGGACGGACGGTCGGTGCGAATCGGGCGGGCGGCGGACGGCTGGGCGCCGGTGATGCACCTGAAGCTGTGGCACCCGCTGGACGACTGGTACGGGCTGTCGCCGCTGGAGGCGGCGGCGCAAGGGGTGGACGCGCACAATGCGGCGGGCGCGTGGAACAAGGCCCTGCTGGACAATGCCGCGCGGCCGTCGGGGGCGCTGGTCTATGGGGCGAGGAACGGCGAGCGGCTGACGGACGGGCAGTTCGAGGCGCTGAAGGATCAGCTGTCTAACGTCTATGCCGGGGCGGCGAACGCAGGGCGGCCGATCCTGCTGGAAGGCGGGATGGACTGGAAGCCGCTGAGCCTGACGCCGGCGGAAATGGATTTCACGGCGGGCAAACATGCGGCGGCGCGCGAGATCGCCCTGGCGTTCGGGGTTCCGCCGCAGCTACTGGGGATACCGGGCGATGCGACCTACGCCAACTATCGCGAGGCCAATGCGGCCTTCTGGCGACAGACGGTGATCCCGCTGGTGAGAAAGGCGGCGGGCGCGATGACGGGCTGGCTGGGCGAGCGGTTCGCGGGGTGCGAAATCCGGGCGGACCTGGATGCAGTCTCGGCGCTGCAGCCCGAGCGTGACGCCCTGTGGGCGCGGCTGGAGGCGGCGAGCTTCCTGACCGACGAAGAGCGTCGGCGGATGGCGGGATTGGGGGCATGACCGAACACTATATCCGGCGCGTGCCGACGGCGCTGCTGATCGCCGTCGTGGTGCAGACGGTGGGCGGCCTGGTCTGGGCCGGGGGCGCCGCGGCGCGGATCGCGACGCTGGAGCAGCGGGTCGGGGAGCAGAGGCTGGTCGCCGAACGGTTGGCGCGGCTAGAGGTCCAAGGCGAGGCGACGGCGGCGGCGGTGGAGCGGATCGAGCGTAGGTTGGAGGGGAAATGAGCGCACTGGCCATCGAAGGCTACGCCTCGCTGTGGGGCGTGGCGGATCTGAACGGGGACGTGGTGCAGGCGGGGGCGTTTGCGGACAGTCTGGCCAAGACGGGCGCCGAGGGCGTGCGGATGCTGAACCAGCACGATGCGCGGGCGCCGGTCGGGGTCTGGGAGCAAATCGTCGAGGATGCGCGGGGCCTGTTCGTGCGCGGTCGGATCGAGGACTGGTCGGCCGAGGCGCGGTTCGCCGGGGCGTTGAGCCGAGCCGGGGCGCTGGATGGGCTGTCGATCGGCTACCGCACGGCGCGGGCCCGGCGTCAGGGACGGCTGCGCGTGCTGAGCGCGGTCGAGCTGTGGGAGGTGTCGCTGGTGACGTTTCCGATGCTGCCGGGGGCGCGGTTCAGTTTGGCTTGAGGGCCTGGAAAGCGCCATTGCGGTCGAGGGTTTCGGCGAGGGCGGCCATCTGGGCGCGGCCCTTCTTGCCGTGGAGATAGCGCAAGGCCCAGCCGGCGAGCACCAGGCCGAAGATCCAGCCGACGTGCAGCACCAGGTTGGCGAACAGGATGAAGACGGCCGCCAGCGCATAGGCGCCGAGATAGACCAGGGCCAGCTGGCCGCCGCGCGAGGCCGTGGGGTTCGACAGGCCGGCGATGATCTCGGCCAGGCCCGGCGAGGTGGCGGCGGACGGCAGGGCGTGATCGGAGGGCTTGGATGCCGGTTGGGGCGCGGGTCTGGATTGCTTTTGCGGCGTGGCCTGGGCGGCGGGTGCAGCGGCCGGTCGGGCGGGTTTTGGCCTGGGCGGGATCGGGTCCGGCGTGCGCCGGGCGGGACGGAACAGGATCGAGCGGCCGGCTTCGTCGACGGTGAAGACCTCTTCGAAGGCGGTGGTCGAGAAGTCGATGGCGCGGGTGTCCTGGCCATAGCTCTGGCCATGCAGGGCCGTCAGCCGGCCTTGGCGCAGCTCGATCTGGAAGCCGACGGGGTCGGGCAGGCCGGCGACCATGACATGGACCGTGCCGAACAGGCCGGTGGCGTCCGGGTTGGCGATCGCGCGGTCCGCATCGACGACGATCTGGGAATAGAGGCCGGCGCCGGTGTTGCGACGAAGGCCCGGCGAACTGGCGGCGACCTGGGCGCGGAGATCCGGCACGCTGTCGCCCATCTGCCAAATCATGGCGTCCATGACGGCGCTTTCGAGGGGCGTCAGGTGGGACATGGGGCGTCAGTCCGCCTGGGCGCCCACTGCCTTTTCCATCTCGGCCTTGAGCGCCTGCATTTCGTTGGTGATGGCTTGCATCTCGGCGGTGCATTGCTCCTGAGTGATCGTCGTCGCCCGTTCAGACGCCTTGCCCTTGTCATAGGCCGCCAGAAGGAAGGCCGAGGCCTCACGCTTCTGCGGGTCGGTTTCGTTCGCCAGCGCCGCTCGCACCTGCGCGCCGACTTCGGGCGGGAACTGACGCTCGCAGGTTCCCAGCGTCTCGAACATTCGGGTCATGCCGCCAAAGACCTGGCTGACTTGCGCCGCCTGTTCGGGAGGCAGTTTGGAAACATCAGGTTGCGACTGAACCAGAAGCGCGCCGGAAAGGGCCAGAGCAAGCGTGAGCATGTGAAGCGATCCTCGAGAGAGCAGGATCGGTAGCACGGTTTCGCGGGCCTGCCAGCCGTTCAATCACAGGTTTCGGGCGCAGGCCCGGATCGTCGCGTCGTCTAGGGACGCATTCACCGGAGACACCATGAAAGAGACCAAACAGGCTTCGGGCCAGCCCGAGGCGCGCGATGTCGTGCGCGAGATGATGGCGGCGTTCGAGGCGTTCAAAGGGGCGAACGACGCCCGGCTGGGCGAGATCGAGAAGAAGGCGGCGGCCGATGTGCTGCTGGAGGAGAAGGTGGCGCGCATCGATCAGGCGGTCGTCTCGGCCCAGGCGCGACTGGATCGGGTGATGAGCCAGAGCCGTCGTCCGGTGATTGGAGGCGAACTTGCCGAGCCGACGTCAGCGCCAGAGGCGAAGGCGGCATGGGACGGCTATTTGAAGACGGGTCAGTCTCCTCATCTGGCGGGCGGTCTGGAGGTCAAGGCGGGTCTGTCGGGCGGGGCGACCTCGGGCGGCTATGTCGTGCCGTATGAGACTGAGCGGGCCATCGAGCGGCGTCTGATGGCGGCCAGTCCGATGCGCGAGATCGCGACGGTGCGCACCGTGGCGGCCGGCGTGTTCAGAAAGCCGGTGTCGACGGCGGGCGTGGCCTGCGGCTGGGTGGCGGAGACGGCCGCGCGGCCCGAGACGGACCCGGCGACCCTGGCCCTGCTGGAGTTTCCGTCGGCGGATCTCTACGCCAATCCGGCGGCGACGCAGGCGTTGCTGGACGACGCCATGGTCGATCTGGACGAATGGCTGGCGGCCGAGGTCGAGGACGCCTTTGCGGCGCAGGAGACCCAGGCCTTCATCAACGGCGATGGGGTGAACAAGCCCAAGGGTCTGCTGTCCTATCCGACTGTGGCGGACGCGGGCCAGACCTGGGGCCAGATCGGTTCTGTCGCGTCGGGCGCGGCGGGCGGCTTTGCGGCGACCAGTCCGGCGGATCGCCTGATCGACCTGATCTATGCGCCCAAGGCCCAGTACCGACCGAACGGCCGGTTCGTGATGAACCGAAAGACGGTCTCGGCCGTGCGCAAGTTCAAGGACGCGGACGGCAACTACATCTGGCAGCCGGCGACGCGGCTGGGCGAGACGGCTTCCTTGCTCGGCTATCCGGTGACCGAGATCGAGACCATGCCGGACGTGGCGGCCAACAGTCTGTCGATCGCATTCGGGGACTTCCAGCGGGGGTATCTGATCGTGGATCGGGCCGGGGTGCGGGTGCTGCGCGATCCCTATTCGGCCAAGCCCTATGTGCTGTTCTACACGACCAAGCGCGTCGGCGGCGGGGTGCAGAACTTCGACGCGATCAAGGTGATGAGGTTCAGCGTGAGCTGATCCGGTCGTCTCCTCCCTGTCGCGCAGCGACGGGGAGGTGGCGCGGCGCGTCTTTGCGCCGTGACGGAGGGGCTCTGCGGGCGTTGAAGAGCCCCTCCACCACTTCGTGGTCCCCCCTCCCCATTGCATGGGGAGGAGACGGAATTTCTGACAATGGAGATTGCCATGGCGCAGCCGGTGACGGTGGCGGAGGCGAAGCTGTTTCTGAGGGTCGAGCATGAGGTCGAGGACGGCTTGATCCAGACCCTAATCGCGGCGGCGCAGGCGAAGGTGGAGGGGGATGTCGGGTTGAGCCTGACGTCCACCTCGCCGGCGCCGCTGAGGCTGGCGATCCTGATGCTGGTGCTGCGGGCCTATGAGCGGGGTGAGGCGGTGGAGATCGAGCCGGTGGAGGGCTGGATCGCGCCATACCGCGTGGTGCGACTTTGACTGGGCGCTATCGGCCTTCGGCCTACTTGAGCGCCGATATGAGGATCCTGGCGGAGCTGTTTCAGCCGGTGGAGGCCGAGACGCCTTACGGCGGGCGCAGCGTGTCGTTCGAGGCCGTGGGGTCGGCCTGGCTGAAGTGCGGGGCGCGTCGGCGCACCGAACGCGGCGAGGGCGATCAAAGGCGGGCGGTCGAGACGATGGGCGCGGAGGCGCGGGCGGATGCCCGGCTGACGGTCGGGCGCGTGCTGAGGTTCGGCGGGGCGGACTGGCGGATCGTCTCGGTCGAGGATGTGCGGCCGGGGCGGGCGAAGCTGGATCTGGAGCGGGTGCGATGAGGGATCATGAGAGCGCGCTGCAGAAGGCGGTCGTGGGGGCGCTGAAGGGGGATGCGGCGGTGCAGGCGTTGCTGGGCGGGCGAGTGTTCGATCGGACACCGGAAGAGGCAGCGTTCCCGCATCTGTTGATCGGGCGGTGCGAGAGCCGACCGGTGGCGGCGGACGGGGGCGGGGTTGAACAGAAGCTGACCCTGACGGGCGTGTCGCGATTCGCGGGATCGGAAGAGGCCAAGGCGGTGGCGGCGGCGGTGCGGGCCTGTCTGCACGAGGCCGTGTTGGAGGCCGACGGGGTGCGGACGGCGACCCTGAGGGCGACGTTTGCGGACGTGTTCCGCGCGGGCGACGGGCGACGAACTTATGCGGTCGTGCGGCTGAGGGCGGTGACGGAAGAGGTGAGTGGTGACGCGTGAGTCGTGAGTGGCGACGACGCCCGCCGGCGCGCAATCACCCGTCACGAGTCACAATTCACGACGAGAGGGAGAGACAGAAATGACGGCACAGGCCGGCAAGGACATGCTGCTGAAGATCGAGGGCGCCCCAGTGGCGTCTCCGGGCGTGTTCACGACGGTGGCGGGGTTGAGGGCGCGGACGATCTCGCTGAACGCCAAGACGGTGGATGCGACCGACGGCGACAGCGCCGGGCGGTGGCGCGAGCTGCTGGCCGGCGCAGGCGTCAAGTCGGCGGCGGTGTCGGGGCAGGGCATCTTTCGCGATGCGGCGTCGGACGCGCTGGTGCGCGAGGCCTTCTTCGATCAGGCGGCGAAACGGTGGCGGCTGATCGTACCGGACTTCGGGGTGCTGGAGGGGCCGTTCCTGGTAGCGGCGCTGGAATACGCCGGCGAGCACGAGGGGGAGGCGACGTTCGCGCTGAGCCTGGCAAGCGCCGGGGCCATCGGGTTCAGCGCGATATGAACGGCGCGCGGGGTGAGGCGGCGGTAATCTTGGGCGGCGCGCGGCGTCGAGCTTGTCTGACGCTGGGGGCGCTGGCGGAGATCGAGACGGGGCTGGGCGTAGAGGGGATGGCGGCGGTCGCCGAGCGAATGAAGACGCTGTCGGCGCGGGATTTGATGATCGTGCTGGCGGCGGTGTTGCGCGGCGGCGGTGAGGTCGAGCCGGAGGTGGCGGCAGTTGATCCGCGCGAGGCGGCGGTCGCGGTGGCGCAGGCGTTCGCGGCCGCCGCACGATGACTCCCTGGAGCGAGATGTTGCGACTGGCGGCGACGATGGGCGTGGCGCCCGAGGCGTTCTGGCGGCTGTCGCTGAAGGAGTGGCGGATGTTGACGCAAGTCCCGCGTGGGACGGCGCCTTTAGGGCGCGACGGGCTGGCGCGATTGATGGAAGGTTGGCCGGATGGCGGATGAGTTCGGGCGGGACGGGATCGATCAGGTCCCGCTGAGAGCGGCCGAAGCCGGGGCGGCGCTGGAGGCGCTGAAGGCGCCGGCGCAGGAGGCGGCCGACGCCATCGAGGCGGCGTTCGGGCGGGCGGGCGACAGCCTGACGCGATCGCTGGCGCGGGCGGCGGCGGACGGGGAGGTGTCGCTGGCCGAACTGGCGCGGGCGGTGCTGAATGCGGTCAATGCGGCGGCGGGATCGCAGGGTGGCGGGCTGAGCGCGGCGATCCAGTCGGTGATGTCCAGCTTCGGCGGGGCGCGGGCGGACGGCGGGCCGGTGCTGGGCGGTGCAGCCTATCTGGTCGGCGAGCGCGGGCCGGAGGTGTTTCGACCGGCGACGGGCGGCGAGATCGGGCCGGTCGGCGGCGGGGGCGTGACGGTCAATGTGGCGGTGGACGGCGGGGCACCCGCCCTGCTGCGGTCCGAGGCGCAGATCGCCCAGATGCTGGCGCGGGCCGTCAGCCTGGGCGCCAGGCGGATGTAGAAACGCCGCCCCGTCGAGGACGGGGCGGCGCTGAGGTCGGTCAGGCGATGAGGCCTATTCGCCCTTCGGGTTCGGGCCGAAGCGGTTCTCGCCCTTCTGGCTGTCCACGACGCCGATCCAGATCAGGAACGCCAAGCCCAAGAGGCCGGCGATGGCGAACAGGCCGATGGCCGGGCCCATCAGGGCGAAGACGGCGGCGGGATTGCTCTCGTAATAGTCCTCGGCATAGCCGTTGGCGACGGCGCCGGCGATCATCATGGCGAAGCCGGCGACGAAGGCGATGACCGAGCCGACCCAGGGAATGGCGATCAGCCAGCCGGTCTTGCCCATGTCGTGAAGGCGCTTCACCGAAATGGCCAGGTTCGGCCAGATCAGCACGATGCCAAACAGGTTGATGATTGGGATCCAGCTGATGACGACGTTGACGCCCAGCAGGATCAGCCAGCCGATCCAGAAATGGCTGCGGCGAATGCGGCCCTCGAAGGACAGAAACAGCTTTTGCCAGTCGAAGCCGGCGACGGCGGTCGAGGTCGAGCTGGCGTAGCCGCCAGCGACGCCGGTGGTGGTGGGCGAACCCGCCAGGATCAGGATCTGGGTGGCGGCGGCGCCTTCGGGGACGAAGTCGACGCGGACGCCGGCGGCGGGCACGGCGGGCGATTGCAGCGCAGCCGAGGTGAAGTCGTAACGGGCGCCGTCGTCGCCGCTGATCAGACCGATTCCGGTGGTGGTGTCGTAGCTGAGAATCTCGCCGCGCAAACGTGTCGCTCCCCTTGGGCATGCGGCCGAAGCTGGCCGCAATGCGACCATGAACGAGCGACGATCAGTGAACAAGTGAAAGGGAGGAAAGGTTCGCATGGCCTTTCATGAGGTGCGCCTGCCCGCGCGGCTGGCGTTCGGTTCGACCGGCGGGGTGGAGCGTCGGACGGAGATCACGACGCTGGCGTCAGGGTTCGAGCGGCGCTCCACGCCCTGGGCGCTGGGGCGCAGGCGGTATCTGATCGGGGCGAACCTGAGATCGCTGGACGACATGGCCGAACTGGTCGCCTTCTTCGAGGCGCGGCGGGGGCGGCTGTACGGGTTCCGGTTCAAGGACTTCGCCGATTGCAAATCGTGCGCGCCGGTCGGGGTGGTCTCGGCTGGGGATCAGGTGCTGGGCGTCGGGGATGGGACGCGCACCGCGTTCGATCTGGTGAAGCGCTACGGCGATGTGGAGCGGCCGGTCGCCAAGCCGGTCGAGGGATCGGTGCGGGTTGCGGTGGGTGGTGTCGAGACGACGGCCTTTGCGGTCGACTTCGCAACCGGGCGGGTGACGCTGGAGCGCGCGCCGGAGGCGGGTGTCACGGTGACGGCGGGGTTTCGGTTCGACACGCCGGTGCGGTTCGATTCGGACCGGATCGAGACGACGCTGGAGAGCTTTGAGGCCGGGCGGATGGCGGCCGTTCCGCTGATCGAGGTTCGGGTCTGAGCCATGCGCGACATACCGAATGAAATGGCCGCCCGCATCGAGAGCGGGGCGGCGACGCTGTGCCATGTCTGGCGGTTGCAGCGGGCCGACGGCGTGGTGATGGGGTTCACCGATCACGACCGGGACCTGGTGGTGGCCGGCGTCGTCTGTCGGGCGGCGAGCGGCTGGACGGCGGGGGCGGGCGAGAGCGCGGTCGGGCTGGCGGCGGGGTCGGTTTCGGCGGCGGGCGTGCTGGACGACGCGGCGATCACGGAAGCGGATGTGGCGGCGGGTCTGTTGGATGCGGCGACGGTCGAACTGTGGCGCCTGGACTGGATGCGGCCGGATCTGAAGGTGCGGCTGTGGGCGGGAGCGCTGGTGCGGATCAGACGTCAGGGGGATGGTTTCGTCGCCGAGCTTGAGGGACCACTGGCCAAGCTCGAGCGGGTGGTCGGGCGGACCTATGGGCGGACGTGCGATGCGCGGTTGGGGGACCAGAGGTGCGGGGTCGCGGAGGCGGCGGGGCGGGTCTGCGACAAGCGGTGGGCGACCTGTGTCGGGACGTTCGGGAATGGGGCGAACTTTCGCGGATTTCCGGATGTGCCGGGGGACGACTTCCTGACGGCCTATCCGGCCGGAAGTGCGCGCAACGACGGCGGGAGCCGCCGGTGAGCGGGAGCGCGGTGGTGATGTCCGCCCGGTCCTGGCTCGGCACGCCCTATCGGCATCAGGCCAGCGTGAAGGGTGTGGGCGCGGACTGTCTGGGACTGGTGCGCGGGGTGTGGCGCGAGGTGGTGGGCGAGGAGCCCGAGGTCTTGCCGGCCTATTCGGTCGACTGGGCCGAAGTCGGCGGGCGCGAGACGCTGCTGGAGGCGGCGGGGCGGTGGATGCGGCCGGTTGCGGTCGATCAGATGCGGTCGGGGGATGTGTTGCTGTTTCGCATGTCGCCGGGGGCGGCGGTGAAGCATTGCGCCATCCTGAGCGACGTCGGCGGGCCGGAGCCGAGGATGATCCACGCCTATTGGGGACGGGCGGTGGTCGAGAGCTGGATGGGCGTGTGGTGGCGAAGACGGCTGGCGGCCGTGTTCCGGTTCCCTGTCCTCCACCGCGAAGCGGGGGAGGGGGACCGCGCGCAGCGTGGTGGAGGGGGCGAAAGTCCTACGAGTCTTGGTGAAGCAGGATCAGAGGCCGGAGGTGCGTCCGCCCCCTCCACCACTTCGTGGTCCCCCTCCCCCGTGAACGGGGGAGGATTTTTGGAGGCGTAGATGGCGCAAGTCGTTTTGAGCGCGGTCGGGCAGTCGGTCGGCGGGCCGGTCGGGCGGGTGATCGGCGCGACCCTTGGGCGGGCGATCGACAATCGCGTGGTGGGCGCGCTGGGTCCGGCGCGGCAGGTGGGGCCCAGGCTGGAGACACTGAAGGTCCAGGGCACGGCGGAAGGGGCGCCGATGGCCTGTGTGTTCGGGCGGGCGCGGGTGACGGGTCAGGTGATCTGGGCGGCGCGGTTCCTGGAAGGCAAGACCAAGGGCCGTGCGGGCAAGGGCGGTCCGAAGACAGTCGACTATGTCCATTCGCTGAGCTTCGCCGTGGCGCTTTGCGAGGGCGAGATCGACGGGGTCGGGCGGGTCTGGGCCGACGGGCGGCTGATGGACATGACCGGCGTGGTGATGCGGGTGCATCGCGGGGGCGAGGACCAGACGGCGGACCCGCTGATCGAGGCGGTCGAGGGGGATGCGCCGGCGTATCGCGGGACGGCCTATGTGGTGTTCGAGGACCTGCCGCTGGGGCCGTTCGGGGATCGGGTTCCGCAGTTGAGTTTCGAGGTGTTCCGGCGACCGCGAGGACAGACGACGCGGCTGGAGGACCTGCTGGAAGGCGTGTGTCTGATCCCCGGCGCGGGGGAGTTCGCCCTGGCGACCGAGGCGGTGGTGCGCCGCGAGGGACTGACGCGAACGACGGCGGAGAATGTGCACAATGGGGAGGGCCGGGCCGACCTGGTCGTGTCGCTGGATCAACTTCAGGCGCAACTGCCGAACCTGAAGCGGGTCAGTCTGGTGGCGGGGTGGTTCGGCAGCGACCTGAGGGCCGGGCATTGTCGGGTGCGGCCGGGCGTGGAGCGGCGCGAGAAGCCGACCGAACCGCTGGTCTGGTCCGTGGCGGGCGTCGCGCGCGATGAGGCCTATCAGGTCAGTCAGGTCGATGGGGCGCCGGCCTATGGCGGGACGCCTTCGGACGACAGCGTGCGTCAGGCGATCCGCGAGCTGAAGGCGCGGGGGCTTGAGGTGACCCTGTATCCGTTCGTCTTCATGGACTGCCTCGCCTATCCGTGGCGTGGACGGGTGGCGGGCGTGGACGGAGCCGGGGCGACGGCGGAGATCGCGGCCTTGTTCGGCGGGCCGGACGACTGGGGCTTGCGGCGGATGGCGCTGCACTATGCCCGGATCGCGGCGGATGCTGGGGCGGACGGCCTGTTGATTGGGTCGGAGATGCGGGGCGTGACCTGGACGCGGGATGCGGCCGGGGGCTTTCCGGCGGTCGATCAGTTGCGGACGCTGGCGGCGGAGTGTCGGGCGGTGGTTGGGCCGAGCGTGAAACTATCCTATGCGGCGGACTGGAGCGAATATTTCGGGCGGCAGACAGGCGGGGAGGTGGTGTTCCATCTGGATCCGCTGTGGGCCGATGCGAACATCGATCATGTGTCGATCGACTGGTACCCGCCCCTGACGGACTGGAAGGCGGGCGACGGCGGGGTAGATGCGGCGACCTTCGGCAGCGCGGCGGACCCGGCCTATCTGGCGGCGGGCGTCGCGGGCGGCGACGGGTTCGACTGGTTCTACGCCAGCGAGGCGGATCGGGCGGGGCAGGTGAGAACGCCCATCGTCGACGGGGCGCATGGCGAGGACTGGGTATTTCGGCCCAAGGACCTGAAAGGCTGGTGGTCGAACCGGCACCATGACCGACCGGGCGGGGTGCGGAGCGCTGTATCGACGGCCTGGATTCCGGGGATGAAGCCGGTGCGGCTGTCGGAGTTCGGCTGCGCGGCGGTGGACCGGGGCGGCAATGCGCCGAACCTGTTTCAGGATGCGAAGAGCAGCGAGAGCCGCCTGCCGCCGGGATCGACCGGCGCGCGCGACGATGCCGTGCAGCGGGCGGCGCTGGAGGCGGTGCTGGGGCATTATGCGACGGCTGAGAACAATCCGGTGTCCGCAGTCTATGGCGGGCGGATGCTGGAGGCGGCGGACGCCTGGTGCTGGGACGCGCGGCCCTATCCGGCGTTTCCCGCGCGGGGTGATGTCTGGGCCGACGCCGGGGCGTGGCGCGCCGGGCATTGGCTGAACGGACGGCTGGCCGGCGACGGGCGCGATCTGATCGAGGCGGTGCTGGCGCGAGGCGGGTTGTCGCCGGACGAGGTGGCGATCGAGGGTGTCGGGGGCGCGGCGGCCGGCTATGTCATCGACCGGCCGATGCGGACGCGCGATGCGCTGGAGCCCTTGCTGGCGACGTTCGACGCCGTGGCGGCCGAGCGGGACGGGAAGGTCGCCGTGCTGGGGCGGGTGGAGACGGTGGTCGAGATCGCGGGCGAGGCACTGGCTCTGCCCGATGGCAGGGCGGCGGAGACGGCGACGCGGACGCTGGAGCCCAGGGCGGGCGAGGCGCGGGTGCGGTTCATCGACGAGACGGCGGACTATCAGACCGGGGCGGTGGTCGTGCGGTCTGACGATGCGGCGGCGACGGCAGGCGGGGTCGATCTGGACTTGCCGCTTGTGTGCGGCGGCGGACTGGCGACGGCGGCGGCGCAGCGGGCGTTGGACGGCGAGAGCGTGGAGGCGAGAACGCTGGCGCTGGGGCCGCTGGAAGCCTTGCAACTGGAACCGGGGGACGGGGTGCGGCTGGAGGGTCGATCGGACGACTGGCGGGTGATGCGGGTCGCGTCGGACGAGACGCCGTCGGCAGTGCTGGAGCCGGTGACGGCCCGGCGGGCAGTCGAGGATGACGGCGTCTGGCGCGGGGGCGACACGCCGGCGGTGATCGGGGCGCCGTTCCTGAAAGTGTTGGACCTGCCGCCCTTGATCGGGAGCGAGGCGGACGCGCGGCCCTTGATCGCCGTGGCGGCGGAGCCTTGGCGGACGATGCGGCTGCATGCGGGGCCGACCGCAGAGACCCTGACGGCGAGGGGTGATGTCGAGACGCCGGCGACGGTCGGGGTGCTGGTCGACGCGCTGGGGCCGGGCGTGCGGCACCGCTGGGACGAGGCGAACGCGGTGGTGGTGCGGGTCGAGGGCGAGGCGCCGGAAAGCGCGGTCGAGGCGGCGGTGCTGGGCGGCGGCAATGTGCTGGCGGTCGAGACCGCTGTAGGCTGGGAGATCGTGCAGTATCGGTCGGCGGCGCTGGTCGGGCCTGGGACGTGGCGGCTGACGGGTCTGTTGCGCGGGCAGCAGGGAACCGAGGTGGAGATGCGGGCGGGCGCCGGGGCGGGGGCGGTCGTGGTGTTTCTGGACGACCGGCTGGCGCGCGCGGAGATCGGGCGGGGCGAGCGAGGACTGCCGCTGGTCTGTCGGGCGGGACCGGCTGGCGCGGCGCCGGGCGGTGCGGGGTTCAGCGAAGCTCTGTTCGTGGCAAGGGGCGTGCATGATCGGCCGTGGTCGCCGTCTGGCCTGACGGTCGAGACGTCGGCCGAGGGTCTGGCGATCCGATGGACGCCGCGCGTGCGGCTGTTCGGCGACGGCTGGGATGGGGAACCGACAACGGTCGATCCGATGCGGTTCCGGCTGCGCATACTGGATGGGGAGATCGTGGTGAGGACGATGGAGGTCGAGGGCGTGTCGGCATCATATACTGCGGGGGACTTCCCAGAAGGCGTCACATTGACGGCGCGGATCGCCGTGGCGCAGTGGGGCGAGGGGTTTGGGTGGGGCTCAGAAGCAGAGGTGGATGCGGAAATCCGGCGGGTCTGACGAAATAGGGCGGGTCCAGCCCTTTGCGCGGGGCGGGGCATGGCTTAACTGACGGCCTCTCGACCTTTTTCAGCTGGAGCGACAACGGACGTGGCAGGCGACCCCTACAAGGAACTGGGCGTTTCGAAGGGCGCGAGCGCGGACGAGGTCAAGAAGGCGTATCGCAAGCTCGCAAAGGAGCTGCATCCCGACAAGAACCCCGGCGACAAGATCACCGAGGACAAGTTCAAGCGGGTGACGGCGGCCTTCGACATCCTGGGCGACAAGGAAAAGCGCGCCAAATACGACGCGGGCCAGATCGACGGCGACGGCAACGAACAGTATCGCGGCTTCGGCGGGGGCGGTCGCGCCGGCGGCAGCCCGTTCGGCCAGGGCGGCAATCCCTTCGGACAAGGCGGCGGGCCGGGCGGCCGCGCCAACTTCGAAGGCGTTGATCTGGACGACCTGTTCGGCATGTTCGGCGGGGCCGGGCGTCAGCGCGGCGCGCGGGACTTCACCTCGCGCGGCCAGGACGTGAAGGCGACGCTGGACATCAGTCTGGAAGACGCCATCGCCGGGGCGACGCGGCGGATCCAGTTCTCGGACGGCCGCACCCTGGACGTGACCATTCCCAAGGGCGCGTCGGAAGGCCAGACGATCCGTCTGCGCGGCCAGGGATCGCCGGGGCGTGGGGCCGAGAACGGCGACGCCCTGATCGAACTGAGGATCGAACCGCATCCGATCTACAAGCGCGACGGGGCGGACCTGACGATGGATCTGCCGGTGTCGGTGCCGGACGCGGTGCTGGGCGCCAAGGTGCGAGTGCCGACGCCGGAGGGCGTGGTGCAGATGACGCTGCCGGCCGGATCGAACTCGGGCAAGGTGCTGAGGCTGAAGGGGCGCGGCGCGTTTGCGCAAGGCAGGCGCGGCGATCTGCTGGCGCGGGTAATGGTGACGCTGCCGGATGCGCCGGACGCCGAACTGACCCAGTTTGCCGAGGATTGGCGGGCCAAGCGGCCCTATACGCCGGGGCGGTGAGCGCGCTCAAGCCGCGTGAAGCGCGGTTGCGCCAAAGGAAAAGAGCATGAGCACGAAGCCTGATGTGAAGCCGGCGCGGCCGTGGTTTTCGGCAGGGCCGACGGCGAAGCGGCTGGGCTATGCGCTGGGCGGATTGCCGTCCGATTTGCTGGGACGCGGTATTCGCGCGCCAGAGGTGGTGGAGCGGTTCGCGCATGGCCTTCGGCTGACGCGCGAAGTGCTGGAAGTGCCCGACAGCCATGTGATGCTCTATACGCCGGGTTCCGACACAGGCGCGGTCGAGGCGGCGCTGTGGGGGATGTTGGGTGCGCGGCCGGTGCAGGTCGCAGCGTTCGAGAATTTCGGCCTCACCTGGCTGGCGGACGTGAAGGATCATCTGGGGCTGGAGCCCGAGGCTCTGACGGCGCCGTGGGGCGAGCTGCCGGACCTGAGCCAGGCGGATTGGTCCAAGGATGTGGTCTTCCCGTGGAACGGCACGACCTCGGGGGTGCGCGTGCCGGACGCCGACTGGATCGCCGACGATCGCGAGGGGCTGGCGATCTGCGACGCAACCTCCGCCGCCTTCGCCATGCCGCTGCCGTTCGACAAGCTGGATGTCGTGACCTTCAGCTTCCAGAAGGCGCTGGGCGGCGAGGCGGGCATCGGGGTGATGGTGCTGTCGCCGCGCGCGGTCGAGCGGCTGGACACGTTCCGACCGGATCGGGCAATTCCCAAGCTGTTGCGGCTGACCGACGGAGAGGGACGGTTCGATCGGGCGCTGGCGGACGGGGTGGCGATCAATACCTTCTCGATCCTGACAATCGAAGACTGGATCGACGCCCTGGGCTGGGCCAAGGACATCGGCGGATTGAGCGAATTGATCCGGCGGACCGACGCCAACTACGGCGCGTTGGCGCAATGGATGGAGCGGACAGACTGGATCGCCTTCCTGCCGGATCGGCCGGAGATACGATCGACGACCTCGGTCTGCCTGAAGTTCACCGATGCGCGGATCGCCGCGTTGGACGACAAGGCGCAAAAGGCCTTCGTCATGCGGTTCAAGGCCCTGCTGGAAGGCGAAGCGGCCGTGTTCGATATGGAGCCGCACCGCAATGCGCCGCCTGGCCTGCGGCTATGGTGCGGCTGCACGGTCGAGACGGCCGATGTGATCGCGGCGTTGCCCTGGCTGGAATGGGCGTTCGAGACAGCGGTCGGCGAAGTCGGATAAATCCGCCTGACGGGACGACATAAGACGATTCCCTCGCTATAGGCTGCGCCCGCATTCCAGTGCGGAGAGACGGTTTTGGCGAACGTAGCGGTGGTCGGCGCCCAGTGGGGCGACGAGGGCAAGGGCAAGATCGTGGACTGGCTGTCCAACCGCGCCGACATGGTCGTGCGGTTCCAGGGTGGTCACAACGCGGGCCATACGCTGGTCGTGGACGGCAAGGTCTACAAGCTGGCGCTGCTGCCTTCGGGCGTCGTGCAGGGCAAGCCGTCGATCATCGGCAACGGCGTGGTCGTCGATCCCTGGCATCTGGTCGGCGAGATCGAGAAGATCGCCGCCCAGGGCGTGGCGATCAGCCCTGAGATCCTGACCATTGCGGACAACGCCTGTCTGATCCTGCCCATCCACCCTGCGCTAGACGTGGCGCGCGAGGCGGCGGCCAGCGCGCCGGGCGCCAAGATCGGCACGACCGGGCGGGGCATCGGTCCGGCCTATGAAGACAAGGTGGGGCGTCGCGCCATTCGGGTCTGCGATCTGGCCAATGAAGACGATCTGAAGGTCAAGATCGATCGGCTGCGCTCGCACCACGATCCGCTTCGCGCCGGTCTGGGGCTGGAGCCGATCGATCCCGATGCGCTGCTGGCGTCTCTGTTGGAGATCGCGCCGAAGATCCTGCCCTATGTGAAACCGGCCTGGCGTGTGCTGGATCAGGCGCAGAAGGACGGCAAGCGCGTGCTGTTTGAAGGGGCGCAGGGCGCCTTCCTGGACGTGGATCACGGCACCTATCCCTATGTCACCAGCTCCAACACGGTGGCCGGCCAGGCGGCGGCGGGTTCGGGCATCGGTCCGCGCGGCGTCGGTTATGTGCTGGGCATCGTGAAGGCCTATACCACGCGCGTCGGAGAGGGCCCCTTCGCCTGCGAACTGGATGATGAGGTCGGCGAGCATCTGGCGACCGTTGGCCGCGAGGTCGGGGTGAACACCGGCCGCGCCCGCCGCTGCGGCTGGTTCGACGCCGTGCTGGTGCGCCAGTCCGTGGCGATCAACGGCATCGACGGGATCGCCCTGACCAAGCTGGACGTGCTGGACGGGTTGAAGACGTTGAAGATTTGTGTCGGCTACAAGGTCGATGGCGAGGTGCTGGACTATCTGCCGTCGAGCCTGAAGGCCCAGGGCGCGGCCGAGCCGGTGTTCGAGGAGCTGGAAGGCTGGAGCGAAAGCACCGCCGGGGTTCGCAGTTTCAAGGACATCAACGCCAACGCCATCAAATATGTGCGCCGGATCGAGGAGTTGATCGGCGCGCCGGTGGCGCTGCTGTCGACCAGCCCCGAGCGCGACGACACCATTCTGATGCGCGATCCGTTCCAGGGCTGAGGCCCTGGAGGGGGCGGCGTGAGGCGGTGGACTACGCAGAAAGACCTATTCAACAGGTCTTAACCCGTGGGCGGTAAGGATAATGGCTCCAACTTCGGAGTCTGATGTGTTCGCCGCAAACGCCAGAACCATAAGCCGCATGGAGCCTTCGCTTCGTCGGGTGGTCATCGTGGACGCCAATCTGTCGTCGGCGCGACTGCTGACGGACATCGTCAAGGGCATGGGTGCGCGCGAGGTCTATTCCGAGGGCGACGAGGAGCGGGCGCTGGAGTTGCTGCGCGACGTCGAGCCAGGCGTGATCTTCACAGAACGGTCCGGAGACAAGCTGAACGGCGAGACGCTGGCGCGGCGCATTCGGCGCTCCAGCATGTCGTGCCGCATGTCGCCGATCATCATGGTGACGGGCGAGGCGACTGCTGCGGCGATCAAGGGCGCGCGCGACGCCGGCATCCACGAGTTCCTGAGAAAGCCGTTCACGACGGGCGACCTGTTCAAGCGGGTCGAGAATGTGACGTTGAAGCCGCGACCCTGGATCGAGGCCGTCGGCTACGTCGGGCCGGATCGTCGCCGGTTCAACTCAGGTGAATATTCAGGCGCTCGCAAGCGCCGCAGCGATGGCGCGGCTGGAGGCGGCCCTGCCGAAATCCGCGATCAGGCGTCGCGAATCCTGGTTTCGGCCATGTCGCAGTTTGAGCAGGATCCGTCGCAGGCGACGCGCGCCATTCGCCAGCAGGCCGAGACGCTGAACGGTCTGGCCATCAAGACGGCTGACGCCCGACTGGCGATGGCTGTGGCGACATTGCAGGCCTATGTGGCCAGCGGTCAGGTGACGAAGGCGGGACTGGCCCAGCCAATCGGCACGGTGGTGACGGCTGCGAGAGCGGCCAATGAAGCGGCGCCGGTGGCGCGCGCGTCGTGATGAATGGTCCGCCGCGCCGTTGAAGGCGCAGCGGACCGAGTTGCTCACGCGTCGACCAGGTTCCGCTCTTCGGCGGCGGCGCGCATGGCCTTTTGCAGCTTCTCGAAGGCGCGGACCTCGATCTGACGCACGCGCTCGCGCGAGACGCCATACTGGCCGGCGAGTTCTTCCAGCGTGACCGGATCGTCCTTGAGGCGACGTTCCGTGAGGATGTGCTTCTCACGGTCGGTCAGCTCTTCCATGGCCTCTTGCAGGAGGCTCATGCGGATGCCCTTTTCCTCGTCGTCGGCGAGTTGGGTTTCCTGAGACACGGCCGTGTCGTCGGCCAGCCAGTCCTGCCACTCGCTTTCGCCGTCGGCGCGCAAAGGGGCGTTCAGCGAGGCGTCGCCGCCGAGACGGCGGTTCATGTTGGTGACCTCTTCCTCCGTCACGCCCAGTTTGGTGGCGATGGCGGCGAGGTGTTCAGGATGCAGATCGCCTTCCTCGAAGGCCGAGATCTGGCTCTTGGCCTTGCGCAGGTTGAAGAACAACTTCTTCTGCGCCGCGGTGGTGCCCATCTTCACAAGCGACCAACTGCGCAGGATGTATTCCTGGATCGAGGCGCGGATCCACCACATGGCGTAGGTCGCCAGGCGGAAGCCCTTATCGGCGTCGAATTTCTTGACGGCCTGCATCAGGCCGACGTTACCCTCGGAAATCACTTCGCCGATCGGCAGGCCGTAGCCGCGATACCCCATGGCGATCTTGGCCACGAGACGAAGGTGCGAGGTGACGAGACGGTGGGCGGCTTCGGGGTCCTGGTGCTCAGACCAACGCTTGGCGAGCATGAACTCCTCATCCTTGGTCAGCATCGGAAATTTGCGGATTTCCGTCAGATAGCGCGACAGGCCTTGTTCAGGCGACATCACCGCGAGCGTACTATTGGCAGCCATATACAGGTCCCTCCGACCGTCTTGAACGAGCGGGCTCTTCGTCATCGGCCACGGTGTGTGCGCCGACGTCTCACCCCTCAACCGGTGAAGTAGCGATGGGTTGCCGCCATTTTTAGAGGCGGATCGTCACACGAAAACGTGACCGAGGCCCTGGTGCCACTCGCGCCGATCGACGTCCTATATAGAACTTTGTCAGTTGCTATTCAAGACCTGCCTACACGGGCGGCTGTTCAGAGTTCGGCGAGCCGTGTTTCGAGACGCTGCATGTCGTACGGCGGCGCGGTCTCGAAGCGAAGCGCCTCGCCCGTGACAGGATGGACAAAGCCCAGGACGGCGGCGTGGAGGGCCTGACGCTCGAGGGCCGCTTCTGCGATGGCGGTGCGAACGGGAATGGCTGGACTGCCTGAGCCGTAGGTCGCGTCGCCGAGGATCGGCGCGCCCTTGGACGACAGGTGGACGCGGATCTGATGGGTGCGGCCGGTGTGAAGCGTGCAGGCGACGCGCGCGGCCATGGGGGCACCCCCAGCTTTCGCGGGCTCGCCGAAGGTCGCCTGAACGACATAGTCGGTGATGGCCTCGCGACCGCCGGCCTTGAGGACCGCCATTTTCTTGCGGTCGCCGGTGGAGCGGCCGATGCGGCTGTGGATGCGGCCGATCGCGGGCGACGGCGCGCCGCGCGTCAGGGCGATGTAGGTCCGCTCGATGTCGTGCGCAGCGAACAGGGCGGAGAGGCCGGTGTGGGCGCGGTCGGTCTTGGCGGCGACCATGACGCCGGAGGTGTCCTTGTCCAGTCGGTGAACGACGCCGGGGCGGGCGACGCCGCCGATGCCCGAGAGGCTGTCGCCGCAATGGGCTAGAAGGGCATTGACCAGGGTGCCGTCCGGCGTGCCAGGCGCGGGGTGGGCGGCCATGCCCGCAGGTTTGTCGATGACGATGAGGTCGGCGTCCTCGTAGAGGACGATCAGGGGGATGGCCTGAGGCTGGGGCGTGGCCGGCGCGACGGGCGGCAGGGCGACGGCGTACAGGCCGGGTTGGGCCTTGGCGGAACCGCTGGTCAGGACCGCGCCATCGCGACTGACGGCGCCTTCGGCCAGCAGGGCTTGGAGCCGGGCGCGCGACAGGGTGGGGAAGGCGCCGGCCAGGGCCTTGTCCAGGCGAACTCCGGCCGCGTCGATGCGGGCCTCCAGCACCTCGGCGGGGTCGCCGGTCGCGGGGTCTTCGTCTTCGTCGATCAGATCTTGGGCGGACACGTCGTCTCCCTAGCACGACCGGTCGCTTGCGCGAGGGGCGCGGGTGAGGCGATAGTCAAGCTTGGGGGCGTAGGGGACATCCGATGAAGCGGTTGATGATCGCTGGGGGAGCGTTCGCCGCGGCGGCGCTGCTGAGCAGCTGCACGACCATGAGCAAGGACGAATGCCTGGCCGGGGCCTGGGGCGAGAAGGGCTATGCGGACGGGGCGTCGGGCTATCCGATGACGCGGCTGGACGACCACGCCAAAGCCTGCGCCAAGTTTCAGATCGCACCCAATTCAGCCGCCTATGGCTCGGCGCGTGAGGATGGCTTGCG
This sequence comes from Brevundimonas sp. 1080, assembly GCF_040545985.1. Classification (NCBI taxonomy): domain Bacteria; kingdom Pseudomonadati; phylum Pseudomonadota; class Alphaproteobacteria; order Caulobacterales; family Caulobacteraceae; genus Brevundimonas; species Brevundimonas sp. 1080. The sequence continues at coordinate 142,995 of NZ_JBEPMW010000002.1, read as the reverse complement.
GACCTATTGCACCTTGCAGCGCGGCTGGGAGGAGGGGCGGGCGGGCAATACCTATTATGGCGTCTGTCGGCCGGAGGAGGAGCAGGCGTTTCTGCCGGCCTATCGTGACGGCCGCCTGCTGCATGAGGTCGAGGACGCCTACGAGACGGCGGAAAGCGCCTTGAACAGCGCAGAGGCCCGGATTGAGAACCGCGAAGACAAGCTGGAAGCCAAGGAACGCGAACTGCGCGGCGAAGGCCTGACGGACGAAGAGCGGGAGCGCATTCGTGACCGCATTCAAGAGGTCAGAGGCGAAATCCGCGATGCGCGTCGCAATGCTAGAGAGGCACGCGACGCGCTGGATCAGGCGGAATGGGACGTTCGCCGGGTGCGGCGCGAACTGAGCGGCCGTCACCCGGTCTAGACGACGGTCCTAGGCGGCCTTGACGGCGGCGCCGCGGAAGGACGGATCGAGGTCGCCCGAGGCGTAGCGTTTGGCCATCTGGGCGGTGGACAGCGGGCGGATCTTGGACGCCTGACCCTCGCAGCCGAACTGCTGGTAGCGCTCCATGCAGAGCTTCTTCATCGCCTCCTTGGCGGGCTTCAGATAGTAGCGCGGGTCGAACTCGCCCGGTTTTTCCATCAGGGCTTTGCGGATGGCACCGGTGATGGCCATGCGGTTGTCGGTGTCGATGTTGACCTTGCGCACGCCGTGTTTGATGCCGCGCTGGATTTCCTCGACCGGCACGCCCCAGGTCTGGGGCATTTCACCGCCATATTGGTTGATGATGTCCTGCAGATCCTGCGGCACCGACGACGAGCCGTGCATCACCAGGTGAGTGTTGGGCAGGCGGCGGTGGATTTCCTCGATCACGTTCATGGCCAGGACTTCACCGTCCGGCTGACGCGTGAACTTGTAGGCGCCGTGGCTGGTGCCCATGGCGATGGCGAGGGCGTCGACCTTGGTGGCGGCGACGAAATCGACGGCCTGATCCGGGTCGGTCAGCAGTTGCGAGTGATCCAGCTTGCCCTCGAAACCGTGGCCGTCCTCGGCCTCTCCCATGCCGGTCTCCAGCGAACCCAGCACGCCCAGTTCACCCTCGACCGAGACGCCGCAGGCGTGGGCCATTTCGGTGACGCGACGGGTGACATCGACGTTGTACTCGTAGGAGGCGGGGGTCTTGGCGTCCTCCTCCAGCGAGCCGTCCATCATCACGCTGGTGAAGCCGTACTGGATGGCAGTGGCGCAGGTGGCTGGGCCGTTGCCGTGGTCCTGGTGCATGCAGACTGGGATGTGCGGATAGAGCTCGGCCAGGGCGTCGATCAGTTTGGCCAGAACGATGTCGTTGGCGTAGTTCCGGGCGCCGCGCGAGGCCTGGATGATGACGGGGGCGTTGACCTCGTGGGCCGCCTCCATGATCGCCAGACCCTGTTCCATATTGTTGATGTTGTAGGCGGGCAGGCCGTAATCGTTCTCTGCCGCGTGGTCGAGCAGCTGTCGCAGCGTGATGCGCGCCATGGGGTAGTCTCCTGAGCAGAATAGTCTTTTTGGTTGGGCGAGAGATTAGACGCCGGACAGCGTGAAGTCACGCCGTGTTACAGCCGTTTCAACGCCGATTTCGAAGACAGGATGCAGGCGTGATCCGCCTGCATCGCTGAGCCTTCAGGCGCGCAGGGCCTCGACGCCGGGCAGAGGCTTGCCCTCCATCCATTCCAGGAAGGCGCCGCCGGCTGTGGAGACGAAGGTCAGGTCCGCCGCGACGCCCGCATGGCCGACGGCCGCAACCGTGTCGCCGCCGCCCGCCACCGCGATCAGGGCGCCGGCCTGGGTGCGATCGGCGACGTGCTTGGCGGCCGCGACCGTGGCGGCGTCGAAGGGCGGGACCTCGAACACGCCCAGCGGACCGTTCCAGATCAGGGTCTTGGACGCGTCGATGGCGGCGTTCAGGCGCGCGACGGTGTCGGGGCCGGCGTCCAGGATCTTGTCTTCAGTCGAGAGGGCTTCGCCTGTCTTGACGGTGCGGGCGTCGGCGCCGGGCTTGACCTCGGTCGCCACCACGACATCGACGGGCAGCAGGATGTCGCAGCCCTTCGCCTCGGCTTCCGCCAGGATCTCGCGCGCCGTGTCCGCCATATCCTTCTCGGCCAGCGAGCCGCCGATATCGATCCCTTGCGCATAAAGGAAGGTGTTGGCCATGCCGCCGCCGATGGCCAGCGTGTCCAGCTTGCCGACCAGGTTCTTCAGCAGGTCCAGCTTGGTCGAGACCTTGGAGCCGCCGACGATGCCGACCACGGGCTTCTGCGGATTGCCGAGCGCCGCCTCGAGCGCATCGAGTTCGCGGCGCATGGATTCGCCAGCATAGGCGGGGATGTGGTGGGCGACGCCTTCCGTCGAGGCGTGGGCGCGGTGGGCGGCCGAGAAGGCGTCGTTGACGTAGAGATCGCCGAGATCCGCCAGCTTCTGGGCGAAGACCGGATCATTGGCCTCTTCCGCCGCGTGGAAGCGCACGTTTTCCATCAGGACCACGCCGCCGGCGTCAAGATCGCGAATGGCCTCGACTGCGTCGGGACCAATACAGTCGTCGGCGAAGCGGACGGGGGCGCCGAGCAGTTCTTCCAGCGGCTGGACGACGGGTTTCAGGCTCATCGACGGAACGCGCTGGCCCTTGGGGCGGTCGAAATGGGCCAGCAGGGCGACCTTGGCTCCCGCGTCGCGCAGGCGCTGGATCGTCGGCAGGGCGACCCGCAGACGGGTGTCGTCCGTGACCTTGCCGCCCTCCATCGGGACGTTGAAGTCCACGCGGACCAGAGCCGTCTTGCCGGCGAGATCATTGGCGTCGTCGAGAGTGCGGAAGGTCATGATCGTTTCCTGTCTCCTCCCTGTCGCAAAGCGATGGGGAGGTGGCGCGGCGCGCTTGCGCCGTGACGGAGGGGCTTTGGCCCCAAGTTCGGTGCGATGGAAAGAGCCCCTCCACCACTTCGTGGTCCCCCTCCCCCCGGTGTGGGGAGGAGACTTTTGCGATCCTACAGGAACTTCGCCATCTGCAGCGCGGTGTCGCTCATGCGCGTCGCGAAGCCCCACTCGTTATCATACCAGCTCAACACGCGGGCCAGCTTGCCGTCGACGACCTGGGTCTGGGGCAGGGCGGCGGTGGAAGAGGCCGCGATGTGGTTCAGGTCGTGCGAAACCAGCGGGTCGGTCGTCGTGAACAGGACGCCCTTCATCGGACCGTCGGCGGCGGCCTGAAGCGCCGCGTTGATCTCTTCGACCGTGACCTCGCGACCGGCGACGACCTTAAGATCGACGACCGAGACGTTAGGCGTCGGGACGCGGATCGAAGAGCCATCCAGCTTGCCCTTAAGCTCCGGCAGGACCAGGCCCAGCGCCTTGGCGGCGCCGGTCGAGGTCGGGATCATGGACAGGGCCGCGGCGCGGGCGCGGTACAGGTCCTTATGCATCGTATCGAGCGTCGGCTGGTCCCCGGTGTAGGAGTGGATGGTCGTCATATAGCCCCGCTCGATGCCGAACAGGTCGTTCAGCACCTTGGCGACGGGGGCCAGGGCGTTGGTGGTGCACGAGCCGTTCGACACGACGATGTCGTCGGCGGTCAGGGTTTCGTGGTTGACCTTGTAGACGATGGTCTTGTCGGCGTTGTCGGCGGGCGCCGAAACCAGGACGCGCTTGGCGCCGGCCTTCAGGTGGGCGCTGGCCTTGTCCTTGGAGGTGAAGATGCCGGTGCATTCGAAGGCGATGTCCACCTTCAGCTCGGCGTGCGGCAGATTGGCGGGATCGCGCTCGGCCGTGACCTTGATCTTGCCGGTGCCGACGTCGATCCAGTCCTCGCCCGAGGTCACCGTGCCGGGGAAGCGTCCGTGGACCGAATCGTAACGGAACAGGTGGGCGTTGGTCTCGACCGGACCCAGATCGTTGATCGCCACCACCTCGATGTCCGTGCGGCCGTGCTCGATGATCGAGCGAAGGACCAGACGGCCAATGCGGCCGAAACCATTGATGGCGACGCGAACGGTCATGGGAAGCTCCTCTGAACGGTAGGGTGTTGTGCGCTACATATAGGTTGGCGTCTCAATGGAGCGGTCGCGGACGGGTTTCAACCCCGTGCGCGTAACATGATGTGATGGACGGTTACGCTTCGTCGGCCGCCCAAATGTAGCGGCGGCAAGAAACACCCTTCTTTCGATCGTTTTGCTTTCGTCGCGCAAAATTATTGCGACAGGGGTTGTGCGACTCCAGCGGCTATGGTTTCTTGGCGTCAGAACAGGGAGCCACCCGTGGCCACGATGACGCGCGACATGACGAAGGGACGCACCGCCAAGGCGGTCGCAGCTGTTCGCGCGCCGGTCGGCCTGGAAAGCCCCGTATTCCTTATTACCCTCGTACTTCTCGGCCTGCTTACGCAAGCGGCGTGGATGCACGCGACCTGACCTTAGACACACTCAGGATCGCCTCGCACCACCCCGCCTCCGAAAGGAAGCGGGGTTTTTAGTGCGCGGCGGTTCGAAACGAACCGGACCGATGACGCAAAATTCTACCTCCCAGCCCAGAAAGCCCAATGCGCGCAGCGCGGCGGTGACGGCTGGCCCGAACCGGGCGGCCGCCCGCTCTTATCTGCGCGCCGCCGGCATGCAGGACGCCGACTTCGACAAGCCGATGATCGGCATCGTCAACACCTGGTCGACGGTCACGCCGTGCAACATGCATCTGGACCGACTGGCCAAGGACGTGCGCGCCGGCATCATCGCGGCGGGCGGCTATCCGGTCGATTTCAACACCATCGTCGTCACCGACGGCATCTCGATGGGCACGGCGGGCATGAAGGCCTCGCTGATCAGCCGCGAGGTCGTCGCCGACTCGATCGAACTGGCCATCGAAGGCCATCAGCTGGACGGCGTGGTCTGCATCGTCGGCTGCGACAAGACGATCCCGGCGGCGGCCATGGCCCTGGCGCGTATGGATATCGCCGGCCTGGTCTATTACGGCGGCACCATCATGCCCGGCGTGATCGGGACCAAGGAGGTCTCGGTCCAAGAAGTGTTCGAGGCCATCGGCGCCCATTCGGCCGGCGCCTTGGACGACGCCGGTCTGAAGGCGGTCGAGACGGCGGTCTGCCCCGGTGCCGGGGCCTGCGGCGGTCAGTTCACGGCCAACACCATGGCCATGGCCCTGTCGGTCATGGGCATCTCGCCGATGGGCGCCAACGACGTGCCCGCCGTCGATCCGAACAAGGCCGCCGAGGGCGAGCGCTGCGGTCGCCTGATCGTCGAGCGCGTCTTCTCGGGCGACACGGCCCGCAAATACATCACCCGCGCCAGCCTGAAGAACGCCGCCGTCGCCGTCTCGGCCTCGGGCGGGTCGACCAATGCGGTCATGCACCTGACGGCCATCGCGGCGGAGGCCGGGGTCGAGTTCGGCGTTGAGGACTGCCACCAGGCTTGCGTCGAGGCGCCGGTCATCTGCGACCTGAAGCCGGGCGGCCGCTTTCTGGCCTCGCACCTGTTCGCCGCCGGCGGCACCCGTCTGGTGACCCAGCGGATGGCCGAGGCGGGCAAGATCGTGAACACCCCCACCGTCACCGGCCGCAGCCTGTTCGCCGAGGCCGCCGAGGCCGAGGAGACCCCCGGCCAAGTGGTTGTCACGACGTTTGACGCCCCTGTGATGGATCGCGGCAGCTTCGCCGTCATCTATGGTGATGTCGCCCCCGAAGGCGCGGTCATCAAGCTGACGGGTCACAAGGTCGATACGTTCGAGGGTCCGGCCTGCGTCTTCGACAGCGAGGAAGACGCCTTCCACGCCGTTCAGGACGGATCGGTCGGCGAGGGCGACGTGATCATCATCCGCTACGAAGGGCCCAAGGGCGGTCCGGGCATGCGCGAGATGCTGCAGGTCACCGCCGCCCTGAAGGGTCGCAGGATCGACAATGTCGCGCTGCTGACCGACGGCCGGTTCTCGGGCGCCAGCTACGGCTTCGTCGCCGGACACGTCTCGCCGGAAGCCGCCGTCGGCGGTCCGATCGCTCTCATTCGCGATGGTGACTGCATCACCATCGACGTCACCAACCGCCGCATCGACGTCAACGTCGATCTGGCGACGCGCCGGGCGGGCTTTACGCCCCACGTAGTCCGCCCGGCGCGAGGTGTCTTCGCCAAATACCGCGCCTCGGTCGCCTCGGCCGCCCAGGGCGCCGTCACCATCCCCAACCCGCCGCCGGCCCAAGTCCCGGCGTCTCACAAAACCGCTGCTGCTCAGGACGCCTGACCCACCATGGCCATCACCATCTACACCAACGAAGACATCAAGCCGGGCGCCATCGCCGGCCAGCGCATCGCCATCATCGGCTATGGCTCGCAGGGCCGCGCCCATGCGCAGAACCTGAAGGACAGCGGCCACGACGTGGTCGCCGGCGTCCGTCACGGCGGCACGGGCTGGAAACACGCCACCGCCGACGGCGTGCCGACCGCCGAGCCGGCCGAGGCCGTCAAGGGCGCCGACATCATCGCCATTCTGACCCCCGACATGGTTCAGGGCGACGTCTATCGCGACATCATCGAGCCGAACGCCAAGGAGGGCTCGGCCCTGCTGTTCGCCCACGGCTTTTCGATCATCTACGAGCGCATCACCCCGCGCGAGGACATGGACGTGATCCTGGTCGCGCCCAAGGGACCGGGCGATCTGGTCCGCCGCGAGTTCCAGCGCGGCCGCGGCGTGCCCAGCCTGTTCGCCGTCGAGAAGGACGCGACCGGCAAGGCGCGCGACCGGGCCATGGGCTACGCCAAGGGCAACGGCGGCGCGACCGGCGGCCTGCTGGAGACCACCTTCAGAGAAGAGACCGAGACCGATCTGTTCGGCGAACAGGCCGTCCTGTGCGGCGGCGCCAAGGAGTTGGTCATGCAGGGCTTCAACACCCTGGTCGAGGCCGGCTACCAGCCCGAGATCGCCTATTTCGAATGCCTGCACGAGCTGAAACTGATCGTGGACCTGTTCTACGAAGGCGGCATTTCGAAGATGCACCACTTCATCTCCGAGACGGCCAAATACGGCGCCGTCGCCAGCGGCCCGCGCGTCGTGACCGAAGAGACCAAGGCCCGCATGAAGACCATTCTGGACGAGATTCAGGACGGCACCTTTGCGCGCAACTGGATCGCCGAGAACGAGGCCGGCAAGCCGCAATACGAGGCCTGGCTGAAGGCGGACCGCGAGAGCCAGATCGAACAGGTCGGCGCGCGTTTGCGCGAACGCATGGCCTGGCTGAACACGCCCAAGGCCGAAGCGGCCTGATCGCCGCCTGAACGACCGGATGACCCTGATGACCGCCGCCGCCTTCAAACCCTCAGCCGAGACCGCTCCCCAGTCGGGCGCGCGTCTGCTGGTCTCCACCCTGGAGCGGCTGGGGGTGGAGGTGGTGTTCGGCTATCCGGGCGGCGCCATCATGCCAGTCTATGACGCCCTGGCTGGCTCCAAGCTGATGCACATCCTAGTCCGCCATGAGCAGGGCGCGGCCTTCTCGGCCGATGCCTATGCCAGGAAGAGCGGCAAGGTCGGCGTCTGCATGGCCACCTCCGGCCCTGGCGCCACCAACCTGGTCACCGGCATCGCCAATGCGATGATGGATTCGGTGCCGATCGTCTGCATCACCGGCAATGTCGCCCAAGGCCTGATGGGCACCGACGCCTTTCAGGAAATCGACATCCTGGGCGTCACCCTGCCCATCGTGAAACATTCGATCCTGGTCCGCTCGGCCGCCGAGGTGCCTGCCGCGATCGAGGAAGCCTTCCATATCGCCGCCTCGGGTCGCCCCGGCCCGGTTCTGGTCGACCTGCCCAAGGACGTGCAGTTCGAGACGACCGGCGACGACTACGGTTTCTCCATTCCCAACGAGACGCCCCGCGTCGATTACGACGCCATCGCCGCCGCGGAGGCTGCGATCCGCGCCGCCAGGAAGCCGCTGGTCTATATCGGCGGCGGGGTGAAGATCGGCGGCGCGACCGAGGCCCTGCGCGCCTTCGTCGCCGCCACTGGCATCCCTCAAGTTTCGACGCTGAATGCTCTGGGCACCATCCCGACCGATGCGCCGGGCATGCTGGGCATGCTGGGCATGCACGGCACGCGCGCCGCCAACCATGCGGTGCAGGACAGCGATCTGCTGATCGTCGTCGGCGCCCGGTTCGACGACCGCGCGACAGGCAAGTTGGCCGAGTTCGCGCCCAACGCCAGGATCGTCCATTTCGACATCGACGCCTCGGAAGTCGGCAAACTGCGCAGCGCCAATGTCGCCGTCGTCGGCGAGCTGCGCGAAGGCATTGAGGCGCTGACGGCGCGGATGCGGTCGGGCGCGGCGCTGGACATTCAGGCCTGGGCCGACGACTGCGCCGGTGCGGCCAAAGCGGGCGTTCACCGCTATGATGCGCCGGGCGAGGGGGTCTATGCGCCCGCCCTGCTGAAGGAAATCTCGGAAGCGGCGGGCGATGACTTCGTCGCCGCCTGCGACGTGGGCCAGCATCAGATGTGGGCGGCCATGCACTGCCGCTTCGCCAAGCCGGAAGCCCACATCACCTCGGGCGGTCTGGGCGCGATGGGCTTTGGTTTGCCCGCCGGCATCGGGGCGAAGCTGGCCGATCCTTCGGCGACGGTCGTCACGATCGCCGGCGACGGCGGCTTCATGATGAATATCCAGGAGCTGGCGACGCTGAAGCGTTACGGCATCCCGCTGAAGATCGTGCTGATCGACAACTCCTCGCTGGGCCTGGTGCGCCAGTGGCAGGAGCTGTTCTTCGCCGAGAACTATTCCGAGATCGACCTGTCCGACAACCCGGACTTCGTGAAGGTCGCCGAAGCCTTCGGCATCGAGGCCTTCCGCATCGATCGCCGCGATCAGGTGTCTGACGGCATCCAGCGCCTGCTGGCTGCCGACGGTCCCTGCCTGGCCCATGTGGTCATCGACCCCCGAGACAATGTCTGGCCGCTGGTTCCGCCGGGCAAGAACAACGCTGAAATGATGGAGGGCTCCTGAGATGAGCAACACGATCCACATCCAGATCGACCGTGCGGACGGTTCGCTTCAGCGTCTCATCGGTCTGGTGGAGCGCCGCGGCTTCCACATCGACGGCATGGCCCTGGCGGACGAGGGCGCCTTCCGCCGCATCGCCCTGACTGTGCGCGGCCGCGACGCGGGCCGCTGCATGGACAACCTGGGTCGCCAGATCGACCGGCTGTTCGGCGTGCGCCGCATCAGCCACGACATTATTCAATCCGAGGCCGCGTGATGATTACCCCCGAAAGCGTACGCGTATCGGGCGTATCCCGCACAGAGGAGATCGCCGCCGATCCCAACCGCGTCATCGTCTTCGACACGACGATGCGCGACGGGGAACAGGCTCCGGGCTTCTCGATGTCCGCCCAGGCCAAGGTGAAGATGGCCCAGGTTCTGCGGGACCTGGGCGTCGACGTCATCGAGGCCGGCTTCGCCGCCGCCTCGCCCGGCGACGAGGACTGCATCCGCCGCGTGGCGGGCGAGGTCGAGGGCCCGATCTTCTGCTCCCTGTCGCGCGCCAACGAGAAGGACATCGACGCCACCTTCCGCGCCCTGGCGCCGGCGCCGAAGTCGCACCGTCGGTGCCACACCTTCATCGGCACCAGCCCGATCCACCGTTCCGCCAAGCTGAAGATGTCCACCAATGAGGTGCTGTCGACGGCCGTGCGGTCGGTGGAATACGCCCGCAGCCTGTTCGACGATGTCGAATTCTCGGCCGAGGACGCCTTCCGCACCGAGCCGGAGTTTCTGGCCGATGTGCTGGAGGCCGCCGCCGACGCCGGCGCGCGCACCCTGAACGTGCCCGACACCGTCGGCTATGCGACCCCGGAAGAGGTGCGCGAAACCTATCGCGCCCTGGCCGCACGGATCAAGAAGCGGCATCCGCACGTGATCTTCTCGGCCCACTGCCACGACGACCTGGGCATGGCGGTCGCCAACTCCCTGGCCGCCGTCGAAGGCGGCGCGCGTCAGATCGAGGGCGCGATCAACGGCATCGGCGAGCGGGCCGGCAACTGCTCGATCGAAGAGGTCATCATGGCGCTGAAGGTCCGCGAGGACCGCTATGGCGTCACGACCGGCGCCGACAGCCGTCATCTGGTGCGCGCCTCCAAGATCCTGTGCGAGATCACCGAGACGGTCATTGCTCGAAACAAGTCGGTGGTGGGTATCAACGCCTTCGCCCACGAGGCGGGAATCCACCAGCATGGCATGCTGGCCGACAGCCGCACCTATGAGATCATGCGTCCCCAGGACGTCGGGTTCGAGGGCAGCTGGTTCGTGCTGGGCAAGCATTCGGGCCGTCACGCCATCGCCAAGCGCGCCGAGACCATCGGCCGTCCCATCGAGGGCGAGCGTCTGGCGGCGGTGGTCGCCGGCTTCAAGTCGCGCGCGGATCAGATCGGCGAGATCAATGACGCCGAACTGATCGCCATCATCGACCGCGTCGACGGCGTGTCCGAGATCGTGGCCCAATATGCCTGATCCCAAGACCCTGTTCGACAAGGTGTGGGACGCCCACGTCGTGCGGTCGGAAACGGCCGACACGCCGGGCGTGCTTTATATCGACCTGCATCTGGTCCACGAAGTCACCAGCCCCCAAGCCTTCAGCGAGATCGAGGCGCGCGGGTTGAAGGTGCGCCGTCCCGACCGGACCTATGCGACCCTAGACCATTCGACTCCGACCCTGCCGGCGGGTTTGAACGGGCTGAAACCCTACGTCACGGCCCAGGCCGAGGCCCAGGTCCACACGCTGGAGCGGAACTGCGCCGCCCACGGCGTGCCGCTGGCGGGGTGGGATTCGGATGATCGCGGCGTGGTCCATGTCATGGGGCCGGAACTGGGTCTGACCCAGCCGGGCATGACGGTGGTCTGCGGCGACAGCCATACGGCGACGCACGGCGCCTTCGGGGCCCTGGCCTTCGGCATCGGCACGTCCGAGGTCGGCCATGTGCTGGCGACCCAGTGCCTGTTGCAGCGCAAGGCCAAGGCCATGCGGGTGACGGTGGACGGAAAGCTGCAGCCCGGCGTCTCGGGCAAGGATGTCGCCCTGGCGGTCATCGCCGCCATCGGCTTTGGCGGCGGCACCGGCTATGTCATCGAATACGCCGGCGAGGCGGTTCGGTCGCTGGACATGGAAGGGCGCATGACCCTGTGCAACATGTCCATCGAGGCCGGCGCGCGGGCGGGCATGATCGCCCCGGACCAGACGACCATCGACTGGCTGCGCGGACGCAAGCACGTCCCCGCAGACTATGAGGCGGCGAGCGCCGAATGGCTGAAACTGGCGACGGATGCAGGCGCGGTCTTCGACAAGGAAGTGACCCTCGACGGCGCCGCCATCCGACCCATGGCGACCTGGGGCACGACGCCGGATGCGGGCGCGCCGATCGGCTCGCCCGTGCCGCAGCCGCAGTCGGACTCAGACCGCAAGGCCATCGCCTATATGGGTTTCACGGCCGGGGAGGCGACGACCAGCCAGCCGGTGGATGTGGTCTTCATCGGATCCTGCACCAACGGGCGCCTGCCCGATCTGCGCGCCGCCGCCGAGGTGCTGCGCGGCCGTAAGGTCAAGCCGGGCCTGCGCATGCTGGTGGTGCCGGGGTCCGAGGCCGTGCGTCGCGACGCCGAGGCGGAGGGGCTGCACGAAGTCTTCATCGCCGCCGGGGCCGAATGGCGCATTCCCGGCTGTTCGATGTGCATCGCCATGAACGGCGACTTCGTCGCGCCGGGCCAACTGGCCGTATCCACATCGAACCGCAATTTCGAAGGGCGTCAGGGCAAGGACGCCCGCACCATCCTGGCCAGCCCGGCGACGGCGGCGGCGACGGCGGTCGCCGGTGTGCTGACCGATCCGCGCGTCTATCTGAAGGAGGTCGAGCATGTCTGAACCCTTCCAGGTGCTGACCTCCAAGACCGTGACCCTGAGCCAGGCCAATATCGACACCGACCAGATCATTCCGGCGCGCTTCCTGACAACGACCACGCGCGAAGGTCTGGGCAAGGCCGCCTTCTATGACTGGCGTTACGAGGACGACGGCTCGGAAAAGCCCGAGGCTGCCCTGAATCGGATCGATCCGGCCGAGCATCGCATCCTGCTGGCGGGCCGGAACTTCGCCTGCGGTTCGTCGCGCGAACATGCGCCCTGGGCGCTGCTGGACTATGGGTTCCGGGCGGTGATCTCGACCGAGATCGCTGACATTTTTACATCGAATGCGCTGAAAAACGGCCTGCTGCCCATCGTCGTCAGCCAAGCGGTTTGGGACGATCTGGCGTCGCAGCCGGACCAGCCGGTCACGATCGACCTCCAGGCCAATCAGATCCAGCGCGGCAATGCCGAACCCGTGCCGTTCGGGGTCGAATCCTTCGCCCGCCAATGCCTGCTGGACGGGGTGGACACCCTCGGCTGGCTGCAAGCAAACATGGCTGAAATCGAAGCCTACGAGCGATCGAAAGAGACCGTAAGATGAGCACCGCCGCGACCAAGATCTACAACATCGTCCTGTTGCCCGGCGACGGCGTCGGACCGGAGGTCACACGGGCCGCGCGCGATGTCCTGCGGGTCATCGGCGACTTCTATGGTCACCATTTCGAGTTCGCCGAGCATCTGATCGGCGGCGCGGCCATCGACGAGACGGGCGAGCCCTTGCCCGAGGCCACGCGCGCCGCCTGCGTCGCGTCCGACGCCGTGCTGCTGGGCGCCGTCGGCGGGCCGAAATGGGATGGCGGCAAGGCGCGTCCGGAACAGGGGCTGCTGGCGATCCGCAAGGCGATGGGCCTGTTCGCCAATCTGCGGCCGTTGCAGGTGTCGCCGGTGCTGGCGCACCGCTCGCCGCTGAAGAAGGAGATCGTCGAGGGCGTCGACCTGATCGTCTTCCGCGAACTGACCGGCGGCGTCTACTTCGGCGAGAAGACCCGCACCGCCGATCGCGCCACCGACCTGTGCGAATACACCGTGCCGGAGATCGAGCGGGTGACCCGCGCCGCCTTCCAGACCGCCCAACAGCGTCGTGGCAAGGTGACCTCGGTCGACAAGGCCAACGTCATGGAGACCAGCCGTCTGTGGCGCGAGGTCGTGACCCGCATCCATGCCGAGGAGTTCCCCGACATCACGCTGGAGCACGCCCTGGTGGACTCCATGGCCATGCACCTGATCCGCAAGCCGCGCGACTACGATGTCATCCTGACCGAAAACATGTTCGGCGACATCCTGTCGGACGAGATTTCGGTGCTGGGCGGCTCCATCGGCCTGTTGCCGTCGGCGTCGCTGGGCGCGGGCGGGCCGGGCCTGTTCGAGCCGATCCACGGCTCGGCGCCGGACATCGCCGGTCAGGATCTGGCCAATCCAGTCGGCACCATCCTGTCGGCGGCCCTGCTGCTGCGTCACAGCCTGAAGCTGGAGGACGAGGCCGATTCCATCGAGGCCGCCGTCGCCGCCGTTCTGGCGGCCGGCGCCGTGACGGCCGATCTGGGCGGCGCGCTGGGTACGCGAGCGGCGACCGAAGCCGTCATCGACGCCATCCGCGCCATCCACTGGGCGGCCGCGCACCGGGTGCAGATGCACTGGGCCTGACGGCTTGAACTGACGCTGAAAATTCTGACGCTGAGCTTGGCTTTTTCGGCATGGCGAATCCGATAAGGGGCCGCACGATCGAAGGATCGTGCGGCCCTGATCTTTTTCTTCGTGACCGTTGCAAGAAAGTTGCGCCGTTCACGGTCTAGCCCCTTGCGCCTATCGCAAATGCGGTAAAATCTTCGCAACTGCGAAATTGCATAGGGGGTACTAGCTCATGTCGCAGACCACGAAACGACTTACGGGAGCGGCTGCGCTCCTTCTTCCCACACTCTGTCTGATGGCGGCCGGCGCGGCCAATGCGCAGGACGCCGCGCCCGCCTTGCTCGGCCACCAGGCTGCGCTTGAGCTGGACAGCGCCGGCGCCTCATGGCTCGGCACCTCGACCGCCCTGGTTCTGCTGATGACCCTCCCCGGTCTGGCGCTGTTCTATGGCGGCATGGTGCGCAAGAAGAACGTCATCGCCACCATCACCCAGTCCGTCGGCGTCTTCGCCGTGGTGTCCCTGGTATGGTTCATCGCGGGCTATAGCCTGGCCTTCGGCAAGAACGAGAGCGCCGGCCTTCAGCCCTTCATCGGCAGCCTGGACATGCTGTTCCTGAACGGCGTGTCGCTGAAGACCGCCAACGCCCTGCTGCCGGGCATTCCCGAATTCCTGTTCATCTCTTTCCAGATGACCTTCGCCATCATCACCCCGGCGCTGATTACCGGCGCCTTCGCCGAGCGGTTCAAATATTCGGCGCTGTTGCTGTTCACCGCCCTGTGGTCGCTGCTGGTCTATGCGCCGATCTGCCACTGGGTCTGGGGCGGCGGTTTCCTGGGTTCGGCGGGCGTGCTGGATTTCGCGGGCGGCGCCGTCGTTCACGTCAACTCTGGCGTCGCGGGCCTGGTCTGCGCCATCTTCCTGGGGCGCCGTAAGGGTTATGGCACAGAGGCAATCACCGCCCACAACCCCGTCCTGACCATGATCGGCGCCTCGCTGCTGCTGGTCGGCTGGATCGGCTTCAACGCCGGTTCGGCGGGCGCCGCCAACGATCTGATGGGCGTGGCGCTGCTGAACACCATCCTGGCCGCCGCCGCCGCCGCCCTGACCTGGAAGGTCGTCGAATATATCGAGAAGAAGAAGGTTTCGCTGATCGGCATGCTGTCGGGCGTCGTCGCCGGTCTGGTCGCCATCACCCCGGCGGCCGGCTTCGTCGACCCCAAGGGCGCGGTCATCATCGGCCTGATCGCCGGTCCGGCCTGCTACGCCTCGTCGGTGTGGATCAAGAAGCTGCTGCGCTACGACGACAGCCTGGACGCCTTCGGCATCCACGGCGCGGGCGGCCTGATCGGCGCCCTGCTGACCGGCGTGTTCGCCACGACCGCGATCAACAGCCTGTCGGAAGGCGCCAACGTCGGCGCCCAGGCCCTGGGCCTGCTGTGGACCATCGTCTACAGCGCCGTCGGCACCCTGATCATCCTGTTCATCTGCAAGTTCACCACGGGCCTGCGCGTGAGCGAAGCGGAAGAAGCCGCCGGTCTGGACACCTCGCTGCATGGCGAGGCGCTGGAACACTGAGCTGAGATCGGGCGCGGCTCCCAAACCCGCGCCCGGTTTCGACCTGAAGAGATCAAGTCCAACAAGGGGATAGACTATGAAGAATTCCATGATCCGCACGGCGGCGGCCGCTCTCGCCACAGGCCTGATCTGTCTGGCCGCTCCGGCGTCCGCTGAGGAACTCAAGCTGTCGGCAAACGTCGGCTTGGTCAGCGACTACGTATTCCGTGGTTTTAGCCAGACGAGCGAGAATGCTGCAATCCAGGGCGGCGTAGACGCCACCTATGGTTCCTTCTATGCCGGGGCTTGGGCGTCCACCGTCGATTTCGGTGACGACACGGGCGCGGAGGTCGATGCTTACGGCGGGTACCGCACCGAGGCCGCCGGCTACGCGCTTGATTTCGGGGTGATCGGCTACCTTTATCCGAAGGAGCCTGACGGTGCAGATTACAACTACGTTGAGTTCAAAGCGGCGGCCTCGCGCGCCATCGGTCCGGCTACGTTCGGGGCGGCGGTCTATTACTCACCGGATTTCTTCGGCGTCGATGAAGCGGCGACGTACGTCGAACTGAACGGCGCGTTTTCGCCGATCGAAAAGGTAACGATTTCCGGGGCGGTAGGTCAGCAATTTCTGGACGTCAGTGACGATTATGCGACATGGAACGTTGGCGTAACCTACGCCATCGATCCGGCCATCGGCTTCGACGTCCGCTATCACGACACAGACATCAAGGGCGTTCCCGGTGCTGAAGACCGGGTGGTCGCGGGCGTCAAGTTCGCCTTCTGATCCGGCTAGACTCAATAACAACGGCCCCGGAGAGCGATCTCCGGGGCCGTTTTCGTATCAGCGGGCGTAGCGGTCGTGGACGGGGTCGTAGCTGTCCCAGACCTTGCCGTCGGCCAGTGACCGCAGCAGCTTCAGATATTCCGCGTGGGTCCAGGCCAATGGTGTCGCCGAGTCCGTATTCTGACCCACAGCGTAGTCCTTGGCCGTCGGGTTTCCGACGCCGTCCCACACCTGTTCGGCCAGCATCAGCCCGCCGTTGGCGAACCGCTCCATGCCGCGCACATAGGTCTGGCGGATGGCGGCGATGTCGGCGGCCGAGGGGGCGCCGTTCACGCTGACGCGGGCCAGCTCATAGTGACCGCGTTCGCCCGTGAAGAAGGGCCAGACACGACCGCGCTGACCGGGGCTCATCTCCCCGCCGACGCCATAGTTGGCGCCCGTCAGATGGTCCTCGCCATAGCCATCGACGCCATAACGGCGCCAGCCCGGCGTCTTGTCGCCCTCAGGACCGAAGTCGTAGCGGACGCGATAGAGCGGCTCCAGCGACTGATCGTCATAGACGGGCAGGGTGGACAGGATGTGCGGATCGTCGGCCTTGCGCACGCCATAGCGCACCAGTTCCAGGAAGCCACCGTCCACCACACGGTCTTCCGCCGGCGCAATCTGGCCATTGGCGGCGCCGATCGGGGCCTTGTCGTTCGGGTTCTCGTTCTGAGAGATGCGGATGAAGTAGCGGCCGTCGCCGAAGTCGCCGTTGGTGGTGAACATCCGCTCTTCGATCTTGGACGCATAGCTGTCGGCCGCGATCTGGTAGCGCGTCGCGCCGGCGGCGTCGTCTGAGGCGCGCGCCATTTCGGCAGCCACAGTCAGGCCCGCGACCACGGCGGCGGTGCTGGACGGCGAATAGCCCTGCTGCTCTTCCCAGCGTTCCTGCTGGGTGAAGGGCGGCTTGATCTCCGCGTCATTCCACATCAGCCCGATCTTGCCGCCGTCGACCAGGAAGTCGGCCGCCGGCTTCAGCATGGACCGATAGTGTTCCGTCATCTGGGCGTCCGACAGCCAACCCATTTTCCACAGACGATAGCCCAGCATGATCGGCATGGCGGTCTGGTCCAGTTGAACCGCGACCCACTCCAGCTCGCCGTCCACGTGCGTCTTCTGCAGGAACCAGCCGCCGACGCCGGTGTTGCCGGGCGTGTTCGGGCCGACCTGGACCTGCGGCAGATAGTTGAAGGCCGCCAGCGGCGTCTCCTTGTCGCCCAGCGCCGCCAGAGCCATCGCCACCTGATAGAAGTCACGCGGCCAGACGGCCTTGTAGCCAGTCGAGGACTTCGACGCGTCCACCGTGTCGCCCCACGGATTGGAAAGGCTGGCGATCAGGGCGCCCGCATGGGTGCGATCCTCCTGCACCTTCAGCATCAGAGCCGAGGCGTAGGCCAGCTTGCCCCCGTCGGTCGCCTGTTCGGCGATGCGCGGCAGTTCGGTCAGGGAGCCGACATAGTCTTCCCAGCCGACGCGCTCGCCCTCGCCGTTGAAGCGGGCCAGCACTTCGTCCAGACCAGTCGCGAAAGAACCGTCCGCAGCTGCGCGCGCCTCAGCTTCGCTGGCGCCGAAGCCGATGACGAAGTCGCGCGTGATCCGGCGGCTTTGGCGCAGACGCGGGAGAGCCCCGGTCATCATGGTGTTGCCGGCCTGATCGCCGGTCGAGGCGTAGGTCCAGTCCAGCTTGCCGTCCTTCAGATCGGTCAGACCATCGGACGTCCCCACGAATCCGACGCTGGCCTTTTCGAAGGCCTGGCTGGGCTTCAGGAACAGGTGGGTGTCGCCTTCCCAAGCGTGGAAGCCGTCACGCGTGACCCGACCGCGATCGTCGACGCCCGTGTTGGCGATGTGCGGCTCCAGCATCAGATAGGGCGTCACATCGCCTTTCAGCGCCGTGATGGTGACGCGCAGCACCAGGGCGTTGCGGTCGGGATCGCTGAAGATCTGCTTTTCGATCTCGAAGCGGCCGTTCTTGTCGTGCGTCGTGACGCGATAGGCCGGCGATAGCGGACGCCCTTGGGCATCGACATGCAGATATTCGGTGCGGCTGGTGGTGTCGTCGCCTTCGACGACCAGACCGTCCTGGGTCAAGCCGGCGAAGCGCAGCGCCTTGATCTGAGCCTCATGGATCAGGCCGTACATGGTCTCGGTCAGGACGCCGTCGGCGATGGAATACCAGACCTTGGACACCGCGCCGGTCGGGCCGCCGTCGCGATACTGGCCATCGACATAGGCTTCGTAGGATGCGCCGGCGCCGGTCTTGGCCGCGCTGGACCAGACGGGCGGTGCGCCGGGCGCGCCGGGGGCGACGCCCGACTGGGCGCTTGCGGCGGAAGCGAGGGCCAGGCCGGCGGCGCCGGCGAGGCAGAAGGTACGGAAGTGACGCATTGTGGTCCTCACGGGTTGCGCGTGGGGGCGGGGGAAAGAAGGAAGGTCAAAGGCACGTCCAGGCGCTGGTTCCAGGACGCTTCATTGTGCTGGGCGCCGGGGAAGACCAGGCTGCGGAAATCGCCGGGGCCATAGCCTCGACGGCGGAAGGTCTGATCCACCTGGGTCTGGAAGACGGCGTAGAACTGATCCAGCGTCTCGTCGCCCCGGTCGAAATAGAAGCAGTGGTCGCCCGGTTCGGGCAGGCCGCGTTCGATCACGCCGGTCCAGGCGGCGACCAGGCGTGCGCGCCAGGCGTCCAGCGTCGTGCCGGGCTCGAGCCCTTCGACCTTCAGCGGCCAATGGGTGGACAGACAGGCGGCGGCGGAAAAGACCTGCGGCCGTTTCATCACCGCATACATGGAGATCAGGCCGCCCATGCTGGAGCCGGCGATCATCGTGTCCTGCGGGCCGGTCAGGGTGCGGTAGGCGCTGTCGATGAAGGGCTTCAACTCCTCGACCAGGAACCGCAGATAGCCGTCGGACAAGGACGGACCGCCGTAGATAGCCTGGACCTCGTCGCGCATGTCGGCGGGCAGGGCGGCGATCAGGTCGGCGGGGACATATTCCCTCAGCCGCAGGTCGGTGTTCCAGATCCCCACCACGATCGGCGCCCGCACCTGACCGCTTTCGATCAGCCGCGTCAGATGCTCGTCCACGCCCCATTCGCCGAAGTTGGCCGTGGCCGGATCGAACAGGTTCTGGCCGTCGTGCATGTAGAGAACAGGCCAGGCGGCGTCGGACGCCTCATATCCGGGCGGCAGCCAGACCGAGACGTTGCGCGCCTTCACATGGGCCGACGCGACCGCCTCATGCCGCACCAGCCGTCCGCCCGCGAGGGCGCCCTCGGCGCGCGCCGCGCCGGCGAAGGGCAGGGCGGCCATGAGGGCCAGAAGACCCCGACGGTTCATCCGCGATGCTCCTTGACCATCAGCGCGCTGGCGGCGGCCAGGACGAAGGAGACGGCGCCCAGCACCAGGGCCCAGATCGCCTGACCATCGAACAGGGTCTTCAGGATCAGGCCCAGAACCGTCGCGGCCAGCAGCTGGGGCACGACGATGAAGATGTTGAAGACGCCCATATAGACGCCCATCTTCCGGTCCGGCACCGCCGCCGACAGGATGGCGTAGGGCATGGAGACGATCGACGCCCAGGCGAAACCGACGCCGATCATCGGCAGCCACAGCAGTCCCGGCTCGCGGATGGCGAAGACGCCGAACAGGCCGGCGGCGCCGAGCATCAGCATCAGGGCGTGGGTCGCCTTGCGTCCGACCCGCTTGGCGATGGCCGGCAGGGTGAAGGCCGCCAGGGCCGCCACGCCGTTATAGACCCCGAACAGAACCCCCACCCAGTCCGCGCCCGTGGCGTAGGCGGCTGAGGTGGTGTCCGTCGCGCCGTAATGGACGCGGGTCACGGCCGCAGTAGTGTAGATCCACATGGCGAACAGGGCGAACCAGCTGAAGAACTGAACGACAGCCAGGCCGCGCATGGTCTCCGGCATGCGGAAGATGTCGTTCAGGATTTCGGTCGCGGCGTTGGTGATGCGGCGACGCTGCATCATGCCGACGGCGATCTGGAGCAGGCCGAACCCGGCGAAGAAGCCGGCCAGGATCAGCAGCTCCTTCTCCAGATCGAGCGCGCCGATCAGCACAAAACCCAGTCCGCCGAGCACGGCGCACACCAGGCCCGACGTCATCCAGCCCTGGACGCTGCGGGCCGGCGCTTCGGCCTCGACGGGCGCGGTCGGCGCGTCGTCTCGGGCGCGTTCGAAGGCCGCGACCTGTTCGGGGCTGTATTCCTTGGTCGACAGCACCGTCCACAGCACGGCAGAGAACAGGCCGGCGGCGCCGACGTAGAAGGCGATCTTGACCGACAGGGGCACTACGCCCGCCTCGGCGGTCGAGGCGATGTCGAAGACGTTGGATAACAGCCACGGCAGGACCGAGGCGAAGACCGCGCCGGCGCCGATGAAGAAGCTCTGCATCGCATAGCCGGCGGTGCGCTGCTCCTCCGGCAGGTTGTCGCCGACGAAGGCGCGGAACGGCTCCATGGTGATGTTGATCGAGGCGTCCATGATCCACAGCATGGCCGCGGCGAACCACAGGCTGGGGCTGTTGGGCATGGCGATAAGGGCCAGGGTGGTGGCGATGGCCCCGACCAGGAAATAGGGGCGGCGACGCCCGAACCGGGTCCAGGTCTTGTCGCTGAAATGACCGATGATCGGCTGGACCAGCAGACCCGTCAGCGGCGCGGCGATCCAAAGGATCGCCAGGCTGTCGACCTCGGCGCCCAGCGTCTGGAAGATCCGGCTGGTGTTGGCGTTCTGCAGGCCGAAGCCGATCTGGATGCCGAAGAAGCCGACGCACATGTTCCAGATCGCCAGGCCGGACAGGCGCGGGCGGTGCGAGAGAAGGGTCATCCGCGTCGCGCCCGGCCGACCGGCACGAACCGGATGGCCTGACCGCCGCCAGGGGCCAGCGCCAGGGTCAGGGTGTCAGACGACGTGACCTCGCGCTGCTCGATGACGATGTCCTCGCGCTTGCCGCGATAGTCGGCGTCCGGCCCGTCGCGATAGATTTCGGCCCGATATCGACGGCCGGCGTCCAGGAAGTCGAGCGGGGCCTTCAGCACGCGAGGATGCTCGTCGGTGACGGCGCCCAGGGCCCAGACATCCGTGCCGCGCTGCTTGCGAACCGTGACGACATAGTCGCCCAAGGCGGCATCCAGCGTGCGGCTCTCGCTCCAGTCGACCGGCACATCCTTGATGAACTGGAACGGGCCAGGGTTGGCCTCGTAGTTGACCAGCAGGTCCGCCGCCATCTGGATCGGGCTGTAGATCACGACATAAAGCGCCAGCTGCTTGGCCCAGGTCGTCTGCACGCCGCCGGGGCTGCGCGTCTCCATGCCGAAAATGCCAGGCGTATAGTCCATCGGCCCGGCCAAGAGGCGGGTGAAGACCAGGTTCGGCTCATGCTCGGGCGGATTGCCGGGATTGCCCCAGGCCGAATATTCCATGCCGCGCTGACCCTCGCGGCTGATGATGTTTGGATAGGTGCGGCGAAGGCCGGTGTCCTTGAACGGCTCGTGAGCGTTGACGGCGACCTTGTGGCGATAGCCGGCCTCGACCACGCGCAGGTGGTGCTGGGCCATCGCCTGGCTCTCGTGCCAAGCCATCACCATCTGTCCGTCTGGCCCGGCGACGCGGGCGCCTTGCGCATCAGCGACATAGCCGGTCTTCACCGAATGGACGCCGAGGCGCTCATAAAGCGCCATGGCCGGTTCGAGCTGCTGCTCATAGTGGAAGGCGTTGCCGCCGGTCTCGTGGTGGCCGATCAGCTGCACGCCCCTCGACCGCGCGTGGGCGCAGACCGCCTCGATGTCGAAATCGGGATAGGCCTCGGTAAAGCTGAAGTCCGCGCCGTTGGCGAACCACTGGCCGTCCCAGCCCTTGTTCCAGCCTTCGACCAGAACGCCACCCAGGCCGTGCTTGGCGGCGAAGTCGATGTGTTTGATCGCATTCTCGGTCGTGGCGCCATGCTTGGGCCCGGAGTTCCAAGTCTTCAGGTCCAGGTGCATTTCCCACCAGACGCCGACGTACTTCATCGGCTTGAACCAGCTGACGTCGCCCAGCTTGTTGGTCTCGTTCAGGTTCAGGATCAGGCTGGAATCCAGCAGGCCAGCGGCGCTGTCGGAGATTTGCAGGGTCCGCCAGGGCGTGTTGAACGGCGCCGCGCGCACCACCGCCGCATTGGTGAGGCCCGGCGTCAGCTGAGCGCGGAACTTCGTTTCCTCCGACCGGCGCAGGTTCATCCCCGCATAGTCGATGCAGGCGGCCTCGTGGATCGAGACGTGCAGGCCCGACTGGCCCCGAACCGTCATTGGCGTCTGGGCGCTGCCGACCGCATCGATGGGCGTGCGGCTATAGAGATATTCCTCGCGGTTCCATTCCCAGGCCGGGCACCACAGGGCCTCGCCGTTTTCGGCCAGATTGAACTCGGTGATTTCCGAACCGATGCGGACGGTGGTCAGGCCAGCCTGCTGCGGGAACTCGTAACGGAAGCCCAGACCGTCGTCGTACAGGCGGAAGACCACGTCCACGCGGCGTCGCAGGCCGCCGGTCTCGGCATAGGCGACGCGCCATTCGTTGTAGTGGTTGCGGATGAACTGCCGCTCGCCCCACGGCTGCTCCCAGGTGTCGTCGACCGTGACCGGCTGCCCTGCCGTCAGGGCCAGGCCGCGCTCGATGGCCGGCGCGTCGGTCAGGAGGAAACCCAACTTGGACGGGGCCACCACGACCCGGCCCTGACGCAGCACCGAATACATCGGCCGTCCGTCGTTGTCGGTGAAAGCCTCGACCGTCAGCACGCCGCCGGGCGACGACGCGCGGGCATGGTTCGGCGCGGTCTGGGCGCGCGCGCCCGTCGCCCCCAGAGCCAGGATCGACACGCCGCCAAGGGCCAGGAAGGATCTGCGCTGCATCATGGGAACTCCGTTACGCCGCCTCTTGCCAACCGCCGCGAACGGTGGCTGAAATATTTGCAGAAAATTTTGCAGCTTCACCATGCTGCTGTGAGGACCCGCGACCTTGAGCCGCAAGACAACCCGTCTCGAAGACATCGCCCGCCTGGCCGGCGTGTCCATCGCCACCGCCTCGCGCGCCCTGAACGACAGCCCCGCCGTCAACGATCGCACCAAACAGACGATCTGGAAGCTGGCCAAGGAACACGACTATCCGTTCCGCCGCCATATGCCCGCCGGCCCGATCGGCGCCCAAGGCACCATCGCCCTGGTGGTGCCGCGCCCGCAGGGGCGCGAAGGGCGCCTCAGCGACCCCTTCTTCCTGGAGCTTCTGGCTGGGGTTGGCGAGGCGGCGCGCGAACGCGGCTGCGACCTGCTGATGAGCCATATCTCGCCCGCCAACTATGACGAGCTGTCGGCGGCGCTGAACACAAGCCGGGCGGATGGCGTGATCTTCCTGGGCCAATCCAGCCTGCATTCGGCCTTCAACCGTCTGGTCGACGCCGACCATCGTTTCGTCGTCTGGGGCGCAGAACTGCCCGACCAGGACTATTGCTCCATCGGCTCGGACAACATCTCCGGCGGACGCCGCGCGACCCTGCATCTGGCGCGGCTGGAGCGAAAGCGCATCGTCTTCCTGGGCGATCTGGATCCGCCCGAGGCCATGCAGCGGCATCGCGGCTATCTGGACGCCTTGAGCCAGAGCGGGCTGGACGTGGACGCCGACCTGATCGTGCCTGCGCATTTCGAGGTCGAATCCGCCGAGGCCGCCGTGGACGCCCTGATCCGACGCGGGCTGGATTTCGATGGCGTCGTGGCTGCGTCCGATCAGATCGCGCTCGGAGCCGTAAGGGCGCTGCTGCACGCCGGCGTCGAGGTGCCGGGCCAGGTCTCGGTCATCGGCTTCGACAATGTGCCGTTCAGCCGCTACTCGCGCCCGGCGCTCAGCACCATCGCCCAGGACACGATGAAGGCCGGCCGGTTGATGGTGTCCAAACTGCTGGATCACGGCGGCGCCGCAGCAGGCCGTTCCGAGCGCGTTCCGACCGAGCTGATCGTTCGCGAGACCTGCGGCGGCTGAACCCGTCATCCGGCGTCGGCGAAGATCAGGCCAGCCAGCGGCCTCAGCGTCGATTCGTCCGCCTCGGTCCAGTTGACCCCCGCGATCCGCCGCGCGCCGGCAGGCGCAGACCAGTCCACGGCCTCGAAGCCCAAGTTGAACACGCACAGCAGACGCTCGCCGCCCTCGGCCCGTTCGAACCGGCGGAAGACCACCAGGTCGCCCGCGCTCTCGATCTCCAACCCGCCGGTCCGCAGCGCCGGATGGGCCTGACGCAGGGCGATGATGCGGCGCGCGGCATGCAGGATCGAGGTCGGGTCCGCCTCCTGCGCATCCACGGCCAGCGACAGATGGCGCGGATCGACCGGCAGCCAGGGCTCGACCGTCGAGAAGCCGGCGTTGGGCGCCGAGGCCACCCAGGGGATCGGCGTGCGGGCGCCGTCGCGGCCCAGAGTCTCAGGCCAGTTGGCGATGGCCTCGGGATCGACCAGCCGCTCGAACGGCACCTCGGCCTGAGGCAGGCCCAACTCTTCGCCCTGATAGACGAAGACATTGCCGCGCAGGCACATCAGCAACAGCAGGGCCATTTCCGAGAAGGCCTTCTCGTCCCGGCCCTGGGCCCAACGCGACACCGCGCGCGGCGCATCGTGGTTGGAGAAGGTCCAGGACGGCCAGCCCTCGCCCTGCTGATCCGGCCACATGCCGTCACCGAGGCCGATCAGTTCGCTCTTCAGCGTATCGGCATAGAGATAGAGGAAGCCATAGGCTGAGTGCAGGCGGTCGTTCCCGGCGGTGAATTCCTTCATCTCGCGGTCAGCGTGATCGCCGCCGACCTCCGCCACCGTGAACCGGCCTTCATAGCTGTCGGTCAGGGCGCGGATGCGGTTCAGGAAGCCGATGATGTCCGGGTGGGACTGATTGTAAATCTTGTCCTGGAAATCGAACGGCCGCGTGCGCTTCTTGCCGTCCTGGATCGGCGGATTGTCGCGCAGGGACGGGTCATGGATGGCGAAGTTGATCGCATCCAGACGGAAGCCGTCCACCCCCCGATCCAGCCAGAACCGCGCCGCTGCGATCAGGGCGTCCTGAACCGCTGGATTCCTGACGTTCAGCTGAGGCTGGGAGGCCAGGAAATTATGCATGTAGTACTGGCCGCGCCGCGCGTCCCAGGTCCAGGCCGGGCCGCCGAACACCGACTGCCAGTTCGAGGGCGGCGAGCCGTCCGGCTTGGCGTCGGCCCAGACATACCAGTCGGCGTGGTCACCGTTGCGGCTGGCGCGGCTATCGGTGAACCAGGGATGTTCGTCCGAGGTGTGTGAGAAGACCTGATCGATGACGACCTTCAGCCCCAGTGCATGGGCGCGCGCGATCAGGGCGTCGAAGTCGGCCAATGTGCCGAAGATCGGATCGACGTCGCAGTAGTCCGACACGTCGTAGCCGAAGTCCTTCATCGGCGACGTGAAGAAGGGCGACAGCCAGACGCCGTCGACGCCTAGAGAGGCGACGTGGTCGAGGTGCTGGGTGATCCCCTTCAGATCGCCGACGCCGTCGTCGTTGGAGTCGGCGAAGCTGCGCGGATAGATCTGATACAGCACCGCGCCGCGCCACCAGTCGTGCGCCAATGCGGGGGCGGCGTCAGCCGCGGAAAGATCGAGGGGCAGGGCAGTCACGGCACGCTCTTGCAGACGAGGTAATCGAGGGGGGGCACGCGAACGGCGACGCTGGCGGGCGCGGAGGATTCGGGTGCGCAATCGCCGCGCAGAGCTTGCCACCGCATTGAACCGGGCTCCACCTCGACTTGAGCGGCGACGGGCGTAGTCGAGCTGTTGAACAGGGCCAGGATCTCCGATCCGTCCTCGCCGACGCGCGACAGGGCGAACAGGCCGGGCTTGTCGCCATAGGCGCGCACGACCTGACGGCCGCGTCGCAGGGCCGGCTCCTCGGCGCGGATGCGGGTCATCTCTGCGATCGCCTGGTAGAGGGGGGCGTCCGTGGAATAGGCCGGCTGGCGACCGCCAACGGGCGTCTCGTTCGCATAGACCGGCGTGCGGCTGAGCCACATGTCCTGGCGCGAGTTCCCGTATCCGCCCGCGCCCGCGAAACCCTGTTCATCCCCGTAATAGAGCGTGGGCACGCCCCGGCTGAACATCATCAGGGCATGGGCCAGTTTGATGCGCGCCAGCACCTCGGCGTCGTCGGCGTTCGGATTAGCCTGTTTCACGAAGAAGCCGACCCGGCCCATGTCATGGTTGCCCAGGAAGGTCGGCAGGATGGCGGCGGTCTCGGCGCCCTTGTCATAGATCGTGTCGGCGTCGAACAGCTTGGCCAGGGCGTCGGTCCCGACCTTGCCAGACGCCACATCGGTCGCCTGCTTCTGGAACGGGAAGTCCAGCACCGCCGGATAGCCGTCGACCCGCGTGAACCGCGCCGTCACCGCCGGATCAGGATCATAGACCTCGCCGAAGATGTGGAAGTTCGGGATGCCCTTGGCCTCGGCGCGGGCGATCATGGCGGGGATGAAGGCCTGCCAGAAGCCCGGGTTCACATGACGGGCGGTGTCTATGCGGAAGCCGTCGATCCCGTATTTGTCGATCCAGCCGCCGAAGATGTCGATCATGCCCTGGATGACCACCGGGTCCTCGGTCAGCAGGTCGTCCAGCCCGGCGAAGTCCCCGTCCAGGCTGCTTTCGCCGGTGAAGGTGCTTTCGCCCCGGTTATGATAGTGGATCGGGTCGTTCAGCCAGGCCGGAACCTTGGCGTTCTCCTCGCCCGCCGGGACATAGGGGGTGTAGGCGTAGTCGGGCTGGGTCAGGCGCGAGAAGTCGCGACCGTCAAAGCCCTCATTGATCGGCGCGCCATCGACGCCGCCGCGACGGGTGTAGGGATAGTCAGCGCGACTGCGATAGGCGCAGCGACCCTCCGGGCATTCGCGATACTGGATGACGTCGGCGGTGTGGTTGGCGACGATGTCCAGATAGACCTTCATGCCGCGCGCATGGGCTGCCTCGACCAGGGCGCGCATCGCAGCCTCGTCGCCGAAGTGCGGATCGACGGCGGTGAAGTCGGTGATCCAGTAACCGTGGTGCGCCGCGCCGGTGTAGTCGCCATGGCTCTGCACCGGCTTGTTCTTGAACACGGGTGCCAGCCAGACCGCCGTCGCGCCAAGGCCCTGGATATAGTCCAGCTGTTGGGTCACCCCCGCCAGGTCGCCGCCATGATAAAAATCGGTATCGGCCGGATCGAACCCGCTCTTCAGCCGGTCAGCGGTATAACCGCCGTGGTCATTCGATGCATCGCCATTGGCGAAGCGATCCGGCAGCAGGAAGTAGATCACCTCGTCCTGAGGAAGGCGTTGACGTAGGGCTGACAGGGCGTCTTCGGCCTGGCGCGTTTGCGCCGTCGTCGGCGTTGCAAAGCCGCTCAGCAGGGCCGCCGCCGCCATCGCCGCGTGCAGTCCGGCCCCTTTGGAGGATCCCCTCGCCATGACGCTCACTCCCTTGCGTCTGGAAAGTGCAAAGCCTTCCAGATCGATTTGCAAGATTTTGCAGCAATGTGCGGGGCTGTCAACGCGTCGGTGAAATGCTGCGATGCGTCATAAACACAGCGCGAGACCGCACATTCCGGTGCCTTGGCAAGCTATGAACCGGCGTCAAGTGCGACGGAAATCAGGCCCCCGCATTAACTGCTTGCAACATTCCAAAAGATTTGCATATTTTTGCGACGGCTTCAGATCGCGACGTTCAGAATCGCGGTCAGCCCCAGGGAGGATGACCATGTTCCAACGTCTCAACCGGCGCGCACGCCTGCTATCCGGCGTCGCCTTCGGCGCAGCCGCCCTGATGGCGGTCGGCTCGGCCCACGCACAAACCGCCGCCGCGACAACGCAGGCCGACGATCAGGCGACGCAGGTCGATGAGATTGTCGTCACCGGCATTCGTCGTTCGATCGAAGCTGCGATCTCGGCCAAGGCCAACAACACCTCGATCGTCGAAGTCATCTCGGCCGAAGACATCGGCAAGCTGCCGGACGTCTCGATCGCCGAATCCCTGGCGCGCCTGCCGGGCGTGACCATGCAGCGCCTCGACGGCCGCAGCCAGGCGATCTCCATCCGTGGCTTGGGCCCCGACTTCACCACCGCCCTGCTGAATGGGCGCGAACTGGTCACCACCGGCGACAACCGCGGCGTCGAGTTCGACCAGTTCCCCGCCGAACTGCTGAACAGCGTCGTCGTCTACAAGACCCCGGACGCGGCTCTGATTGGTCAAGGTCTGGGCGGCACCGTCGACCTGCGCACCGTTCGCCCGCTAGCATACGGCCGTCAGGCCATCGCTCTGAACTATCGTCATGAGTGGAACGAGCTGGGCGCCCTGAACTCGGGCACGACCGACAACGGCGACCGCTACACCATCTCCTATATCGATCAGTTCCTGGACGGCACGCTGGGCGTGGCCCTGGGCTACGCCCACATGAGTTCGCCCTATCAGTCAGAGCGCTTCAACGCCTGGGGCTATCCCAACTACACGGACGGCAATCTGCTGACCGGCGGTGTGAAGCCCTATGTGATGTCGTCGGAGCTGGAGCGCGACGGCTATATGGGCGTGCTGGAATGGCGCCCGAACGATCGCATCCACTCGACGATCGACGCCTTCTATTCCGAGTTCAAGAACACCCAGGTCCTTCGCGGCATCGAATTCCCGCTGGCGTGGGGTGGTTCCTCTGGTGACTGCACCGTGAACGTCCCGTCGGCGGTCTGCCGTCCCGGCCCCGCGCTGCGCCCTGGCTACACGGTCCAGGACGGCCTGATCGTCGCCGGCACCTGGGACAACATCAAGGGTGTGGTCCGCAACGACCTGAACAAGCGCGACAGCAACATCACCGCCTTGGGCTGGAACACCGAGTTCACGCTCAGCGACGACTGGTCGGCGAACCTGGACCTGAGCTATTCGAAGGTCGAGCGTAACGACATCATCCTGGAAACCAACGCCGGCACCGGCCGCAACGTTAACGGCGCGCTGGACACTCTGGGCTTTGAACTGACCGACGATGGCGTGACCCGCTTCACCAGCCGTCTGAACTACGCCGATCCGAACCTGATCCGCATCACCAGCCCGCAAGGCTGGGGCGGCGACGTCATTCCTGGCGGTCAGGCCGGTTATATGAACACGCCGTCCATCGAGGACGAGATCAAGGCCGCTCGCTTCTCTGTGACGCGTGAACTGCACCAGAGCCCGTTTAAGTCGATCGACTTCGGCGCCAACTACACCGAGCGTCAAAAGAGCTTCGTCAACGACCAGTTCTATCTCGGCGTCCCCGGCGGCGGCGATCTGACCGTGCCTTCAGCCTTCCTGCTGGACCCGACCGACCTTGGCTATCTCGGCATCAGCGCCGTGCTGAGCTACGACGCTCTCGGCCTGGTCAATAGCGGCGCATTGAACCGCGTCCGCAACCCGAACGCCGACGTCACGGCCGGCAACTGGGAAGTGACGGAAAAGGTCTCGACCGCCTACGTCCGCGCCAACATCGATCACAACCTGTTCGGCCGGGCCCTGACCGGCAACGTCGGCATGCAGTTCGTCTATACCGACCAAAGCTCCAGCGGCTTCTCGGCGCGGCAGGTCGGACCGGGCGTCTCCGAGACCATCGCGGTGACGGGCGGCGACGAATATCTGGAGATTTTGCCTAGCGCGAACTTCATCCTGGAAACCGGCGAGGACATGTTCGCGCGTCTGGCAGTTTCGCGCACCTTGGCCCGTCCGCGCATGGACGATATGCGCGCCTCGCGAAACTACAGCTATAACCCCAGCTTGGCCCAATCGACCGACATCAACCGTTCCCCCTGGGGCGGCGGCGGCGGCAACCCGGAACTGCGGCCGTACATCGCGGACGTGATCGACGTGTCGTTCGAGAAGTATTTCGCCAACCGTAAGGGCTACATCTCGCTGGCGGCTTTCTACAAGAACCTGGAAAGCTACGTCTTTAATCGCAATCAGATCTTCGACTTCACCGGCTATCCGATCGGCGTGATTTCGCCAACGAACCCCGAGCCAGCCTTGCGCCAAGGCCTGGTCGGCGCGCCTGACAATGGCGAGGGCGGCTGGATCAAGGGCCTTGAACTGTCGATCTCGGCGCCGTTCGACATCTTCCATCCGGCCCTGGAAGGTTTCGGCGCCCAGTTCAGCGCCTCGACCACGGACAGCGAAGTTCAGCCCGATCCGACCCAGGCCCCGACCGCCCTGCCGGGTCTGTCGGAGAACGTGATCAACGGCTCGCTCTACTATGAGCGCTACGGCTTCCAATCGCGGATTTCGGCCCGCTATCGCTCGGATTATCTGGGCGAGGTCGCCGGCTTCGGCAACGGCCGCACACTGCGTTCGGTCGCGGCGGAAACGGTCGTCGACGCCCAGGTCGGCTATGAGTTCCAGTCCGGTCCGCTGGAAGGCCTGTCGGTTCTGGCTCAGGTCAACAACCTGACCGACGAGCCGTTCAAAACCTTCGAGAACGGCGATGAGCGCCGGACCATCGACTATCAGCACTACGGCCGCACCTTCGCTGTCGGGCTGAACTACAAGTTCTGATTTCCCCTCTCTTCTGAGCAAACTTGGGCCGCCGCGTTCGCGAGGCGGCCCTTTTCTTTGCCTGCGACCCTGCTCGGCGGAAAAGTTTCGTTACAGAGCACTCTTTTCGGCTGGACGCGCCTTTCGCGATGGCCGAACCAAGCAGGATGAGAACCGCGCGACCACAGCGCGGCCGTTCGATTTCACTGGGGGATCATTCATGACCGTTCCGGACACCGGAAAACGCCAGGGCGCGGGCCTGGCCTTCGCCTATGTCACCACGCTGTTCTTCGCCTGGGGCTTTGCGACCTCGCTGATCGATCCGCTGATCGCGGCGGTGAAGCGGGTGTTCGACCTGAACAACGCTGAGGCCTTCCTGACCACCTTCGCCTGGTTCATCGCCTACGGGCTGATGTCGTTGCCGGCGGCCTCGGTCCTCAGCAAACTGGGCTACAGCCGCTCGATCATCGGCGCCCTGATCGTCATGGTCGCGGGCTGTCTGATCGTGCCGGCCGCCACCGCAGCCGACTGGTATCCCGGCGTCCTGATCGCTCTGTTCGTCATCGCCTCGGGGGTGACCCTTCTGCAGGTCGCGGCCAACCCGCTGGTTGCCGAACTGGGCAGCCCCAAGGGCGCCTCCAGCCGACTGAACCTGTCGCAGGCCTTCAACTCGTTGGGCACGACGGTCGGTCCGTGGCTGGGCTCGCACGTCCTGCTGACGGGCGGCGTCTTCGCCGCCGGCGCCGTGGTGACCGCCGCAACCCGCACCCAGTCGCTGCGCAGCATCGACATGGCTTTCCTGGGCATGGGCGCCTTCTTCGCCTTGATCGCCGTCTTCATCTTCACGGCCCGGAAGAAGATCAATGCAGCGGCGCCGGAGTTCCACAACGCGGTCTCGCCGCTGAAGGCGCTGTCGTCGCCGTGGGCCGTGTTCGGCGCCCTGGCCATCTTCCTCTACGTCGGTTCCGAAGTCGCCATCGGTGGCATGTTGACCAATTTCCTGGAAAGCCCCGACATCCTGAACGCCCCTATCGAGACGGCGGGCAAGATGGTCGCCCTGTACTGGGGCGGCGCCATGGTGGGCCGCTTCATCGGCTCGCTCGTCCTGACCAAGGTTCGCCCCGGCATCGTTCTGGCCTTCTGCACCGTCGCGGCGGCCGTCCTGTGCCTGACCGTCAGCCAGATCGGCGGCCCGACGGCGGCCTATGCCGTCCTGTCGATCGGCCTGTTCAACTCGATCATGTTCCCGACCATCTTCACCCTGACGCTGGAGCGCTCGACCGCCCCGACCTCTGCGACGTCGGGCTTGCTGGTGTTCGGCATCATCGGCGGCGCCCTGCTGCCCCAAGTCGCGGCGCATATCGCCGATGCGGCCGGCAAGCTTCAGCCCGCCTTCATCGTGCCGATGCTGGGCTACGTCGGCCTGACCATCTTCGCCATCGGCTGCATCCGCACCAAGGCGCGTACCGAAGTGACCTCGACCGCCTCGCACTGAGCCGGTCGCCAGACAAGACAAAGGGCGCGGAGGTCAGCCTCCGCGCCCTTTTTCATTTCGGCTATGGGATCAGCCGTCGATCAGGGACTGAAGAATGGGCGCCAGTCGGTCGCGCATTTCCTCACATTGGGCGGGTTCGATGTTGAAGCTGCCGCCGCCCAGCTCACGACTGACCGACATGCCCATGATGAAGCCGGCCAGGAGCCGCGCGCGGACGGTGGCGTCCGGCCCGCTCAGCCATTCCTCCAGCGGACCGAAGAAGCGCTGGGTGCAGGTGTTCTGAACCATCTCCGACGCCTTTGCCGAGCCGATGGAGCGCAGCATGATCGACATGCCCTTCAGCTTTTCGGCCTTCTTGGGTTCGAAGACGATCTCGTGCGCCACGCGCCGGCCGAAGTCGGCCTTTTCGCCCTGCATCAGGGCGCTGCCGTCGCCGCAGCTGTCCAGCGCGGCCAAGAACAGGTCGTCCTTGGAGCCGAAGTAGCGGCTGATCAGGGCCGCATCGACGCCGACATCGCGGGCGATGTCGCGCATGCCCACGTCGTCATAGCTCTCGGCCGCGAATCTCTCGCGCGCAGCATCGAGAATGGCCGTGCGCGTGGCGGCGGCGTTTCTCGGGCGTGGGCCGGGACATAACAAGGTGATGACACTCCACAGACAATAACCGTAGATCACATATGGCTTTGTCAACGCCTGTTGACAAGCGCCACAGCTCCGACCATTAAGTCACCACGCGTTGACAAGGCCGACTCCCCATCGGCCTCTGTCCGCACGACAGGGATTTACCTCCGACAGGGAGATGCGCAGATGCGCGGGCTGAAGATTGCGGCGGTATCCGTCATGGTGACGGGTGCGCTTTATGGTTGTTCCCCAAAGGCAGAGGCGCCGGCGCAAGGCGCGCCGCCCGTGACGGTGGCCGTGCCGCTGAAGCAGCAGGTGCGGGACTGGGACGAGTTCACCGGTCGCTTCGAAGCAGTCGAGAGCGTGGATGTGCGCGCCCGCGTCGGCGGCTATATCCAGGCGGTTCACTTCCGCGACGGTCAGATGGTTCAAAAGGGCCAGCTGCTGTTCACCTTGGATCCGCGCCCGGCCCAGGCCGCCCTGGCCCAGGCTCAGGCTCAGGTGGCCCAAGCCCAGTCGCAACTGTCGCTGGCCCGCGCCAACCTGGCCCGCAGCGAGGCCCTGCTGGCCTCGCAGGCGGTGTCCAAGGCCGAGTATGATTCCAACAAGGCGGCCGTCGATGCGGCCCAGGCCAATCTGGCGGCCGGCAACGCCGCCGTCCGCAATGCGCGTCTGAACCTGGAGTACACCCGCGTCACCGCGCCGACCTCGGGTCGCGTGTCCGACCGCCGCGTCGATCCGGGCAACGTCATCGCAGGCGGTTCGTCGGCCGGCGACATCCTGACCACCATCATCTCGGGCGGCCCGATCCACTTCGTCTTCGACGGCTCGGAAGCGGTCCTGCTGAAATACCTGCGTCAGGGCGGCGCCAATCAGGGCGCGGTCGTCAATGTGCGCCTGCAGGACGAAAGCACCTACAAGCACACCGGCCGCCTCGACTTCTCGGACAACGCCGTGGACACCGCCTCGGGCGTGATCCGTCTGCGCGCCATCCTGCCCAACGCCGACGGCTTCCTGCGCCCCGGCATGTTCGGAAGCGCCCAGGTCGCGGGCGCCGGCGCCTATGACGCCCTGCTGGTCCCGGATTCGGCCATCGGCACCGATCAAGCCCGCCGCACCGTCGCCGTGGTCAACGCCGACGGCACCGTGACGAACAAGGCCGTCCAGCTCGGCCCGATCGTGCAGGGCTTGCGCGTCGTTCGTTCGGGCCTGGCTCCGACCGACCGCGTCATCATCGCGGGTCTGCAACGCGCCGCCCAGCCGGGCTCCAAGGTCACGCCCAAGAACGGCAAGATCGAACCCGTCGCCGGCGATGCGTCCCAGGCGCCCGTCACCCAGGCGGCGCCCGCGTCCAGCGCCTCCTTCGCCAACAGCCTGCCGGCCGGCTAAGCCATGAACATCTCCCGCTTCTTCATCGACCGGCCGATCTTTGCGGCCGTGATCGCGGTGGTGATCTCCATCATCGGCATCGCCGCCTATCCGCTGCTGCCGCTGTCACAGTATCCGGAGATCGCGCCGCCGACGATCACCATCAACGCCGCCTATCCCGGCGCCTCGGCCGAGACCCTAGCCGAAACCGTCGCCGCCCCCATCGAGCAGGAGGTGAACGGCGTCGAGAACATGCTCTACATCTCCTCCTCGTCCACATCGGACGGGGCGGTGGCCATCACGGTGACCTTCCAGCCCGGCACAGACCTGGATTCCGCTCAGGTGCTTGTTCAGAACCGGGTGGCCCTGGCCGAACCCCGCCTTCCAGAGGCGGTTCGCCAGACCGGCGTCGTGGTCAACAAGGCCGAGAGCGGCTTCCTGATGATCCTGGGCCTGACGTCGCCCGACGGCACCCTGGATAACGACTATGTCGGCAACTACGCCAACTCCACGCTGCGGGACCGTCTGCTGCGGATCGAGGGCGTGGGCGCGGTTCAGGTGTTCGGCGGCGGCAACTATTCGATGCGCGTCTGGATCGACCCGGCCAAGGCGGCCGAGCGCGGTCTGACGGGCCCCGAGATCGTTTCCGCCCTGCGCGCCCAGAACGTCCAGGCCGCCGCCGGCTCCATCGGCCAGCCGCCGTTCCCCAACAGCGCGGCCGCCTTCCAGCTGCCGGTCCAAGTTCAGGGCCGTCTCAGCGATCCCAATGAGTTCGCCAACGTCGTCCTGAAGACGGACGCCCAAGGCCGCGTCACCTATCTGCGCGACGTGGCGCGGATCGAACTGGGCGCCCAGGACTATGGCATCCGCGGCTTCTTTGACGGCCAGCGCGGCGTCGGCATCGCCATCGTTCAGCAGCCGGGCGCCAACGCCCTTGGCACCGCCGACCGCGTCCTGAAAGAGGTCGAGGCTCTGAAGTCCGAAGTGCCCGCCGGCATGAAGGTGGACGTGCCCTACAACCCGACCGAGTTCGTCGCCGCCTCGGTGGAGTCGGTGCAGCACACCCTGGTCGAAGCCGTCATCCTGGTCATCATCGTGGTCATGGTCTTCTTGCAGACCTGGCGCGCGGCCATCATCCCCATCGTCGCCATTCCCGTCGCCCTGGTCGGCACCTTCGCGGTGCAGCTGGCGCTGGGCTATTCGATCAACTCCCTGTCCCTGTTCGCCCTGGTCCTTGCGGTCGGCATCGTCGTCGATGACGCCATCGTCGTGGTCGAGAACGTGGAGCGGGCCATCGGGGAGGGGCTCAGTCCCAAGGAGGCAGCCTATCGATCGATGCAGGAGGTGTCCGGCGCCCTGATCGCCATCGGCCTGGTGCTGGTGTCGGTGTTCGTGCCGACGATGTTCGTGCCCGGCATCCCCGGCATCTTCTATCGCCAGTTCGCGGTCGTCATCGCCTCGGCTTCAGTCATCTCATTGTTCGTGTCCCTGACCCTGTCGCCGGCCATGGCCGCCCTGCTGCTGAAGCCGCACAAGAAGGATCACGAGCACGCTCGCAAGCCGGGCGTCCTGGGCACGGTCGTCTATTATGGCGGCTGGGCCGGGCGGAAGTTCAACGAGGGCTTCGACTGGCTGTCGGATCGTTACGGCCGCCTGACCGCGCGTCTGGTGCGCACGGTCGGTCTGGTGCTGATCATCTATGCCGGTCTGCTGGGCCTGACCGCCTGGCGTCTGGTGGATACCCCCTCGGGCTTTATTCCTGAACAGGATCAGGGCTTCCTGATCGGCGTCATCCAACTGCCGGCCGGCGCATCTCTGGACCGCACCCAGGCGGTGATGGAACGCGCCACCAAGATCATACAGGGCACTTCCGGGGTGGACGGCACCGTGGCCTTCGCCGGTCTGGATGGTTCCAGCTTCTCGTTCGGCTCCAACGCCGCCACCATCTTCGTGCGTTTGAACGGCTTCGAGGAACGCTCCAAGGAACAGGCCGCCACGGCCCTGGCCGGCGCCATCACCCAGGCGACCGGACAGATCGAGGACGCTCAGATCTTCGTCATCGCCCCGCCGGCGGTCCAGGGTCTGGGCACCGGCAACGGCTTCTCGATGATGATCCAGGACCGCGAAGGCGCCGGCTATCGTCCGCTGGAAGGCGCGACCTTCGCCATGATGGGCGCCGCCGCCCAGAAGCCGACTGAGGTCAGCCAGGTCTTCTCGACCTACAACACGGCCTCGCCGCGCATCACCGCCGACGTCGATCGTGACAAGGCGCTGATGTTGGGCGTCCAACCCAGCTCGGTGTTCGACACCCTGGGCGTCTATCTGGGTTCGTCCTACGTCAACGACTTCAACATGCTGGGCCGCACCTTCCGGGTGACGGCGCAGGCAGAGCCGACGGCGCGCGACGACATCGCCGACATCGCCAATCTGAAGACCAAGTCGTCCACGGGCGCCATGGTGCCGATCGGGTCGGTGGCCAATCTGGTCAACGATTCCGGCCCGGCGCGGATCGTGCGCTACAACCTGTTCCCGGCGGCCGAACTTCAGGGCAACGCCGCAGCAGGGGTCTCTTCCGGCGAGGCGCTGCAGGTCATGGAAACCATGGCCGCCCAGACCCTGCCGCAGGGCTTCTCCTACGAATGGACGGGTCTGGCCTATCAGCAGAAGGCGGCGGGTTCCGGCGCGACGGTCATCTTCCTGATGGCGGTAGTGTTCGTCTTCCTCGTGCTGGCGGCTCAGTACGAAGCGTTCACGCTACCGCTGGCGGTCATTCTGATCGTGCCGATGTGTCTGCTGGCGGCCATCATCGGGGTGAACCTGCGCGGCCTGGACAACAACATTCTGGTCCAGATCGGGCTTGTCGTTCTGATCGCCCTGGCGGCCAAGAACGCCATCCTGATCGTCGAGTTCGCCAAACAAGCCGAAGAAGAGCAGGGCATGAACCGGTTCGAGGCTGCGGTCGCCGCGGCCAAGACCCGCCTGCGTCCGATCCTGATGACCTCGTTCGCTTTCATCCTCGGCGTCGTGCCGCTGATGCTGGCCTCTGGGCCGGGGGCGGAGATGCGGCAATCGCTGGGCACGTCCGTCTTCTCGGGCATGCTGGGCGTGACCTTCTTCGGCCTGATCTTCACTCCGGTCTTCTATGTGGTCAGCCGCTGGCTGTCCTCGAAACTGCCGCAAGGCAAGAAACCGACCCCGACGCCTGACCGTCCTTCGGACCGGCCCGTGCGTTATGACGAAACCAGCGACCTGACCGATCCGAACGCGCCTGCGCCCGCGACCGGCCGGGGAGGGGACATCTGATGACCCGCAACAAGACCCTCAGCTTCCTGACCGCCGCAGCCTCCAGCGCCCTGCTGGCCGCCTGCGCGGTCGGGCCCAAGGCACCGGTCGCCGACCTGCCCGTCGCCGGCACAGGCGCCTTCGTCGGCTCGGCCAGTCCCACCGTCTCGACCGCCGCAGCGCGCGATGACTGGTGGCGGCTGTACGAAGACCCCACGCTGGACGCCCTGATCCAGCAGGCCTTCGCCGAGAACAACCAGCTCGAGGCCGCCTTCGCCAATCTGCGCGCGGTTCGGGCGTCGCTGTCAGAGGCCCGCGTCGGCCGTTTCCCGACCACGACGACCAGCGCCCAGGCCCAGCGCAGCCGCGCCTCGGCCGCCACGGTTCAGGGCCTGCCCGCCGGGGAGGATGCGCCCGAGATCGACACCTATGACGTCGGCATTCAGGCGGCCTATGAGGTCGATCTGTTCGGACGGGTGGAATCCACCATCCGCGCCGCCCGCGCCGACGCCCGCGCCGCCGAGGCCGCCCTGGCCACGGTCCAGGTGACGGTCGCGGCCGAGACGACCCGCGCCTATGCCGACACCTGCTCGGCCAATGCGCAGATCGCGGTCGCCGAACGGACGCTGGAGCTGCAACGCAACACCGCCAATCTGACACAGACCCTGCTCGACGGCGGGGCGGGCACGGGGCTAGACGTGGCCAGCGCCCGCGCGGCCCTGGCCCAGACGGCGGCGACCCTGCCGACCCTGCGCGCGGCCCGTAACGAGGCGCTGTTCCGCCTGGCGACCCTGACCGGGCGCACCCCGGCCGAGGCCAGCCAGGCCGCCGCCGCCTGCGTGCGTCCGCCTCAGCTCAGCCAGCCTATTCCGGTCGGCGATGGCGCCGCGCTTCTGGTCCGCCGTCCCGACGTGCGCCAGGCCGAGGCCGAACTGGCCGCCGCCGCCGCGCGCGTGAACGTGGCGACCGCCAACCTGTTTCCGCAGATCAGCCTGGGCGGCTCTTTCGGATCCACCGCGCTGGATTCGGATGAACTGGGCGACGACCAGAACTTCCGCTTCAGCTTTGGTCCGCTGATCAGCTGGTCCTTCCCCAACGTCTTCGCCGCCCGCGCCCAGATCAAGGCCGCCGGCGCCCGTTCGGACGCCGCCCTGGCGAACTTCGACCAGACGGTGCTGACGGCCCTGCAGGAGACGGAAACGGCCCTGTCCAACTACGCTAACGAACTGGACCGCCGTGCGGCCCTGACCGAAGCCAGGGACCAGGCCGCCCGCGCCGCCGACCTGTCGCGCCTGCGCTTCAACGCCGGCGCCGACAGCTTCCTGCTGGTGCTCGACGCCGAACGCACCCAGGCGGCGGCAGACGCGGCTTTGGCCCAGTCCGACGCCCTGGTCACGACCTATCAGATCGCCCTGTTCCGCGCCCTGGCCGGGGGTTGGCAAGCCGACAGCTGATCGCGTCGCGATGCTGAAACAAGGGGGCCGGGCGATGCATCGCCCGGCCCTTTTTCGTTCGTCCACAGTTTGGCGACTGTCTGGGTGTTCTGCATTTGTTCCATTCATGCTCTAACGGTCTGCGGCGGTCGGCGGTGTGATGGAGGATCAGATGAACGACGGAATCCTGGCTCATATGATGGCCGAACTGGATGCGGAACTGGCGCGGGCGGAGCCGTCCTTGCCCGCCCATCCCGAACATACGCGCCAGACCGAGATCATGCGCGCCCTGGCCCTGGGGCTGGGGAATTTCGAGCGGATGCGGGCGCACGACGTGCATCTGCTCGCCGCCAGTCTGTCGCCGCGATCGGCCTGATCCGGCGTCAGGGCTTGCGCTTGAACGTGTCGCCGATCTCAGCGGCATCCGGGCCGTCCGGTCCCGCGCTCTGGCGCTCGGCCTGACCGACCGCCTTGGCAGCCTTGTCGGAGGTCAGAGCGTCCGGCTTGCCGGCCGGACCGGCGCCGTTCTTCTCCCGGCCTTCGGTCTGTTCACGGTCCATGAGGATCTCCCTTGATGTGAGAGGTAGCGCGGCGGCGGCATACCAGTTCCTACCGCCTCTAACCTTGAGCGACATCCTCCAAGATAAGACGTTTCGCCTCACCCCGAGCGGATTCGATCTTGGACGCCCAAAACCGAAGCTCCTTTCCAGCTTTTATCGTGTTGCCATGCAACGACCACGTCAAATGCCCACGCTTGCTTGCTGGGAATGCTTCGCTTGGGCGAAACGGGATGACTTTTTCTAACTCCCGCACGTAGGCTCGCCCATTCCCGCTGATCGCATTGTAGCGAGTGATGTTGCCGGTGAACTCTTCAACCTCGGGGTTTTCGTCGCGGGTGTTCACCCATTCGCTCGTTGAGCTATCAAATGTCACTAGGACTGAGCGCGGCCTTTCGAGTGTTACTTGATCGACTCCTCGATCTATCGCTCTATGCGCGCGCCTAAGACTGCCTTCCAAAGTTTCGGCGAGTTGATCGAAGAATGTCTCATCAATCTCCAATTTTTGAATTGCAGGATTTTCTGCTTTTTCGTTCAGTTTTCCTACAGCCTTCGAGAAAGCGATTTTCATGAAGTCGTAGAATGCAGCGCCTGCGACGCCTGCTGTTGCCGGATATTTCTCAATGACTGTTATAATGTCGATTAGGACGCTGCCCCGTCGCGGTGCTTCGAAATAAATCTCGGCTCCTCTTAGTGCGGTTGCACGCGTGACAATTTCTTTCGTCATGAAGGCGTGGGCGGCAATCTGGATGGCTTGGGCAAATCCATAGAAAGAGCTGGACCCGTCATACAAATCTAATCCGCGCTTATCGACCGTAGCTCCTGAGAACCGGAGTTTGAGTGCATGGCGTGCTAGTTCTTCGGCCAAGATATTTCCCCTTTGGAAGTCGGGGACCTATATCGCGGATTGCTCAATAGCAACCCCAGGTATGGTCTCGGTCGTTCGTTACAATCCTAAATCACTCGGCCGTATTCACCTTCGCCACCACCGACATGCCCGGCGCCAGACGCTCCGCGGCGGGCTGGTTCGGATCGATGCGGATGCGGACCGGGATGCGCTGGGCCACCTTGGTGAAGTTGCCGGTGGCGTTGTCGGGGCGGATGACGCTGAACTCCGACCCGGCGGCGGGGGCGATGCGTTCGACATGGCCGCGCAGGGTCTGACCGCCCAAGGCGTCCACCGTGATCTCGACCGGCTGGCCGACGCGAATGTTCTTCATCTGCGTCTCCTTCATATTGGCCGTGACCCAGACCACGTCCGGCACCAGACCCATCAGCTGGGTTCCCGCCGTCACATACTGGCCCTGACGCACGCCGATCTCGCCCAGACGGCCGGCGCGGGGGGCGACGATGCGGGTGTTGGCCAGGTCGATCTGGGCCAGACGCACGGCGGCCTGAGCGTTCTCGACGGCGGCGGCCAGGCTGTCGCGGCCGACGACGGCGGAGGTGACGCCGGTCTGGGCGATGCCCTCGGCGGCGCGGGCCTGGGCGACCTGGGCCTGGGCGCTGCGCAGGGCGGCTTCGGCGACGTCCACATTGGCCTGGGCGACCCAGCCGCCGGCCTTAAGGGTGCGGGCGCGGTTGGCGTCAGCCTGAGCCCGTGTCAGCGTCGCCTCGGCCGCGGCGATGGAGGCGCGCTGCTGGGCCACCGATCCGCGTGCCGACGCCTGAGTCTGGGCCGAGTTGGACAGGGCCGCCTGGGCCGAGTGCAGGCTGGCCTCGGCCTGCTCCAGCCGCTGGCGATAGATGCGATCGTCCACCTGGGCCAGCAACTGCCCCTGTTGGACGGTCTGGAAGTCTTGGACCGGCACCTGGACGACATAGCCGTTCACCTGCGGGCTGATGATCGTCACTTGGCCGCGCACATAGGCGTTGTCCGTGCGCTGTATCGCGCCCCGGAAGGGCGGCAACTGCCAGGCGTACAGCACCATCAGGACGCCCAGCAGGGCGACACCGGCGGCGATGACGGTCCACATGACGTTCTTCTTCGGCGCAGGCGCAGGTGGAGCAGCGGCGGGCGCTTGCGGGGCGGCGGGGGCGGATGAGGCGGGGGCGGGCGGGGCGGCGTCGGTCATTGTGGGTCTCGGTTCAGTCGGCGGCGGCGACGGCGGCGCTCTGGACCGCAGCGTCTGCATTGTTGTTCTTGGCGTCGCGGCGCGCCTTCCAGCGCGGCCGCAGGTGGGTGACGGTCACCCAGGCGGAGCCCAGGGCCGCGATCACGGCGATGACCAAAAAGACGTCGTTGTAAGCCAGCACATTGGCCTGCTGCGTCACCTGTCGGCCCAGCAGCACGGCGCCCTCGGCGTTCGCCAGAGCGGGGTCCGTTATCGTCGAGGCATAGGCGCCCGACAGCTGACGCAGCCGCAAGGCGACCTGCGGGTCCAGCGCCGAAATCCCGGCCGCCAGCTGGTTGGAATGGTATTTCTCGCGGATGATCTGCAGCGTCCCGGTCAGGGCCGATCCCGCCAGACCGCCGACGTTCTGAAGCACGCTGAACATGACGATGAAGCTGATCAGGTTCTGCTTGCCCTGGGTCAGCACCTTGACGATGCCGATCATCAGCGCCGGGCCGATGAACATGGCCGAGGCGAAGGCGATCAGGGCCTGGCTGAAATACAGCTGCGCCGGGCGCGTCAGGACCGTCGAATGGCTGTCGATCCAGGCGCCGACCGCGATCAGCGCCAGGGCGATGGCGATCGGCTTGTTCAGCTTCTCCATGTTCAGGGTGAAGGCGCTGACCAGGGTGCCGGCGATCATCGACAGCAGGATGACGACGAACAGGCCGTGAAGCTGATCCGGTCCCAGGCCGACGACGGTCAGGAAGCCCACCGCGCCGGAGGTCTGCTCCGACAGCACGATGCGGATCAGCAGGATCGCTCCGAACAGGCGCAGCAGGTCTGGCCCAGTCAGCCAGCGCGTGTTGATCAGCGGGTTCTTGCGATTG
Source organism: Brevundimonas sp. 1080 (assembly GCF_040545985.1). Lineage (NCBI taxonomy): Bacteria > Pseudomonadati > Pseudomonadota > Alphaproteobacteria > Caulobacterales > Caulobacteraceae > Brevundimonas > Brevundimonas sp. 1080. The sequence goes on along the minus strand of NZ_JBEPMW010000002.1, from coordinate 100,771 downwards.
TGCTCGACCAAGAAGGCGGCGGTCAGCAGGATGACGGAGCCGATCAAGGCCCAGCCGATCCAGGCGGCTTGCGTCCACCAGACGATCCGCCCCAGGCCCAGGGCTGCGCACAACAGGGCCACGCCTGGCGCGAACAGGGCGAAGGTCAGGAAGTCCAGCCGGTCGAATACGCGCAGCCGCTCGGACGGCGGCAGCTTGACCACCTGCACCGCGCCCCAGGCGACCAGGCACAGGCCCAGCTCAAACATATAGAAGGCGCGCCAGTCGCCCAGCTGGAGCAGGCCGGGCATGACCAGGCGCGAAATCGGCACGGCGAAACTGGCCAGGCCGATGCCGATAATCAGTCCCTTCAGCCGATGCGCCGCCGGGAAAGCCTGGATGATGTAGAGAAAGCCGAGGCTGCTCAGCCCCGCGCCCGCCATGCCGGCGATGGCCCGCACCAGCAGGGTCGATTGGTAGTTGTCGACGAACAGGTGGGCGGCGCAGACCAGCACGAAGGCGCCCAGGAAGATCTGGGTGAACAGGCGCAGGCCGTACTGCATCCGGAACTTGACGAGGATCAGGTTCATGCAGGCGTTGGTCATGACGAAGACGACCGGCAGCCAGGCGGCCTCGGTGATCGTGATCCCCAGCGAGCCTTGCAGGTTCTGGATGTTGGCGGTGACGGCGGCGTTGCCCAGCGATCCGACCATGGCGACCAGCAGGCCGGTCAGGGCGTACTGAATCCGCATCGGCCAGGCGTGATCGGGCGTAGCGGGCGAGCCGGGCATCATCGGCCGCTCGTGCGGCTTCAGCGTCTCGACATACTGTTCCCAGGGCAGGTGCCAGTTGTTGCGGGCCATCAGCGCGGCTCCCCGCGCGGTCTTAGGCCGTCAAGAACAAGCGCGCGGGTGCGCAGCGACACGGCCTGGCGCTCGGCTTCGTCCGCGCCCTGAAAACCGGCGCCCAGCAGGGTGGCGATCAAACGGATGTCCATCGGCCGCAGATCCTCCCTCACCAAGCCGGCGGCCTGGGCCCGCTTCAGCGGTGCGGCGCCCGCCTCCATCAAGCTCTGCCGCAAGGGGGTAAGCGCATCCGGCGACCGCACGTTCCGCACGACGCCGGCCAGTCCCGCATTGCGCACCATGTCCTCGGCCAGCCGGTCCAGAAACCAGAAGAAGGCCTGCGGATCATCGCCCTGTTCGGCGGTGCGTCGACCCAGGTCTGCGACGTCGGCCTCCAGCACCGCCAAGGCCAGTTCCGTGCGGTCGGAGAAGTGCCGATACAGGGTGCCGCGCCCAACCCCGGCCCGTTCGGCGATCAGATCCAGGGGCGCATCCAGCCCTTGGTCGGCGAAGACCGCGCGCGCGGCCTCCAGCACCGCCGCCCGGTTCAGAGCGGCGTCCTTGCGGACAGGTTTTTCGGCAGGGCGCGTCATGGTGAGGCGCGTAAATGGACACGACTGTCCGTTTTGCAAGGGCGGCTAGAGCGCTTTTTCCAGCACCGCGAAATCCAGCTCGGGCCGGGGCGGATCGACGGGGAAGGGGCGGGTCTCGCCGGTCGGGGCGTAACCGCGTCGTTCGTACCAGGCGATCAATTCGGTTCGGCGGTGGATGACGGTCATCTCCATCCGGCGCGCGCCGAAACGCGCGACCGCTTCGCTTTCGGCGGCCGCGAGCAGACGACGGCCAAGGCCGGACGCCTGCAAGGTCGGCTCGACCGTCAGCATGCCGAGATAGGCCAGGTCATCGCCGGTGCGGGCGACCTGGACGCAGCCGATCAGCGCACCGTCGCGATGGGCCAGCAGGATGACCCGGTCGGGATCGGCGATCAGGGCCGACAGCTCCGCCGCGCTGGTGCGATCATCGAACAGCAGGTTGGCCTCATGCGTCCAGCCGGCCTTGGCGGTGTCGCCGCGATAGGCGCGCTCGATCAGCGGATGCAGCGCGGCGACGTCGTCGGGCGTCGCCGCGCGTATGGCGATCTGCGTCACCGGCTGACGCCCAGCTCCGTCAGCAGATGATCCATCCCATAGACGTCGCGCAGGGCCACGGTGACGGCCTGGGTGGTGACGATCACGCTGCGGTTGGTGTTGCGATCGTAGCCATAGGCGTTGCGCTGGGTCAGGACGGTGGAATCGAAGTTGGCCCCAATGATCTCGCCCCGGGCGTTGACCGCGGGCGACCCGGACGAACCGCCGATCGTGTCGGTCGAGACGGCCATGTCCATCACCGCGTTCGGATCGATCCGATCCTTGGCGGCCATCAGCTTGGGCGCGACCTTGAACGGTTCGGCACCGGTGGCGCGGTCCCACAGGCCGGCGAAGGTGGTGAAGGCGCCGAAGCGTTGGCCCGGCACGTCGGAGCCTTCGACCTTGCCATAGGTCAGGCGCAGGGTGCCGGTGGCGTCGGGATAGACGGCGTCGCCATAGGCAGCGAAGCGGGCGGCCGCCAGCTGTTCCGACGCGCGGTCGGTCGGCGCCTTAACCTTGTTCTCCCATTCCGTGCGGACGGCGCGGGCGTCGGCGTCGATCGACAGCACATACTGGATCAGCGGATCGTCCGACGCCTGAACCGCCGCCAGGCCGCCGGTCCACAGGGCGCGACGCACGGCCGGATCGGCCAGTTTGGTGCCCGAGACGACGCGGGCCGATAACGCCTCGGGGCTTTCCTTGCCCAGCAGGGAGCGCACATAGGGGCTGTCCACCGTCAGCCATTCGCGCGTCTTGGATAGCCACCATTCCAGCCGGATTTGCTCCAGCTCGGGATAGGTCGGCCGCTCGGCGAACAGACCGGATTCGACGCCCGGCAGACGGCTGTCGGCGAACTCGGCCAAGCGCTGGTCCGACGGCTTGGCCCGTTCCTGCGCACCGCGCACAATGGCCTTGGCCCACTGGAACAGCTGCGATCCGCCGGCGACCGAGGTGGTGCCCAGGCCCGTGCCGCCTTCCAGCAGGGCGGTCGGGGCATAGAGTTCGCGCGCGATGGGCTGGACCGCTTCCAGCGCACCCCACGGATCGGGACCATTGCCGTTGGCGGCGGCGTAGCGCTGCATGAAGTCGACCTCGGCCGCAGCCTTGGCCTGGATGAACTGGGCGTCGGTCAGGGCGCGCATCCGGCCCAGGCCGCGCTTGTAGGTGTTCTCCACGCCCACAATCGGGTCCATGGCGATAAAGGCCTGATCCTCGCCCTCTTCGGAATAGCGGATCAGACGACCGCGCAGCTCCGATGCGATCAATTGATCCAGCGGCAGGACCACGTCGCGGATCGTCGCCAGCTGGTCCATCGTCAGCAGGCGCTGGGTCGCGCCGGGATTGCCGGTGATGAAGACGGCCTCGCCCTCGGTCGGCTTGTCGGCGTTCCAGGCGAAGTGGATCGGCGTCTCGACCGGCTTGCCGTCCTCGTACAGGCGAATGAAGGCCGCATCGATGGCGAAGCGCGGGAAGGAGAAGTTGTCCAGATCGCCGCCGAAGGTCGCGGCGCGGTCTTCCGGCGCCCAGGCCAGGCGCACATCGCTGTATTTGCGGTATTTGTAGAGTTTGAACTGGCCGCCCCGGTACAGGCTGACGACCTGGCAGCGGATCTTGGGATCGTTGCCGCAGGCTTCAGTCTCGATCCGCCCGGCCTCGGCCTCGCGCGCCTGGGTGAAGGCCTGGCCCTCAAGCCCTTCGCCGGCCTTGTGCATCCGCTCGGTGACATCGGAGATGTCGGTCAGGATCTCGGCCGTGGCGCCGGGGCATTTGCGCTCTTCCTCACGCGTCTTGGGCGTAAAGCCCGTCTCGCCGTACTGCTGTTGCGGCGTGGACAGGTTGGCCACGCAGGTGGCGACGCAGTGGTTGTTGGTCATCACCAGACCCTGGCCCGACACCACCCCCGCCGAGCAGCCGCCGAACTTCACCGACGACAGCCGCACCCGATCCAGGAAGGCCTGATCGATATTGGTCCCCAACGTCTGGTTGGCGCGGGCGATGGGGAAGTTGTCGTAGGTCCACATGCCTTCCTCGGCGCCGGCCGAGCTGGCGGCGGCGAAAGCGAGAACGGCGGCGGAGGCGAGGAGAAGAGGGCGCATGGGCGGTGTCCTTTAGGTCTCCCCCCGCATGGCGGGGAGGTGGCGCGGCGCTTCTTCAGCGTCGTGACGGAGGGGCTCTTGGGCACTTTACAGGCGATCGTGCGTTGGTGAAGAGCCCCTCCACTGCTTCGCGGTCCCCCTCCCCGCGCAGCGGGGAGGAGACTTCTTCGTTGTCGTCTTAGCGACGCACGCCCAGTTCGCGCAGCAGGCGCGGCTGGTTGTAGACGTTGCGCAGGGCCTCGGTGATGGCGGCGGTCGAGACCGTCACCGTACGGTTCAGCTCGGGATCGTAGCCGAAGCTTCCGCCCAGCGAGTGGATGTTGCCGTCGAAGGCGGCGCCGATGACTTCGCCCTTGGCGTTGATCACGGGCGAGCCCGAGTTGCCGCCGATGATGTCGTTGGTCGAGACGAAGTCATAGACGGTCGACTTGTTGACCTTGCCCTCGGCCGCCAGCCAGTCCTCGGCCGCGTTGAAGGGCTCGGCGCCGGTGTTGCGCTCGTACAGGCCGCCGATCTGGGTGAAGGGCTCGACCGTCACGCCGCGATAGGTCCAGCCCTTCACCTGGCCGTAGGACAGGCGCAGGCTGAAGGTCGCGTCGGGATAGAGGTTGGTCCCATAGACCGCGAACCGGGCCTGGGCGATCTTTTCGCCGGCGCGGCTGGTCGGGCCGGACACCGCCGATTCCCACTGGGTGCGGACGGCCTGGGCCGCATCGTCGTTGGCCAGCACGAACTGGATCAGCGGGTCGCCCGAGGCGGCCAACTGTTCCGGCGTCATGGCCAAGGCTTGGGCGCGGAAGGCGGGATCGGCCAGTCGCGTGCCGTCGACCAGACGCTCCGCGATCTGCTCGGGGCTTTCCTTGCCCAGCAGCGCCTTCACGTTCGCATTGTCGACCGTCAGATATTCGCGGGTCTTGGACAGCCAGAAGTCGAGATAGATCTTCTCCAGGTCGTTCGAGATCGGCGTCTCGGTCGCCAGGCGACGGCCCAGCGCGGCGATGTCGGCGTCCGAATAGCCGGCGCGGCGTTCAGCGACGGGCTTGGCGCGTTCCTTGGAGGCGCGGACGATGGCCTTGGCGTAGCTGTACAGCGACGAGCGCTGACCGGCCGCCGATTCCAGCTGGCGATAGGGCAGATACAGGTCGCGTTGGGCGGTCGAGGCGCGTTCCAGATCGGCCCACGGATCGCCGATGCGCTGGGCCAGGGCCGGGTCGGCGGCGACGCGCTGGCGCAGCTCCTGCTCTTCGCGGCGCTTGGTGGCCATGAAGGCCGGGTCGGTCAGGGCGCCTTGCTGGCCGTAGTTGACCTTGAAGCCGTTCTCCAGGCCGAAGATCGGATCGACCGAGACGCGCTTGGCCTCTTCGCCGGTGGTCGAATACTCCAGCAGGCGACCGCGCAGTTCGGAAGTCTGGATCAGGCTGATCGGCAGTTGCTGGTCGCGCAGGGTTTCCAGCTGGGCCACGGTCAGCAGGCGCTGGGTCGAGCCGGGGTTGCCGGCGACGAAGGTGACGTCGCCTTCCTTGGGCGCATTGGCGTTCCAGGTCAGGTGGTTCGGCGTGGCGACCGGCTTGCCGTCCTCGTAGATGCGCAGGAAGCCAGCATCCAGGGCGTAGCGCGGGAAGTTGAAGTTGTCCGGGTCGCCGCCGAAGAAGGCCGCCTGGAACTCGGGCGCGAAGACCAGGCGCACGTCGTCATACTTGCGGAACTTGTAGAGCTTATACTGACCGCCGCGGTAGAAGCTGATGACCTGGCAGGTCAGCTTTTGATCGTCGCCGCAGGTCTCCTTCTGGATCTTGTCGATCTCGGCGGCGCGGGCCTGGACGAAGGCGGCGCCCTCAAGACCGGCGCCGGCGCCGGTCACGCGGTCGGTGACGTCGACGATGTCGGTCAGGATCTCGGCCGTCTGGCCGGGGCACTTCTTCTCTTCCTCGCGGGTGGCGGGCATCCAGCCGTTCTTGACGTAGTCGTTCTGGGCCGTGGACAGGTCTTGAACGCACGACACGACGCAGTGGTGGTTGGTCAGCACCAGGCCTTCGTTCGACACCAGCGAGGCCGAGCAGCCCTGCAGGCGGACGGCGGCGTTGCGCACGCGGTCAAGCCACGCCTGGTCGATGTTGGTGCCGTACTTCTCGTTCACTGTGGCGATGGGGAAGTTGTCGAAGGTCCACATGCCCTCGTCGGCGCGCGCGGAGGTCGCGGGCGCGGACAGGACGGCGGTGGCGGCGCCGAGCGCGGCCAGAGAGGCGGTGAGACGAAGCGAGGGCAAGGACATGAAGGCGTGTTTCCCAGAGCGTGGGACGGCCTGTCCCATCTGTTATGTTGTAACTAGCGCCGACGAAGGGCGGGCGCCAAGAGGCTGTAAGGCCCTTAATCCCCTGATTTCGAACTCGCAATGACAAGGGTTCACAAGCCTTACCCCGATTTAACTTGGCGGTGAGGGGGCGCACGGTCAGATAGGCGCAAGTACCGGGGGTTTATCGACGACAATGTCGCTTGCGCTATCAACACTGCTGTTCGAGTGGCGTCGCTATATGGCGGCGGTCATGGCCCTGGCCCTGTCGGGGCTTCTGGTCCTGGCGATGACCGGCGTCTTCATCGGCATCGGCAAGGGATTCACCGCGACCATCGAACGGTCGAACGCCGACATCTTCATCATGCAGCCCGGCGCCAAGAGCCTGATCGGCGGGCCGTCGGGCGTGCCGCGCCGATTCATCCCCCTGGCCTACAATCACCCTGAGGTGGTCGAGGTCATGCCGCTGGACGGCGCCGGCGGAACCTTCCAGAACATCAAGAACGTCGATCCGACCAAGAGCCAGGCGGACAATGCTTCGCAGGGCGCGCCGCGTCAGAAGTTCGTTCAGGCCAGCATCATCGACACCCGTCCTGGCTCGGTGACCATCCCGACCGACTATTCGCAGGAACTGGTCGATGCGTTGCGCCAACCCTACACCGTGGCGGTTGACGAGACGGCCCTGACGACCCTGGGCGTGAAGCTGGGCGACAAGGCCCTGTACAACGGCCAGACCGTCACCGTCGTCGGCGTGACGCGCGGCTATCCCAATATGATGCAGCCGGGCGTGGTCATGTCGCGCGACACCCTGCGGATGCTGGGCCAGGCCGACACGGGTCCGCGCGTCGGTCCGTTGATGGTCAAGCTGCGTGATCCGGCCCGCGCGCCCATCGTGGTGGCCCAGCTGAACGCCATGGGCGCCGGTCAGTGGAAGGCCTGGACCAAGCAGCAACTGGCCGACGCCAACGCCGGCGCCATGTTCGAGGAAGGCATCCTGGTCATCATCATCGGCGGCTGCGTCGTCTTGGGGATCATCATCGGCGTGGCCATCACCTGGCAGACCCTGCGCGGCGCCATCATGGCCAACATCAAGGAGTTCGCCTCTCTGCGGGCCCTGGGCGTCAGCATGGGGTCCCTGCGTCGGATCGTGGTCGAGCTCAGCTTCTGGGTCGGCGTCGTCGGCGTCATCGCGGCCATCGTCCTGACCTGGCTGGTGTCGCTGCTGGCGATGATGGGGGCGGTGATCATCGCCCTGCCGCTGTCGCTGCTGATCATCGTCGGCATCGGCCTGATCGCCATCGCCATGGTGTCCGGCCTGCTGTCGCTGGGCATCCTCAAGAACAGCCAACCGGCGGACCTGCTGCGATGAACGTTCATACAAAGGTTCACGGCAAGCACGGCGACTTCGCCATCGAGGCCAAAAGCCTGGTCAAGCGGTTCAAGTCCGGCAAGGCCTGGGTGGATGTGCTGAAGGGCGTCGATTTCGATGCGCGGCATGGCGACCTGACCATGGTCATGGGCCCCTCCGGCTCGGGCAAGTCCACCCTGATCGCAGCCCTGTCGGGCCTGCTGAAGCCTGAAGAGGGTCGGGTGGATGCGTTGGACGTCGACGATCTGTGGAAGCTGTCCTCGGGTCGGATCGACAAGTTCCGCCTGGATAACTGCGGCTTCATCTTCCAGGGCTTCAACCTGTTCCCCGCGCTGACGGCGCTTCAGCAGGTCGAGACGGTGCTGAAGTTCCAGGGGCTGACCGCGGGCCAGGCCAAGAAGCGCGCCACCATCGCCCTTGAAGAGGTCGGCCTGGGCCACCGTCTGCACCAGCGGCCGGCGGCTTTGTCGGGCGGTGAAAAGCAGCGCGTCGCCATCGCCCGCGCCCTGGCCAAGGATCCCAAGATCCTGTTCGCCGACGAACCCACCTCGGCCCTGGATGGCGAAAACGGGCAGGTGGTCATCAAGCTGCTGCGCCGCGCCGCCACCGAACACGGCGCCGCCGTCATCTGCGTGACCCACGATCCACGCCTGGAGGCCTGGGCCGACCGGGTCATCCACATCGAGGACGGCAAGATCCTGGACGACCAGCGCCGCATCCCCGATCCGAACGCCATCCTGGCGTCCCACTAACCGACACGACGATTTCCCTTAGGACGACACGCCAATGCCCGGCTTTCTGAAGAAAAAACGCACCTGGATCGGCCTGCTGCTGGTGATCGTGCTGGCGGTCGGCTTCATGCTGTTCCAGTCCGCCGCCAAGACCAAGAAGGAAGAACAGGCCAAGCAGGAGGCTGCCAAGGTCGACAGCCCCTATGCGGCCATCGCCAACGGCAAGGTGGACGTCGAGGGCGGCATCATCCAGATCGCGGCCCGTCGCGGCGGCATCGTCCGTGATGTTCTGGTTCAGGAAGGCGATCGCGTCGTCGCTGGTCAGATCCTGGCCCGTCAGGAAGACGACGAGGCGCGTCTGGCGGTGCAGGCCGCGGCCGCCGCCGTCAGCCAGGCCGAAAGCCAACTGGCCCAGATCCGCGTGGACATCCGCACCGCCCAGCGCGAGCAGGAGCGTCTGCAACGCCTCGTCGCCACCAACTTCGTCGCCGCCCAGCGCATGGACCAGGCCCAGGACGCCATCGCCACCGCCCAGGCCCGCCTGGGGTCGCAGGTCGCCGCCGTCCAGACCGCGCGCGCTCAGCTGGATCAGGCCCGCTACAATCAGGAACTGACGGTCATCCGCGCCCCGACCAACGGCCGGATCGTGCGCCGTTACGCCAACCCCGGCGCCGGCGCCTCGACCCTGAACGTCTCTAATATGTTCGATCTGGAACCCGACGCGCCGCGCATCGTCCGCGCCGAGGTGGTCGAAAGCGACCTGCCGAACCTGACCGACGGCCAGGCCGTCGAGATCAGCCCCGAGGGCGACGCCAGCAAGGTCTATATCGGCGCCGTCATGCGTCGGGCCGCCGTGTTCGGCGCGCGCAAACTGGCCTCTGACGACCCCTCGCAGCGCAGCGACGAGCGGGTGGTGGAAGTGGTCGCTTCGGCCGGCGATGCGCCCCTGCTGATCGGACAGCGGGTGCTGGTCAAGTTCATGAAGCCGGGCGAGACCGCCGGGGCCAAACGCGCCGTCGCCGCCGGCGTCGGGCCCAACGAGGCGATGAAGACGAAATAGTACTTCGGATCAGTGGCCGGTGAAGTTGCCCGGCCGCTTTTCCAGCACGGCGGCGACGCCTTCCTGATGGTCCTCGGTCAGGTGGGCCAGCGCCTGCATCGCCGCCGACATCTCCAGCATCTGGTCGAAGGTCGTGTCGCGACCCTGACGCAGCAGGGTCTTGGCCATGCGCAGGGCCTGCGGCGGCTGGGCCGCGACCTGGGCGGCGACGGCCAGGGCTTCGTCCATCAGGCTGTCGTGCGCGACCACGCGGTTGACCAGCCCCCATTCGGCGGCCGTAGCGGCATCGATGGAGCGCGTGGTAAACAGCAGTTCGGCGGCGCGGGCATAGCCGATGTTGCGCGGCAGCAGCCACGATCCGCCGTCGCCGGGAATGATGCCCAGCTTCAGGAAAGGCACGCCGAAGCTGGCGCGCTCAGACGCGATGCGGATATCGCCCAGACCGGCGATATCGCAGCCCAGGCCCATCGCCGGTCCATTGACGGCGGCGATCAGGGGAACCTCAAGCCCATACAGAGACCGCACGATCCGGTGGACGACGCGGCGATAGCGTTCGCGGATGGCGGCGCCCGAACCCTCGAACAGGTCGCGCCCGTCCCGCATCGCCGTCAGATCGCCGCCGGCCGAGAACGCCCGCCCGGCGCCGGTCAGGACCACGCAGCGGATCGACGGATCGGCATTGACCCGCTCGCACGCCGCCGCGACCTCGTCGCCGTCGCCCAGGTCGGGCAGGGCGTTCAGCCGCGCCTCGCGATCCAGCGTCCAGATCAGGATCGCGCCCCGCTTCTCTTCCGTGATCAGGCCCATGCATCGTCTCCGTCTTCGCGCCCGTCATCGACCGCGAACGCCGCGTCAGGCAAGCCCGGAATTGCAAAAGCCCCGGCGGGACCGGGGCTTCTTCAGGCTGAGGGCCGAGCGGGCCTTCAGCGTTTCTTGATCGTATAGGGTACGAAGTTGGACGGATGGCTGACCACCCGGCCCGAGTTCGACGGCATATGCCGACTGTTGACCAGCATCCCGCCCCAAAGGGCGAAGGACATCATGGCGTGTTGGAGGTTACGCTCCTTATCGTTCATCTTGGCGTCTCCTTTCGCAGAACGATGAAAAGAGACGCGTCGTACCAATGGGATTCCACCGTCAGTCGTTTCGCGTCATCAGCCGATATAAGACAGTTTTGTGAATTTGCAACTTTATTCATCAGGAGTCGGAGTGATTTTCGCCACTGTGTCACAATGAGCGCAGCTACCCCGAGCCGGTCCGGACCGCCCAAGGCCATCGCCACGCCCTGCGTCATGGTGTGCGCAGTCGATGGCGAGAGCGGCCTTTGCCTCGGCTGTTTTCGCACGCTGAAGGAAATCGCCGGCTGGCGGTCGCTGAGCGACGCCGAGCGCGCGGCGGTCATGGCTGAGCTGCCGTCGCGCCGTGGTCAGGTGGATCCGGCCAAGCTGGGCTAGCGCGGTTCTCGGCTTAAGCTTTCGTCAGCCACGTCGTTTCACCCCATCCAAACGCCGAGCCTCTAAGACAGAGGCATGGTTCGCATCGATACCCAGTCTGTCGTCGTCCTCGGCTTCGCTCTCATGGCGTCGTTCGGCACGGCTCTGACGATCCGCCATCTGGAAGGCGACGGCATGGCCCAGGCGGCGACGCCCGTCGTCGAGACGGCGGTGGGCGCCTCCGGGACCGACACCCAGGTGGTCAAGGGCGCGGACGGCCACTACTGGGCCGAGGCCAATATCGACGGCAAGGCGGTGCGGGTGCTGGTGGACACCGGCGCCAGCGTGGTCGCCCTGACGCGCGCCGACGCCCTGAGGCTGGGCGTCGATCCCGAACCCGAAGCCTTCACCGGCAGGGTCCAGACCGCATCGGGCGTCGTGCGCGCCGCGCCGGTTCAGCTGAAGACGATCTCGGTCGCGGGCGCGCGGGTGGACCGGGTCGAGGCCCTGGTGGTGGAGCAGGGGCTGGAATACTCCCTGCTGGGCATGAGCTATCTGGGCCGGCTTTCCGCCTTTTCCGCCACGCCGGCCGGGCTGACGCTACGGCCCTAAAGGTCGCGCATCTGGCGACGGGCTTCGCTGAAATACTGCCAGCCGGTCCACAGGGTGATGATGGCGGCGAACCAGATCAGGAAGATGGCGAAGGATTCGAACGCCGGCTGCCAGGCCAGCGGCGATCCGTCGTCGTTCTGCAGGCCCAGAGCGCCCCACAGCAGGGTCAGTTGAAGCGCGGCGAGCGCCACCATCTGCACCGTGGTCTTCCACTTGGCGGCCAGGGTGACCGGCAGTTCGATGCGGCCGGCCATCGTCTCGCGCAGGGCTGAAACCGCGAATTCCCGGAACAGGATCAGGCCGCAGGGCAGGGCGATGCCCGGCAGCGAACCCGAGGCCAGGACGCCCAGGATGGCGCCGGTCACCAGCACCTTGTCGGCGATGGGATCGAGAATGGCGCCCCAGCGCGTGGTCGCGTTCCAGCGCCGGGCGAGGTAGCCGTCGACCCAGTCGGTCGAGGCGGCGATGACGAAGATCCAGAAGGCCCAGACGCTGAACCGCCCCTGGGTTTCCGGCGACAGCCAAGCCTCAAGCGCGCCCGGCGCGGCCCCGGCCATCATGGCGAACATCACCACCCCGGCCGCCAGGCGCAGCCCGGTCAGGATGTTGGGAATGGGGTTGGCGCGGTGGGCGGAGGTCATCGTCATGTCCGTTGCAACGCGCCGGGTGTGACACGGTTCGCCGCTCAATCCAACGGTTCGAACCGGGGCTTGTCGGTCAGGGCCGTAAGCGCGCCCTCGGCGATGCCGAAATGCAGGCCGCTGAGCTGAAGTTCGCCCTTGGCTTCGCGCTCGGCGATCCAGGGGAAGGTGCGCAGGTTCCGGATCGACAGCCGCACGATGGCTTCTTCGGCTGCGCGCTCCAGTTGGTCGGGGGCGACGGTTTCGGCGACATGCTGGACGACTGGCGCGCCTTGGGCGATCCAGGGGGCGACGAAGTCGGCGACGATTTCTGGGGCGCCGTTGATCATGGCGTTGACCCCGCCGCAGTGGGCGTGGCCCATGACCACGATCCGCTTAACGCCCAACACCTTGACCCCGAACTCCAGCGCCGCCGACACGCCGTGCAGCTTGCCGTCCGGCTCGTAGGGCGGGACCAGATTGGCGACGTTGCGCACGACGAACAGCTCGCCCGGCTTGGCGTCGAAGATCAGGGCCGGATCGGCGCGGCTGTCGGAACAGGCCACGATCAGGGTGTGCGGCTTCTGGCCCTTTGTCGCCAGGGTCTCGTACTCGGCGCGGGCCGTCGGCCAGTGCTCGGCGCGGAAGCGGCGATAGCCGGCGGTCAGTTCGTCTTCGATGTCGCTCATGGTCGGTGTCTTAGCTCCGGCTCAGCTTTTACGGAAGAAGGCGTAGATGCGTTCGGCGAGGGGTTGGTTGATGCCGTCGACCTTGACCAGGTCGGCCAGTGAGGCGCGGCTGACACCCTTGGCCGAGCCGAAGGCGTGCAGCAGGGCCTTCTTGCGGCCGGGGCCGACGCCTTCGATCTCGTCCAGCGGATTCTTCTTGATGTCCATCGAGCGACGCTTGGCGTGAGCGCCGTTGGCGAAGCGGTGGGCCTCGTCGCGCAGCCGCTGCAGATAGTAGAGGGCCGGCGACTTCAGCGGCAGCATGAAGGGCGCCTTGCCGGGCATGAAGAACTTCTCCATTCCCGCGTCACGATCCGGCCCCTTGGCCACGCCGACGACGGTGATGTCGTCCAGCCCGCCCAGATCGGCCATGACCGCCAGCACCTCGGCCAGCTGTCCCGCGCCGCCGTCGATCAGCAGCAGGTCGGGGCGGACGACGTCTTCGCCCTCTTCCTCGTCCTTGACCAGGCGCGAGAAGCGACGGCGCATCACCTCGCGCATCATGCCGTAGTCGTCGCCGGGCGTCAGATCCTCGCCCCGGATGTTGAACTTGCGATACTGCGACTTCTGGAAGCCTTCGGGGCCGGCGACGACCATGCCGCCGACTGCGTTCGTCCCCTGGATGTGGGCGTTGTCGTAGATCTCGATCCGCTCGGGCCGGCTCTCCAGCCCGAAGGCCTCGCACACCTCGTCCAGGATCTTGCCCTGCGCGGAGCTTTCGGCCAGGCGACGGCCCAGAGCCTCGCGCGCATTGGTCAGGGCGTGGTCGACAAGGGCCAGCTTCTCGCCGCGCATCGGGCGGACGATCTCGACCTTGCGATCCGCCTTCATCGAGAAGGCCTCTTCCAGCAGTTCCAGCTCGTGCGGGCGGACGTTGGACAGGATCAGGCGCGGGATCGGCTTGTCCTCGTAAAACTGGCCCAGGAAGGCGGCCAGGATCTCGGGATCGGTGTCGGTCTTGTCCACGCGCGGGAAATAGGCGCGGCCGCCCCAGTTCTGGCCGGCGCGATAGAAGAAGACCTGCACGCAGGCCTGGCCCCCGTCGGAATGCAGGGCGAAGACGTCGCCTTCGGCCACGCTGTCGGCGCTGACGGAGTTCTCCATGGCGATGGCCGACAGGGCGCGGATGCGGTCGCGCACGCGGGCGGCCTGTTCGAAGTCCATCTCGTCGGACGCCGCCTGCATCTCCTTGGACAGGCGACTGATGACGGCGCGCGACTTGCCGCGCAGGAACTGCTCGGCCTCGGTGACCAGTTCGCCGTAGTCCTCAAGGCTGATCAGGCCGGTGCACGGCGCCGAGCAGCGCTTGATCTGATGCAGCATGCAGGGGCGGGTGCGGGTCTCATAGACGCTGTCGGAACAGGACCGCAGCAGGAAGGCCTTCTGCAGGGTGTTCAGCGTGCGGTTGACCGCCCAGGTCGAGGCGAAGGGGCCGAAATAGTCGCCGGGCGTCGTGTGAGCGCCGCGATGCTTCCTGACCTGGGGCGCGCGGTGGTCGCGGCGGATCATCAGTTCGGCGAAGGATTTGTCGTCGCGCAGCACCACGTTGAAGCGAGGCTTCAGCTTCTTGATGAAGTTGGATTCCAGCAGCAGGGCTTCGGTCTCGGTGGCGGTGACCACCAGCTCCATCGACCGGGTCTGCGACACCATCAGGCCGATGCGCTGGGTGTGGAAACGCCCTTGCGCATACTGGATAATGCGCTTCTTCAGCGACTTGGCCTTGCCGACGTACAGGCACGACCCGTCCTCGCCATACATGCGATAGACGCCCGGCTTGTCCGGCGCCCGGCGCGCCTCGTCGGCGATCAGGGCGGCGGCTTTCAGTTGGGAATCAGGCGTCTCCTCGGTCATCGCGCCCGATATAGGGTCAAGAGCGCCGGACCAGAAGGACGCCGGCCAGAACAAGCCCCACCCCGGCGATGCGGCCGATGTTCAGCGGCTGGCGCGGCACGCCCAGCGCCCCGAAATGATCCAGCGCCAGGCTGAGCAACAGCTGGCCCCCGACCATCAAGGTGATGGTCATGGCCACGCCCAGGCGCGGCACGCCCCAGGCGGCGGCGACCACGAAACAGGCGCCGTAGGCCCCGCCCAGCCAGGCATACCAAGGCAGCGTCCGCGTCGCGGCCATGTCCGGCCGGATGTGCAGGATCGCCGCCAAGATCCCCAACACCGTGGTCCCGACCGCAAAGGAGATGAAGGCGGCGTTGACCGGCGAGGCCACGGCGGTCGCCAGCTTGGCGTTGGTCGGGGCCTGAAGCGCGGTGGCGCCGCCGGCCAGGATGACGACGAGGATGGCGAGCAGGGACGGGTTCATGGCCCTTGGCTAGCATGGCGCTCGCCGATTGCTACCCCCGGATGAAGCGGGCGGCGCGTTCCCCTTCCGGATCGCCGGCGACGCCGAAGTCGCGCTTGATGGTCATGTGGCTGTCGTCTGGGGCGGCAACGACCTCTGCGCGGCCGCCGACCCGGATCAGGGCCTCAGCCAGCCCGCGGCTCTGGGCTGTCGAATCCTGCCGGCGGGTGACGTGGAAGATGAGGAAGGGCGGATAGACCACGCCGGGGCGGATAAGCAGAGTAGGCGACAAGGCGGCGGCCTGATCGCCGAAGGCCTGATCATATGTTCGGCCCAGCCACTGATCGACCGGGCCGGTCCCGCGCGGGGCCGTGGCGTCATAGCCGGCCCCGTCCAGCAGGATCACACCCGCCAGATCCGAGGGCTTCAGCCCGACTGCGCCGAGGTATTCGGGATCGATTCCGACCAGCGCGGCCAGATGGGCCCCGGCCGAATGGCCCAGCAGATAGACCGGCCGTCCGGGCAGGCGGCGCTTCAGATCGGCGACAGCGGCGGCGACATCCAGGGCCGACTCGCGCGCGCTGACGGCGGGAGCGAGCCGATAGCTGGTCGAGGCCAGAGTAAAGCCGTGGCGCTGAGCATAGTCAGGCAGGGTGGCGACATTGGTCCGTTCGCCCCGTGACCAGCCGCCGCCGTGTACGAACATCAGGATCGGTCCCGTCCCTCTGTCCGCGTAAAGATCGTAGGCCTGAAGCGGATCGGGACCGAAGGTGAAGGTGTGGGCGGGCGCAACGGCCGGGCCGGTGGGCGCCTGTCGACGATCGCTGCGGGTCTGGGCGAGGGCGTGGGCGGGGAGGGTGGCGCTGACGGCCAGGCCGATAAGGGCCAGGCGACGCGAGAGAGGCATGGTGCGATCCTTCCGAACAGGCTTGACCGTTCTAAAACGGAGCGAGGGGCGATTTCCGTCTCACCAGTCCGGATCGACCGGGGCGCCGTCGAAGATTTCGGCCAGGCGCGCGCGACAGCCCCGGTTCACGTCGTCGGGCAGGGCGGAGGGCGAGAACCAGCCAATCTCGGCGATCTCGCCGTGGCTGGTGCGCTGGCCCACATCGAAGGTGTCGATGCGGAAGACGGCGACGTGATCGCCGGGAAAGAACCGTTCGTTGGAATGGATCGAGATCAGGCGCGGCACCCCGCGCGCGACCAGCCCGGCCTCTTCGCGCAGTTCGCGCATCACGGCGGCGTGCGTCGTCTCGCCCCGGTCCACCCCGCCGCCCGGCAACCACCAGCCCTTGAGATAGGTGTGCCGCACCATCAGCACCCGCCCGCGCGCATCCACCGCCACCGCCCGAACGCCCAACGTCTTGCCCCGCGTCAGCCGCGACCAGGCGAAGAAGAGCGGACGGGTGAAGGGCTCGACGTGGATGCGCCAGGTCATGGGTGTGTCCGTCGCCGTTCCTTAGTGTCTGGCTGGACGTTCGATCATCTTTGGGGACGGTAGGGAAGGGGAGACTCTCGCTCCCGGCGAGGGGGGCTAGAAGTCATCTGAGAATGGTTCATCTCTGTCGGAGAAGTTTCCGCTCGATCCGAAATGCGCTTGCTGATGGAGATGGATGTTCACGCGCGCAGCAGCAGCTTTCGTTTGCCCCTTTATACTATCAGGCACACCTTCTGCCGTTGCAGCGATTTGGTAAGTTCCCCAAATCAGAAGGTCTGAAGGCCAAGCCCGGTCTTTAACAGCCCGAGCGGCAATCTCTTGGAATGTCTCCTGTTCGTTCCTGCGAAAACATATCCACTCGCGCATATTGGGAAGATCAATGCGAGGAGGTATCGAGCCCATCGGAACAGGTTCTTTGGGCAAGCGAGTACTGCCCCAGTCTCCGTAAGTCAGGGCGACTGAGTTGTGACGACGCACAAGATTGTCAAAAACCAGCCTCTCCTCCGCTGTACGTTCATCCCTCTCTAGAGACCGGAAAGAGTCTGGGAAGCTCGATCCAGCAACAACTAACTCTCGCTCAGATTCCTCTTGCGCAACCGCCTCAAGGATCGACGACGCCCAAAGCTCCCTGGAAAGTAGGTCAGGCGACCACCCCAAATCGATAAAGATCGCTAGGTCTTCAAAGTTCCTCATCACGTCGCGAACTAACGTCACTGGATCGTGCGTCACACCATGTTGCAGACGCAGCACCAGGCCGCGATCAAGCTCACGAGCACGAACTAGCTGGTCCGCCAGTCCTACCTCTGGATGGATTTGAAGCGTAGGAATTGCGGAATCGATAGACGCCACTTCTTCGAAGTAGGCACGGAACCCTTCAGCGGGATCAAATAGCCGATCAAACTCCGCCGCAGCAGGCGAAGTCGAACCTGAATGACGCTTAAATGGGTCGAGATCTAACGCGAACCTGCGCGAGCCAAGCGCGGCTTGGATCTTTCGCCACGTCATGCCGAGATGCTTGGCATTTGGCCAAGGGCGCCCGACGATAAGTGGGAAGATTAGGTCTTTTGTGGCGTCCGGGAGTTCCAAAAGCGCCTTGATCTCTACATTCCGCGCGTGAAGGACGGGCGCATAAGTCTTTCCTGCGAGCATAGACCTTCGCCCTTAGGCGACTCCCAACCGAACCCTCATCGCAGGAAGCGACACTTTAAACGCGCTTGCAAGTTGTGATGCGACATCTTCCGACGCGACCCCGCCGTGCGCGTGGAGTTCTTTCCGAACAGCGGCTACCGGCATCACTATATCAGCGGCGAGTCGGTTGGCTTCCGCTTCCTTTCTTGACGTCAAAGCCGATCGATACATCACGTTATCGACGACACCCGACTTGATATCATTCTTGTGAATGAGGAAGTGAGCGATCTCGTGAGCCAGCGTGAACCGCTGCCTCTCGGGAACCTCATACTTATTAATGCGAACCTCATAGCCGTTCCCGGATGGGTCGGGCTGGATCAGTCCTGACACATTGGGCGCCAATGGCGACTTAAAGACTTTCAGTCCGAGCTCAGATGCAAGCTCACCCACTCGAACCGGATGACTAGCCGTGTATTTTCTGACCACGGCAGCCTCCTCAGGGTCCATTCGGCTCCAAAGGTCATTGTTCATTGCTTGCCCTCGGGGCGAGACGCCTCGTTAACTTCTGTGTCTTCTTCGTTCAAATCTGTGTCTACGGTGTACACACCTTCGTACATCGCGCGATTGGCCTGGTCGACTACCATCCGGTGCAATGTTTCACCATCTTTGAAGCCGTCGGCAAGAAAGCGACTAACCT
Source organism: Brevundimonas sp. 1080 (assembly GCF_040545985.1). NCBI lineage: Bacteria > Pseudomonadati > Pseudomonadota > Alphaproteobacteria > Caulobacterales > Caulobacteraceae > Brevundimonas > Brevundimonas sp. 1080. Next base: position 82,325 of record NZ_JBEPMW010000002.1, on the reverse strand, counting down.
CAGATGCCACCTTTCCGCTGATCGAGTTCCATCCGATGAAAGCGAGGATTGCGATGAAGAAGGCCAGCAGCGCCATCAGCAGCGAGATCGCAGTCAGCATGACTGAGATGAAATCCGCGTACGACATTGTATAGGCGCTTGTGCCAAACTGCCTCGTTGTCGCGGCTCCAACGACGCCAGCTATTAGACACAGCACCATCACCCCGATCACAGAAGCCCACCGCTTCATCGTTCAGCCTCGGTATAGAACAAAACAGGAACTTAGTGATCTTCCCTTAGGCTGTCTACATGCGCCTGTAGCGTGTGCCAACGCTGAAGGCCCACACCGCGCTCTTAAAAACGGCAGGATCCGGTCTTCTCTCGTAGATTCAATTTCCTCAACTCCATCTTCCACAACCACCCCCCGCTTGAACCCCGCCCCATCCCGCTCTAAGCCAAGACCGACAACAGGAGCATTCCATGCTGGCTCTCGGCATCATCTTCGGCTTCATCGCCGTTCTGGCGGCGTTCAACGTGTTCGAGTTCGGTCGGGTTGACTGAGGCGGCCGCTCGCTCTGAGCGGGGCGTCGCCCTGGTCACGGGCGGGGCGCGGCGGATCGGGCGGGCCATCTGTCTGAAGCTGGCCCAGGCCGGGTTCGACGTGGCGATCCATCATCATGCGTCGGGCGACGACGCCCGGACCCTGGCCGACGAGGTCGCCGGCCTGGGGCGGCGGGCGTGCCTGTTGCAGGCGGACCTGACGGACGAGGCCAAGGTGCGGGCGCTGATCCCCGCGGCGGTCGAGGCGCTGGGGCCGGTCAGCGTGCTGGTCAACAACGCCTCGGTGTTCGAGGACGACCGGATCGGAGACCTGACGCGCGACAGCTGGGACCTGCATCTCGACACCAATCTGAGGGCGCCCATCGTGCTGGCCGAGGCGTTCGCGGCGCAAGCCGTCGAGGGCGCCATCGTCAACCTGCTGGACCAGAAGGTGCTGAAGCCGGATCCGCGCTTCTTTTCCTACAGCCTGTCGCGGAACGGCCTGTGGTGGGCGACGCAGACCCTGGCCCAGGCGCTGGCGCCGGGCATCCGGGTCAATGGGGTGGGGCCGGGGCCGACCCTGCCGTCCATCCACCAGACACCCGAAGAATTCGCCGCCGAGGCGCGCGCCACCCTGCTGGAAACGCCCGGCAGCCCCGAGGCGGTGGCCGAGGCGGTGCTGTGGCTGATTGACGCCCGGATGGTCACGGGCCAGATGATCGCCGTCGACGGGGGCCAGCACCTGGCCTGGCGCACCCCCGACATCCAGGAGTAGCGCGTGGTTTCCTCTCCTCTGGCGACGCCGGTTCCGGCGGACGATCGGCTGCGTTTCGGGCCGCTGCGTTTCGAGCGGCTGAGCGTGTTCGTGCGCGGGCTGGAGGTCGAGGCCGGGATCGGGGTCTATGATCACGAGCAGGGGCGGCTGCAACGGCTGGTGATCGATGTGACGCTGGAGCTGGCGCCACGCCCCATCGAGCGTCTGGGCGACACCATCAACTATGAGACCGTGGCCGACGCCGCGCGCGCCATCGCCGCCGAGGGGCATGTGGGGCTGGTGGAGACCTTCGCCGAACGGCTGGCGCGGGCGTGCCTGGAGGACGGCCGGGTGCAGCGGGCCACGGTGCGGATCGAAAAGCCGGGCGCCCTGGCGGCGGTGGCGGCGCCGGGCTGCGAGATCGTGCTGGGGCGGTAAGGGCGGTTGCTTCGCGCCGCGCCGACCGCCATTGTCGTCGGCAGATTCCAGCCGGGCGTCCGGCGTGACAGAAGCGTTGTTCATGGCCGAACCCGGCGATCCGAAAGACCCAGCAGCGCCCCGCGATCACGACCACGATCATGACGCCGAGGTCGGCTTCGTCTCGCCCGCGTCGCTGGCGGGCCGTGCGCGTGAGTGCCAGCCGGAGCCGTTTCCCAGAGACGAGCCCGAACCGGACCTGTTTGATCCGCCCGAGCCGGGGCCGGGGCCTTTCGACCGGTCTAGCCCGACGACGCGGCCGACGGCGCCGTTTCCGCCCCGGTCCGAGCCGAAGCCCGTCGAGGCCGAGCCGGCGCCGGCCGTGCGCGCGGTGCGCCAGCGTCTGACGGCAGAGACCGCCCCCAAACTTCAGGATTCGGGCCGCGAAGCCCCGGTCGTGCCGATGCGGCTGTATGCGATCTATGTGCTGATCCTATTGGCGGTGCCGACGCTGGGCGTGTCGTGCCTGGTCGCCCTGCTGGCAGTGATGCGGCGCGACGGGGCGACGGATCAGCTGGAGCACAGCCACGCCGTCTATCAGCAGCGCACCATCGTGGGCGCGGTCGGGGCGGCGGTCGTCGGTGCCCTTCTGATCGTGGTCAACATCGGTGTGCTGGTGCTGTTCGCCCTGGCGATCTGGGTTCTGGCGCGCGGCGCGTTCGGGGTGCTGAAACTGAAGAGCGGGCAGGCCGTTCCTCACCCCCGCAGCCTATTGTTCTGAAGGACCGACGATGACGAACGAACCCAATTTCATCGCCGGACAGCCGTCCGAGGGCAAGGTCGGGGCGCTGATCGCCTGGGCCCTGTTCATCCTGTCGATCCCCAGCGCCAATGTGCTGGTTCTGATCGGGCTGGTGGTGTCTTATGTGACGCGCGGGACGGCGACGGGCTTGGCGCGCCAGCATATCGAGGCGCAGATCCGGCTGTTCTGGTCGGTCTTCTGGTGGACCATCGCGGCCTGGGTCGGGATCTTCGTCAGCGCCGTGGCGTCGGTGGTGCTGATCGGCATTCCGTTCCTGCTGCTATTCCTGTTGGTCTGGTTCCTGCTCAGCGTCTGGTTCACGATCAAGAGCGTGATCGGCCTGCTGAACCTGCTGAACGACAAGCCGATCTAAGGGCCGATCTGGCGCTGACGGAACGTCCCGACGGCCTTGGCTGTTGATCCGTCAAAGGAGAACCCGATGGGACAGTTCAAGGACGTCGAAGGCGACAACCGGTTTGAACAGGCGTTCGACGACGACAAGGGCGCGGGCCTGGTCTGGGCCGACTATGCCGTGAAGGGCGATGCCCGGATCATCTTGCATGTCGAGGCCGAGCCGTCGCTGCGCGGATCAGGCGCGGCGGGGCGGTTCATGCAGTCGCTGGCCGATCATGCGCGCCAGACGGGGCTAAAGCTGTTCCCCCGCTGCAGCTACGCCGTCGCCTGGCACAAGCGGCATCCCGATTACGACGACGTCTTGGCCTAGGCGATGCCGCCGCCCTGCGATCGCAGGGCGGCGGTTTCGATTCAGCCGCCGGCGTAGCCCCCGATGATCGGCAGGATCTCGCCGGTGATGAAGCTGGACATCTGGGGCGAGGCCAGGAAGACGTAGGCGGGCGCGATCTCCTCGGGCTGGGCCGGGCGCTTCATCACCGTGTCGGCGCCGAACTTCGAGGTCGCCTCGGCATCCTTGTCGGCGGGGTTCAGCGGGGTCCAGACCGGGCCGGGTGCGACGACGTTCACGCGAATGCCGCGCGGCGCCAGATGCGTGCCCAGCGAACGGGCGTAGGCATGGATGCCGCCCTTGGTCAGCGAATAGTCGAGCAAATCCTTATTGCCCATCAGACCTGTGACCGAGCCGGTCATGACGATGGCGCCGCCGGCCTTCATGTGCGGGACCGCCGCCTTGGTCATGTTGAAATAGCCGTAGAGATTGGTCTTCAACGTGCGGTCGAAATGCTCGTAGGTCAGGTCCTCGAAGGCGGGGACGTGCTCCTGGAAGGCGGCATTGGGCACCAGGACGTCCAGCCGGCCGAAAGCGTCCAGCGTGGCCTTGACCGCCATCTCGGCGAAGGCGGGGTCGGAGACGTCGCCCTTCAGCACCACGGCGCGGCGACCCTCGGCCTCGACGGCGGCCTTGGTGGTTTCGGCGTCCGCGTCCTCGTCCAGATGGCAGATGACGACGTCGCAGCCTTCGCGCGCGAAGAGGACGGCGACCGAGCGGCCGATGCCGGAATCGGCGCCGGTGATCAGGGCGGCGAACCCGTCCAGCTTGCCCGACCCCTTCCAGAAGGGCGCATCATACAGGGGCGCGGGATCCAGCGCGGCCTCGTCGCCCGGCTTGGTCTGGTGTTGTTTCGGGAAGGGCGGTTCGGGGTAGGGGCGGGCGCCGGCCTGCATCGCGCCGGAGGATTTGTCATCGCCGGACTCCTTGTCCTTGGCGTCGATTTCGCGCTGGATGGCGCGTTCCTGGTCGGCGATGTCTTCGGCGCGCGCGTGGGTCCGGTCGTCCATGGATGTCGTCTCCTGAAGATGGGGGTCTTCAGGAAAGCGGACGGGCGGGCGGGTCGTTCCGACGGCCCCGCTTCGGCTTTTAGCCGACGCGGTGGACGATGGTCTTGATGGTCTCGGCCTTGGTCGGCAGATCGGCGGCGAGGCGCGAGGCGATCTCGCGCGCGCCGACGGGATAGGCGTCGCCGCCGTCCGCGATGGCCTTGGCCTTGGCGGCGGCTTCGAGCAACAGCTTTTCAAGGCCTTCGATCTCTTCCAGCGCCAGGGCGTGGGCTTCGAGCTGGAGGCGTTTGACGCGATCGGCGGTGGTTTCAGGCGCTTTCATCAGGTCGTAAATCTCGGCCTCGGCCGCGACGAGCCGAAGGTCAGGCTTGGCGTCGGAACCGGTGGATTTGGCCATGGAATCACGTCTCCCCGCAAAGGTCAGGGGAGTAGAGTGCGGCCGATTGGCGTTTTCGTCGAGCGCCGCCGTAGCGGTTGTGGCGACACTGTGGCCGCCACGCATCGGTCGATTACCGCTCGGGCGCGCGGGCCGGGACCATCGCAGGCGCAGCGACGGGGGCCAGGACGCCGCCGGCGACCGCACGCAGTGGCGAGCGCGGCGTGTGCAGGACGGCCGGGGAGACGCTGACGCCGTCCTGAACCGGGGTGACCAGATAGCCCTTGGCCGCCAGCTTGTCGCCCGAGCGGACGCGCGAGGTCCAGACGGTGATCGGCGCGGCCAGCAGCAGCGGCAAGACGATCGGGGCGAACCAGGTGGCCAGGTCGGGACGAACGGCCAGCGGGACCAGGAAGCCGACGCCGGCGATCATCTGCCAGCGCATGGCGCGGAAAGCGTCCGACCAGGCCAGGCCGTCGGCCTCGCGCTGTTGGGTCGACCAGCCGGTGTCGTGGCCCGAGACGATCTGGATGAAGGCCTTGGTGTTGGCGACCATCAGGATGGGGGCCAGGATGGCCGACAGGGCGATCTCGGCCGCCATGCCCTTGGCGATGGCGCGACGACCGCCGAAGGCGCGCAGCTCGGCCGGACGGCTGAGGACCAGGGCGGCCCCCATGAACTTGGGCCCGATCAGCAGCACGCCGGACAGGAAGGAGGCCAGCATGAAGGGCGTGAACTGGGGGTTCAGGATGTAGAAGAAGCTGGTCCAGTCGACGGGATAGAACATCTGGATGAACAGGCCGACCATCAGCGACGCCAGCCACAGGGGCGACGACAGATAGGCCATGCAGCCCATCAGCAGCTGCAGGCGGCTCATCGGCGACAGGCCCTTGGCCGTGATCAGGCCCAGGTGCTGCAGGTTGCCCTGGAACCAGCGGTGGTCGCGGCGGATGAAGTCGGTGATCGACGGCGGGGTCTCTTCCCACGATCCGTCCAGCGAGGCGGTGACGTGGACGGCCCAGCCGGCGCGGCGCATCAGGGCGGCCTCGACGACGTCATGGCTCATGATGTGACCGCCAAAGGGCTTCCTGCCCTTCAGATGCGGCAGGCCGCAGCAGGCGGCGAAGGCGCGCGTGCGGATGATGGCGTTGTGGCCCCAGTAGCTGGACTCCGAACCGGTCCAGTAGGCCAGGCCGGCAGCGGCGACGCGGCCATACAGGCGCACCGAATACTGCGACACGCGCGCGAAGATGGTGCGGGCCTTGATGATGACCGGGGCGGTCTGGATCAGGCCGACGCCGGGATTGCGCTCCATGGCGTCGACCATGCGCAGCAGGGTCTCGCCGGCCATGGTGCTGTCGGCGTCCAGAACGATCATGTTCTCATAGGCGCCGCCGAAACGACGGACCCATTCGGCCAGATTGCCGGCCTTGCGCTCGGCATTGTCGTTGCGGCGGCGATAGAAGGCCTTGGAGTTGGCGGCCATGCGGAACGACTGGAAGACCGAACGCTCGGCAGCGGCGGCGTCTTCCTTGGTCGAGTCGCTCAGCACGAAGATGTCGAAGGCCGACGAGGCGCCCAGACGCGCCAGGCAGGAATCGATCTGGGACAGGCGCGCGAAGGACGAGCGGGCGTCCTCGTTGTACAGCGGCATCAGCAGGGCGGTGCGGGTGCGCGGCATCGGCGGATGCGGCGAGAAGGCGAGGTCCGCCTGATCCTTGCCGCGCAGCATGACGAACAGGCCCATCAGGCCGCTGACGAACCAGCAGGAGATGGCGGTGATCAAGACCATGAACAGGCCGAAGGCCAGGATCTCGGTGCCGTCCCAACCCTTGCGGGCATAGAGGTAGAAGGGCGTGATGGCCGACAGGCCGGTCAGGACGATGGTGCCGGCCAGCAGGGCCAGGCGGCGCGTGGCGACCGTGCGCGGCGAGGTCGCGGGCGTCACGTCGGCGACGGCGTCGGGCGCGGACAGGGACTGAACCGGCATGGCCAGCGGCGCCTCGTCGGGCAGCCACGACCAGCTCGGCGTTTGCGCGCCGTGGATCGTCGTCTCGATTTCAGCCTGTTCGACAGGCCGGATCGCCAGCTTGTTCATGCCGCTCTGGACGCCCCCGAGTGAACCGGATGTCGTCCCGAGGGCTGGGGACGACGCGGAGTGCTGCACTGCAACACGACCTGCATAATCGATCACATTCGCGCGATTTTCAATCACGCAATGTTGATGAAACCAAAAAATGTGGGGGTGAAGTCAGGCCGGAACGTCGAACGCGGCGGCAGCCGGGCGACCGTGCGGCGACTCCGTGGCGACCGACAGCAGTTTACGATCCAGGACCCAGGCTGCAACCCCTACCCAGCAGACCAGGACGATGGCGTACAGGCGCTCCCACCAGCCGACGTTGGCGTCATTGACCGTGCCGGGGAAGACGAGGTGCTTGGTCAGGACCGTCAGGATCGCCATGACGACGAAGGTGACGACGAGGAAGAGCTTCAGGCGCGGCAGGTCGCGGCGTTTGGCCAGGCCCCACAGCAGCAGCATCGGCGCCAACTGAATGCCCAGGGCCAGGTTAATGACCATGTGGCGCGGATCGGGCCAGGGCCACAGGGTCGAGGCCGACATGCCGCCGCCAGCCAGGATGAAGACGATGGCAATGACCCAGGCCGCGACCCGCGCGCCGGTCAGGGCGTAGATGGCCAGGCCGAAGCCGATCCCCGCCAGCCCGGCCATGACGCCGGCGACGAAGACCCCGCCGTTGAAGATGATCGGCGCCTTGGCCGTCGCCCCGCCCAGTTCGCTCAGATACTGGGTGGCATTGTTGAAGCCGGGGTAGGCCAGGATGGCTACGGCGACCACCGTCAGGGCCAGAAGCGGGGCCGCGACGCCAACGCCCAGCAGACGACGACGACGGTGATAGCGAAGCTGCGGCTTCAGCAGGGCCTGAAGGTCCAGCGGCCAAGGCCGGCCGTTCAGCGGCTTCAGCCCCCACAATGGGCGAATGGCCGGGATGCGACGCACGACCTCATAGATCGCCAGGCTGCCGACGAAGGTGACGGCGATCAGGGACAGCAGTTCGACCGGCGCCGGCAGGTTCGCCGGCCGGATGATCCAGACGGCCGCGACCAGCACCGTCTGGTGCGCCAGATAGAGGGGGAAGGTCGCCTGGGTCAGATAGTTGAGCGCGGGGCCGCCTCGGTCGCGCAGATGGCGATAGCCGAAGCCCAGGATGGCGACGATCACCGCCCATTGGTCGACGCCGTAAACGGCGGCCTTGGGCACGCCCCAGAAGGCCCGCGCGCCGGGATGCCAGACCTGGACCATCATGATCGGCAGGGCGACGGCCGCCAGGGCCAGGGCGATCCAGCGATAGCGCTCCATCGTGCGCCACAGGCTCTCGCGCCCCACGATGCTGAAGCCGAACAGGAAGGCGACCAGCGATAGGGCGTGATTATACCAGTCGTTGTGCAGGGTGTTGGTCAGGCCAAACCAGGGAAAGAGCAGCCACCGGATGGCGAAGAGATAGAGGATCGGCAGGATCAGCAGACGCGGGCCTGTCAGCGCCTTTTCCAGCCCATTGCCCAAGCGCTCGATCAGGCCGGGCTGACGCCACAGGACGACGGCGACCAGGCTGTAAACGGCGATATAGACGATGAACCACAGATGGTTGACCGGCACGCCGTCGGCGAGACCGCTCCAGCCGAACTCATGACCCAGCCAGGCGACGAAGCCGACGACGCCGCCGGGCCAGCCGCCCTTGTCCATCGACTCGATCCAGGACTGGATCGGCACCAGAACCAGGGCTCCGAAGATCAGGGGCGGGACCAGCCGCTCGAACCGGGCGCGGGCGACCTCGCGCGGGGTGCGCCGGAAGGTCATGAACCGCAGAGCGGCCCCCGACACCAGAAACAGCAGGGTCAGCCGCCAGGGATTGGTGACCAGGATCGCCTCACGCATCCACTCGAAGGTGTGGGCGCTGTGGATGTGCCAGTCATAGACCCCGTAAACCAGGCCCACATGATACAGGATCAGCAGGCCGAAGGCGCCGACCCGGATCCAGTCGAGATCGTAACGGCGCTGGGTCGGGGAAGCGGATGGGTTCACGGCCGCGTCTATGATCCGCGTCTGCGCATCAGGCAAGACGCCGGATGGACGCGGGGCGCCGCCAGCCCCGCATCCGGTTGAAGGGACTAGACCGTCTCCGTCAGGCCCAAGGCCCTCAGCGTCGCTGCGATCGAGGCGTCCTGTTCGGCGCGGTACAGGGCCATCTCGTCCTGGACCGGACGGCCCAGCGCCTGTTCGAAATCGGCCTTGGCGGGATCGACGGCGTAGGCGGTTTCGCGGGCCTCTGAGCCCAGGTTGGACTGGAAGATGCCGGCGGCGCTGACCGGCAGGAAGTCTTCGTAGGTGATGGGTTCGGCGACGACGTGGCCCGAGGCGATCAGGGCGTCCAGATCGGCGGTCTCGGCGCGGGCGGCGAGACCCTCAGGCGTCGCGCGATAACGGAACCACGCCAGGTCTGCACGGCGAAGCGCGTCCCAGTCGTCGGGCAGGGCGGAGAAGTCCTTCTTCGCCAGGGCCTCGTCATACAGGGCGCGACCGGCGGGGGTCAGGGCGCAGCCGCGCTGTTCGATCTCGCCGAAGCGGGCGGTGTGGGCGCCCGCCGTGGGGCCGTCGGCGCCGGGGAAGGTGATCGCCTCTTGCAACGCCTTGAAGCTGGTCTGGCGAAGTAGGATGGGACAGGCGCGGCCAGGTGGACCCTCGATGGTTTCCTTCGGGCTGATGCCGCGCGCGGGCATGGCCGCCTGGGCCGCGTCGATATCCAGCGTGCGCGGCGTCAGATGGTTGATGTGCGGCCCCTTGAAGCTGACCACGTCGGCGATCAGTCGGTGGGCGGCGACCAGCCGTTCGTAGGTCTCGGCGCTGACGGTCGCCTGGGCGTGCCACCGGAAGGTCTCCAGCAGTTCGGACACGAAACGATCGGCCTGAGCCTCGTCCAGACCGCCGGCGGCCTGCGCCGTCTCGATCAGCTCACGCGCACCGGGGGTGAAGATGTCGCGGCGGGCCAGGGTCTCGGCCGCCTCCGCACGCAAGGCTTCGTCCTCGATCAGTTCCAGCCGCAGCAGCGAGGTGAAGACCCGGAACGGATTGCACGCGAGCGCCGCCTGATCGACGGGGCGAAAGGCGGTCGAATGGACCGGCACCCCGGCGGGAGCCAGATTGTAATAGCTGACCGGCTCCATCCCCATCACCGCAAAGGCGCGCGCGATCGTGGCCAGTTCATCGGCCGTGCCGACGCGGATGGCGCCGTGGCGTTCCTCTGACAGACGCGCCAGTTCGCCGGACGCCGCCAGCCGGTCTGCACCGCCGGCATCGGCTTTCAACGTCTGCGCATTGATGTCCGCCACCAGCGTGAGCAGGTCGCCGTATTGCGGCACTTCGGCCCGGTACATGGCGGACAGGGCGGCCGAAAACCGGCTGCGGATCTCGTCAGAATGGACGAAGGCGGACATGAGCGCTCCCATTTTTCGCCGATCCATAGGCCGACTGGCCGCCGGTTGAAACCCGGCGGCCGTCGCAGGGGTCAGGCGTCGACGCCGACGCCGATCGGGCAGACCACGCCGGTTCCGCCGATGCCGCAGTATCCGGCCGGGTTCTTGGCCAGATAGCCCTGGTGATAGCCCTCGGCGTAGAAATAGTCGCCCGCCGGCTCGATCTCGGTTGTGATCGTGCCGCGCCCGGCCTGGGTCAGGGCGGCCTGATAGGCGTCGCGCGACGCTTCGGCTTCGGCCTGCTGCTCGGCGTTCAGCGTGTAGATGGCCGAGCGATAGGTGGTGCCGATGTCGTTGCCCTGGCGCATGCCCTGGGTCGGGTCGTGGTTCTCCCAGAAGGTCTTCAGCAGTTCGGCGTAGGTGATGACGCTCGGGTCGAACACGACCTTGACCACCTCGGTATGACCCGTCCGGCCGGTGCAGGTTTCCTCATAGGTCGGGTTGGGCGTAATCCCGCCGGAATAGCCGGCCGAGGTCACCCAGACGCCCGGCAACTGCCAGAAGATGCGCTCCACGCCCCAGAAACAGCCCATGCCGAAGATGGCGGTCTGGAAGCCGTCGGGATAGGGCCCCTTCAGCGGATGGCCGCTGACATAGTGGTTCACATCGGTGTCCAGCGGCTCGGCGCGGCCGGGCAGGGCGGTCTCGGGCGTGGGCATTTCGGCGGTCTTCTTGAACAGCATTTGCGGCTCTCTCATCGGAAAATGGCGTTGAAGTCCATATGGGGATGCGACAGGCGCTTGCCGAGGGGGCGAGTGTGTTCTATCAGGCCCGCCTCCCGCCGGATCGACCTCCGGCGGCGCGCAAGACGCAGCGTGAAACGGACAGGTGGCGGAGTGGTCGATCGCGCACGCTTGGAAAGCGTGTGTAGGTGAAAGCCTACCGAGGGTTCGAATCCCTCTCTGTCCGCCACCTGCTCTCTATTGCATTGCATTTTCAAGTACTTAAATCGGCGTGATGTATCGGCCCTAAGCGTGGCCCTAAGGGCGTATTTTGCTGTGCATAAGCGGCTCAGACGCAGATCGCGCGCTGGCGATTGAAACGATCCCAAACCACGGTGGTCCCGCTGCGAACCATGGCGCAGTTAACTTCCTGATCTGACGGCGTCCAGCAGATGGCAGTGATGCGGTTATAGCTAGTGCCTGTTTCCTCACAGGAGAGCCTGTGGCCTGACACTAGAGCCCTCAGGGTTGCGGTCGCCGAAGCTGCCGACGCTTGTGGACAAGGATGACCCGGCGAACACGTTTCGTCGCTCTCCCGAGCGGCAACGGCGTGAAGACGAACCCTAGTGCCGTCCTCACACCTGAACGTGTCACCGTCGTTCACATACGCCACCCGACAGGAGAACCGGTTGTCTGATTTTTCGAGAGGGGAAGCATTCTCGGAGTGAGGTTCGCCGCCTGCCATCTGGATGGGCTCGGGCGAAGGCCAAAGGAGCACCGCCACGACAATCACAGTCATCATTGCAAAGATTGCACTGACGAATCGGCCGGAGCGGTCCTTCCGCATTCTAAACCCGCTCTCACTCGAGTTTGACCTATGGAATGGCGGGATTACTCTGCGTCTGGGCATCAGGTCAGGCTAGAACAGACCAGCAAACAGATCGTTTCCTCTGCGAGAGCAACGGCACTTTAGTATCTAGCGCCTCCCCTAGAGCCCCTCAGTCGTATTCTGAGTTCGGGCATTGGGCTTGGCGCAATTTGGTCAGAACTTCGCTATATTGGCTCACGTCGAACGTCAGAACGGGCTCGTCAAGCTCACTGCGAATTGCTAGCGAACTACCCAGCTTAAACACTGAATCGTTCACCGTGGCCTCACCTCGTCGGGCATTGACGTCTATTCCACGGTGCCATGCCGTGCCGAACATCTCGTAACCCGCGTTGTGAAGCGTGCCGCCATCTACCCGGTACTGAGCCGCAAGCGGATTTCTCAGCTTTCCTATTCTTACGTGTCGGTTCTCGTTCACGATGATGTAGCGGCCGGTCGAAGGGTCGCCTTGCCAGACTTCGCATACGGCCTCTTGCGTGAAAGTGTCCTGTGTAATCCGGACGCTCCACGGTCCGACTAGCTGTACAGGGGCAGGAGATTGGACACTCCCACTAAAAGCAAACACCGCAGCAGCGATTGAAATCAAAGCCATCAAATCCGTCCATGTCGCATATAGTCCCTGTTGCATATAAGCCCGATCATGGCCTGTCCTGTAAATGGATTGGCGAGCGGTGGTAGGGAAAAATGTTAGGGCTCTCAGGCAGGACCGAGGGCTAACGCAGGAGCAACTTGCGTTTGAAGCTGAACTTGACCTGACCTATTTAGGCGGGATTGAAAGAGGCAAGCGCAATCCGAGCTTGTTAGTTCTCGCCCGGATCAGTGAAGCACTCGGCGTATCGCCAACCGCGCTTCTTGCAACCCCGGCTCGGTAGCCACGTCGGTTGGCAGCGCACTACGTGCGGCTATTTGCTATCGCTTGTTTCCGCTCCGCGCGTCTCAACCAATGTACGCTCAAAGTAAAACGACGTGCGGCCAATTACGCGTGCAATTGAATAGACCACTTCAATAGCCAAAAGATAAAACACAAACATCCCAAAATGCCGAAGGAATGCAGCAAGCCCCCCCATCGCATCAGACTTCATGGCCCAGTCTGAGAATGCTCGAATGTACGGAACATTTTCACTAAATACTGGAAATTCTGGCGATGGCATAAGATTAATAGCTGTAACTATGATGGAATAAATTGCCAGCAGATTGAAGTAAGAAACGTTGTAAAAAAGCTCCTTGTATAACCGGGCTAACCTCTTGTTTCTTTCTTTTGACTCACGAGAACTTGACGCGCTCCCGCTGACTGGCCTCCGACCCAGCAAGAAAAACATCACATTTACGGTAAAGCCGAGGAGTATCGATTGAACGGCAAGAAAACCGGCTAGAAAATTGTCAGATACCTCCGCAAATACCAATGACAAACCGAGGGCCAACAAAAGCCAGACGATCAGGCGCGCGGTTTGGCTCTTCTTCTTTTGACTATCGTAGTCATAGAAGGTCGAATTATTGTCGCTAATAATTTGACGGGCGTTAAACACGTTCAGAGCGCGATATGATTTGACTGTCCAAAAGCGCGGCCATTGCTGCCTTGGCCTTATTCTTGTCTGGATGGCCTTTGATATAATCCACTATACCCAGAGGAAATCTGGTCGCGAAATGCCCGCTTTCGATGACGTTAATGGTCGTTGTTTTGCCGTCTACCGTGGCCACGACAGTGCAATCTTCGATATCTTCCTGACGTAGCGACAGCATTTCATTATCCGAAAGCATGTCTGAAACAGCTTTTTTGATCACCGCCGTGGGTTTACCGATATTAGCAAGAATGCTTTCCGTGACAGTTATTTTGAACGTAGAATCCTCATTTGACATTTGTTTGAATGTCATCGCGCCGCGCTGCCCAAACGCTGCTTTACCAGTAATTTCCCTGGGGCGACGAGAGAAATTCACGCGCACTTCTTTTGGTTTTGCCCCGGCATACGAGCTAGCACTGTGCCTATACGCGTAGGACACTACCCGGTGGTCTTTTGGGAAAAATGAGCGAAGTGTCCGCTCTAACTTACCCCAACCTCCGAATGTTCCTAAATACTGGCTACCTACGTAAATTTTACCATCTTCCGCAAAATACGCGATAAAGAAAAATGGTCGCAAGCTCACACTGCTTTCCGGGACCTCTCCCACGTCAGTGTTTTCATACGAATGCCCCGTATATGGCGCGCGGAAACGACCAAAGATCGTCCTGTCGTCTATAATTTCACAATGTTCTACAGGAGCATACAGAGACGTTTTTATGCGATTGCGTGTTTGCTCATCTCGGAGGTCCACTTCTGGCTGGGACATGAGGTGGTCGCAAAATGATGCGAAATCATCCGCAGTAAATGGGATTTGCTCGCTATTATTATCGTCTATCCGCTTTTCTCGGACAAATGAATGAAAGCTACAGGTTGCCTCTTCCCGCTTCTTCTCAGCCAACCTCAGAACCCCTCTAATTCAACGTTTTGATTTTCGAATAGGCATCAGACCGCTTTATTCATTGGCGATACCGGACCCTCACGGAACCGGGATGTTAACAGCCGCAGCCAGCGATTGCACTATTTTCGCTTACGCTATTGCAGTCCCGCTCTTAGGGCCACCAATCACCACTGCGCGCTTCTCCGCCCGTTGGATTGCGGAGCGAGTCACGCCGTACGCTTTCGCTAATACGCCCAGTGAAGCCCCCGATTCGCGTTGTTTCTTTATCTCCGCCAACTCGGCTCCCCCAAGGACCGAGGGCCGTCCTAAAGCTCGTCCTTCTGCTTTTGCCCGCGCTAGTCCAGCTTGCGTCCGCTCCACCAATAGATCGCGTTCAAACTCCGCGACGGCCGCTATAACAGACGTTGTCATTTTTCCCGCTGCACTGGTCAGATCGACACCACCTAGGGCGAGGCAGTGGACCCGCACTCCCGAACGATCTAAGCGCTCCACAGTGGACCTTACGTCCATGGCATTTCGGCCTAATCGATCCAGCTTCGTGACGAGCAGCACATCCCCCTCTTCAAGGCGGTCAAGCAGCTTCGAAAAGGACGGGCGTTCGGCAGCGGCAACCGACCCAGAAATTGTTTCCGATACCGCTCGTTGAGGCGCGACGCTGAAGCCAGCGCCTTCGATCTCTCGTAGCTGATTGTCCGTCGTCTGATCAGCAGTGCTGACGCGTAGGTAGGCAAAGACGCGGCTCATCGCTGTGTTCCTGTATCGAAAATCTGTAGCGAAATCCTACATGTATCGAAACCGGTAGCAAGCTATTTTACGATACATACGGGCTGACTGCATCGAAACCGGTCGTTTTCGATTCACCTGAGGCATTGGATTGATGACATTGTCGAGTTTCAGCCATCTTGCCCCCCCCCGGCCCTTTCTGGCAGAAGGACTGATGGCGACAAAATTTCTAGCCTCACATGACGAGTTCGCGGCCATGACCACTCGATCATGAGCGCATTGAGAAGCTCCGTCAGGCCTAACTGATGGCTGCATTTCGCAGCACGGTGTAGTGCGCTAAAAGATGAACGCTAAGAGTGTGCTGCAAATACTCAACTGCGGTTCACTGTCTCACCCATGCTTCGGTATCGGCGAGCCGAGGCAATAGACGTAATCGAGGTAGATCGGCATAAATCGCGCCAAAAAGAAGGGCTTGAGCGACATCGAAAGACGTTTCGAAATACCAAGAAAGGATAGCGCAAAGATCCTTTCCATGCACAACGTCTTTCAAATCCATGAGTGATGTTGCGCGAACTTCAGCGTCCACAAACCGTGTAACTTCGTGGGCGTCTGCCATTCTTCCATGGGGATTCAGAAGGCCAGCGATCAGACGGGGTATTTCAAGCCTTCGCATGGCGGGCGATCCGGCGACCTTAACTGAGAAACGCTTACCGCCATCCCTTTTAAAGGTCTCGCTGAACGGCAGATTTAATCCATTGCGATGTGACGCAAGTCGCACGGCGGCAAGCGCGCGTCCGACTTCGTCAACCAGTTCGCGTAACTCCTGAATGGACGCATCGGGCTTTGCGAACTGATCCCTGCAGAGAGTTTCGGTGCAATGATCGACAAGGCCATAAGATTCCAAATCCCGAAAATCAGTCATAATGACGCTGTCTGGGAGCGCACGTCCAGTAAATCTATCGAAGTCGGCGTCTACGAAAAATAGAAACCGGTGGGACAAATTTTGTTCCGATACGAGTTCAGCCAACTTAATTAGCCGCTCTCTCTGTCCGCCAGCATCCACAAATATACTGACATTATCTATTGTATAAACAACAGCATTTCTTCGCTCGATAATAGGAACTACCCTCAGCCAAAATCTTTCATCCTTATTTCCTTCGACAAACATAACAACCCGCATCGGGTCAGCATGCATTTCGTGAAATAATTCTTCGGTACTCCAGCGACTAATCAATGGACGAAATCTCGTACACCGACGATCGATGTTGGGCGGATATTGCGATTGAGTGGGTAGCCAAAAGGAATAATGGTGACGCACCTGAAGCACATTTCGCAAGCGCGGAGACGAGCTTCCTCTGCCAAGACACATGCAGCGAAAGTTCAGGTTCATCTATGGCAATTACGCTTCCTGTTCGCTGACAGAGCAATGCTGAGACCATCATGTATACGAAATGATATTCTCCAGAACTTAGTTGCTTCTCGGAAATTTCAACACCCATAGATGTCGTGATAATGATACCTTGATTGGCGTCCACCCTAATGGACTTGCCAGTCAAAAAATCATCCATAATATCCTCAAATGCTATGACGCGCCGAGCAATAAGTTCACGCTCTTCATTGACGCTCTCCTGCATTTCGACGTATGTCGATATGACCTTTAAGTCCTGCGCTTCTTTCTCGTCCTTTAATAGGTCAGATAGGGCCTGAATATCTAGCAAATCGGTTTGTAGGCCGTATCGACGCATGTCCCCCGCACGGCGACGGACAGCCTCTATGCGATCAACAAGCGCTTTTTGAGTAGGTATATCGGCATTTGATCTGATCGCTTTCAATATGCGTGGCAACAAGTCAAGCTCAGTTGCTCTGAAAAATTTTCTATAGTCGACTTGCGCTTCAGACAGAAACCCTTTTACTCGTAAAGCGAGATGCGGTCTTTCAACGCGTTCTTTACGTCTTGCTGGATTGTAGTATCGCTCTTCCTCGATCGGGTCAGCAGCGCGATCTACAGTTAAAAGATCATATTTAACGCCAGCCAAAATAGGTAGCACTCTGCTTCTAAAACGAGTGACGTTAGGTTCAAAATCTTGGTTCTCAACTCCGTTGTTACCTAAGTAGCTGGAGTAGTTGCCGTAAGAAATATGAAGGCACGCTCTACGCAAACGAACATCATCCCGGGCAAACCCTTCGAGCAAGTCGAGATTCTTATAGACAACGAGGCTCTCACCATTCGAAAGCGTCAGAGACGCCCTGTTGAACGGAACCTGCCGACATATCTCGAAATCGAGCCCCAACATTCCGCCGATCATTTTCAGGATTGTTGTCTTACCTGCGCCGTTTGCGCCCGATAAAATCATGATCTGGGGGTTGGGATCGTCATCTTCAGGCGTGGGAAGCCCGATGACCAAATTCGGTCCGCCAAACAGTCCATCAATTTCGAACCGGACGAGCCGAAGCTGACCTTCCGACGATAGACTTTCGACAACAGAACCGCTGAGCGTAGCCATGGAATCTCCAAAGTTGCCGAACGAGCTAAGCATGGTTGTGACACATTCGGGAGTCTCAGCCCTCAGATATCTAACAAGTCAGCCTAGGTGGCGCGACATCAATGCCCCTCGCGACTTCGTCCCCCAAACCAATAGGTTTCGCTAGTTCCGAGCGCCGAACGGCATAGGCAGGGGCGACGTGGGGCTGGTCGGCAAAACGGCCGTAGCGAGTCCAATAGTACTCGGCGTCGTGTGGAGACGGCCGATGTGTCGTTTGAGGGTCTGATGCGTCTTGCCGTCAATGAGGCTGATCAAACCAGCATCAGTGATGGATTTCCGGACTTGAGGCACAGTTGCCTTCGGCTGCTCCACCTCGCCCCCCGCGACGCCCACGCCAAGGCCATTTAAAGCGCCGTACACAGCCCTCATGAGAGTCGGCAAGGCATCGGCCCCGCCCCGGTTATTTTCAACGTAGGCGGCGATTATTTCGGTTGTTAGGACAGTGAGTTCAGTCTTGGCTTCACTCATAAAACGCTCTGTCACAATGCAAATCGATCTAGCACGGTAAAGATGCTTATTCCATTGCAACTATTGCAATAGTTACGGCTGCTAATAATGGAGGACAGCAAGTCTGGACTCTCGCTACTACGCCTTACACACTAGCTCTACGCATAAGCGAATGCCGCGATTGCCTAGAGTTATGCAAACGGTAAGGAACGGGATTTAGCTTACTTTACCAAGCAACTAAATCCCATCAATGTGAAATATTCCTCTTCCATAATTAGCTTCAAACGTGGAGCGTTATCGTGCCTAACGATGAAGCTATCATGTACGGGGTAAACTGCGATGTTCTCGTTCATGCATCGCATAATGACATTCAGGGCTAGCTCACTGTCATTCTTCTGAAGTTGAGCCCCTTTGTCGTTTCGAAAATAGTGCGCGATAGGCGCGAGGTGATCAACCATGGCGTCGCGATAGGCATTGAATGATTTGGCATCATCAAACCACTCGCCCTGCTCGGCCTTAATGAACGTGATTTGCTTGTCGTGATTCAAGAGGCGATTGAAAGTCTGTTTGGCACCCGCTAGCTCCACATTGAAACCGGGGACCGTGTAAGGGTCCAAATTGTCAGGCAATGCCATCCCAACCTCATTAAAGAGCATCGTGGGGTGTAGGCGGCTATAGTCCAGTTCGATTGTGGGCTGGCCGTCGATCAGCAGTTGATTGCGGAAGCGTTTCGGCATGCCCTGCCAATAGCCCCCATACATCCGACCCCCGCGCTCCCATGTTTCAGTGAAGATGCGTGTCAAAAAGATGCGGCGCTCGTCGAAGCCGTAGTGCAGCTTCGTTGTGTTGCCCGTCGAGTCGGCAACGATCATGTAGGCCTCTAGGGCGCTCCACGCCTCATCAGGCAGCGTCAGTCGAAACTGCTGCGTGAACTCATTGTACCGTTGAAGGACGGCGTCCAGCGCCAGCACGTCATCAGGCACCGCGCCCAGTCCATGTTCCTGCTTATGGACCTTGTAGGTCAGCTTTGGAGGCGACAGCGAGGGCAGTTCGACGCCATGAGACCGAGCAAGCACCTCGAAAGACTGCGTTGGCTTAATGCGCGTCGCATAGGACTGTTTCTTGCCGGTGTCGTCGAAGAAATGCGGCTCCACCTCAATAAGGCCAAAAGCCTCCATCGCTTCCCTAATATTCTTAAGGTGGACTGCGCTGATTTTGGACCCCGTGTACTTACCGAACCCAAATGCCACATTTAGGACTTTGGAGGGACGAACACGCAGCAGTGCAAATGTTGCAATGGCGTCCACGAACGCGAGGAGGGATTGCCGAAATGCTTCGTCATCTGAAGGCCTAGGCTTCTTGCGCGGAGGATGAGCCGCTCTGATCAGTGCGTAAAGTTCAGCGCACAGAGAGAGAAGCCCCGGTTTGGGTGCCGAGACAACCCTCAGCACCGGAGAACGATATTCAGTCGTGTCGGTGAGATCGCCTTCGTTTACGCTGCTGATCATGAGCCCACCCCCAGCAGGGAGTGGATATCACTGCGAAGAATCAGAGAGCGTCCGGCAACCTTGCGGATGGGCAGCTTATTGTCCTTGGCAAGGTTGTAGATCGTGGACCGACTGACGCGCATGTAGGCGCACGCTTCAGAGATGGTCAGCGTCAGAGAATGGGTTGGTGCAATGCTGCTCACTGACCGCGCCTCCGAGAGATGGCGGCGAGCCTGATAGTGAGCACGTCAGTTCCGGTCAGCGTGCCTTCATGCCCCCGCAAGCTTCGCCCCAATGTGATGTTGGGGTGCGCAACGGCGTTAGCTGGCGTCCGCAGTTCAAGCTGATCGAGCATCCGCATGATATGCCCAAGGGGCACCCAGACCCTCCCTGCGTGAGCCGTCGGAAACCAGATAAGGGTTTCATAGAGATCATTTACTGCATTCCTGTTGTCAGGTGCAGATTTGTGGCGATCAAGCCATTCAAGAATATGGTCATAGGTTGCTTCGGACAAGCTTACCCATACAGTTGTGTCACGGAAAAGCTTGTAGAGGCTGAGGCGCGTATTTGTCGTCATTGTTGGTCCAGTCAAATCCGGGAGCACGATTGCGCCGGGAGGACCAACCCGATTAGCCACATTTTTTCGTTGGACAATCAGAGACTTATTTAGCACTCAACTAAGTCAGATAGTTAGCTTCGTGTTGTTTTTCCGAGGTACAATCAGATACTTAGTGTCTCAATGGGAACTATCACTCTTTCGTGATTGGCGAGGAAGTTGGCCCAAGCCTTCATAATTGCCCTACGCCGATCCAGAGCATCACCACGGCGATAAGCGCGCTCCACGGCACTACCGACTGCGTGTCCAAGGCACATTTCGACAATGTCTCGCGGGAAGTCGGTGGTCTCTCCTGCCCAATCCCGGAAGGACGAACGGAAGCCATGGACTGTCGCCTGTTCTCCAATTCCCATGCGGATCACCACAGAACGCATCGCGTTGATGGAGAGCGGACCCTCCAGCGAGGTTGCAGGAAACACCCACTCACTACCTAGGGCCCGCATCTCCCGAAGTATCAAAACGGCGTCGTCAGTCAGCGGGACGCGAAGCTGCGTGGACGTTTTCGTACGGATGGCAGGAATGGTCCAAACCTTGTCGTCCAGATCGAACTCAGACCACATGGCGTTGAGTGTTTCAGATGTACGCACCGCGTTCAGAACGGTGAATTCCAGCGCCTTTGCGGCTACGCCCTGACGCTGCCTGAGGCTTTGCATGAAAGCAGGGACGTGGTCGTAATGGAGAGCGCGCTGATGCCCCCGGCTGAGTTTGGAGCGAGCGGGCAGAAGATGGGCGAGATTCCCCTTCCAAGTAGCCGGATTTTCACCCGACCGATAACCACGAGCCTTTGCTGCGTCGAGAACGTTCTCGATCCTCATCCGTACCCGTGATGCGGTCTCTGGCTTCGCCTTCCAGATGGGCACCAGACATGCGAGCACGTCTTCGGTGGTGATGGCATCAACCGGCGTGTCAGCAATCGGCTTCGCATAGTCCCTGAGAGTGTTGGACCACTGCTGACGATGCTTCTCGTTGCGCCAGCCACCGCCCTTAAGAGCGATGAATTTCTCAGCCATCGCGCTGAACGAGGGTGCGGAGCTTTGCTGGCCGGACTTGGCTAGCGGGTCAACGCCAGATTTTACCAGTGCCCGTGCGGCTGAGCACTTAGTGCGCGCTTCGGCCAATGACGTATCGGAGAAGCTGCCGAGGCCCATCTCACGGCGACGTCCCTCCCACTGGTACACATACACCCAGCTTTTTCGACGCTCAGCGACGCGGAGGTAGAGGCCTTTGCCATCATTGTGAAAACCATTGCCAAGGGACTTGGCGGCGAGTGCGGTAAGGCGATTTGTTGTGCTCATGAGGGCGACGTGGCCCTAAGTCCGACCCTAAAACAACCGGTTGGATTGCTAGCAACGGCGGTGGACGCTCACAGACGAAATTCCGAATAAACAACAGTTATTAAAAAGAATTCGGACGATCCGGCACAACGTTGGACGAGCGTTCTGCGGGCTCTCTGTCCGCCACGTTGCATTTTTACGAACAGTTTTTGAATCGGTGCGGGGTTTGCCGACGAATACACTCGATCCTGAATTTCGAGTGGAATGTGGCCTTGAAACCTATTCGGCTCATTCGCCCTCCAGCGTTGGTGCAAGCGTGCCCTAGTGTTGATGACCACTGCTGTCGCAAGTAGTTGCTAACGACTTGGACGTCGCTGCGGCTCATCTGCGTTTCGATTGGCCCTCCTGAAACGCGCATGAAGCGACACACCCTCTGGGTCTGGTTTACTGTTGAGCTGTGCGAAATACTCAGATTGCAACTCCTCCGTTTCTTCATTTGAACGGAGTAAGAGGGTGCGGCAATACCGAAAAAAGCTTATCACAGGTTGACGAGTGAAGTTGGTAAGTTGTAAAAGTTCACATTTTCGCGTGTAGATGAATATACAGTGCTGGCGCACGCCGACCCTCGTGTTTGATTGGTTGCGGATACCAACCTGCTACAGAAAAGAATTTTACTCCGACCATTACACGCTTGACCTGGAAAAGAAGGCCCGGAGCTGTTCGCTCCGGGCCCTTAGTTTGTCACGCTGGAGGCGTCAGGGAGGGAAGCTCAATACTTCCAGCGCAATCCCACGGCGATCTCTCGGCCGGTGTGACGGTAGTCGGACACGCGGTTGGTCACGTCGACGTAACGGTCGTTGTAGGCGTCCGTCAGATTGATGCCTTCGAGCGAGAAGGTCAGGTTCGGCGTGAACTCGTAGGACATGGAGGCATCGACATTGGTGGTGTCGTTGACGCCTTCTTCGGAGTTGCCGTTCGCGCCGGGGAAGGACAGCAGATACTGGCTGCGTTGTGCGATCGAGACGCGGGCCTGGAACGGGCCATCCTCATAATACAGGGTCGCGTTGGCGGTGTTCTTCGACTGGCCCGTCAGGCGGTTTTTGCCGGCCGTGCCGTAGCTGACTTCGGAATCAACCCACGTGACGTTTCCGGTGAAGCCGAAGTTGGACCAAAGGCCGGGCAGGAAGGTGAAGGGTTGCTGATACTGGATTTCGATCCCTTTCAGCGCGCCGCCTTCGCCGTTTAGGCGGCGCGTGACCTGGAAGATATCGGTCGGGCTTGCAGCGCCCTGAAGCAGTTCGTTGGGCAGACCCAGCTGGTTGTAAGGGATCCCAACCGTCTCGGATGTGATGAAGCTGTCGATATCCTTGTAGAAGACGGCGGCGGCCAAAAGGCCCTCAGTCTGGAAATACCACTCGACGGAGAAATCGTAGTTGGTGGCGCGGAACGGGTCGAGAAGCGGGTTTCCGTAGGAGACTGTGCGGGTGGTCGGTGAGACGCTGCCGCCCGGGGTCAGATCGCCGAGGGTTGGACGGGACATCACCTTGGCGGCGCCCAGGCGGATCACGACGTCGTCACGCGGCTCAAGCGCCAGGTTGAAGGACGGCAAGACGTCGTCATAGTCGTTGTCGGTCGTGACATAGTCATAGGTCGTGACCGGCGGCGTCCCCACTGCGATGGTTTGCCAGCCTTTGGCCGTGACCTCGGTCTGGGCGTAGCGAATGCCGGCGTTGCCGCGCAGGACCATGCCAGCGACGGTCGTGTTGAAGTCGGCCTGAACGAAGATGCCCTTGTCCGTTTCGTCCACCTCGCGCTCGCTGCGGTTGGCCACCAGCGGATCGTCATAGAAGCTTAGGAAGTTCGCGATCTTCGAGATGTCCGGGGCGATGAAGCTGAGGTCGGAGCCCGCGCCGGCCTTGACCCCATCGCCGATGCTCACGACCCGGCCGATGCTGTCGACGCCCGTCAAGCGATCCGCGCCGGTCGGATTGGTCTTGGTGCGCGTCAGGCCGAAGGTCTCGAAGCCATAGGTGCGATATTCACCCCCCACCTTGAAGGTCAGCGAGTCGGACCAGTCATAGGCCAGAGAGCCCGCGCCGACCTTGTTATCGAAGTTGCCGCCGCCATTGCTGCGCGTCGCATTGACCAGGGTGAAGCGCTGACCCGACGTGACGTCGAAGCCATAATTGATGCGCGGCGCGCGATCATTCTCTCGGAAGTCGAACGTGTAGCCGTTCACGCCCGCGGCCTCGAAGGCGTAGGCGACGTTCAGCGGCGTGCGGGCTTCCGACCGATTGGCGCCAACCTTCAAATTGCCGTGGATGCGATCGGTGAAGTCGTGGCGCACGTTTAGCGACGCCTGATAGAAGTTGCTTTCGTTGCGCGTGAAGCCGTTCTCGGCGCGAACCAGCATGTTGTCGAAGACGCCATACGACAGAATGTTCTTCTCGGCGTCGATCGCGTAGTCGCGCACCACTACGTTGTTGACGTTGGCGCGGCTGAAAGCCCAGGCCTCGATGTTCGGGCTTTCCAGTTCCGAGTTGAAGCGCGACCACAATACGTCCAGCACGGCCTCGGTTCGGTCGCTCGGCCGCCATTGCAGCGCGCCCGTCATGCCCAGGCGATCTTCCTGAGTATTGCCCAAGGTGTAGCGCGGGATGCGTGGGTAATAGGCGCTGAGCAGGGCGTCGCGCTGCGCCGTTGTGGTGCAGGGGATGCAACTCGCGAAGTTCTGGCCCAGGCCGTAGGGGTAGTTGGGATAGTCGGCGCGAGTCTTGCCGGCGGGGATGGGCGGATTGATCGCGCCAGACTGCCAACGCGTCGTGTTGAAGCTGCCCAGAATGGGCGAACGCTCGGAGTAGGCGACCGAGATCAGGGCGCCGAAGGTGCGGTCCTCGTTCGACCAACTAAGCAGGCCGGCGAGCCGGGGCACGGTCTTTTCAGACAGGTCGTTATAGGAGGCCTGCACCGAGAAGGCAGAGTTCAGGCCGCTGCCGCCGAAGTCCAGGGGGCGACCCGTCTGCAGATCGACCGTGGCACCCAGCGAGCCCTCTTCGATCTCGGCTGATTGCGTCTTGCGAACCTTGATGCTGTTGAACAGTTCGGACGCGAACATTGAGAAGTCGAAGCTGCGGTTGCGGTTGCCGCCAGACGCAGCCTGGGCTTCCAGGCCGTTGATGCGAGTGCGGGTGAAATCGGAACCCAAACCACGCACCGAGATGGTGGTGCCCTGGCCGTTCACGCGGTCGATGGTCACGCCGGGCAGGCGCTGGATCGCTTCGGCCAGGTTCTGATCGGGGAAGTCGGCCATGTCTTCGGCCAAGATGGCGTCCACCGCTCCGGCTTCGCGGCGCTTGATGTTCAGCGCCTGTTGCAGGCTGGACCGGAAGCCGGTGACGACGATCTCATCGACCACTGTTGCGTCTTGGGCGGCGTCTTGCGTGACGGGTTCTGAGGCAGGAACGGCCTGAGCCGCAGCCGCCGACGCACCCATCAGGGCCGCCAGGGAAACGCCAACCGCGCACAGAGTCCGGGTGTTGGTCCGTCGCATTCGTTCTCTCCCCATCCCGGCGTCCATCCGGCGCCGGTGTCATTTTGTGGTATGCCGTCGCGCATATTTGGATTAGCGACGTATCGCTTATTGCAACAGCTTCCCGCATTTTGCAACAAGGTGATGTCAGGACCGAGAGATTCCGCTGAGATGCCGATAAATCCTCGACATCTCAGGCGTTAGGGCTCGAGAAGCTGGCGATGTTCCTAAGCGCTACGATCGACTTCGACAGCATAGACGTGGTTGGCGCCGTGCATGTTTGACACGAAGACGATCCATTTTGCGTCCGGCGTGAAAGTCAGATTCGGCTCAAGCCGGTAGTCGTGGTTTGACAGATCCACGAGCCGCTCGGATCGCAGGTATTCGACGAAGATCTGGTCTTCCTTATCGCTAGACGGATCTTCATCAACGATCGGTTCGGGGCGCAGTAGGACCAGCCATTTACCGTCTGGCGCATGAGCGACCATGTCGCCGTCGCCGCCGTCGCCAGCGAACAGACGGCCGTCCGGCGAGACGTTGTAATGAACCGACCAGTCATTCTGCTCGACCCGACGATAGACCCGGCGGCCCGTCTCCAGATCGACCGAGGCAACCCAGAAGACCTGGCCGCGCGGGGTCTGCAGGTCATAGAGCACCTGTCTGCCGTCCGGGCTGAACCATTCGTGGCCGAAGATCTCGAAGTTCATCGTCCGCTGATGGGTCTTTCTCAGGCCCGTGCCATCTGCGCGGATAGCCCACATTCGATCCACGCGGTGCCAGGGGCCTTCATGGCAAAAGATGATCTGCTGGGGGTCGGTGGGGGAGAACTGCGTGTGGCCGATCCATTCGTTGGTCTTGTGGATCACGCGTCGCTCGCCCGTGGTCAGGTCGATGACGAAGATTTCCATAGGATAGCGCGCGGCCCAGCGTTGAAGCATCCGCACGCCCTTGGCGCGGGCGAAGTTCAGCGGCTTTCCGTCCGGCCCATCAGCTTCGTATTCGGCCTGATCGAAGCGGCGGTTGCGCGGGTCGGGCACGGTCGGCTGGAGCGGTTGGCTGTCATAGGCCACGAAGCCCAGGAGCAGGCTCTCATCGGCATTGACCGAATTGATCTGACCGTTCGGTATCCGGCCGATCTCGCGACGGTGCGTGGTGTCGACGTCGATGACGAACAGGGTCTTGGCGCGGTCCATCAACTGGCCTTCGCCAGGCGCGGTCACCGAATAATAGACGTTGCGCCCCTTGCGGCCCGTGAACATCAGGTCGGCGTCATGGTCGGGCACCAGAACGTTGATGGCCCAGGTCGCCAGATTGACGGTCGAGATGCCCTGAGGCGTCGAGATGACCATCAGGTCGGGCGCCCCGACCTTCTTGGGCAAGAACATGTTCTTGTAGAAATAGGGCTTTCCGCCCCCGCCATCGGGCGAGACGCGGCGGATGCGATGGCCGGTCTTCGGATCGACCCACTCGGTAGGCGC
This sequence comes from Brevundimonas sp. 1080, assembly GCF_040545985.1. Classification (NCBI taxonomy): domain Bacteria; kingdom Pseudomonadati; phylum Pseudomonadota; class Alphaproteobacteria; order Caulobacterales; family Caulobacteraceae; genus Brevundimonas; species Brevundimonas sp. 1080. Next base: position 56,056 of record NZ_JBEPMW010000002.1, on the reverse strand, counting down.
GGGGCCGTCCCAGCGCGGCCGCTCGACCGGCGTCTCTTGAGTCGAAGGCGGGGCGGTGTTGGGCGCGGGCCAGACAGGGGTTTGGCCTGGCGCAGGCGGGGTTGCGGATGCGGCCTGCTGGGCCTGGGCGGTCGTGGTGGCGAAGGCGCCGACGGCGGGGGCCGCCAAGAGGGCCTTCAGGGCGGTGCGTCTGGAGGTCGTCATTGGGGCGGTCCTCTCGTTTTTTCTGGATTACGGCGCGGGTGTCAGGCCTTCGACCCGGACGGTCCAGCCGTCCTTGGGAAAGCCCGGCGCATGACCGCTGGACCCGTCCCAGCCCGCCGCCATCAGGCCGACGGCCATCAGCAGCGACCCATTGGACGGGAAATAGGTCTCGGCGGCGCGGCGATAGCCTGGACCATCGGGGTTGACCGCCATCTCGACGCCGCCGGCGCCGGCCGAAACGGGGACCAGTTCGTCGGCGTGTTCGTCCAGGTGGACGCGAGGGGTCATGCCGGTGACGCCCCACTGATTGTTCTTCAGGTCGGCGAACAGCCAGTTCACCGCCTTGTCCGGTTCGCCGATACGGGCCGCCGTCATGGCCATCATTGGGAAGTCCCAGCCCCAGGTCTGGCGCACGTCCCAGGTCTGCTCCACCGCCTCGAAGGTGCGGCGCATGGCGGCGGGATCGATCCGTTCGCCCGGAATGAAGCCATAGGCCATCAGGAAGGAGGGATGGTCGCGGTTCTTGCACTGAGCCGCCGCCGCGTGTCGGCGACAGGCGTCGGACATGGCCGTCTCCCAAAAGTCCGGCACGCTCTCGACAGGAAGATACAGGCCGTTCCTCATTGGCGGCGGCGCGATCTTGGCTAGGGCCTGATCCCAGTCGGCGCGGCGGGCCTGACCCTTGCGTTCGCGCCACTGTTGCGCGGTTTCGAGGGCCCAGCGGAAATACTCGACTTCAAACGTCGGGTTCACCGTGGTCAGGGGATCATAATTTTCCTGCGCTGGGATCATCGGCGTGCCCAGGTTCAGCCGGCCGTCGCGTTCGATAGGCCAGGTGGCCAAAAGATCGGCCGTGGCTTCGACCACCTCGCCGTATCGATCCAGCACGGCCGGGTCCTTCTCGGCGCGCCAGACCAGTTCGGCCAACAGGATCGGGTGCGGCTGCTGCCACATGATGAAGGGCGAGACGAGGCTGGGGCTGTTGCGGCCCTCGGGTCCGACCATCTTGGGCCACCAGGCGCCCTTGACGTGGTGACGGGCGGCCTCGGCGCGCGCGTTGTCCAGATTGCCGACATACCAGGGCAGACTGCGCTCCAGCATGTCGGCGTGACCCCACATCGCTTGCCAGCCGGAGTGCCAGGGATGCATTTCCAGATGGAACTTGCCGTACCAGCTGTTGGAGAACAGGCCCTCTTCCTGCGGAGGCAGTTCGCCGGCGCCGTTAACGGCCGACAGGTACTGAGACAGGACCACACGCCGCTCCAGCTCGGCTGCGCGCGGGTCGGTTGACCCCGAAAAATCGACGGCGCCGCCCTGGGTCCAGAAGGCGTTCCAGTGTGCGGCGGTCGCCTGGACGCCGGCGGAATAGGCGGGTGTCTTCTCGACGGGCTCCTGCTGATCGAAACGGACCATGACGGTCAGCCGGTCGCGACCGGAGGAGACGACACGGAAGGCGCCGGCGCCGCTCTGTTCGATCTTACCGGACGCGGTGATGCCGGAATAATAGGTGGTGTCGTCCAGGGTGCGGCGAATGTGGACGTCGCCCGTGTCGGAGGCGACGATGCTCAGGCTTTGCGTATCAGAGGCCTCGAACGTCGTCGGGTCGGGATTGATGGCGGGGTTCACGCCAGGATAGCGGATTTGGACGCCCAGACCCTGGGCGGCGACCAGGGGCGAGGCGATCTCGACCATCACCATGTCCAGCGTCGGGTGGACGCGGGTCACGACCTCGACCGGCTGGCCGTCATAGGTGAAACGGCTGGTCAGGGCGCCGGACCACAGGTCCAGCGTCTGGCGCGTGTCGGCGACCTTGGCGAAGTCCAGAGGCTTGCCGTCTGCGAAGGTCAGGCCGATGCGGCTGAGCGAGAACCGATGCGGATTGGCCCGCAGCCAGGTGTAGGCGGGTTGGGTTTCCGCCACGTCCCAGGACTTCATCCAGGCATAGGGCTGCTCGCCCCGACCCGGCACGGGCACGTCGATCAGGCCATCCTGTTCGGTATAGCCGTTCGGATTGGGAAAGCTGTGCCAGGCCCACTGGGCCATGGTCAGCAGGGGCGACAGTTCCGAATACTGCTCCGGGAAGGTCTGGAGCCCGGTGATGTCGGCGGTGAAGCCCAGGTCGCCGTTACCCAGCATGATCGGGGCATGTCGGTTGATGGCGGTCAGGCTGACGTTGTGGCGCGTGACCAGGGCGTGCCGGTCTATCGGCGCGGCGGGCGCGACGGCGGCGGTAGGCGTCACCGTCTGGGCGCAGGCGGCCGTGGGGCCGGCGAGCAGGGTGAAGGCGAGGAGGGCGGTGCGCAGGCGCATCAGGCGGCGTCCTTCTTCAGTCCAAGGCCAGCGCCCTTCCAGCCATACCAGGCCACGACGGCGAAGCAGGCGGCGGGCAGGAGGAAGGCGACATTGGCGCCGTAGAGATCGGCGATCTTGCCCATGGGCCAGGGCAGCAGAACGCCGCCGCCAATGGCCATGACCATGAGGGATGAGGCCTTCTTGGTGCCGGCGCCCAGGCCGGCAGTGCCCAGGGCGAAGATGGTCGCGAACATGGTGGACATGAAGAAGAAGACGGCCAGCAGGGCGATGGGCGAGACTTTGTCGATCCCGGCGGCGACAATCAGCGTCAGCACGACATTGATGACGCCGTAGGCCGTCAGAAGCACGCGTGGCTTGATCTTCAGCAGTAGGGCGGTGGCGAAGAAGCGGCCGACCAGATAGCCGATAGCCGCCAGCGACAGCATGAAGGCGCCTTGCTGCGAGGTCAGGCCCTCCCAGTTGTGCGTCACTAGGTTGATGAAATAGGCGCCGATACCGACCTGGGCGCCGATGTAGAGGGCTTGAGTGATCACGCCGGCGATGAAGTGCGGCTGTTTGGACAGGGGCAGGGCAGGGGCGTCGCCTTGCACCGCACCGCCGTGGTCGGACAGGCCGGTCTCCGGCAGCCGGGCGCGCCAGACGGCAAGGGCGAACAGGACCACGCCGACGGCGATCAGCCCGTACACGATCTGGATCGAACGGGTCGCGCCGCCCAGAGCCTCGGTCGTGGTGGGGCTAAAGAAGACCGCGCCGCCGATCAGGGGGCCGAAGAAGACGCCCAGGGCGTTGAACGACTGGGCCAGGTTCAGCCGCTGTGAGGCCTTGGCCGGATCGCCTAGGACGTTGACGTAGGTGTCCGCGCTGGTCTCGAGGATGCACAGACCGGCGGCAAGAACGAACATCGAGCCGACGAAGGGCAGGAAGGCGCCGGCGCCCGCCGCCGGGATGAACAAAAGGGCGCCGACGGCGGTGACCGCCAGGCCCGACACGATGCCGAACTTGTAGCCCCGCGCATGCAGCAGCATGCCTGCCGGAATCGACAGCAGCAGATAGGCTCCAAAATAGGCGATCTGCAGCCAGGCGCTGTCAGCCTGGCTGATGCTCAGCGTCTCCTGGAAATGCTTGTTCAGCACGTCCAGCAGGCCGTAGGCCAGGCCCCAGATCAGGAAGCAGGCGATGGCGAAGGCCAGCGGGCCCTTCAGCGACCCGGCGGGCTTGGCCAAGCCCCCGGGGGTGTGGGCGGCGTCGGTCTCGATGACCATGGGGATACTCTCCTGGTGTTCCTCGGGCCTCGCCGTCTTGATGCGGCTTCGGCGGATGGGTCAGATACGGTAGATCGCCTCGGCGTTGGCGGCGAACAGGCGGTCGCGTTCGTCGATCGAGAAGTCGGCCGTGATCGCGTTAAACGCGGAATAGAAGACTTCGAAGGTTCCGTGGACGCTTTCGACGGGGAAGTCCGAGGCGAACATGGCGCGCTCGGTCCCGAAGGCCTCGATGCACTCCACAACGATGGGACGGATGCTGTCGGGCGTCCAGGCGCGATCGGTGATGCCGAGACCCGAGATCTTGATCGAGACCTGCGGCTGAGCGGCCAGCAGGCGCAGACCTGTGCGCCACCGCTCCATCCCCGCCACATCCCGGTCGGTCGGCAGGCCGGCGTGGTTGACGATGATCGGAATGTCGGGGTGGCGGGCGGCGATGATGGCGGCGGTCGCCATTTGGGACGGATAGAGCTGGAGGTCGAACGACAGCCCATAGTGCGCGAGCTTGGCGAAGCCCTCGACCCATTTCGGATCACGCAACAGATCGCGATCGGTATAGGTCTTCAACGGATCCTCGTGCCAGCAAACGATCTGGCGCACGCCGCGGACGTTCGGTCGGGCGGCGTGTGCTTCCAGCAGGGCGTCCAGGTCGGGATCCAACATATCGGCGCCGGTGACGATGGCGTGCGGATAACCGGTGTCATCAGCGATCGACTGAAGCCAGTCGGTCTCGGCCAGCTGCTGGCCCACAGGCTGGCCGGCCTCGACGTGAACGATCTTGTCCACGCGCCAGCCCGCCGTGTCCGCCAGATAGTCGTCCAGCAGATAGTTTGCGTTGGCGATGGGCGACATGTCTCCCGCCGGATTGTTCGGCAGGGGATCGTCCTGAAGCCAGCCATAGCGCGCACGCGACAGGTCCCACAGGTGGACGTGCCCGTCGACGATGCGAAGGTCCGAGGCCACGCGTGCGTCCTAATAGGTCGTTCTGCCGCCCGACGTGTCGAACGTCGAGGCGGTGGTGAAGCTGCATTCTTCGGAGGCCATGAAGCAGACCATGGAGGCGCTCTCCTCGACCTCACCCAGGCGTCCCATGGGGATTTTGGAGCGCATGTAATCGACCTGGCTCTGGGGCAGTTGCTCCAGGATCGGGCTTTCGAAGGTGGCGGGGGTCAGGCTGTTGGCGATGACGCCCCTGCCGGCCAGTTCCTTACCCAGCGATTTGGTGAAGCCGATCACACCGGCCTTGGAGGCGGAATAGGCTGAGGCATTGGGGTTGCCTTCCTTGCCCGCAACCGAGGCCACATTGACGATCCGGCCGTAACCGTTGGCCAGCATGAAGGGCACGATGGCGCGCGAGCAGTAGAAGACGCCGTTCAGATTGATGTCGACGACCCTCTTCCAACTGTCGATCGGAAACTCATGCACCGGCACGGTGGCGCCGGTGATGCCGGCCGAGGCGACCAGGATGTCGATGCGGCCGTCCAGCGCCTGGGCCGAGTCCTGGGCCGCTGCGGCGACGGCCTCGGGGTCGGCGACATCCAGGGCGATCACATGGGCGGCCCCGACCTCGGTGGCGGCGGCCGTCAGCGCCTCGGCGTTGAGGTCCCACAGCACGACCTTGCCGCCCTCGGCGACGATGCGGGCGGCTGCGGCCTTGCCCAGGCCCGACGCGCCGCCGGTGACGATGGCGGTGCGGCCCGAAAAACGGCCTTGATAGGCGCTCATCGCGTCCACTCCACGAAGGTCTGGCCTTGTTCACCGAGCTTCTGGATGCCCAGGCGCACCGTGTCGCCCGCCTTCAGATATAGCGGCGGCTTCTGGCCCAGACCCACGCCGGGCGGGGTGCCGGTGGTGATCAGATCGCCCGGCTTCAGCGTCATGAACTCCGACAGATAGGACACGATCTCGGCGACGCCGAAAATCATCGTCCGGGTGTTGCCGGTTTGCATGCGCTTGCCGTTCAGGTCCAGCCACATGTCCAGGTCCTGAACGTCGCCGACCTCGTCGGTCGTCACCAGCCAGGGGCCGACGGGGCCGAAGGTGTCGCAACCCTTGCCCTTGTCCCAGGTGCCGCCGCGCTCGGTCTGATAGGCGCGCTCGGACACGTCGTTGATCAGGACATAGCCGGCCACGTGATCCAAAGCCTCGGCCTTGGTGACGTAGGAGGCGGGCTTGCCGATGACGATGCCCAGCTCGACCTCCCAGTCGGTCTTTTCCGAGCCGCGCGGGATGACCACGTCGTCGTTCGGCCCGTTCAGACAGGTAATGGCTTTGGTGAACAGCACCGGCTCTTCGGGGATCAGCAAATTGGATTCGGCTGCGTGGTCGGCGAAGTTCAGGCCGATGGCCAGGAATTTGCGCACGCCATTGATCGGCACGCCATAGCGAGGCTGGCCCTCGACCACGGGCAGGGTGGTCGGATCGATGGCCTTCAGCGCCTCAAGTGCGGGGCCATACAGTTGGTCCGGCGTGATGTCGGCGATGTATCCCGACAGGTCGCGAATGCGCCCCTCGGCGTCCAGCGTGCCCGGCTTTTCTTGGCCCTTGGGGCCGTAACGCAGCAGTTTCATAGTGGCGGAGGAGCTTTCGTCTTGGCGAAGTTAGGGGCGCGCGTAGGGGCGATGCAGGGCGATGTCGCGGTTCAGTTCGACGCCGAAGCCGGGCGTATCGGGAACCTTCAGGCGGCCGTTTACGGGGACGGGTTCGCCGATCAGTTGCGGATGGAACATCGGCACGACTTCGTCGGCGCCGGGGGCCATCATCAGGAACTCGGCGAACGGGCTGTTATGGCGCGTCACCACGAAGTGGTAGGAATAGACCGACGAGCCATGAGGGATCATCAGCACGCCCTTGGCGTCAGCCAGGGCGGAGATCTTCTGCAGTTCGGTGACGCCGCCGCACCAGCCCACGTCCGGCTGGATGATGTCGCAGCATTCCATCTCCAAGAGCATGCGGAAGCCCCAGCGGGTGGCCTCATGCTCGCCGGTCGTGACCAGCATCCCCTTGGGAGCGTTCTTCTTCAGCGCCTGATAGCCCCAGTAGTCGTCGGGGCTGAGCGCCTCCTCGATCCACTTCAGACCCAGCTTGTGGGCCTCCTGAGCCAGCCGCGTGGCGTAGTTCAGGTCCAGCGCCATCCAGCAGTCGAACATCAGCCAAAAATCGTCGCCGCAGGCGTTCCGCATGGCTGCGAGTTCAGCGATGTTCTTGTGCAGGCCTTCCTCGCCCTCGGCCGGGCCGTGGTGCAGGGGCATCTTGCCGCCGATGAAGCCCAGTTCCTTGGCTTTGTCGGGCCGCGTACCGGTGGCGTAGAAGGTCAGTTCGTCGCGCACCGCCCCGCCCAGCATGGCGAAAACCGGCTCCTGACGCAGACGGCCCAGCAGGTCCCACAGCGCCAGATCCACGCCGGAGATGGCGTTCACCACCAGACCTTTTCGGCCGTAATACTGGGTCGAGAAATACATCTGGTCCCAGATCTTCTCGACCTCGGACGGATCGCGGCCCTCCAGGAAGCGGGCCAGGTGTTTCTCGACGATATAGGCGGCGGGTTCGCCGCCGGTGGTCACCGCAAAACCGACCACGCCGTTTTCGGCCTCGATCTCCACCACCAGCGTGCCCAGCACATTGATGCCGAAGCTGCGGCGGCTCTGGCGGTACTCCGGGTATCTCGCCATGGGGGTGGCGATGTGGTCGTCGATCCAGTGACCGTCGCCCTGATCGTGATAGTCGGCGCCGCCTCCCGTGCCGTCGTTTTTCACGACGAAAGCGCGAACGTGTTTGATGCGGGGCAGGCGGCTCATCGCGTCATCACCAGTGATTGGTGATTTGCTCCCATAATGCGGGATTTCACTGGCGTTCCTCCGTGCATAACGTCAAAGTCAGGCCGGTGTGGCGGAGCGACTTGCGCGTATTGCTACATTCTGAGAATGAGGATTACGAAATGGGACGATCGTCGTCAATCAAGACCGTGCAGGTCGATGGGGAAGAAGAGCCGGGGGCCAAGGCGTCCGGCAGCCAGACCCTGCTGCGTGGTCTGGACGTCATCGACGCCCTCATCGAGGGTTCTCTGCCCTTGGCGGAACTGTCCGAAAAGCTGGATCTGACCCGCAGCACCACTCACCGTCTGGCCTCGGCCCTAGTCGAGCGTCGCCTGCTGTCGTTCCGCCCGCGCGAAGGCTATTCCCTCGGCCCCAAACTGCTGGAGCTGGGCCATGCCGCCAGCCAGCAGATGCATTTGCCGCGCGTGGCCCGGCCCTGGTTGGAACAACTGTCGGCTCAGACCGACGATACGGTCCACTTGGGGGTGCTGGACGGCCGTCATGCGCTTTATCTGGACAAGGTGGCGGGGCGCAGGCGGATCAACATCGGCTCGCGCCTGGGCGAACGTCATCCGATCGCCTCGACTGGCCTGGGCAAGGCGCTGATCCTGGACAAGACCGAGGCGGACTGGATCGACTTCTACGCCGAGCCGGGCGCGACCTATGACTCATCCGCCCGTGCCGTCTGGCTGGAGCGGATGCATGGCTACGCCCAGAAGGGCTACGCCTTCGACCTGGAAGAGAACGAAGACCAGATCCGTTGCGTCGCCGCGCCGATCCGTTCGGTGAACGGCCAGATCGTCGCCGCCCTCAGCGTGTCCTCGGCCGCGCAATATATGTCCGACGCGCGGATGACCGAACTGACCAAGACCGTGACCGAGGCCGCCGACGCGATCAGCGCCGACCTAGGCTGGTCGCCCAAACCCTGAAACCGAACCATCGCCGGAGCCCACATGCTGCTTGAGAACAAGGTCGTCCTGATCACGGGCGCATCGCGGGGCATCGGGCGGGCGACGGCGATCGAGGCCGCGCGCCAGGGCGCCGACGTCGCCCTCAACACCTTCCGGGACGATGGGGCCGCCGCCGAGGTGGTCGCCGAGATCGAGACCCTGGGCCGCCGGGCCATCACCGTCGACGGCGACGTGGCCCAGCCCGCGAGCGCCGCAGCCTTCGTCGCCGCCGCGGTTCAGGCGCTGGGCCGGGTGGACGTCTTCGTCTCCAACGCCGGCATCTGTCCGTTCCACGCCTTCCTCGACATGCCGGTCGAGACACTGCGCCGCACGATGGAGGTCAATCTGCACGGCGCCTATTACATGGTGCAGGCGGCGGCCAATCAGATGGTCCGCCAGGGAGACGGCGGTTCCATCGTGGCCATCAGCTCGATCTCGGCCCTGGTCGGCGGCGAGATGCAGACCCACTACACCCCGACCAAGGCGGGGGTGCACAGCCTGATGCAGTCCTGCGCCGTCGCCCTGGGCCGTCACGGCATCCGCTGCAATTCGGTCCTGCCCGGCACCATCGCCACTGACATCAACAAGGACGACCTCGCCGATCCGAACAAGCGTCAATACATGGAGGGCCGCATCCCGCTGGGTCGTCTGGGCCGGCCAGAGGACATCGCCTCGGTCGTCGCCTTCCTGGCCTCGGACATGGCGAGCTACATGTCCGGCGCGGCCCTGCTGGTCGACGGCGGCGCCTTCGCCAACTTCCAGTAGGACGGCGGCGTGATCATTTCGTCGCCCGGCGACTATCGCGAGGCGGCGCGGCGCAAGCTGCCGCCCTTCCTGTTCCACTATATCGACGGCGGCGCCTACGCCGAACAGACCCTGCGGCGCAACGTCGAGGATTGGCAGGCCATCGCCCTGCGCCAGCGCGTGCTGCAGGACATGACCAGCCTCAGTCTTGATACCAAGCTGTTCGACGAAACCCTGCGCCTGCCCATCATCCTGGCGCCCGTCGGCCTGACCGGCATGTACGCCCGGCGCGGCGAGGTGCAGGCGGCCAAGGCGGCGGCCTCGCGCGGCGTGCCCTTCACTCTGTCCACCGTCTCGGTCTGCCCGATCGAGGAGGTGGCGCCCGCCATCGCCCGGCCCATGTGGTTCCAGCTCTATGTGCTGCGCGACCGGGGCTTCATGAAGAATGCGTTGGAGCGGGCTAGGACGGCGGGAGTGAAGACGCTGGTTTTCACGGTCGACATGCCTACCCCCGGGGCCCGCTACCGGGACGCCCATTCGGGCATGAGCGGGCCCAATGCCGAAATCCGCCGCATGGTCCAGGCGATGACCCATCCGGCCTGGGCCTGGGACGTCGGGGTGCGCGGCACGCCGCACGATCTGGGCAATGTCTCGGCCTATCTGGGCAAGCCGACGGGTCTCGCCGACTATATCGGCTGGCTGGCCAACAACTTCGATCCGTCGATTTCGTGGAAGGATCTGCAATGGATCCGCGATTTCTGGGACGGGCCGATGATCATCAAGGGCATCCTGGATCCGCAGGACGCGCGCGACGCCGTAAGCTTCGGTGCAGACGGCATCGTGGTGTCGAATCACGGCGGGCGTCAGTTGGATGGTGTGCTGTCGTCGGCCCGGGCCCTGCCAGCCATCGCCGAAGCGGTGCAGGGCGAGCTGAAGATTCTGGTGGATTCCGGCATCCGCAACGGTCTGGACGTGGTTCGCGCCATCGCCCTGGGCGCCGACGCGGTCCTGCTGGGCCGGGCCTTCATCTATGCCTTGGCGGCGAACGGTCAGGCGGGCGTCGAAAATCTGCTGGACCTGTTCGAAAAGGAAATGCGCGTCGCTATGACCCTGACCGGCGCCAAGTCGGTCGCCGGCATGACCCGCGAGATGCTGGCGATTTGACGAAGATGACCAACCAATCTTACGGTTGTCAGCTCGGCCTTGCTAGGCCACGCTTGTTGTGACTATATCCGTCATGACACCGGTAGCAGTCGAGCGGCCAACTCGCTTTGACACCGGTGTCTCCCGTCAGCAGCGGGAGGCGTGAACGAGGGCGTTCGATCCTTGATGCGCAACACTTGGGAGGAGAAACTAGAATGATCCAACGCCACAAATTTGCGCGCCACGCCCTGGTCGCCACCGCGTCGCTGGGAGCCCTAGCTCTCGCCATGATGGCGCATGACGCCGCCGCTCAAACGGCCGAGGTCGCTGCACCTCAGACGGATGACGCTGCAGAAGTCGATGACATCGTCGTCACGGGCTTCCGGGCCAGCCTTCAGAATTCCTTAAACATCAAACGCCGCGAACCTGGCGTCGTCGACGCCATTTCAGCTGAGGACATCGCGGATTTCCCCGACACCAATCTGGCCGAGTCGATCCAGCGCATTCCCGGCGTCTCGATCGACCGCGATGCGGGCGAGGGCCGGTCGATCACCGTCCGCGGTCTGAGTTCGGAGTTCACCCGCACGCGGATCAACGGCATCGAGGCCCAGGCATCGACCGGCGCCACCGACTCGTCGGGCGGGGTGAATCGCGGTCGTGGCTTTGACTTCAACGTCTTCGCCTCAGAGCTCTTTAACAATATCACGGTGCGCAAGACCGCCTCGGCCGAGACGGAAGAGGGGTCGCTGGGGGCGACCGTCGATTTGCGCACCAGCCGTCCATTCGACAAGATGGGCTTCCAGGGCGCGCTGTCTGGCCAGTACGGCTACAACGATCTGTCGCAGGACTGGAGCCCGCGCTTCGCCGGTCTGATTTCGAACACCTGGGCGGATGACCAGATCGGCGCTCTGTTCTCGATCGCCTACAGCGAGCGCGACAGTCTGGAGGAAGGTTTCAGCTCGGTGCGCTGGGGACCTGCCAGCGCTGACGGCGGCTTCCAGAATGGCGCTGTCCTGCCGAACGCCGCGCGCACCTACCACCCTCGCATCCCGCGCTATGGCAGCTTGGAGCACAGCCAGGAGCGTCTGGGCGCGACGCTGTCGGTGCAAGCCCGCCCCGGCAACGGTCCGACCCTGTTCACGATGGACATGCTGTACTCGAAGCTGGATTCGACGCGCAGCGAAAACTTCCTGCAAGCGTGGTCGCTCAGCCGTGGCGCCGATCAGGGCGGCAAGCCGCAGGTCGACATCATGAGCTTCGAGATCGATCCCGACACTGGCGAGATGATCTACGCCCAACTCGACGACATGGACATCCGCAGCGAGCAGCGGTTTGACGAGCTGGAAACCGAATTCAAGCAGATGACCTTCGGGGTCGAGCACGAGTTTTCGGATCGGCTGCGGTTCGACGGCCTGATCGGTCGCGCGGAATCCAGCTTCGCCAACCCGGTCCAGGTCAGCGCCATCATCGATCGCCAGAATGTCGATGGCTATTCCTATGATTTCCGTCAGAATCGCAATCTGCCGGCGATCAACTGGGGCTTCAATGTCGCCGACCCTACGCAGTGGAGTGTTGTCGGACCGACCGGCGCCCAGCCCCGCTCGGAGCTGCGCATCAGTTCGAACTTCCAGGAAAACGTCTATACGACGGGTGAGGCCAACTTCGCCTTCGACGTAAGCGATTGGCTCACACTGAAAGCGGGCGTCAGCCGCAAGGAATATGAGTCGAGCAGCCGCGCCTTCGCGCGCCCGAACAACGCCAACGGTTCGCCAGCGCTGCCGGCGGGCACGAGCATGGCTTCGGTCACCAATCTGCTCAGCGGGTTCGGTCGCAATCTCGATCTGCCGTCGGGCGCTGCGACCAGCTGGGTTCGGCCGGATCTGGCTGCGTTGCAAACAGTCTGGAACTACAACTGCAACTGCGACACGGGCGTAGCAGGCGGTGACTTCCGACTGATCGGCCTGAACGGCAATCCGTCCACCTATGGCAACTGGCGTGACGTGACCGAGACCGACACCGGCGCCTATGTCCAGGCCGACTGGGACACGGAAATCATGGGTGTGCCCTTCCGAGGCAACGTCGGCGTACGTCAGGTCAAGACCGAGGTTGACGCCTTGGGTTATTCCAACGTCGGTGGTGTTGCGACGCCGGTCCGGGGCGAGAACGAGTACGACGACACCCTGCCGTCGCTAAACGTGTCGATCGAGCCGATGAAGGATCTGATCGTGCGCGTGGGCGCCGCCAAGGTCATGGCGCGACCGCCTGTCACCAGCCTCGTTCCGGTCTTCACGTTGAGCGCGGCCGGGGCGGCGACCAATACGGCCTCGCTGGGCAATGTCGAGCTGGAACCATATCGGGCAACAACCTACGACCTGTCGGTTGAATATTACTTCGCGCCTGAAGCTCTGCTGTCCTTCGCCTACTTCTACAAGGACATCTCGACCTATGTGCAGACGACCACCGAACCGCTGTCGTACAGCCAACTGACGGCCTTGAACCCTGTGGCCTTCCCGGCGGGCGGTCGTCCTGCCGGCGACATCTATCAGTTCAGCACGCCCACCAACACGCCGGGCGGCCCGCTGAAAGGCTTTGAGATCAGCTATCAGCAGACGTTCTCCTTCCTGCCCAGCCTGCTGTCGAATATCGGTACGCAGCTGAACTACACGCACGTTGAATCCGAGATTCAGTATTGCGTCACCGCAACCTGCGCGGCCTTCGTGACGGCGGATCTGGTCAACCTGTCGCCAAACGCCTGGAACGCGACGCTGTATTATGACGACGGCAAGTTCAATGCCCGTGTGTCGGCGGCCTATCGCGACACCTATTTCCAGAGCGTGCCGGGTTCGAACGGCGCCACGGGCCTGATCCCCTATCAGGGCAAGACCGAAACCACGACGATCGACGCTTCCGCATCGTACAACCTCACCGATAACCTCAGTGTTTCGGTCGAGGGGCTGAATCTGACGGACGAAGCCAATCGTCAGAACCATGGCGACATCGGCCTGCCGCGTGACAGCACCTATGTCTATCACCACACTGGCCGCCAGGTTTACATCGGCGCGCGGTATCGCTTCTGATCCCAACAGATCGGCGAGATAAGACAGGCGGCGTCGGTATAACCGGTGCCGCCTTTCTTTTGGCATCGACCGAACTGGGCAACGCGGCGAGAGAATTTTCGCTTGCCGGCTAGTCGCCTTGGCGGAAGTCGAAACTTTGGTTTGCGACGAAATCTTCCCAGGCGCTGCGCGTGGCGAAGTCCAGGCCGCGATCCCACGCCGATCCCATGTAGTAGGTGAACGACTGACCCGGCGTGACCCGCACCAGTATCAGATAGTTGTCGGCGTCTTCGGTAAAGCCTTCGACCGTTGCGGGATCAACCGCCAGAGCGATGCCGAGCGAGCCATGCTCGGGGTTCTCAGGCTCCCAGAACATCAGACGCCCGTGTGCGGCGTCGCGCGTTACGAAACCCCGTCCATTGTCGTTGCTGCGCTTCGAGATGCCGATCGCGACGATCAGCGGTGCGTCGGAGTTCGAGTTGAAAGTCGAAGTCATGCGCGTGAAGTTGGAGCCTAACGGAAGGCTGAACTCACGCGTTTCTGAAACCGTGCGCACGACATCGACCGGCCAAGGGCGGTAGGTCACGCTGAACCGCGCCTCGTCGCCGCCGGTTTTATCGATCTGGTAGGTGGAGAAGTTGCGACTGGTCCAGAGCTTGTTGTCGTACCAGATGCCCAGACCTCCGGCGCCTCTGCCGCGTCCCACGTCGTAATAATCCAGGCCTTCACCGCGATCGACGTGATAGTTCGGGAACTTTAGCTGGCGGTCCATGAAGGGATAGCGGACACGTTTTGCCCACACATCGATGCCCGAGCCAGAGGGCGCCTCGCGCGCTTCAAGCGTGGGACCGTAAATGCGATGAGCGACGCGATCGTTTTCCCATAGCAGGTCATCCAAACGATCCGGCGCGAAGCGAGCGACCGCGCGCGGTCGCTGCTGGTCTACCGGTGGCGGCTCCAGCGGTTCGATGCTCGAGGGTCGATTCAGAGCGGATGGATCGTAGGAGAGCGCGGAGGTCGCACGCATCTCGGCGTCTCGACGGCGGATTTCTTCGGCGCCGACGACCGTCACGGGGGCGGGCGGGACAGGTGTGGTCGCAGCGATCACTTCGGCCGTGTCGCGCGTGGGTTCCGCCAATGGCAGAGAGCGAACTGGGTCATTCAGCGACGCGACTTCCAGCCCGGCCAGAATATAGGTTCCTGAAGCATAGAGGCCGACGTCCTCAGGGTCGGTCGACACGGGCTGATCGCCGGTCTTCTGCGCTGCGCCCACCAAGCCGTTCGCAAGGACATGGCGGTTCAGGCCGGCCCACCCCTTCAACACATGCGGCAGGTAGGTGTCGCGATCCAAAAGGCCGTGATTGATCCCCCAGGCCAGGGCGTAGACATAGAAGACCGAGCCTGAGGTTTCAGCCTCGGGATAGGCCTCGGGGTCCAGAAGGCTGGCGCGCCACAGTCCGTCCTCCTGCTGAAGTCCTGCGACCCTGCCGGCCATCTTCTGGAAGAGATCGACATAGAAGGCGCGGCCGGCGAAATCGGCCGGCACGGACTCTAGCCATCTTACTAAACCGCCGATGACCCAGCCATTGGCTCGCGACCAGTAGATTCGGTCGCCGTCAGCGTCACGATGGTTCTCATCCTTGAACCGTTCGTCGCGCAGGAACAGCTTTTCGTCCTCGACCCACAGCCGCGCCGCTGTGCGTCGCCATTCCTTATCTGCGGCGTTCAGATATTTTGGATCGCCCGTGATCGCGGTCATCCGGGCGAAGACCGGGGGCGCCATATAGAGCGCGTCGGCCCACCACCAGACGAGCGCGGGTGTGTCTTCCGCCCGGGCCAGATAGGGGACCTGCCAGTCCAGCCGCTGACGCAGCGGCATCAGCACGCCCTCCTGTCCACGACGCGCGTAGAGTTCTTCGTAGAGATCGCCGATCGCGATATCGTCGGCGTTCAGCATCGTCTTGCCCGACCGCGCGCCACGTACACTGTAGTTGTAGTGATCGGCCACGGCGCTCAAGAAACGCAGCGTCCGCGTATCGTCCGACACGCGCGCAAGCCGCGAAGCGCCGACGTAAAAGGTGGCTGCGACCCAGTTCGACGACATCTGCGTCAGGTTGCTGCCCGTCGATAAGGCGAGCGGCTCGGCGGCCATGGCTGCGATTTGCGAGGAGGCGACATATTCGACTGCCGCCATCGTGCTCTCGCGTGACGGCACGCCTGCCAAGTCAGTGTAAAGGGCGGGGCGATCGCGCTGAGCCAGCCATTCAACCTCGACGCCCGGCGGCAAGGCTCCGACCGTTTGCGCTAGAACGGGGCCGGACATGGCGGCCGAGCTCATAAGGACTGCAATCAGGCCAAGGCAGGGTCGGGTTGGCAGGGCCATGTTTTCCTCCGGCGCTGCTCCCGGCGGCGCATGATGGTTGGTGGCCCACTTGGATAGCGAGCCGCAACGTAACCGGTGTCAATTTGTGACGATCAGCTGTCGGTATCTCTTGCCAGTCTTATATCGTCCACTATTGTGAGACGAAAGAACAGAATGTGGGAAATCTAGATGCGCGCCGATCGCCGCACGCTGCTGCAACTGGGGGTCGTCAGCGCCTTGACGCCAGCGACGCCGGCGTTTGCGCAGTCTAGCCGTTTGCGCACGTTCGACGCGTCCGACTATGGCGCGGTGGGTGACGGGGTCGCCATCAACACTCGTCCTATCCAGGCCGCCATCGACGCAGCGGCAGGGCAGGGCGGAGGGGTCGTGGTCCTGAAGCCCGGTCTGTACCTGTCAGGCTCGTTATTCGTGAAGTCGGGGGTGACCCTGTCGATCGAACGCGGCGCAACCCTGCGCGGCGTTCAAGATCTGGCCGCCTATCCGATGGTTCGCACGCGTATTGCAGGCGTTGAGATGGACTGGCCCGCCGGCTTGCTAAATGTCTATCAGCAACAGAACGCCAAGATCACGGGTGAGGGTCTTGTCGATGGCGACGGCAAGGTCTTCTGGGACTCCTATTGGGCGCTGCGACGCGATTATGATCCGCGCGATCTGCGATGGGCTGCCGACTACGACTGCCGCCGTCCGCGTCTGATTCACGTTTACGATTCACAGCAGGTTGAGGTTTCCGGTCTGAACCTGGCGCGATCCGGGTTCTGGACCGTCCACGTCTGCTATTCGCGGGACGTGAAGGTCGCCGACCTGATCATCAGGAATAACATCGGCGGACGCGGCCCTTCGACGGACGGCATCGACATCGACTCATCGGAGCGGGTGTTGGTCGAGAGATGCGACCTGTCGGTCAACGACGACGCGATCTGCATCAAGGCCGGACGCGACTGGGACGGGCTGCGGGTAGCCCGGCCGTGCCGTCAGGTGAAGATTCGCGACTGCATCGTCCGTGACGCCCTGGCCGGGATGACCTTCGGATCGGAGACATCTGGCGGATTTGACGACATCGAAGTCTCTGGGCTGAGGATCGAGTATCCGGTACCGCTGGGGATCTTCTTCAAATCAGGCCACACACGCGGCGGCGTGATCTCCAACATCCGCCTGCGCGACATCCATCTGCAGGACGTGCGCACATTGATGCAGGTGAACCTGAACTGGTACCCAAACTACAGCTACGCCCAGATCCCGGACGGCATCGCGGACGTGCCGGATTACTGGCGCGCGCTCGCCACGCCCGTGCCGCGCGAACAGGGCATTCCCCGTATCCACGATGTTCGCCTGTCGAACATCAAGGCCGTCGGCGGCAAAGTCGGATTCGCCGCCGCCGCCTATCCTGAAGCGCCGCTGAAAGACTTCATTTTCGAACGGTTGGACTGGGATGTGCAGGATGCGGGCGCCATCGCCAATGCCGAGAACTGGCGCTTCCGCGACTGCAACATCGAAACCCTGGATGGCCAAGGTCCCAAGGTGACCGCGTCGTCCGGCGTCACTGGCCTGCGATCCAGACAAGCATGAAAAACCAGAAAATTTTGGGAGTTAGCGCGATGAAAATCCTTTCCGCCTGTTCGATCTTGGCATTTGGCGCGGTCGCGCTTGTGGGGGGCGTTTCCGGCGCCGCCCAGGCTGAAGTCCTGCGGCTGAACACGCCGGCGGTGGGCCTGACCAGCGACAGGATCGGCGCCTTGCCCGACGCGGAGCGCGGTCCGTGGGCCGAGTATCTGGCACGCTCCCAGGCCCAGCATCTGGCCGACCGCGCTGCGCTCGCGGCCGAGCTTCCCGCCGGAGTTGCTCCGCCGCCGCCGCCCAAGGCCGTCGGACCCGCCCACTACAACATGCCGCTGGATCGGCCTGCCGACTGGTACGCCACGGCCGACGCCCGGGCTGTCGCGGATGCGATCGTCAGTTTCCAGACGCCCGCCGGCGGATGGAGCAAAAACCAGGATCGCAGCATTGCGCGCCTGCCGGGTCAGCGGTTCTCCAACGATGCCGAAACCATGGAGCAGAACCCGGCGAACTTCGATGCGCCGGCGGATCGCTTCTGGACCTTCGTCGGCACGTTGGACAACGAGGCGACGTGGTCGGAAATGCGTTTCCTGGCCAAGGTCGCCGCCCACGCGCCCGGACGCGACGGCGACGCCTGGCGCGCCAGCGTCATCCGAGGCGTGCGGTATCTTCTGAACGCGCAATATCCAAATGGCGGCTGGCCTCAGATCTGGCCGCTCGAAGGCGGCTTCCACGACTCCATCACCTTCAACGACAATGCGGTGGCGAACGCGGCCATGCTGCTTCGTGATGTCGCCCATGGCGCTGAGGGCTTCGACTTCGTGCCGGCTGAACTGGAGACACGGGCGGCCGAGGCGACTCGAAAGGCGATCGACGTGATCCTCGCGGCACAGGTGCGTCAGGGGGATCGACTGCTGGGCTGGCCGCAGCAGGTCGAGCCCATGCGACTGGTTCCAACCAGCGCTCGGAACTACGAGCCGCGATCCATCGCAAGCGGCGAAACAACCGATATCCTGATCTTCCTGATGGGCGAGGAGAACCCATCGCCGGAGATCAGGGCCGCCGTTCGCGGCGCCGCCGAATGGCTTCAGGCGGTGCGTGTCTATGACAAGTCATTCGAAATGACCGACGACGGACGCAAGCTGATCGACAAGGCCGGTGCGGGTCCGATCTGGTCTCGCAACTACGATCTGGTGACCGGGCGTCCGATCTTCGGCGACAAGGATCAGACCATCCACAACGACGTCAATGAAATCTCTGTCGGAAGGCGCAACGGCTATTCCTGGTGGATTTCATCGCCGCAGAAGGCGCTGGATATGTACGCGACGTGGCACGCACAGTGAGAGCGCTTTTGATAATGGGTTAGGCCGCCAAGGCCGACGCAGATGACGCCAGCCATTCCAGTTCATCGCCGTAGGGATGGCAGTGGGCCAGGACGCGGGTTTCGCCGGTGGGCCAGGCCGTCAGGCGCAGCTCGACGTGGCTGCGGTCGCGGGTCCATTCGAAGCTGATCCAGAGCAGCGGGTGGTCGGCGTCGGCGCGGCGGCCGGCGGTCGAGAGCAGCGCCGTGATCTGACGCCGGTCGTCGTCGCTCAGATATTGCAGCACCATGGTGTGCATGACGACGCGGCAGCGCCCAACCGCCTGCGGCTCGGCCAGCCGGTCGGCCAGCCAGGTCACGGCGTCGGCCTGATCGATGCGCGGCGGATGATCGGCGGCGATGCGCAGGGCGTTCTCGAGGCGTTGGGTGCGCGCCGGCTGATCCGCCCAGGCGAAGGCCAGCAGACGTTCGCGATGCGCCGGGTCTGCGGCATTCAGCGGGTGCAGATCGACGCCGCGCGCCGCCGCGATGGAAACCGGGCCGGCCTTCGGCGACGCGCCCTGCCACAGGGGCTCGATCTGCACGTTCGAGAATGGATCGCCGGCTGACGCCGACCCCAGAGCATAGGCGTAGCGATGCAAGTTCAGGTTCAGACCGCAACTGGAGCCGAGCTCGAGCAGCTCGAAGGGCATGGCGCAATCCAGAGGGGCGGCCATCAGCGCGCTCATCAGCGCGGCGGCGCGCGCCACCTCGTTCGTTTGCGGCGGATGCAAGATCCAGTCGGCGATGTATCGATCGTTCCGGGCCAGGGCGTCGGCCACAGCCGCGTCGAAGTCGGTGTGTTCTCGACGATAGAGGCTGGTCAGGGCGTAGGACCGGCCCGCGCGCGCGAGGGCATGCAGGGCGCCGTTCAAACGTAGAGCCAAGGCGGCTGCGGCTTGATCTCCCGACCAGTCATACAGCCGTGCGGCGGTGAGCGGCGCATGCGACAGCTGCCGGCTTGCGGCTTCGAGAACGCCGGCGACGAAGGGTGACCCCATGGCGCGGCAGCGGTCGGCCTGGGCCGCGAGTTCCTGGGTGAAACGGTCGGCGACGGGGCAGATCATCCAGTCACCAATCGCATCGTCGCGCATTCCGAATAAAACGAACTGTTACTTGTGTGTCCCCGGCCTGAAGAAGTATTCGCCCGGGGGTTGCGACCCGGCGTTTCTTGAAGCACGGACGGGAAGGGTGACTTACCTATGATCACCTCGCTTAACAGCGCATGAATCTCGCGAAATTTGGGTCCGGTCGATGTAAGCGCCCGGGCGTCGGCAGCTTAACTATCTTTTTAGTCGTTCCGTCATAGGGGTGGATAGTCACCTGAAAAACAGGGTGTTTTGCGTAGCTCGAACAAGGATCGGGCTGTGCGCAGTGGCGTCAGCTGAGTAATCGGTTGCCCCTAGGTAAGTATAAGTGCGTAACGGGGGTGAGCTCATGATGTCGAAGATGCGAATTCCGAGAAAGCTGCGGCTTTCCTTCATCCTGATCTGCGTCTCGGCGGCGATCATGATGGCGGTCTTTTTCGCCACGATCATGATGATCCGCGCGTCCATCGAGAGCAACAATCTCAGCCGCACGATCGAGGCGCAGGCGATGTCGCTGGAAACCGCGATCCTGCGTCAGAACAGCCAGTTTCGAGGCTTTCTGGTCACCGGCGACGAGACCTATCTGAAATCCTACTACGAAGGGCGCGACGAGTTCGACAAGGTGGTCGTCGAGTTGAATGGTCAGCTGGGCGACGCCGAAAAGCAGGCCCTGCTCGAAAAATCGCGCCTTGCCACCCTGGCCTGGAGAGCCGATTGGGGTGATCGCATGATCGCCGAGGTTCGCGCCGGCAAGCGCGAGCAGGCCCAGCAAGACGTGCGAGACGCGGGCAAGAAGGTGCTGGTCAGCGACGCCGTCCTGCCTCTGCGCGATCTGCGCGAGGCCGAAGCCGCGGTCACCGAGAAAAATCTGGAACGTCAGCAGGCTGCGATCGTCACCGCGATCATCGCCCTGATTGTCGGCGGCATCGCCCTGATTACGATCGCCATGGTGCTGTCGGCCATGCTCAGCCGCATGATCGCGCGCCCGATCACGGTCCTGACCGAGGCCATGGGCCAACTGGCAAAGGGCGACAACGACATCGTCGTGGACGCCAGCCATGCCGACGAACTGGGCGACATGGCGCGCGCGGTCCTGGTGTTCCGCGACACGGCTCTGGCCAAGGCCGAGGCGGAACGGGCCAAGGCGGCCGCCGATCTGGCCAAGGACGCGGCCGAGCGTGAGAAGATCGTCGCCGACGCCGCGCAACGTCATGTCGTCGAGGAGCTCGACACAGCTCTGGAGGCCTTGGCCGCCGGCGATCTGACCCACACCATTCGCACGCCGTTCGCTCCGGAGTATGAGCGCCTGCGCACGGCCTTCAACGTGGCGGTGCAGGGCCTGGAAGAAAGCCTGGCCAGCGTCGCCGGTTCGGCCCAAAGCGTTCGACTGGGCGCCACGCAGATCTGCTCGGCGTCCGAAACCCTGTCGTTGCGAACCGAACAGCAGGCGTCCAGCCTGCAGCAAACCACCACCGCCACCAACCACGTCACCGACATGGTCGGCGACACGGCGCGCAGCGCGGCCAACGCCCGCAATGCCATCACCCTGGCCAATGGCGACGCCGCGGACGGTCGCGTGATCGTTGAAGAAGCGATCGTCGCCATGGACGCCATCAAGGCCGGATCTCAGGAGATCGGCGAGATCATCAACATGATCGACGCCATCGCCTTGCAGACCAATCTTCTGGCCTTGAACGCCGGCGTCGAGGCCGCGAGAGCGGGCGATGCCGGACGCGGTTTCGCCGTTGTCGCCGGCGAGGTGCGCGAACTGGCCAAGCGCACCGTCGACGCCGCCAAAGACATCAAGCAACTGATCAGCAAGTCGTCGGACGAGGTTCGGCTGGGCGTCGATCGGGTCGGCGAAACGAGCGAGATGCTGGCGCGGGTCGTGTCCAAGATCGGCGACGCCAACACCCTAATCGTGGACATCGCGCAAGGGGCGCATGTCCAGTCCGAGAACCTGAAGCAGGTCAACAGCGCCGTCGGCAGCATGGACCGCATGACCCAGCAGAACGCCGCCATGGCGGAAGAGGCGACGGCGGCCGCGCGCATCCTGGCGACCGAAGCCGATGAGCTGGCGACCCTGGTTTCCAGATTCCGGCTGAATACGACGGCCTCGGCCTCGGCCGCGCCGGCGCCTCGCCGAGATACCGCGTCCGCCCCCAGGTCGGCACCAAAGGTCATCCGCACGGTTGGTGCGCTCGCCCTGTCGAGCGAAGCGGCCGATGACGATTGGAACGAGTTCTAAGATATCGATCCAGTTGAGTGTAGAAGAAATCGGCGCTCCAATCTGAACTTCGTAAGCGCCGTTATGTCAGTATTAATCCGTATTCTGGCATTATAAATCATCAAACACATCCGTGTTCTATTGATAACAGCCATGCAAGAAACTGCATGGAAGAATTTCCGAACGAAAATCAGTTGTCCAGTCTCTGTACTGCAAGACAACACCTTGGAGGCTTCCTTGAAATCCCTGTACCTCACGGCTGCGTTTGCGCCGCTTATCCTCGCCATGCCTGCTCATGCGCAGACGCAGCCTGCGCCGCAGCGCCAGACGGCCTGGGAGGCCAGCCGGACGCGGGCCAATGACGACGTGATCGTGACGGGCGTGGCCAAGGCGCGCGACAGGCTGGACAGCGCGACCTCCACCAGTTCGATCAACGATGTCGAGATCGCCAAGATCGGCGCCTATTCGGTCAACGACCTGTTCCGCACCATCCCCGGCATTCGCGCCGAGGCCAGCACGGGCGAGACCAACGGCAACTATACGATCCGCGGCCTGCCCATGGTCAGCACCGGCGCGAAGTATCTGCAGTTCCAGGAAGACGGTCTGCCGGTCCTGGAGTTCGGCGACATCCTGGCGCTGACGTCCGACTATTTCATGCGCTATGACTTCAACGTCGGCCAGATTGAGTCCATCCGCGGCGGGTCGTCCTCGACCTTCGCATCGAACGCGCCGGGCGGCGTGATCAACCTTATCTCGCAGACGGGTGAGGTTGAAGGCGGCTCGGTCCAGGTGTCTTCGGGCCTGGATTACGACACATACCGCGGCGACTTCAGCTATGGCGGTCGCCTGAGCGACACCGTGCGCTTCCACGTCGGCGGCTTCTATCGCGAGGGTGAAGGCCCGCGCGACTCCGGCTTCACGGGCAACAAGGGCGGCCAGATCAAGGCCAACATCACCAAGACCTTCGACGGCGGCTTCGTACGTCTGTACGGCAAGATCCTGGATGACACCGTCATCGCCTATGGGCCGACGCCTCTGCTGGTGTCCGGCACGAACGACGATCCCAACTACAGCGACGTTCCGAACTTCTCGATGACGCGCGACACCCTGACGTCGCGCAACACCACCGTCTTCCCGTTGCTGGACGGCGACAACAATCTGAAGCGCGTCAATCTGCAGGACGGCAATCAGGTTCAGGTGCGCGCGCTGGGCTTCCAGACCCGCTTCAACCTGCACGGCTGGACGATTTCCGAGCACATGCGCTACGCGCAGCAATCGGGCGATCAGTCGTTCAACTATCCGCTGGCCGTGGTGCCGGCGGCCCAGGCGCCGCTGGCGTTCGGCCGTCGTCCCGGAACCCTGGCCTATGCGACGGGACCGCGCGCCGGTCAGGCGATCACCAGCCCGACGACCCTGAACGGCAACGGCCTGCTGGCCTATTCGACTCTGGTCCACACTGACATCGACAGCCTGGACAACTTCACCAACGATCTACGCGCCAACCGCGTCTGGAAGATCAGCGGCGGCGACCTGACGACCACCGTTGGCGTCTACTCGGCCCAACAGGATCTGAAGTTCGATCGTCAGTACATCCCGTTCCTTCAGGATGTCGTGGGTGGCGGAAACTCGGCCCTGGTCGACATCTTCAATACGAACGGCACGCCCCGCACGCAGGACGGCGTGGTCAACTTCTTCGGTCCCTCGGGCGCCGGGTCCAACTCGCGCACCGATGTGACCTACAAGGTGCTGGCGCCCTACGCCTCGCTGAACTACCGGCTGGGCAAGCTGGCGCTGGGCGGATCGATCCGCTTCGACAGCGGCGACGTCAACGGCCGCACGGTGGCCAACGGCCTGACCGACGTCCGCACCATCGACGTGGACAACGACGGCGTCATCTCGGAAGCCGAGCGCACCTTCGCCTTCGCGCCTGCCGCCAGCGCGACGCCGGTCGACTACGACTACGACTATGTCTCGTATTCGCTCAGCGCCAACTACCGCGTCTCGGACAGCTTCTCGACCTTCGCTCGTTACAGCGAGGGCGCGCGCGCCGCAGCGGACAAGATCCTGCGTTCGCCGGCCATCAGCAATGTCGATGGCGACCTGCTGCAGGCTGACGCGGCCTATGATCCGGTGAACCAGGCCGAGATCGGCATGAAGTATCGCGCCAACGGCCTGTTCGCCAACGTCACCGGCTTCTGGGCCGAGGTCAGCGAAACCAACCAGCAGATCCGCGCGGATGCCGGCGGCGTCACGCGTCTGGTGCTGGTCCAGCGCAGCTACGAGGCCAAGGGCGCCGAATTCGAGGCCGGCGTGCGTCACGGTCCGTTCAGCCTGACCGGCAGCGCCACCGTCACCAGCGCCGAGATCACCAAGGCCGAGGACGCGGCCCTGGTCGGCAACTCGCCGCGCCGTCAGGCCGACCTGATCTTCCAGATCATGCCGCAGTACGAGACGGACCTGTTCACGGTGGGCGCCAGCGTCGTCGGCACGACCGAGAGCTATACGCAGGACGTCAACCAGCTGAAGATGCCGGGCTACGCGACCGTCAACGCCTTCGTCCAGGTGCGCCCCATCGACCGCGTAGTGCTGTCGGTGACCGCCAACAACCTGTTCGACGAAACCGCCCTGACGGAAGTGTCGGCCGACAGCCTGCCCGCCAGCGGCGTGGTCCTGGCCCAGGCCCTGCCTGGCCGCACCGTCACCGCGGCTGTGCGCTTCTACTTCTGATGCAAGGCAGGCTTCCGGGCGTGAGCCCGGAAGCCTAGGTCAAAGATCTGCGCAATCAGGTGTTACAGAAGTTGAGCCAGGCTCTTTGTAAATTCCTGCATGGGCAACGAGGAACGGCCGGACGAGAGCTCGATGCTTGATGGCTACGTGCGTACTCTCGTCGGCGGATCTGGTCGCGAGCTTTCTGCGCATCCGCTTATCCAAGCCGACTAGGAGATGACCGTCTCCGAAGGTCGTTTTTCCAGAGAACAATTTTAAAGACAGAGCGCGGTAGAATATATTACTGACGAATACACGATGTCGACAATT
This sequence comes from Brevundimonas sp. 1080, assembly GCF_040545985.1. Classification (NCBI taxonomy): domain Bacteria; kingdom Pseudomonadati; phylum Pseudomonadota; class Alphaproteobacteria; order Caulobacterales; family Caulobacteraceae; genus Brevundimonas; species Brevundimonas sp. 1080. The sequence goes on along the minus strand of NZ_JBEPMW010000002.1, from coordinate 30,921 downwards.
TGAAGTTTAATTGTGACATTACTTATAATAATAGATTAAATATTTTTTGCGTATTTCCAACATAGCACACTCGCTTTGATTTAATTGTCTAAGATTTAGCGAGGGTAAGGATTCCCTGTTCCGCCTAAACCTAAACTCGAGAATGTTGTCAGAATGGGAAAAAGAGCGGAATCGCAATCATAGCCGCAGTCCAAGTGATGAGGTTGAGCGGCAGACCTATCCTAACGAAGTCCATGTAGCTGTAACCACCCATGTTGAAGACCAGGACATTGGTCTGATAGCCGAAGGGCGTGGCAAAGGCGGCAGAGGCCGCCATCATGACGCACACCAGGAAGGGTCGGGGATCGACGCCCAGGCTTTCGGCCAGGGCCACGGCGATGGGGGTGATCAGCACCGCGACGGTAGCGTTGGACAGCAATTCGGTGGCGAACAGCGTCACGCCGTACAGCACGATCAGCGCCCCGAGCGGTCCTAGTGGACGGATGAACCCGATTAGTCGGTCGGCGCCGGCGGAGGCCAGACCTGTCACCTCGATCGCCGTGCCGACAACCACCATTCCCGCGATCAGCAGCAGGATTTCCGGCCTCAGTCCGGCGTAGGCTTCTTCGGGCGTAATGACCCGAAGCAGGATCAAGGCGACGGCGCCGGCGAAGGCCGAGGCGGCGATGGGCGCCCAGCCGAGCGCAGCCGAGATAATCACCAAGACAAAGATCCCCAGGGAGATCATCGCCGGGCGAAGTCGGAACGGCCGGTCCGCCGCTCCATACAAATCCACATCGCCCAGGTGCGCGTCGCCGGATCCGTCGGCCTGACTGCGGGATCCGCCCAGGCGCGGCAGGCCGAACGGCAGCAGGCGCTTGCGGCGATTGATGGCTTCGGCCTCTGCGCGGCGACGCGCCTCTTCCATTTCCGCCAGACGCGCGGCTTCCGCCTCATCCATGGCGACCGATCGACCCAGTTGGCGCGCGCCCACGAAATAGAGCCACAGGCCGCCGACGACAGCGATCGCCAAGCCCACGGGGGTTATCTCGAACAAACCAAACACGGGCTGTCCAGCGTTGCGCGCCATGTCGTTGACCAGAAGGTTGGTCGAGGTGCCGATCAGAGTCAGCAGCCCGCCCATGACTGTGACATGGCTCAAAGGCATCAGGAACCGTTTGGGCGATAGCCGAAGTGACTGGGCCACATCGCGGATCACCGGCGCAGCCAGGACCACCACCGGCGTATTGTTCAAAAAGCCGCCGACCGATCCGCAAAGGCCGATGACGATCCAGATGCCTCTGGCACCGATCCTTGAAGCGAGCTGCGTCGCCTGTCGGATCAACCAGCCCAAGAGACCGGACAGTTCAATGGCGTAGGCGATGACGAATAGGCCGGCCAGAGCGATGACTGCGGGACTAGCGAAGGCGCCCTGCACCTCCATCGGCCGCACCACGCCAAGAAGCAGAAGGACGGCGGCGCCCGTCAAGGCGACGACATCGGCCCGCATCTTGCCGTGAATCAGGGCACCCACGACGGCGACGAGCACGGCGAGGGCGGCGATCTGGTCGAAAGTCATGATGCTGTGCAGACCGTCCCCCATCGCTCGCGTCAACCTTTTTCGGGTGAGCGCATCCCCATCAGCGGTTCGCGTGTTAGGGTGGTTCCATGCTCGAAACGATTGCATCGCCTCGGTATTCGATAATCGCGCTTGCGGCGTCCCTGCTGGCGCTCGCCGCCTGCCAGCGTGAGCCGCAGCCAGCACCTGCTCCGGCTGAGAAATCAGAAACGCCGCCGGTCGTGACGGTCGCGCCTGCGCCGATCCTCGATCGCGCAAGCCTGCTTCAGGCCATGGATGTCGCCGCCTCTGCATTCGCCGCCGGGCAGGATGTGACAGGCGCGTCTCTGGCCGGCCGCCGCTTCATCGTGCGCCAGGCCTTTGGCTGTGGCGGTCCCGCCGTGAATGGGCCGTCGCAAGCCGGTTTGGCGACAGTGACATGGAGCGAGGATCGCGAGAGCGCGAAGATGACGCTGACGCTGACGCCTGACGACTGGTCGCAATCGGCCTTGATTGCGGGTGACGCTGAAACTTGGGAAGCGGCCGAAGGCTTCTGGTTGGCCCACCCCTGGCTGCGCGTCGATGGCTGTCCGGTGGTACAGGGGCCCGCCTCGCCCAAAGCGCCGTCGGCGACCCAGACCGTGGGACTGGCTGCTGTTTTCAAAGAAGGCGGGTCCAGGACCGTGCGGCGCAACGGCCGGGCCTATGAGGCGACGCTGCGCGCCGAACGCGACCAGCCTTTGATGCCGTCCGCGCAAGGCTATCGCCTGGTGCTTGAGGGACGAATGACCGCTTTCGCGGACGGTCGCGCCATTCGCTGCCGCGCCGTGGATGCGGATCAAAGGCCGGTCTGCATCGGCGCCGTTCAACTTGACCGCGTCGCCTTCGAGGACGCCGAGGGCAAGACCTTGAGCGAATGGCGAGAAGGCTGAGGGCGCTGACGCCCCGTTCGCATCAGGCGGCGTAGTATTTGCGATAGGCTCGATAGTCGTAGTCGTGGTGGCCGTAGTTCCGGCCGGCCTCCGCCCGGACATCGACTTGGCTGAGGGTGACGCCGGAAAGGCGAACACCGGATTGGCTGAGGATGCGGATCGCGGCGGTGACGGCGCGCGCGGGGGTTTTTCGCCAGCGGGCGAGCAGGACGACGGTGTTGGCCTTGGCCGCCAGGATGCGGGCGTCGGCGAGGACCAGGACGGGCGCGGTGTCGATGACGATCAGGTCGAAGGCCTGACGCAGTTCGTCGAGCAGCGCGGTCATCGGCGGGGCGCCGAACAGGTCGTCGGCCGACAGGCCTGATCCCGACAGGGGCAGAACGTGCGCGCCGGAGGCCGGGTCCAGCACCAGCGTGTTTCGCCAAACCGCCGCGCCATGCAGGACCTCGGCCAAGCCGTGATCTGGGGTCAGGCCCAGCATTCGCGTCACGCCGCGCCGACGTGGGTCGCCGTCGATCAGTAGAACGCGTCCGCCGGAGCGCGCAGCGACGCGCGCCAGACAGACGGCTGCGGTGGTCTTGCCTTCACCGGGCAGGGCGGAGGTCACGGCGACGATGCGCGCGGACGCTTCGCCCACGACGCTGACGATGGGGGTGATCGAGGTGCGCAGCGCCCGGAAGGCCTCGGCAAAGACCGACAGCGGGCGTTGGACGACGAGGTCGATCGGGTGCAACGTCTGATCCTCAGCCGTCGCCACGGAGGAGGCCAGCGGAACGGCGCCGACGGCGCCGACGCCCAGCCTGCGCTCGATGTCATCGGGGCCGCTGAGGCCGGTCTGCATGGCGTTGGCGATGATGACGGCGCCGGTTCCCGCCGCCGCGCCAAGCATCAGGCCGAGTGCAAGGCTGATCATCAGGTTCGGCGCGCTTTGCGCGGTCGGAGGCGTGGCGCGCGAGACAATGCGGGCATCCGCCTGTTCGACGCCGGTCTGGGCGCTGGTCTCGCGATAGCGATCCAGGAAGGCGCGGTAGATGGCGCGGGCGGCCTCGGCCTCGCCCTCCAGTTCGCGCAAGCGCACCGAGGCGACGTTGTTGTCGGCCAAGGCGCCGCGCGCGGCGTCCAGGCTGGACTGAACCGAGGCGGCGCGTTGGCGGGCGACCTGAGCCTGGGCGTCCAGGTTCGAGACGACACGGCGGATCTCGGCCTGGATTTGCGCGTCGATGTCGGACAACTCCTGACGGGCGCGGATCATGTCGGGGTGCAGTGGGCCGTAACGGACCGACAGGTCCGCGACGCGGGTGCTGATCGCCGCGCGCTGAGCGCGAAGGTTCTGGACGACGGGAGAGGACAGGGCCTCGCCGACATCGTCGCCGTTGGAGCCCGCCGCCATCTGGGCGCGGGCGGTGCGCAGGCGGGCGTCCTGTTCGGCCTGCTGTGCGCGGGCCAGGGCAAGTTGCTGATTATAGGCTGAAATCTCCTGCTCTGTCAGGGTGGCGCCCTGGGCGCTGAGCAGGCCGTTGTCGATCCGGTAGGCGGAGACGGCGGCGTCGGCGGCCTCGACCTGGCGGCGCAGGTCTTCCAGCCGGGCGCCCAGGAAGGTGTTGGCCTGGGCGTTGGCGTCGAACTTGGCGGTGAGTTGAGACTGGAGATAGGCGTCGGCGAAGGCGTTGGCGATGCGGGCCGCCTTGGTCGGGTCTTGGGAGGTGAAGCTGACCGCCATCGAATAGGTCAGGCCGACGCGGCGCACGGTCAGGCGTCGCCGGACGGCGTCGATCACCTGTTGACGCTCGATCTCAGCATCGGTCGGCGCAGGCGTGGCGCGCGACAGGTGGTGGGTGAGGGGCGAGGATCGCAGGCGAGCGTTGAACTCGGGATCGCGGATCAGACCCAGCGTCTGCACGACCTGGGCAGCAAGCTGGGGTGACTTCAGAACCTCGACCTCGGTGTCCACGATGGCCGCCTCGGCGTCGAGCGCCGACAGCACGGCCTGTCCCGCCACGACCTGTTCCTTGCGCGTATTGATCTGGAGGCTGGCGGTCGCGGTATAGACCGACGGCTGGCCCAGCATCAAAGCCAGAACGATCAGACAGACGACCGCTGCGACAGCGGTGAACAGACCGAGACGACGGCGGAAGGCGGCGATCAAGGCATGGAGGTCAATGGCGTCGTCCGCCGGCTGGCCGGGACCGCCGATCGCGGGGTCGTGGTGGGTCATCGCGCCATCGAACGGTGATCGTCCCGTCCAGTGGTGCGATGATGCCTTCAGGTTGTCAATCTTCGCGCTGTGGCCGTGCGATCAGAACTGCGAGACGACCGCGATGGACAGGCGCGTCGAGCGATATCTCGGTCCCGCAGCCGCGCCGGACGAAGATTGGTCGAGATAGGTCAGACCGGCGGTCAGGCCATAGCGACGGTCGAGGCGATAGATGGCGCTGAAGCTGGCGGCAAGGCGGGTGTCGGTGCGGTCGAGGCCGTTGTAGTCTTCTTCGCTCCACGCCGTTTCCGCCGTCAGGATCAGGTTGCGCAGCAGTTCGTGGTCCACGCCGATCGACAGGTCGGTGCGCAGTGCGCCGGCCGAGCCGATCACGCCGGTGTCCTCGACGCTGCGCCCGGCGGTGGCGGTCAGGGTCGTCAACTGCGTCGGAAACCACGACAGGCGCGCACGACCGCCGAAGCCGTCGAGATCGCCATAGGCTGCGTCCTGACAATCCTGGCGGATGTATCCGGCGGCGACCTCGCCCCGCATCAGCGCGCCGAGCTCGAAGTCCACGCCAGCCAGCACTTCGTGGCCGGAAGAGGATCGTTCCGGCGACCCTGCCACGTTTCGATAGTCGCGGTCATCGCGGGCGACTTGGACCATCAAAGCTGTCGCGGGGGAGAGGGCGTAGTCCGCGCGGCCGGTCAGGCGGGCGACGGTGCGATCCCGGTCATCCTGTTCGATGACGGCGCCGGCGTCGTTCAGCCCATCGCGGTAGTCGTAGCGAAGAACGGCGGCTTTGGCGGACAGGCGCAATCGACCTTGCGTGCGCGTCGCCGCCAGCGAGGCGGAGGCCATATCGAAGGCGATCGGGCGGCGAGCGGCGGGATCGGCGCCGGCGGCCGTGCGGGGCTCGTGATCGCGGGCGTAGTCGGCGGCCAAAGTGATGTCGGCGCCTCGAACGATGTCGAGACGGCCGGCGCCGCCCAGGCTCCAGTCGGTCGTGTTCTCGCTGTCGAAGTCGAGGTTGCGGTCGATGTCAGCGCGGACACGGGTTTCAAGCGCGTGGCGCGACCACTGGGATCGGACGACGACCTCAGGCGTCAGGCGCAAGGTCGTTGCAGTCTGAGGGTCGTCTTCGGCCGCAAAGACATTGCTGTCATGGATGACGCCCGACTGAAGCCGGGGAAAGACCGTGAAACCGCCGGCCCGGACGCCGAGCGGGTCATAGGCGGGTTGCGGCCGGTCGCGCACGGCGACCGCGCGATTGCGAACGAAGAGGTCGATTTGCGTGTCCTGAGCCGAGCGCAAAGCCTGGGCCGAGGCGTCGGTTGCGCCGAACAGCATCAGGGCGACGCCCGCCGGCAGGATTTCGCGTCGCATCGGCCCCCCAGCCTTCTTGCGTCAACCGTTCTCGTATTGACGCCACCAGGCGACGAACTTTTCCAGTCCGAACTTCAGCGAAACCTTGGGCTGATAACCGCACAGGGCATTCAGCTTGGAAGTGTCCGCATAGGTGGCGGTGACGTCGCCGGGCTGCATCGGCCGCATGATCTTGTTCGCGCTGACGCCCAGCGCGGTTTCCAGCGTGGAGATCATCTCCATCAGGCCGACGGGCTGGCTGTCGCCGATGTTGTAGACCTCATGGACGCCCCGCGCGGGGGGACGGTCCAGAACGGCGACCACGCCGTCGACGATGTCGTCGATATAGGTGAAATCGCGCGCCATCTTGCCTTCGCCATAGACCTCGATGGCGTCGCCGCGCACGATCTTCTGGGTGAAGCTGAAATAGGCCATGTCGGGCCGGCCCCAGGGGCCATAGACGGTGAAGAAGCGCAGGCCCGACTGGGGAAAGCCGTAGAGCTTGGCGTAGCTCTGACTCATCAGTTCGCACGAGCGTTTGGTCGCGGCGTAGAGCGAGACGGGATTGACCGTCGGGTCATCCTCGCGAAATCCCGAACCCTCCAGGGGCCGGTCGCCATAGACGGAGCTGGATGAGGCATAGACCAGATGGGTCACGCCGTTGTGGCGCGCGGCCTCCAGCATCGACAGATGGCCGGCCAGGTTCGACCGCTCATAGGCGAAGGGGTTTTCGAGCGAGTAGCGGACGCCGGCCTGAGCCGCGAGGTGGACGATCCGCTTGACCCCGGCGTCTGAAACGAGGGCACGCATCTGCTCGTGGTCGGCGATGTCGGCGCGGACCATCTTGAAGCCGTCTCGCCTTTCCAGGCGGGCGGCCCGGGCGGCCTTCAGGCGCGGATCGTAGTAGTCATTGAAGACATCGACGCCGATCACCTGCTCGCCCCGGTCCAGCAGACGCTCGGCGACGTGCATGCCGATGAAGCCGGCAGCACCCGTGACGAGGATCGGCGACCCCATCAGCCGCGCCCGATGCCCATGTAGCGAAAGCCGCGATGCTTCATGTCCTCGGGTCGATAGATGTTGCGCAGATCGACCAAGACCGGCTGTTTCATCAGCAGCTTGATGCGATCTAGATCCAGGGCGCGGAACTGGTCCCATTCGGTGACGAGGACCACGGCGTCGGCGCCGACGACGGCGTCATAGGCGCTGTCCTTCATCTGGATGTCCGGCAACAGCTTGGCGGCCTCATGCATGCCTTCGGGATCGAAGGCTTGGACGGTTGCGCCGGCGGCGATCAGAGCAGGCGCAATGTCCAGCGACGGGGCGTCACGCATGTCGTCGGTGTTCGGCTTGAACGTCAGACCCAGAAGGGCGACTGTCTTGCCCTGAACGCTTGTGCCCAGGGTCGCGGCGACGCGGTCGGCCATGGCCTTCTTGCGGGCGTCGTTGACCTCGACCGTGGCCTCGATCAGCTTTGTCGGCGCGCCATACTGCTGGGCGGTGCGGACCAGGGCGATAGTGTCCTTGGGGAAGCACGAGCCGCCATAGCCGGGGCCGGCGTGCAGGAATTTCGAACCGATGCGCTTGTCCAGACCGATGCCGCGCGCGACCTGCTGGACGTCGGCGCCGACGGCTTCGCACAGGTCGGCCATCTCGTTGATGAAGGTGATCTTCATCGCCAGGAAGGCGTTGGCGGCGTATTTGATCAGCTCGGATGTGCGACGGCCCACGAACAGCAGCGGGCTCTCATTCAGGTTCAGCGGGCGATAGAGTTCGCTCATGACCTTTTGCGCCCGGCCGCCGGCGTCGCCGGTCATATCGTCGATGCCGATGACGACGCGGTCCGGGCGTTTGAAGTCGCCGATGGCGGCGCCTTCACGCAGGAATTCGGGGTTGGAGACGACGGCGAAGTCGGCCTTCGGATTGGTCTTGCGGATGATCGCCTCGACCTCGTCGCCCGTGCCGACCGGGACGGTCGACTTGGTGACGACGACCGTGAAGCCTTCGATCAGGCCGGCGATCTCCTCGGCGGCGGCGTGGACGTAGGACAGGTCGGCATGGCCGTCGCCCCGGCGTGTCGGCGTGCCCACGGCGATGAAGACGGCGTCGGCCCGGCGAATGGCCTCGGCGCCGTCCAGGGTGAAGAACAGTCGACCCTCGCGCACATTGGCGGCGACCAGATCATCCAGCCCGGGCTCATAGATCGGGATTTCGCCCCGCTCCAGCCGCTCGATCTTGGAGGGGTCCTTGTCGATGCAGGTGACGACATGGCCGAAGTCGGCGAAACAGGCGCCGGACACCAGGCCCACATAGCCCGTCCCAATCATCGCTACGCGCATCGAAATCCCTCATCAGCCGCGAGCCGACCTTTAGCGGTGCGGTGCGCCCGGGGACAATGGCTTTTGGTTTCGCGGTGCAACGCGCCTGCAGCCGACGCGGACAACGTCGGCTGCAGGATCAGAGCTAGAGCACGCCGATCATCGACGCGACCAGCGGGTGGCGGACGATGTCGCGCTCGGCCAGACGCACCACGGCGATGTCGGGTACGGCCTCCAGTCGCGCCGAGATGTCCGACAGGCCCGAGATGCCGGGCAGCAGGTCCGACTGCTGCGGATCGCCGGTCACCACCATGGTCGAATGCCAGCCCAGGCGGGTCAGCAACATCTTGAGCTGGACGTAGGTGCAGTTCTGCGCCTCGTCCACGACGATGAAGGCGTTGTTCAGCGTGCGGCCGCGCATATAGCCGACCGGGGCGATCTCGATCAGACCTTCGGCCATCAGCGCCTTGACCCGCTTCATCGACAGACGATCGGACAGGGCGTCGTAGAGCGGGCGCAGATAGGGAGCCAGCTTGTCTTCCATGTCGCCGGGCAGGAAGCCGATGGATTCGCCGGCCTCGACTGCAGGGCGGCTCAGGACGATGCGGCCGACCTTGCCCGCCTCCAGCGCCTCGACCGCCTTGGCGACGGCGAGGTAGGTCTTGCCGGTGCCTGCGGGACCCAGCGCCATGACCAGGTTGTGGTGGTCGATGGCTTCCATCAACTCGCCCTGGCCCTCGGATTTGGGCTTCAACGTCTTCAGATAGCCTTGGTCGCGGTCGTCGTTCGAAGGGTAGGGCGACCACCCTGATCGCTCGTTATGCGGGGCGTGAAGCCGACGAACTTTCGACTCCTCCATGAAATCACGCGAATCCAGGATTCCGTGTTCACGCGTTTGACGCTTGGTTGCAGCACGCTTGGTCATGGACGCCTCCAGGGCATGAAAAAAGGCGGACCCGAACGGGCGCCGCCTTGGATGGTCTTGGGGAGGAAGAGGTCGCGGCCTGCAGAGCGGCGGCCCGGATCGACAGCAGGGCCGTCTGCAACGGGGTGCGCCCGCCGCCGAACAACCGAACCAGGATCCCAACGCGCCACGCGAAAGCCCCGACTTGATGACCGGATCGGGCTTGATCCGGTTTCGGATCCGGGGCCGAAATGGCGACCCACGAATCGCATCAACAGAATGATGCTATCGTGGTTAGCGATCCGTTAAAGCCCTCGTTTTTCAAAGATTAGGCGGTGTACAGATGACCATTTACGCCTTGGGCGACAGCAAACCGCAGCTTCCGCCGCAGGGCGAATACTGGGTGGCGCCAAGCGCATCCGTGATAGGGAACGTGATTCTCCATTCCAACGCCAGTGTCTGGTTCGGCGCCGTGCTGCGCGGGGACAACGATCCGATCACAGTGGGGCCTGACAGCAACATTCAGGACGGCAGCGTGCTGCACACCGACATGGGTTCGCCGCTGACGCTGGGACGCGGCGTGACGGTGGGACACAAGGCCATGCTGCATGGCTGCGAGGTGGGCGACTACAGCCTGATCGGCATCGGAGCGGTGGTGCTGAACGGGGTCAAGATCGGCCGGAACTGCATCATCGGGGCCAACGCGCTGATCACAGAAGGCAAGATCATCCCGGACAACAGTCTGGTCGTGGGCCAGCCCGGCAAGGTGGTGCGGGAGCGTGACCCGGCGCACATCGCCGTGCTGCAGATGTCGGCCGAACACTATGTGCAGAACTGGAAGCGGTTCGCGGCGGAGCTGCGGCCTCTATGATCGGCTGAGGATGGTTCGCGCCGCCGCCGCATCGGCGTCGATCTGGGTCTTCAGGGCGTCGAGACCGTCGAAGGTCTCCTCGCCGCGCAGCCAGGCGACCAGTTCCGTGTCCAGCGTCTGGCCGTAGAGGTCGCCGTCGAAGTCGAACAGCCAGACCTCCATCAGCGGGGTCTCCAGCGCATACATGGGACGCACGCCCAGGCTGGCGACGCCGTCGATCACCCGCCCGTCCGGCAATCGGCTGCGGGTCGCATAGACGCCGTAGGCGGGGCGCATATAGTCGCCGAGCGCGACGTTGGCCGTCGGCACGCCAATGGTGCGGCCGCGCTTGTCGCCGTGGATCACCTCGCCCCGAATAGCGAAGGGGCGGCCCAGGATGGCGGCGGCGCGGGCCATGTCGCCAGCCTTCAGGGCCTCGCGCACGGCGCTGGACGACAGTTTCAGCCCGTCCGCGTCATCCAGCCGTTCGGCGACCGAGACAGTGAAGCCCAGCCGCTCGCCGTAGGCGCGCAAGGCCTCGGGCGAGCCGGAGCGGCCCTTGCCGAAGGTGAAGTCGAACCCGACGGCGGCGTGGCGGATGCCCAGACCCTCGGCCAGAACCCGCTCGGCGAAGGCGGCGTCGGTCATGCCGGCCATCTCGGTGTCAAAGGGCAGCAGATAAAGGATGTCCACACCCAGCGGCGCCAAAGCCTCGGCCATCTGCTCGGCCGTCATCAATCGAAAGGGTGCGGCGTCCTTCTGGAACCAGCGGCGGGGATGAGGATCGAAGCTGACGACGCCCAGCGGCGCGCCCAGCCGTTGCGCCGCGTCACGTGCGCCAGCGATGACGGCCTGATGCCCGCGATGCACGCCGTCGAAGGCGCCGACGGCGACCGCCGCGCCCTTCAGCGCGTCCGGCACCTCGCGCCAGTCGCGCCAAATACGCGCAATCTGCATCAACGCTGGGACGGTTTGCGCCGGCGGGGGACGCGGACGACGGCGACGCCGTCCATGATCATGGTCTCGCCGACGAAGCCTTCGCAGCTGAGCTTGACCCGCGCGCTCTCGGGCTCGACGTCGATCACGGTGATCAGGATACGCACGACGTCGTCGATCCGCACCGGCTGATGGAAGGCCAGGGTCTGGGAAATGTAGATCGAGCCGGCGCCCGGCAGGATGGTGCCGACCACTGCAGAGCCGAACGAGGCGCTGAGCAGGCCGTGGGCGATCCGGCCGCGATAGGCGGTCTTGGAGGCGAAGGCCTCATCCAGATGCACCGGGTTGAAATCGTCGGACGCCTCGGCGAACAGCCGAATGCGGTCCTCCGTCGCGACGACGATTTTCTCGGCCGCCATGCCGACGTGAAGTTCGTCCAGGATGTAACCACCGGACGGATGCTGCTGAACCAATTCGACCATGGATGAGGCTTTAGCGGCGGTGCGACAAAATGGCGAGCCTTACCAGTTCAGTTCGAGCGCGGCGTATCGCGCATAGGTCGTTTCCGCCTTCAGCAGGGCAGCGGCGCGGGCCGGGTCGAGCGCGCCGTCTTCTCCCTTGGCCTGGTCGCCGTGGATGCCCTGGGCGATGAACAGGCAGTCGAGCCCTTGCGCGTTCGCGCCCATCACGTCGGTGACGACGCCGTCGCCGATGCACAGGACGCGCGAGCGATCGACGGAGCGGCCAAGCAGGCCTTCCGCCTCCTTGATCGCCAGATCATAGATCGGGGCGAAGGGCTTGCCCGCCATGACGACGCGTCCTCCCTGCGATTCATACAGGTCGGCCAGTGCTCCGCCGCAGTAGATCAGCTGGTCGCCGCGTTGGACGACGCGGTCGGGATTGGCGCAGATCAGTTCGATGTCGCGTGCGGCGCCGACGGCGAACCGCTCACGGTAGTCTTCGGGCGTCTCGACCGTGTCGTCCACCGGGCCGGTGACGGAGATGAAGGCGGCGTCCTCAGGCGACGCGGCGCGCTCGAGGCCAAGGCCGGCGTACAGCGGCGCGTCCCGTTCGGGGCCGACGATCCAGGCCGGGCCGGGCGCGCGCCTGGCCAGTTCGGCGCGGGTCGCGTCGCCCGAGGTGACGAAGGCCTTCCACGCCTCGCGCGGCACGCCCCGCCCGTCCAGCTGAGCGATCACGTCCGACGCCGGCCGGGGCGAGTTGGAGATCAGCACGACATGGCCGCCCTCGCGGTTGAACCGCGTAAGCGCCTCGCACGGCGCGGCCCAGCTCTCGCGGCCGTTATGGATCACGCCCCACACGTCGCAGAGCAGGATGTCATAGTCGCCGGCGACGGCGCCGAGGTGGGGCAGGGCGTGGGGGAGGGTCATGGGACTTTGGTAGCCGCTACGACGCAGAGGCGAAAGTCTCCTCCCCATGAAATGGGGAGGGGGACCGCGAAGCGGTGGAGGGGTTCTTGAAACTGGCTCGGCGCCTGTTGTGGGGGAAGACCCCCTCCGTCGAGGCGCGAAGGGGCGCCGCGCCACCTCCCCGCAAAGCGGGAAAGAGACGGGACAGTGGCTCTAGTAGCGTCTGCGCTGCTCGGCGCTACGCAGGGTGGAGCGCAGGAACTCGGCCGGGGGGTCGGTCTCGGCCAACACCTGTTCCTTGATGGCGCGGGGTTCGCCGAACAGGTGGCCCTGGCCCATGCCGACGTCCAGTTCGAGGATATCGACGACCTGGCGTTCGTTCTCTACCTTTTCGGCGATGACCTCGACGCCGTAGCGGCGGGTCAGGGCGGCGAAGTCGGCGGCCTGGATGTCGGGCATGGAGCGCAAGGGGGCGCCGCCGTCCAGGTCCAGCAGTTGTTCGATCATCAGGTCTGCCGCGACCTTGATGAATTTGACGTCCGAGCGTTGCAGGTCGGCGAAGTCGAGGTCGAGCGTCTGCACCTTGTCCAGCGAGAAGCGGAAGCCCAGGTCGGCCAGCTTGGCCATGTTGCGCGCCTCGATGGCGCCGCGGGCGTCGAACGTCGCCTGACCCAGTTCGAAGATCAGCGCCTGGTTCAGGTCACGGTTCTCGCTGAGGAAATCCAGGAACTGCGGGAAGAAGGTCTCGTCGCCCAGCGAGGTCAGGGCCACGTTGCAGAAAACGCCGACCTTGCGGTCCTGACGCGCCAGGCGCCGCACGATCTGGGCGCAGCGGAACAGCAGCAGATTGTCGATCGCCGGCACCAGGCCCTCGCCCTCGGCCAGAGACAGATACTCCGCCGGCATCATGACGCGATCGGTGGCGTCGCGCAGCCTGGTGAAGCTCTCGTAGAAGATGGTCCGGCGTTGGGGCAGGGAGACGACCGGCTGCAGATACAGATCGACGCGCCCTTCGCTGAGCGCCTCGTGAATGGTGCGCAGCAGAACGTTGGACTGGGCCATGCGACGGCCCTCGAAAGTCTCGACGCCGATATGGGGCGCGGCGGCCAGGCGTTCGTCGATGCTTTCGCTCATCTGCTGGACCAGCGATTCCAGCATCCGGACCTCGCCGGTCAGGGCGTCGGTGTCGGACAGGACGCCGGTCTCGATGGCGTGCGCCAGTTCGGTCAGGGCGCCCTGTGTCGATTCCATCGCATCGGCGAGCAGCCGGTGGGCCTCGCGGACCTGGCCGAACTCCTTTTTCAGGACGCGGCGTTCGGCGATGCCGGTGACGATGCCGTGGAAGGCGCCCAACAGCCCCAGTGCGCCGAGCGTTCCGGCCACGCCTGCGCCGATCCCAAGGCCCGCGCGCCACAGGAAGGCGCCCACGGTCATGCCGAGGAACAGATAGGCGAAGTAGAGAAAGCCCGTTGTTACGTTGCGCATCGGCTGGCGGTCGGCCACTCCCGGATGGAATCGCCTGAGTATCAGGCTATCAATGTCATTCGGCTAGAGCGGGGCTGCAAATATCCCCGCCAAACCTACGGGAAACGCAATGGAACTGTTCGATCTGACCGGCAAGGTCGCAATCATCACCGGCTCATCGCGGGGAATCGGCAAGGCCATCGCCGAACGGCTGGCCGAACATGGCGCCAAGGTCGTCATCTCGTCGCGCAAGGCCGGGCCGTGCGACGAGGTCGCCGCCGAGATCAACGGCAAGTATGGCGAGGGACGCGCAATTGCCGTTCCCGCCAACATCGCCTCGAAGGAGGATTTGCAGCGGCTGGTCGACGAGACAAACGCCGCCTTCGGCCAGATCGACATCCTGGTGTGCAACGCCGCGACCAATCCGTATGCCGGGCCGATGGCGGGCATCGCCGACGATCAGTTCGAGAAGATCCTGCAGAATAACGTCATCTCGAACCACTGGCTGATCCAGATGGTCGCGCCGCAGATGGTGGAGCGCAAGGATGGGTCGATCCTGGTGATCTCGTCCATCGGCGGGCTTCGCGGCAACGCGCTGATTGGCGCCTACAATATCTCCAAGGCGGCGGATATGCAGCTGGTGCGCAATCTGGCGGTGGAGTGGGGGCCGTCGAACGTGCGGGTCAACTGCATCGCGCCTGGGCTGGTTCAGACCGATTTCGCCAAATATCTGTGGGAGAACCCGGAGCTGCTGAAACAGGTCACCGAGCCGGCGCCGCTGAAAAGGATCGGCCAGCCCGATGAAATCGCGGGCACGGCGGTCTATCTGTGCAGCCCTGCGTCGGCCTATGTGACCGGCCAGACCCTTGTGGTGGACGGTGGATTGACGATTGCCTGGTGAAGACACGCGCTCAAGCCGCACGGCGGGCGGTAGCGCGACAAGCGTGAAGCAGGATCTGATCTGGCGCCTGGAGGCCTTCGGCTTTCAGGCGCTGTTCGGCTTTCTGCGCCTGTTGGGTGTCGAGCGGGCGTCCGGCTTGGGCGGCTGGCTGCTGCGCACTCTGGGGCCGCTGACCGGCACGCAGAAGACGGTGATGCGCAATCTGCGGATCGCCTTTCCCGACATGCCGAGCGATCAGCGCGAGGCCCTGGCCTTGGCGCAGTGGGACCAGACGGGCCGGACCTTCGCCGAGCTGGCGGTCATGGATCATCTGACGCCCGAAGGCGGGCGGGTCGAGGTGGTCGGGATGGAGCGGCTGCACGCCCTGCGCGACAGCGGCAAGCCGGCCGTTTTGATCTCGGGCCATCTGGCCAACTTCGAGGTGATGGCGGCGGTGATCATGGCCTCGGGCGTGCCGTGTCAGGTGACCTATCGCGCCGCCAATAATCCGTATGTCGACGCCCTGATCCGCCAGAGCCGTGAGCGGTACGGCATCCGCCTGTTCGCACCCAAGGGCGACGGGACGCGCGAGCTGATGGCGGGGATGAAGCGCGGCGACTCCATCGCCTTGCTGGTCGATCAGAAATACAACCAGGGGCCGGAGGTGGAGTTCTTCGGCCAGCCGGTGAACGCCTCCCCTGGAGCGGCGAGGCTGGCGTTGAAGTTCGACACGGTCATGCTGCCGCTGTCGGTGGTGCGCCTGCCTGGCGTGCGGTTCCGGGTCACGGCGCACGAGCCGATCGTGGTCAATCAAAGCGAGGACAAGGCGGCCGATACGCTGGCGGGCATTCAGGCCGCCAATCGCTTCGTCGAGGACCGTGTGAAAGAGCATCCGGTGGACTGGTTCTGGGTCCACAAGCGCTGGCCGGACAAGGTCTATGCGGCGTTGGACCGCGAGGCGTCCGATCCTCGACGGTAGGGCCCGGCGTAGTCGGGCGTCTCGCGGCGCCGACGGCAGGGGCCGATATAGCCATCGGCCTTGATAAAGGGGCGGGGCTTCATGATGACGGCGTTCAGCCGATCCAGTACGGCCTTGGCGGTGATCGGCTTGACGATGAACTCGGTCACCCCGGCGTCGCGGGCCTCATAGACGCGGCTGCGTTCGGAATGGCCGGTCATCATGATGATCGGCAGAAACGGATTGGGGCTGTCGGGGCTAATGCGGACCAGCCGTGTGAACTCGACCCCGTCCAGCGGGAACATGTTGAAATCGACGATGGCCAGATCGATCGCGTGGCGACGCAGCAAATCGAAAGCCGTCGCGCCTTCGGACGCCTCATAGACGTTGCGGATGTCGGCCGAATGCAGCACGGCTGACGCGATGGCGCGCATATTCTGATTGTCGTCCACAAGCAGGACGTTCAGCGATTTCAGAGAAAACATCGGGCCCCGCCAGATCTTTGATCGAGGCTAAGGGGATATGCGTAGTCTCGCAAGAGGAGCCTTTGATCAGGCTAGACTTTCTGGAACACGCGCCCCGATCATGAGGGAAGGATCCAGGTTGCGATCGCGCCATTTCATGCGCCAGCACAGGTGGGGGCCGGTGGCGCGGCCGGTCATGCCGACGCGGCCCAGCGCATCGCCGCGCCGGACGCGCTGACCCAGCGCCACGTCCAGCCGCGACTGGTGCAGATAGCAGCTGATCAGGCCCTGACCGTGGTCGATCAGGGTCAGACCGCCCTCGAAATGCATGTCGGGGCGGACGAAGGCGATGCGGCCGTCGGCGGGGGCGCGGATCACGCTGCCCTGAGGGGCGGCCAGATCGATGCCATAGTGCGGCCGGGCGGGCGTGCCGTTTAGGACGCGCTGAACGCCCCAGGCGCTGGAGACCCGGTAGCTCTCCAGCGGCCAGACGAACCCGTCCTTGAAGTCGTCGGCGTCGATGCGGCTGGCGAAGCCCTCGGTCTTCAGCGCGATCTCCTGCTGGATGCGGGCCAGCAGAGCGGGATCGCTGGGCTCGACGGTCGAGGACGGCAGGCCGTTCACGCTGGTTGACGGGAAGGCGTAGGGAGCGATGTCGAGGGTGCGTCGGGCGGACCGGTCGCCGGACCGGGCTTCGATCTGGGTGATCGGACCGGCGTCGCGGTCGAAGCCGATCACGAAGAGGCCGGCGGCCGAGGCGGTGGTCAGAGCCTCGCCGTCGACGAAGATCAGGGCGCGCGGCGCGGTGCGACCGAAGGCGTAGCCGCCCTGACGCCAGGCGCCGTTCAAGGTCAGCGGCAGGGCGTTGCGGTCTTCAGCCATCAGCGGCGCGGCGATCAGGCTGGCGCCCGCGCCGGTCAGCAGGGCGCGGCGCGACGGGATCATTTTTCGCCCTGCTGGGCCGCGATGAATTCGGCGGGGCCGTAGTAAGGCTGCTGGCGGGTCGGGCTCCAGTAGCGGAGGACTTCCAGCGGAATCGGTTTGTCCGTGACGGCGCAGCGCACGAAGCGGCCGGGCTTCAAGACGGCGAACTCGCCGTCGCCATAGTGAAGAACGGCCTGATCTGCGGCGATTTTGTCCATGAGCGGACGATAGCGGGCGGCGGACGGCGCGGAAAGGGGCTCAGGGCGCCGCGACCGCATCCGTGATCGGGCCGTCCGCCGCTGCGGGTCGGAGCGCGCCGGCTGCGGGAGGCTTCGGCTTGCCGCCCATCCGATCGGTGAACAGGAAGACGAAGGGGTTCAGCGAGATCGACAGCAGGGCGGCGGCCAGGATCAGGTCGTGGGTCTCGCGGCTCATGGCGCCCAGGGACACGCCGAGCGCGGCCAGGATGAAGGAGAACTCGCCGATCTGGGCCAGGGACGCGGCGACGGTGAAGCCGGTCGGCCGATCGAGCTTGAAGGTCTGGGTGATGACGAGGGCCGCGACCGACTTGCCGACGATGACGATGCCCAGCACGCCCAGGACCGCCCAGGGCTGGCGCACCACGATCATCGGGTCGAACAGCATGCCGACCGAAACGAAGAACAACACCGCGAAGGCGTCGCGCAGCGGCAGGGATCGCTCGGCCGCATTGTGACCCAGGGGCGACGCGTTCATCACCAGGCCGGCCAGGAAGGCGCCCAGCGCGAAGGAGTGGAACAGGAAATAGGCCAGCCAGGCGATTCCCAGGGCGATGGCGAGGACGCCCAGGGTGAAAAGCTCGCGCGACTTGGTGTGGGCGATGCGGATCAGCAGCCAGGGAATGACCTTGCCGCCGACGACCAGCATGCCGACGACGAACAACACGACCTTTAGCAGGGTCAGGCCGACGTCTGTACCCAGGGCCGCAAAGTCCGTCTGTGTTCCGGCCGGGACAAGCACCATGGGCAGCATGACCAGGGCAATGACGATGACCAGATCCTCGACGATCAGCCAGCCCACAGCGATGCGGCCGATCTCGCCCTTGACCTGTTTGCGCTCCTCCAGCGCCCGCAGCAGGACGACGGTCGAGGCGACGGACAATGCAAAGCCCATCAGCACAGCCTCGACATCGCCCAGGCCCAGCACGAAACGGCCGAGCCCCCATCCCAGCACGGTGGCGACGCCGATCTGAACCAGGGCGCCCGGAATAGCGACCTTGCGGACCTGCATCAGATCCTTGGGCGAGAAATGCAGGCCGACGCCGAACATCAGCAGAATGACGCCGATCTCGGCCAGTTGCGGCGCCAGTTCGGTGTCGGCGACGAAGCCGCCCGTATAGGGGCCGACGATCACGCCCGCGACGAGATAGCCCACCAAGGGCGACAGTTTCAGCCGATGCGCCAGCATGCCGAACACGAAGGCGAGGACAAAGCCCCCGACCAGGGTGAGAATCAGGCTGTCGGCATGCGGCATCAGGGCTCCCGTCGCGAGCGAAGGTGGGATTTTGGTAGGCTTTGCAGTTGGGGCGCGAGGGGCGGTTTGACAAGATGACGCGGTGTCGCGCGGGACGGAAAACGGCTTCGTCTTCGCGGCGTTCGGCCTGCGAAGTTAATGGAGGGCTGGGCGGAGCGCCGGGCCTTCGCCCGGAGTGTGAGTTTGTAAGTACCGTTTCGACGAAGGGTATGACGCTCCGCGCGGTGGGTTGGCCTGCAAGCTCGGGGCGCCGAGCGGTGGCGGTCTTATCGCCTAACCCCATAAGCCTGCGACGGGTCGGCGGTCCCTGCGAGGACCGTCCCGAGTGCGGCCGAGTATCCCCCTCGACCCTGCGACGCGACTGCGGACGCCGGGGCGATTCCCCGACCGATCAGCCCCGGCGCCGCGATGGGATTTCACCATCGCCCCCGTTCCCTCCGCTCCCGCCGCCGCAAGGTCGCAGGCCAGGCGAGCCCTCCATGCGACGAGACGGATGTATTATGGGCCCGTTTGACCCCGTGGACGGGAGACGAGGGACATAAATCGGCAAGCGATTGAAATCGCTGCGAAGGGACCAGCGACATTGCGATGGCTGAACATCGTCTCCTCCCCATCCATGGGGAGGTGGCTCGAAGCGCAGCGGAGAGACGGAGGGGCTCTTCGCGCATCGCAGGCGTCTGTGGGAGTTCAAGAGCCCCTCCACCGCTTCGCGGTCCCCCTCCCCACGCGTGGGGAGGAGACTTTGGTGCGATCAGGCGTGCGTCTGGTCCCAATACCGAACCGCATCGGCGTCGCGGGCCGAGAGGTCGGGGTAGGCGGGGTCGGAGCCGACGTCGGGGACGCGGCGCCAGGAGCGGGCGCATTTCGGGTAGTCGGCGACAGCGACCGTGACCGAGATGGTTTCGCCTTCAACAAGATCGGCGCCCGAGGTGCGGAAAATCTCGGCCGCGTCGAGGCCTTCGAACGGGGCGAAGGCGGAGGCCGGGGCGGTGACGGCCGGCCACGCGTCAAGGGCGCCGCCGATCAGCTTCTCGCGGCGGGCGGCTTCAAGCGATTCATTGACCACTTCGAGAACCGTATTGATCGCCGCCCAACGCTCGGCCTCGGCCGGATTACGCCATTCGGCTGGGGTGTCGGGGATGACCCGCGCGCAGTTGGAGCCGGCGTCGGGGAAGCGCGTGGTCCAGGCCTCTTCCATCGTGAAGGGCGTCAGCGGGGCCAGCCAGGCGGTCAGGCGCATGAAGACCTCGTCCATCACCGTGCGGGCGGCGCGACGGCGCAAGGCATCGGGGCGGTCGCAGTAGAGGGCGTCCTTGCGGATGTCGAAATACAGGGCCGACAGGTCGCCGGCGCAGAACTCCAGCACCGGACGGACGACGTCCTGAAAGCGGTATTCGCCGTAAGCCGCACGGACCTGAGCGTCCAACTCGTGCAGGCGGTGCAGGACGAACTTCTCAAGCGGCGGCATCTGGTCCAGCGGCAGGCGTTCGGCCTCGTCGAAATCGGCCAGGGCGCCCAGCAGATAGCGGACGGTGTTGCGAAGCTTGCGATAGGCGTCGACCGTGGTCTGCAGGATCTGTTTGCCGATCCGCTGGTCGTCCGAATAGTCGACCAGGGCCACCCACAAACGCAGGATGTCGGCGCCGGATTCCTTGATGATGGTCAGGGGGTCGGTCGTATTGCCCTTGGACTTGGACATCTTCTCCCCCTTTTCGTCGAGGGTGAAGCCGTGGGTCAGGACCGCCTTGAACGGGGCGCGGCCGCGCGTGCCGCAGCCTTCCAGCAAGGACGACTGGAACCAGCCGCGGTGCTGGTCGGAGCCTTCCAGATAGAGGTCGGCCGGCCAGTGGGCGGGACGGTCGCCGGTGTAGCCGTTTTCCGGCAGGCGCGGGTCGAGCGTGAAGGCGTGGGTCGAACCGGAGTCGAACCAGACGTCCAGGATGTCCTCGACCTTTTCGTAGCGGGCCGGGTCGTGGGCGCCCAGGAAATCGCTGTCGGGCGCGGTGAACCAGATGTCGGCGCCGTGTTCGGCGACAGCCGCGACGATGCGGGCATCGACCTCGGGGTCATGCAAGGGCTGGCCCGTCTGTTTGTCGATGAACATGGCAAGCGGCGTGCCCCAGGCGCGCTGGCGGCTGACCAGCCAGTCGGGACGGCCTTCGACCATCGAGCGGATGCGGTTCTTGCCGGCGACGGGATGGAAGGCGGTGGCGTCGATGGCGTTCAGCGCCGTCTCGCGCAGGGTGTCGCCGCTCTTCAGGGGCTGATCCATGCGGATGAACCACTGGGGGGTGTTGCGGAAGATGATCGGCGCCTTGGAGCGCCAGCTGTGCGGATAGGAGTGCTCCAGCCGCCCGCGCGCCAACAGATTGCCGGCCTCGATCAGCTTTTCCATCACCGCGCCATTGGCGGGACCGAACTTGCCGGTCTTCTTGCCTTCGGTCTCCAGCACCTTCAGGCCCGCGAACAGGGGGACGCCGGGGTAGTAGGCGCCGTCGGGATCGACAGTGTCGGGCACCTCGTGATGACCGTGGGCCTTCCAGACCTCGAAGTCGTCGGCGCCGTGGCCGGGCGCGGTGTGGACGAAGCCGGTGCCGGCGTCGTCGGTGACGTGGTCGCCGGCCAGCAAGGGCACGGAGAAGCCGTAGCCGCTGTCGAGCGCGGCCAGCGGGTGGGCGGTTTCGAGGCCCGACGGATTGATGTCGTAGACGCGGGTCCAGGCGGCGATCTTGGCGGCCTTGAACACGTCCTCGGCCAGTTTGTCGGCCAGGATCAGGCGATCGCCGGGCTTGGCCCAGGGCGCGAACTCCAGGCCTTCTTCCATGGCCGTGACCTCATACAGGCCATAGGCGATTTCGGGGCCGTAGCTGATGGCGCGGTTGGCCGGGATGGTCCAGGGCGTGGTCGTCCAGATGACGATAGAGGGTGTGCTGGAGCGGAAGGCCAGCAGGTCGTCGGGATGGTCGTCGGACATGGCCGTGACCGGGAACTTGACCCAGATCGTCGGGCTGACGTGGTCGTGGTACTCGATCTCAGCGTCGGCAAGCGCCGTGCGCTCGACCGGCGACCACATGACCGGCTTGGAGCCGCGATACAGCTGGCCCGAGTTCTTGAACTTGTGGAACTCGGCGACGATGGCCGCCTCGGAGGTGAAGTCCATGGTGGCGTAGCGGTTGGCGAAGTCGCCGACGATGCCCAGCCGGTGGAACTGGTCCTTTTGCAGGTCGATGTATTTGCCGGCGTATTCGCGGCAGGCGCGGCGGAACTCGTCCTTGGACACCTCGTCCTTGCGGCGGCCCTTGGCGCGGAACTGCTCCTCGATCTTCCACTCGATCGGCAGGCCGTGGCAGTCCCAGCCGGGGACGTAATCGACATCGTAGCCCAGAAGGAAGCGGCTGCGGACCACGAAGTCCTTCAGCGTCTTGTTCAGGGCGTGGCCGATGTGGATGTCGCCGTTGGCGTAGGGCGGGCCGTCGTGAAGGACGTAGAGGGGGGCGTTCTGCTTCTGACGCTCGGCGCGCAGGGTCCCGTAGAGGTCGCCCCACTGTTCCAGGATGACCGGCTCCTTCTGAGGCAGGCCGCCGCGCATGGGGAAGGGGGTCTCGGGCAGGAAGACGGTGTCGCGATAGTCGCGGGCGGTGGATTCAGAGGTGTTTTCGGGGGCGTCGGCCATAGGTCGTCTCGGCGTCTTGAAAATTAGGTCGCTGTTCTCTTCGCCCTATCGCGCTTCGCGCTGCTTGAGGGCTTTCGATCCCGGCGTGCACGGGGCCATCAGGCCCAGGAGCGCTACGCCGGGCGGCTAATCGAAATCAGGCGAATGGAGACGCGGACGGTCATTGTGCGGGCGGTCTAGCAGACGGATGCGGCATTGCGCCATCCCGAAGCGCGGGCCTCATCAACGGAAACGAAAGGCTTTTGCGGTTTTGTGACGGGAGGATCGGCCGGAATCTTGTTCGGCCGACACGATATTCGCTTGGGAGTTCCCGCCGATGCGGCTGCGGATCACGAAATGGATGCTGGGCCTGGCGGCCGGTCTCGCCGTCTCGGCGGGCGCCGGAGCCGCGCTGGCGCAATGCACGTCCGGCTGTCAGCCGCCGCCCTGCACCTCGTGCGAGCCTCCGCCTCCGCCTGAGCCGCCGCCCTGCAACGGCGGTGGAAACTGCGGTCCCGGCGGCGGTGGAAACTGGAACGGCAACATCAACACCAACGTCAATGTGAACGTGAACCTTGGCGCGAGCGCCAATGCGAACGCGGGCGCTGGGGCCAACGCCAACTCGGGCGCGCGATCCTACGTCAATGCGCGTGCCGGCGGGTTCTCGGGCAGCTTCGGCGGAGGCGGCGGCGCGGCCTATGTCAGCGTCGATCAGCCCTATCCGACCACCATCCAGGGCCTGGCTGTCGAGGGCGTGATCGCCCAGACCGTGCGCACACCCTACAGCGCCTTCCGCAGCATGATGAAGCGGGTCGTCATCCAGGCCGTCTGCATCGACGACCGCCAGGTGCCGCACCCTGCCTCGCAGGTGCGGCCGGACCGCGAGATCGCCGAAGGGTTCGAGGGCGAGCTGTATCGCTGCCTGTCGGGCACCTGGCTGCAGGCGACCATCGCCGACTACAACGGCGACATCAGCTTCGATCACGGCACGACCCTGACCTGCCGCAAGCATGAGGCGCTGTGGTACGGAACGGGCGGCAAGCTGGAATGCCGGCCCGAGAAGCCCGAGCGGGATTGCAACGAGCGTTCGCTGCTGCGTCGCTACGGCGCCGGGATCAAGATCCTGACGATGTATCGCGAAGAGGAATACACGGAATACCGCGAAGAACAGGTCGAGAGCGCGACCGTGCTGACCGGGGTGATCACCCTGGACGGCGGCGTCGGCGGCCGGGTCTTCTGAACCGGACCTGAACACGCCCGTTCAGCCGCCGATCAGGCGGGACATGAGATAAGGCGACCGTCGGCTCTCCGTCGACGATCCTGACGACTGGCCCCGGTTCGCGAGAACCGGGGCCTTTTTCGTGGGCGTTACTGGGCCGCCGGCTGAGCCGTGACGGTGGCGCGCCAGGCGCTGTCGGACTTCAGATACTGGCGAGCCAGGGCCTGAAGGTCGGCGGCGGTGACGGCTTCCAGGGTGGCCATCTGGTTGCGGGTCTGGTCCAGCGTCGCCGGATCGCTCTGGGCCTGCGACAGCTGGGTCAGCCAATAGCCGTTGTCGGCCATGCTACGACGGATGCGCTCGACGGCCGGGCGACGGGCGCGGTTCAGTTCGTCCTCGCTGATCGGATTGTCGCGCAGGTCGGCGGCGATGGCGTCTACCGTCTCGAACAGTTTGGGCAGGGCGGCCGGCGGGGTTTCCGCGGTCACCGAGATGAAGCCGTAGCCAGGATAGGTGTCCGAGGCTGTCGAGCCGGCGCTGGGCGAATAGGCCAGGCCCTGCTTCTCGCGGATTTCGTCGTTCAGGCGCAGCTGAAGCACGTCCGACAGGATCGATAGCTGACGCGCGGTCTTGCGATCGTCGACCTGGTCGGTGGTCGGCCAGGCGACGAAGCCCAGCGCCTGTTCGGCGGGGCCGGTGTGATACAGCTGGACCGGCGTAGCGGTCGGGGCGGGGAACTTGCGCACCGTCGAGCCGGCGGGCGGTGTGGGCGCCTGACCGCGCGAGGGCAGGGCGCCGAAGGTCGAGCCGACTGCGGCGATGACCGCGTCGACGTCGACGTCGCCGACGACGGTGATCTCGACCGGACCCTGGGCCAGGGCCGAGCGAACGCCGGAGCGGATGTCGTCGATCTGGATCGCGGCGATCTGTTCGGCCGTCGGGGTCGTCTCACGCGCGTCGCCGCTGGCCAGCAGGCCCGAGGCGTCGCGTTGGAAGACGCCGCGCGGCGTGGCGCCGAGTTGGGCAAGGATCTGCGGGAACATGGCCTTGGTCTGTTCGAACGAGGCGCCGCGCAGGCCCGGATCGGTGAGGTAGGCGGCCAGGACCTGAAGCTCCAGCTGGAGATCGGCGGGCTTGGTGGCGCCGGCGAAGATATAGGCGTCGCCGGCCTGATTGACGGCGGCGCTATAGGTGCGTCCGCTGAGGACACGGTTCATCTCGTCCAAGCTAAGCTTGCCAAGACCGCCGGGGGCCAGGACGGTGCTGGCCATCGACAGGGGCGACAGGGTGTCGGCAGGCAGGCCCAGTTCGCCAAGACCGGTGCGGGCGCTGACCAGGATCTGGTCGGCGCGGAAGTCCGTCTTCTTGATGTTCAGCAAGGTGCCGTTCGGGAAGCGAACCAGGGTCGCGCCCAGGTCTGCGACTTCGGAACGGGCGGCGGGGACCGCCGGGGCGCCGAAGTTGTCATAAGGCCATTTCAACTCGGCCTCGGCGGCGCGGGCCTGAACCGGCGTATTGCGCGAGGCCTCCAGCGCGGCGGTGACGGCGGCCTCGCCGCCCTCGACCGGGACGGGGGAGCTGAACAGCAGCAGCGGGCCCTGGCCCTCGAACACCGCCTTGGTCGCCTGATTGACCTGGTCGACGGTCAGGCCTTCGACGGCTTTGTTGAAGAGATCGAGATTGGTCTGGGGCGAGCTGAAGACCTGGTCGTCGTTGACGGCGCCCAGGAGGCCGGTCGCCAGGGCCGGGGTCGAACGGGTCGCGGCCGAGGCCACGGCGTTCTGAAGCGCGGTGCGGGTGTTGACGATCTCGCGCTGAAGCTCGGCGTCGCTGACGCCGTATTCGGCCAGACGACGGCTTTCCTGCTCGACGCTTTCCAACGCGCGCTGCCAGCCGCCGGGATTGAAGGCGACCGACAGGGTGCCGGCGTCCAGGCTGTCGAACAGCGACTGATAACCGGCGCCGGCGCCGATGAAGGGCGGGTTGTCGGCGCGGGCGATCTCGCCCAGGCGACGGTTCAGCACGGCCAGACCCAGGCCGCGACGGACGTCGGCGGCGCGTTCGGCGGCCGTGTCGGGGCTGAGGTCCGGGGCCTTGATCCAGTTGATCTGGATCGAGGACTGGATGCCCGGCTCGACCAGGATGCTGGTCTGCGGTTGACGCGGGGCGACGGTTCCCAGGTCGGGCTCGGGACCATCGGCGGCGGTCGGCTTCCAGTCGCCGAAGGCCGCGCGGACCTTGGCCTCCATCGCATCCACGTCGAAGTCGCCCACGGCGATGAAGGTGGCGCGCGAGGGGCGATAGTAGGCGTCGTAGAAGTCGACGAAGCGCTGGCGCGGCGCGGTGCGGATGATGTCGAGGTCGCCGATCGGCAGGCGTTCCGACAGACGCTGGCCGGGCGCCAGCAGGCCCAGCTGAGTCTTTAAGACGCGATACTGCGGCGTGTCGCGCGTGCGCTCCTCGCCGACGATAACGCCGCGTTCGGAATCGATCGAGTCCGAGGCCATGAGCGCCGCCGACATCATCTCGCGCAGGATGTGCAGGCTGGGATCGACCGTCTCGTCCTTGGTGTTGGGCAGCTCCAGCATATAGGCGGTCTGGTCGAAGCTGGTGAAGGCGTTGGTGTCGGCGCCGAAGGCCAGGCCCAAGCGCTCGAGGATGCGCAACATCTCGTTTTCCGGCACGTCCTTGGTGCCGTTGAAGGCCATGTGCTCCATGAAATGAGCCAGACCCTTCTGATCGTCGCGCTCCATCAGCGAGCCGGCGTCGATGCGCAGACGGAACGAGGCCTGACCAGGAGGCGTCGCATTGTGCAGCAGGGCGTAGCGCATGCCGTTGGGCAGCAGGCCGTAACGGACGGCCGGATCGGCGGGAATGTCGCTGGCGGCCTGGGCCCAGGGGGCGGACGGCGCGACCTGACCGGCGGCGGCCGCAGCGGGCGGCGTGGTCTGGGCGAGAGCAGGGGCGGCGAACGCCCCGGTGGTCAGGGCCAGTCCCGAGACGGCGACAAGCAGTAGATGACGCGCAGAACGCATAGTATCACTCCGAAACCGCAACCCCCGATGGCGCGATGCCGGATGTGTAAAGTGTGCTTGCCTTCGCCACAAGCGGGGCTGGCGAACCTTACCGACTTGTCATGTTCGGATCAGCCGCCGGGGCGGCTGATGTAGAAGCTGGCGCTGTTGCCGACGGCGTTGGCGCCGATCACGGCGGTGCGTCCGGACGAGACCGTGGCGTTGGTGGTCGCGGTGACATTGCCGCTGTTGGTCTGGTTGTTGTTGACGTTGACGTCTCCGCCGCACTGGGAACAGGCATAGCCCGTCACCGCATTGCCGACGGCGTCGGAGCCGACATAGGCGTCATAGCCGTTGACGCCGACATAGGTCGCGTTGGCCTCGACCCCGCCGGTGTTCAACTGAGTGTTGTCCAGCTTCAGATAGATGTCGTTGTTGCCGGCGACGGTCTCGTTGGCGACGCTGCGGGCCGCCAGAACCGTCTGGCCCTGGAGGTTGGTCTGGACGCGGGCGTCGGCGCGGACGCGGCCGGCGTTGGCCTGGTCCGTCTGGATCAGCATGGAGCCGCCGGCGTTGGCGGTGATCGCCTGGTTGGCCCCAGCATTGGCGCCGACCGTCAGGTCCCAGCCGTTGTCGACATAGACGTCGGTGCGCGCCTCGGTCGTCGAGGCGGCGTTCGACTGGCGGATGGCCAAGTCCTGGTGCGAGGCGCCGGTGGTGTTCGTCTGGACCGCATTGGCGACAGCCTGGGACGAGAAGGTCGCGGGCGCGGGGATGTATTGAACGTCGGCGACGGTCTCGGCGAAGACGGTGGTCTGGGCCCTCTGGTCGATGACGCCGGTCAGGGACGAGGAGGGGCCGCCCAGAGCGACGGTGTTGGCGACGGCGGTGCTGGTCGCGAAACCGCCTTGCAGCACGCGGCCGTTCGGCGCCTGAACATAGGTGCCTGCCTCGACCCGGTCGCCGGTCGCGGACTGGCTCGAGTCCACGGCGAAGGTTGCGCGATCGGTGGTGACGCTGAGATAGTTGCCGCGCGCGGTCGTATCGACGCTGAGTTGGCTGTCGGCCTCTCCGTTCACGACCACATTGCTGCGGGCCACGGCAGCGCCGGTCATCGACTGGCGCGAGACTAGACCCGCGGAGGCGGCCGTGACCCCGCCCGCAAGCGCATTGCCCTGGGCGTTTGTGCTCACGGTCACCTGGTCGACGGACAGGTCGATGTTCACCAGGCCGGTGACGTCGCCGGTCTGGGTCTGGGTGCTGGAGCAGGTTTCGCCGGCTTGCGGATCGCAGGCCGGCGTCTGCTGGGCGCTCGCCTCAGTGGCGAGTGCGGCGAACGTCGCCGTCGCGGCCATCATGCCAACGAGACGGATCGGCGCGGGTCTGGCCATTGTTGGTGTCCTGAGTGGGATAGGCCGGATAATAGCCGCCGGTCGGGCCGACCGTGGAATCGCCGAGCGGGTCGTTGGCGGGGTTCAGGCAGATTTCGGGGCCTGGCGCGCCATAGAGGTTGGCCATGAACTCGACCGTGGCCCGTTCGACCAGGGCGCGGACGGCCAGTTGCGTCGGCTCCATCCCGCCCGTGCCGGCCGAGATGTCGAAGACGTTGCCGTTCAGGAAGTCGAACACGCCGGCCGAGATTTCGCGGCCGATGATCTGCTTCTGATAGGAGACGACATCGACGACCTCCAGCGTGGTCGTCTGGACCAGGCGCAAATCCATGGCGATGTTCATCACATAGACGCGGTGATTGACGATGCCCGAGCCGGGGCGGTTGCTGTCGACCTCGCCGCCGGCGATGTCGAAGCCGCCGGAGCGGATGTTGTAATTCACCTCAGTGATGCCGCCGACGACATAGAAGTCAGAGCCCGGCACCTGGCCTGCCAGGATGCGGCGGTACTGGGTGTCCTCTGGCCCCTTGGCGTCGGGGGCTTGGTCGCCGATCAGCTTGTTGTTGGCGTAGCGCAGCTCAAGCTCGGAGACCGAGGTGTCGTAGCGTTCGACGATGCGGGCGCCGGCCTTGGCCAACGCCGAGTTCGCCATCAGCGAGGCGCCGCCCGTGATCTGGCGGCCGCCATCGGACGACACCGTGCCGGTGTAGTCGCTGATCCGGCCCACGGCCATGCGCGGCGAGGGCAGATTATAGCGACGTGCGTAGTCAGCCAGGCAATACAGCGCGGCGGAATAGGGCGTGGGGTTTGCGGTCACCGGCGCGTTGCCGATCGGCGTCGCATATTGCCCCGACGGACCCGCGACCGGGCTGACGCAGCCGGCGAGCAGAAGGGCGACGGCCGAAACGGCGGCGGACCCCTTGATGAGATGACGGCGGCTCATGGCAGGTTGATATTCCCGTTCAGGGCCGTACCGGCGTTCATGGCGCCGGTGTTGGTCTGGGTCGAGTTGACGATGACGGTGTTGCGGCTGCCCTGGACCACCACGTTCAGCTGATTGCCGATGGCGGTAGAGCCGCCGATGGTCGTGCCGCCGTTGCTGGACGCGCCTGCGCCGGCATAGGCCGAGGCCGCGCCGCCGGACTGGCTGGAATAGGTTGAGGCGCCGGACTGGATGATGCCGTTGACGATCAGACGATTGCCGTTGGCGTCGCGGGTATAGCCGGTCGCGGCCGTATTGGCGGCCGTTCGCGCGCCGCCATAGCCCTGCTGGAAGCGCGCAGCGCCGCCCGAACCCGTCGACTGCGCGATCGCCGGCACGCTTGCAGCGGCGGCGAAGGCCATGACGGCGGTGGATACAAACAGCCTCTTGGCGGGCATTCCGGGGTTCCTCGCGCACAAACGGACGCCGGACCACGAGCGTGATCCGCACCCCAACCTGCATTAAGGTTATTAAGAAGCGCTTGATGTGACGCAGGTCACTGAGCATTTGTGGCGTCATGTCAGACGCATCCGGTCGATTCGATCCGCCGAACAGCCGCCCGGCGCGAGAGCCGATGTTCAACGTGCCGCTGGTCGTGCTGCTGATCGCGGTATCGATGCCGACGCTCTTTTTCTTCCAGCGCGACCTGCCCGACATGGGCATGAGCATGGCGTTCGCGCCCATTGATCTGGAGCAGGGGCGGTGGGGCGGGCTGCTCACGGTCATGCTGCTGCACGGCGGCTGGACCCACGCGATCATGAATGCGGTGGCGGCGCTGGCGTTCGGGACGCCGGTGGCGCGGCTGTTCGGGACCAGGATCGGTCCGACGGTCTTTCTGCTCTTCTATCTGGCGTGCGGCGTCTTGGCGTCGCTGGGCTATGGACTGATCCACTGGGGATCCAGCGAGCCGATGGTCGGCGCGTCCGGCGCCGTCTTCGGCCTGATCGGCGCCGCGACACGACTGCTGGGCGGACAGGGCAGGGTCCTGCCGACGGGTGATCGCCGCGTGATCGGCGCGGCCATCACCTGGATGACGGTCAACGCCGTGACCGGAATGATCGGCGGACTACCCGGCGCCGAAGGGGCCAGGATCGCCTGGGAGGCCCACGCGGTCGGCTTCATCGTTGGCTTTTTGGCCATCGGTCCCTTGGGGCGGATGTTCGGAACGGGCGCCGCGCCTCATCCGTGAGGCGCGTTGATTCCGGACGGGGGGTGAGCGATCATCGCTCCCTGAGCGGCCCTGTCGCCATTCCGGCCCTGCGGTCGTCTCTTATAGAGAGAAGGGACCGCGATGTTCGTCGCCGAAATCCTCAAGACCAAGGGAAACGCCGTCTTCTCGATCGCGCCGGATCTGACCGTGACGCAGGCGTGCGAAGAACTGGAGCAGAAGCGGGTCGGAGCGTTGGTCGTCTGTGACGGAGACCGCGTGGTAGGCGTGTTTTCCGAACGCGATGTGGTCAAGGCGCTGGCGGCCGATGGCGCCCATGCGCTGGACCGTCCGGTCGCCGACTATATGACGGCCAAGGTGATCTATGCCGAGCCGGCCGAGGAGATGTCGGTCTTGATGACCCGCATGACTGATCGGCGCATCCGGCATCTGCCGGTCATGCAGGCGGATCGTCTGGTCGGCGTCATCTCCATCGGCGACGTGGTGAAGTGCCAGATCGCCGAACACGCCCATGAGGCTGAGAGCTTGCGGACCTATATTGCAGGCTGAGAGGCGCGCGCGCTGTTGGCCGACTCCGGTTTTGCGAGAAACTTCCCCTCTCCTGTCAGAATCCGCTTGCTGACAAATCCGCCTCTCCGTATAGAGCCGCCTCGCTCGGAAACGGGCCGGCCGGCGGGGCCGCGGGGGTGAAGATCTCCAAGGTCCCACGGAAGGAAGAAGCGAAAAACTTCTTGCTTTCATCGGTTGGTTTCACTAGGTTCCGCGCTCCAATCGAATCGCCGACGGGTTTTCAGAGGTAAGCCTCGCTTTCCTCCGGTGGTTTCTTGCGGTCTGAAGGGTTCGCTCTTCTCTCCGAAAGATCTCTGAAAAGAGCGGTTGACACGGGG